>JBDHLD010000079.1:0-13724 GCA_039586035.1 Gemmatimonadota bacterium | reverse complement strand
GGCTGGAGGGCGTCGCTACCGCCTCGGAGGAACCGTGGTCCGGGACGTCCTTCGTCTCGCGTCGGCCGCTGAGCGGAGCGAGATCCTGTTGACGCCGGAGCTGGCTCGCCTCGTAGAGCCGTTCCTGAAGACGGAGGAGCGGGAGCCGGTCCGCATGGGCCCGAACGACGCTGCGCTCATCCCTCGTGCCGTGGCGGGAGAGTCCGGTCTGGCCAGCCGGCTCGAGGCGTCAGGCGCCCTCACCCGGTTCGTGGGGAGATCCAACGAGCTCGCGACGCTGACCCGGGCGCTGGACGGTGCCCAGACGGGAGAGGGACACGTGGTGTCGGTGGTCGGCGACGCCGGGGTCGGCAAAAGCCGATTGTTGCACGAGTTCCGGAGGCTGCTCACGGACGGAGGCATCAAGTATGTGCAAGGGCGGTGTCAGGCCCACGGGGGACTGACGCCCTTCTTGCCCTTCAATGAATGCGTGAAAGCCATGCTGGAGGTGGGGCGATCCCTACCCGAGGACGCTCCGGATCTGGTGGTCGAGCGCACGCGCGCCCTCGCGCCGGAGCTGGAGGCCTACGTCCCCCTTCTGCTGCACCTGCTCGCCGTCGAAAGCGAACGCCATCCACTACCCGAGTACCTGGCGGGCGACGACCTGAGGGCGGCCGTCGGCGAGGCCCTGGTCTCGGTGTTCACCCTGGGATCCCGTGGACAGCCGCTCGTCCTGCTCCTGGAAGATTGGCACTGGGCCGATGGTGGCTCGAGGGACGTCCTGCAACAGCTCGCCGAGATGGTGTCGGCCTACCCCCTTCTTCTGGTCGTGACGTCCCGACCGGCCACGGTCGGACAGCCGCCCGCCCCGCCGGGAGACAGTCATGTCGAGCTGGCTCCGCTGGACGCCGGCGCCGCCGCGGAGGTCATGCGGCAATCGCTCGGTGACGTCCGCATCCCCCGAGACCTGGAAGACCGGATCGCCGAGAAGACCGGAGGGAATCCCTTCTTCATCGAAGAGCTCTGCCGAACCCTGCTGGAGACGGGCACCGTGGTGCAATCGGACGGTGAGGCCGTGCTGGACGGATCCGTGGAGCGTTTGTCGATACCGGACACGGTGCAGGCGGTCCTCAAGACGCGCCTGGACCGGCTGGACCCCGAGGCCAGGGAAGTGCTCCGCAGTGCCTCCGTCATCGGCCGGCGCTTCGGGTCGAAGCTGTTGAGTCGCATCGTTCCGTCGCCGTCCCGGTTGGATGCGGCCCTGGACAGCCTACGCGCCACGGGGCTGATCCAACGCACGAGCCTGCTCCCGGAGCCCACGTACCGATTCAAGCACGCCCTCACACTGGACGTCACGTACGAGAGTCTTCTCGAGCGGCAACGCCGGGAGCGGCACGCGTTGGCGGGTGCCGCCATCGAAGCGCTGTACCCGGGCCGTATCGAGGAGCACTCGGAGCGTCTCGCCGACCACTTCGCCGAAGCCGAGGACTGGGATCGCGCGGTTCGGTACGGGCTCGTGGCGGCCGAGCGGGCCGCCGGGCTGTGGCGCCTGGACGAGGCGGTCCAGATGCTGGATCGCACACGCCGCTGTGTGGAGCGCCAGCATGCGTCGGAGTCCGAGAAGACGGCCACGCTGGTCGCGATCCTGCTCGGGGAGGAACGGCATCTCGAGACCCTGGGGCGACGCGACCGCCAACAGGAGGTCATCGACGAGCTGCTGGACCTGCTGGGGGGAGAGCCCTCGACCGAGCTGGCCCAGGTGTGGGTGCGGCAGGGCGAGCTGTCGACGCTGATGGGCAGGCACGAGGAGGCCCACGCGGCTTTCGAAAGGGCCCTGGAGATGGCTTCCGAGCTCGGCGACCTCGGTGTGCGCGTCGTCGCCCTGCGGGCGGTGGGACACAGCCTATGGCGGCGCGCCCGGTACGAAGAGGCCGTCGCTCCGCTGCAGGAGGTGGTCGATTGGGACCGGGAGGGAGCTCCGGCAACGGTGCTCCTGAGGGACCTGGTAAACCTGGGACGGGTCTGGAGGGAGCAGGGCGACCTCGACCAGGCCCACGCCATCGGCGACGAGGCGTGGGCGCTCGCCGAGTCGACGGGGACCCCGCTCGACCGGGTCTACGCCCTCAACTACCGGGGGCACCTTCTCAAGACCATGGGCCGAGGGTCCGACGCCATAGACGCCTTCGAGGAGGGAAACCGCATCGCCGCAGACGCGCGTCTGCCCATGAGACACGCGTTCAACCTGCTGGCTCTCGCGGCCCTCTACATGGAGCAGGGTCGCATCGACGAATCCCTGGCGGCCTACGGCGAGGCCATCGCGCTGTCGCACCGGGCCAATCGCACGGACGGGGTGGCGCACGCGCACTCGCTCCTCGGTGACGCGCTCATGACGATCGGGCGGGCCGATGAGGCCGCCGAGAACTACGGCGAGTCGGTGGCCCTCTTGCGTCGCGTCGGGTCGGACCAGGCTCGCTCCGAGACGCTGGGCAAGCTGGCTCTGGCCCTCGAGGCGACCGAACGAGCAGGCGCCGCCGACGCCTGGTCGCGCGCCCGGCGACTCCGGGAGTCCCTGGGCGACCGCGCTGGCACGCTGGTCGCTCTCGAGCATGAGGCGGGACTGCGGCGCACCGCCGAGCCGGCGGTGGCTCGCGATCTTCTCCGAAACGGCGTCGCGTTGGCCCGCGAGCTGGACGACGCCCCTGCCGAAGCGCGCTGTCGCAACAGCCTCGCCATTGTTGCGTGGCGGCAGGGTGAGCTGACGGAGGCGGAGCGGCAATATCGCGCCGCTACTGCCCGGCTCCGCGCGGCGGGCGAGTCCGAGGAGCTGGGCGTCCTGCTCAACGGTTTGGGCGTGGTGCTGACTCGGCTGGGGCGCGCCGACGAAGCCCTCACCATCCTGCAGGAGGCGCTCGAGGCCAACCGATCGTGGGAAAGGAGGGCCCTCGAAGCCGACGGTCTTGCCGCCCTGGGGGCCGCATACCGCGAAGCTGGGGACTTGACGCGGGCCTACGATTCGTACCACCAGTGCTTGGAGAAGCGACGGGAGCTGGGGGATCGTGCCGGAGAAGGGTGGGCGCTGCAGAGGTTGAGCGAGCTCTCACGACGGGCCGGTGCCGGCGAGCGCGCCGACGCGTTCACGGCGGCTGCGCTGGCGATCGCCAGGGAGATCCGCGATCCGGAGCTCCAGGCGCTCTGTCGGGCCACTTCACCCGACAACACGGATGACGCGTGTTGAGCCTACTACATCAGGAGTCTTTGATGCCCCGCTACATCATCGAACGGAACATGACGGCCACGGAGGAGGAGTTCCATGCCATGGGCAAGGTCTCCGTCCAGGTCGCTGACAGCATGGAGGGCGTGGTCTGGATTCGCAGCTACATCTCGGAGGCGGAGGGCAAGATCTACTGCGAGTACGAGGCGCCGGACCCGGAAGCCGTCTACGAGCACGCCCGCCGGGTCGGGATCCCGGTGGACAAGATCAGCGAGGTCGCCATGGAGGTGGAGCCCTCGATGTTCCGCTAGTGGGTGATGCCGCACCGTCCCAGGGGCGAGCGTCTCCCGGGACCAGCCAAGCCCGCACGTCCCGACACTCCCGCGCCCCTTGCCCCCGCCCCGCCACCGTTCGAGCGGCCGCCCGCCCGAAGCCGTCCCCGCCCGCTCAGCGTACGGGGTGGGCCACCTCGCCCGCGCGAAACGCGTCGTCGACCCTGGCGATCACCCGATCCGTGATGTCCAGCTCCGGCTGGTTGAACACCGTCTGGGACCGGGGGAGCAAGAGGTTGACGCCGAGCGACTCGGCGACCTCGTTCAGGTGGGGCCGGATGTCGCTCTCCAGCTGAGCGGTGAGCCGCGCCACCTCGTTCTGAAACCTCCTCTGGGCGGCGTCCGCATCGACCTGGGCTGCCTGAATCAGCTCCTGTAAGGACTGCTGCCGCTCCAAAAGATCCGCCTCCCTCGCCTGGGCGTCCGCGTCGGCGAGTCCCTCCCGCTCCTCCTGGAACGCTTCCACCAACGACTGGAACTCGACCTGGCGCTCCTCGACCCGCTGTCTTCTCGTGCCGAGCTCGGACTCGAGCTCCGCCTGAAGGGTTTCCAGCTGATTCGCCAGTAGCTGGCCCACGAGGGTCTCGTCGGACACGCGGGCAAGGTCGACGACTGCCACCACGGCCGGAGGAGGGGGCTCGCTCTGCTGAGCGGCGCCCGGGGCCGCGACCAGCAACGCCATGAGGATCATCCAACGTCGCATGTGCCTTCTCCATCTCGGCGGGAGGCGGGGTGTCTCGAGGTCCACTGCGGCCCTTACCACCGCGGCAGCTCTCGCGTTCCGTTCGGCCGGCAGGGATCCATCGGGTCAGACGTTGAAGCGGACGTGCAGGATGTCCCCATCCGCGACGACGTATTCCTTGCCCTCCACCTGGAGTTTGCCTGCGCTCTTCACCTTGGCCTCGGATCCGTGCGCCATGAAGACGTCGTACGGGATCACCTCGGCCCGGATGAAGCCACGCTCCAGGTCGGAGTGAATCCGCCCCGCCGCCCTGCGGGCCATCGTGCCCCGGCGGATGGTCCACGCCCTCACCTCGTCCTCTCCGACGGTGAAGAACGAGATGAGGTCGAGGAGGCCGTACGCGGCCCGGATGAAACGGTCCAGCGCCGATTCCTCGAGCCCCAGGTCCTCCAGGAACGCCATCCGATCGTCCGGCTCCAGTCCGGCGATCTCCGCCTCCACGCTCGCCGACAGGGACAGCCCGCCCGCTCCGAGCCCCTCCCACCTCTGGGTCAGCGGTGCGGGGACCGGAGACGATGCGTCCCCTTCACGACGATTCAGCGCAACCAGAAGCGGCTTGTCGGACAGGAGGCCGTACCCCTTGATGAGGCCCCGGTCCAGCTCGGCGCCATCCAGCAGGCGGAGGGGGCGCTCGTCCTCCAGCACGTCCTTCATGGTCTCGAAGGCCGCCACCTCCAGGGCATCACCCTGTTCCTTCCGTGCTCGCTCCAGTCGCCGTTCGACGATCTCGAGATCGGCGAAGACGCACTCCGTGTGGAACGCCTCCAGATCGCCCAGCGCGTCCGGCGGATCCTCCAACGCCGGGTTGTCGAAGTCCCGTAGCACCAGGCACAACGCCTCCTGATCCCGGATCTGCTGCAGCGCACGGGGCGACAGTCCCCGCTTCTCGGCGCCATGCTCGCCGGGTATGTCGCAGAAGGTGATCTCGGCGTAGGTCGTCTTGCGGGGGGAGAACACGGCCGAAAGCGCGTCCACCCTCGGGTCGGGAACGGTCACCGAGCCGAGCCGCACCTCGCCGCCGAACCCCACCGGGACGTCCATCCCGGTCATCGTATTGAAGACGGTGGTCTTCCCAGATCCCGCAAAGCCCACCAGGCCGACCTTCATTGTGCTGGCACCTCCTGGACAGTGGTCGAATCCCATAGCGCGCGAAGAGCATAATCGAGTGGGCGGCACGTCGGGAGCCCCCCCACGGCCGCCGCCGACTCGTCTCGCTCCTCTGGCGGAGCGCGATCGTCTTGATTAGTATCATGTGAGATCAATCTCGAGTGATATCAATTTTCTGGACGAAGGCGACCCATGATCGCTCGACCCATGAAGCCCCAGTGGTACCAGATTCTCCTGGCGCTCTCGAGGAGGGAGCTTCACGGGTACGGCATCCAGCGGGCAGTGCTGGAACAGACGGACGAGCACATGCGCCTCTGGCCCGCCATGCTGTACCGATCGCTCACGACGCTGGAAGAGGGGGGCCTGATCCGGCAGATCGCCGCTCCGAAAAGCGAGCCTGAGGACGAACGGCGCCAGTACTACGCGCTGACCCCGGCCGGCGAGGAACGGTTGGCCGAGGAGACGGAGATGCTCGCGCGTTGGGTGGCGCGGGCCCGGGCCGGCGCCACATGACCGAGTCGCCCACCGGGCAGCTCCGGGCCTATCGAGCCCTTTTGCGGCTCTTTCCGCGCCGCTTCAGCGTCAGGCACGCCGAGGCCATGGAGCGGTTGTTCCTGGACATGTGCCGCGATCGGACGGCCCGCCGGGGTCGTCTCGGTGTGGCATTCTGGGTGCGCATCGGCTGGGACACGATTGCACACGCCACGGTGGAATGGCTGCTGCTCATTCGCCGTTCGTCGAACTCGAAAACCGGGTACGGGTGGGGGGATCGCATGTCTTCATTCCTGACGGACGTTCGCTACACGGTCCGCTCCGTAATCAGACAACCGACGTACGGGGTCCTGGTCGTCTTGATGATGGCGCTGGCCATCGCCGGAAACGCCGCAGTGTTCCGGGTCTTCAACGGACTCTTCCTGCGTCCCCTTCCGTTCGAAGACGCCGAGCGCCTCGTTGACCTCGACGAGCGCGCTCCCCGCTGGGACCTCGAGTACACCGGGATGGCCTATCCGGATTTCGTGACCTGGCGGCGGGAGAACCGGTCGTTCGAGGAGATGGGCGTCTTCACCACCCGCGGCGCCAGCCTGGCGTCCGACGGTCCGGCCGAATACGTCGAGGTCGTGCAAGCCTCCCATGACGTGTCTGCCGTGCTCGGCTTCGAACCGGCGTTGGGTCGGTTCTTCACGGCCGACGAGGACCGGCCGGAAGGACCGCTGGTAGCCCTCCTCGCACACGGTTTCTGGGAGCAGCGCTTCGGCGGTGACCGGGACGTGGTCGGCCGCTCCGTGGTGCTCAACAGCAGGTCGTTCGAGATCATCGGCGTGCTGCCGCCCGAAGCCAGCTTCGTCGGTGACGCTGCCGCCTGGATCCCCCTTCAGGCCGAGGACGACGCCGGTGGTTGGTGGCTCGACGGGGTCGGCCGCCTCAAACGGGGCGTCACGCTCGGGCAGGCCGAAGACGACCTGCTCGCCATCCACAAGGGCGTCATTCCGGACCGTCCAGTGAACGAAATCACGGCGCCCGTGGTCTCACTGGTGCGGGACCGGTACCTGGGGGAATACCGCCTGGGATCGTGGATGCTCCTGGCGGCGGTCGGTATCGTGCTGCTCATCGCTTGCGCGAACATCGCCGGGCTCATGCTGGCCCGCTCGCTCGCCCGGGAGCGAGAGATCGGGATCCGCGTGGCCATGGGCGCAGGGCGCGGACGGCTGATACGCCAGCTTCTCACGGAGAGCGTTCTACTGGCGGGTGTGGGCGCGGCGCTCGGCACCGGCCTGGGGGTATTCGGGTCGGAGACCCTCGTAGCGAGGATGTCGGAGCAGTTCCCCCGATGGGTGAGCTTCGAGCTCGATTGGCGTTTCGTCGCCTTCTCCCTGGCCGCCACCGTGGGTGCGGCCGTGGTCTTCGGTCTGGCCCCGGCGCTGCAGTCTTCCAGGGTTGCGCCGGGGCAGGCGCTCCAGGCGTCGGCGTCCCGCTCCACCGGCGCCTTCCACAAGCGGCGGAGCATGAACCTGCTCGTCGCCGGCGAGGTGGCGATGGCGTTGACGCTCCTGATCGTGGCGGGTCTCGGCATGAGAGACCTCATCCAGCTCCAGCGGCTCGACCCCGGATTCCAGACAGAGCGGATCCTGACGTACAGCATTGGGCTTCCCTCGGTACGGTACGACGGCGAGGAGAGCCTGCATGCCTTCCGCGAGACCCATCTCGAAGGCGTACGGGGCATTCCCGCGGTCACGGCCGCGACGGCAGCCAGCTCCCTCCCCCTCTCTGGCCACTGGGGCTGGTTCTTCGAGGTCGAGGGAGCTCCTCCCCGCGGGGAAGACGACCCCAATCCGGTCGTGCTCAACCGGGTGGTGAGCCCGGGCTATTTCGAGACCATGGGGGTGTCGATCGCCTCCGGCCGGGGATTCGACGATTTCGACGGGCGGGAAGCGGGCACCATGGCCGCCGTCGTCAACGAGACCTTCGTGCGCCAGTTCATCGGCGCCGGCGAGGAGGCAGTCGGACGGCGCATCCGATCCGGTGAAGATTCGGATTGGCTGACCATCGTGGGCGTGGCGCGCGACGTGAAGCACTACGGCGTCGACGAGGACATGCGCCCCGGGGTGTACCAGACGACGACACAGTTCCCCCTGAGTCGCTTTCAGGTCGCGGTCCGCACGTCCGGTGATCCCCACACCGTCACGGACGCGGTGCGTGAGCTCATCCGGCGAGCCGACCCCGAGCTGTCGATCTTCGCCGTCCAGAGCATGTCCGAGCGCATGGAGGAGTCGCTGTGGACGCGGCGGGCGTCGGTGTGGCTCCTGGCCATCTTCGCCGGCGTCGCCCTGACGTTGGCGGTGGCAGGCCTGTACGGCGTGATCTCCTACTCCGTGGGCCAGCGAACCAGCGAGATCAGCATCCGCATGGCCCTGGGGGCTCGCCGGGAACAGGTGCTCCGCCAGGTCGTCCGACAAGGCATGCTGCTCGTCGCGGCGGGCGTGGTCGTGGGTCTGCTCGCTTCCCTGGCCACGGCTCGGGTCGTGTCTGGGGTCCTGGTCGGGATCAGCGCCACGGATCCCCTCGTATACGGCGGCGTTACGCTGTTGCTCCTGGCCGTGGCGGCCCTGGCCAACTTCGTGCCGGCCCGGCGGGCCGCGCGGCTCGAGCCCATGGAGGCGCTCCGCAAGGAGTGACCGCGCCAGGGCCACCAGTACCCACGCCCGGGTCGGCGCAGCGACCGGACGCGGGCGCACAGGGAAGCCATGTCGCTCGGGGGCGCGTGGGTGCTTCCCCCGACCTCGACAGACCCCGCCCCTCCCCTCGTACATTCAGAGGAAGCGTGTTCTCGAGCGGGAGGGCAAGATGGACCGAAGACAGTTTCTCGCCACGGGCGTGGGTGCCGCGGTCGGCGCCCCACTGGCCCTGGACGGCGGCGGCGGGAGCGCGACGGCGGCGGGTCGGGCCGGGGCGCGCCAGACCCCCGTCGAGATCCGCGAGCTGTTCCCGCGCCTGCGAGGTGAGGTGTTCCTCAATGCTGCAGGCGGCACCCCTCTGGGCTCGTTCGCCCGGGAGGGGCTCCGTCGGTACGAGGACTTCTGGACCCACGGACCGGGAGAAGGGCGAGCCGACTACTTCGCAGAGATGCTCACGGGGGTGCGGGGCCGGATCGCCGGCCTGATCGGCGCGGATTCGTCGGAGGTGGCGCTGGTCCACTGCACCAAGGAGGGCGAGCAGATCGTCCTGGACGGGCTGCCGTCCCTCCGGAGCGGGGGCAACGTGGTGACCAACGACCTCCATTTCGCGGGTTCGCTGCACAACATGCTGGGTCTCAGGAAAGCGGGCATGGACGTCCGCATCGTCCGCAGCCAGAACTTCGACCTGGACCTCGACCAGATGGCGGACGCCATCGACGATCGGACCGCCCTGGTCTCCGTGACGCTGGTGTCCAACATCAACGGCCGGATCGAGCCCATAATGGAGCTCGCCGCCCTCGCGCATGCCCACGGCGCCTATGTCTACGCCGATATAATCCAGGCTGCCGGTATTGTCCCGTTCGACGTCCACGACCTGGGCATCGACTTCGCTGCCGGAAACGGGTACAAGTGGCTGTTCGGCCCACACGGCACCGGCTTCCTGTTCGTCCGCCGGGAGCTTCAGGGCTCGGCGCTGAGCGATCGGCTCTTTCCGGGCCACGCACGGCACAACTACCGGCCGTGGGTCGCCGAGCCGGCAGCGGGTCAGCCCGACTACGTCGTCCAGGACCGTGGTGACGCCCGCCGGTACGAGCCGGGCCATCACGCTTATCTGTGCTACGCCGCCCTGTACGAAGGCCTCGGCTTCGTCGAGGAGATGGGCGTTGAGGCCATGCGCGATCACACCGTCGGCCTGGCCGGCCGACTCGCGGACCGGCTGGATCCCGACATCTATCCGTGCGTCTCGCCCCACACGGATCGGTCCCCCATCGTGGCGTTCACCACAGGGCGTCCACCCGAGCACCTCGCGGAGCGACTGAGCGCGGAGCGGATCGCGGTCGCACTGAGTCCGGGCCGGATCCGGGTATCGCCCGCCATCTTCAACACGGCGGACGACATCGACCTGCTGGCCGAAGTGCTGAACCGCGCCTGAGGGTCGCCGGACCGGGGACGACGGGTGGCGGGGACCGGCCGGGGGAAAGGCCGGACGCCGAGCGCCGGCCCTCCGGCCCGTCAGGGCGCGCGGCGCCGCCCTCTAGCCGGGAGGTAGCCGCCAGACGTCCACCCGGTTCAGAGAGATGTACGGAACTGCGACCCGGCTTCGGCGAGTGTCTACGCCGATGTCGGCCGGCTGCCCGCCGACCCGGATGAGCACGCGACCCGCTCCTTCCTCGATGACGTGCAGGGAAGAGTCCGCCTGGCTGGCCACGAGCCAGCGGGAGCCCAGCACCTCGATTCCGTCGAAGTCGCCGCCGGGGCTGGTGGCGACGACCTCGATCCCGCCGTCCGGCTGCCACGCGCGGAACTCCTGCTCGCCGCCCCAGGGGGCGAGCAAGAAGCGCTCCCCGGCCCCGTCCCAAGCGATCCCGTTGGGCCGGCCCAGCTCGGGACCGTCGACCGCCACGGTCACCTCCCGTCCCTCGACGCGGTAAACCCGCGGCTCGACGGTGTCGGTCACATAGAGCGCACCATCCGGACCCACGGCGATGTCGTTGAGGAAGCCCGGCGCGAAGGCGGTGAAATCGACGAAGGCGACCTGCCCGCCGTCCGTCCGTCGGAAGCCATGCACACCGTCCACGTCCGCCACCCAGAGCGTGTCGCCGGTGATGTGCATTCCTCGCGGTGCGTGAAGCGGCGATTCCTCCGAGCCCGTCATGAACGAGAGAGACTCGATGACCCCGTCCGGACCGACCCGACTCACGAAGCCGTTGCCATCCCGGTCCATGCCGTCGCCGTTGAAGTTGGACACGAAATAGACGTCCTGGTCCGGGTCGTAGCGCACCGCTTCGGGACCGGAGAAGCCGGACACGATGACCAGGCGATCCGAGGGGTCCTGCACCGTATCCCAGGTGGGCACCGCCGCGGCCGCCTCCGTCTCGCCGGCTGCGCCCTGCTCGGACCCGTCCTCCGACCCGCACGCCAGGCAGAGGACGCAGAGCACGACCGGCCCGATCCGCCCGAGCCGGGTCATGTGCGCGCCGCCGGAGCGCCGAAGCGCCTCGCCGCGCGAGCCCGGGCTTTGGCGGCTTCCTCCTCCCGGTTCCGTGGTGGCGCCTGGGTCACCAGCGAGTCGACGAGCTCCCGAGCCACCGCAGCGACGTCGTCGACCGCCTGCTGGAAGGCGGCCTCGTTGGCCCGGGACGGCTTGGTGAAGCCGCTGAGCTTGCGGACGAACTGGAGGGCCGACGCGTGGATCTCGTCGTCGGTGGCGGGCGGTTCGAAGTTGAACAGCGTCTTGATGTTCCTGCACATGGTCCCTCGCTTCCGAAGTGGTCAGAGGCCGAACTGTCGAAGATGATGGTCCGTATGGCGGTACGCCCAGATCCCCCAGTACCGCTCGTTCATGCGCCCGAAGACGGGGTGGCGCGGGCGGGTGACCGGGCCGGTGTGGGCGAACCGGTTCAGAGCCGCCACGAGCTCGCGCCGGTCCTGGTCGAAATCGGTCGTTGGCGGAGGCTTCGCGCCCTGGTCGAGCTCGGGCAGGGTCGGCGCGCCCCGGGGCCAGGGGAGCGGCAGGCGCAGCGCCACCAGGCGCATGAGCCCCGCGGGTACACGGAGCCGCACGGGCGTCACCTCCAGCTCACCGACGGCCCAACGCAGCCCGTCGAGCATGTGGAGAACGGCCTCGTGGGGACTCATGGTTCCCCAACGGCGCCGGGCATGGGGCCCGAGCGACTCGATCCGACCGATCAGCGCCGCGCGTTGGTCACTCTTGAACACGTCCCTCGGCACAGGGTCCCCAGTCTGGCGATGTGGACGATCGATGGCGGACGAGTGCCGTCAGCGCCGCTTGGCCCTGATGTACACGCGGATCTGGTCGGGACGCGGGTTCACGTACCGGATACGGATCTCACCGGCGTCGGTTTCGTCGATGACGCCCGGAATGGCGTTCGCAGCGAGCACCCACCCCGCCGGCAGCACCACCGTGTTTCGGGGCCTGCCGAACGACCGGTCCCAAACCAGCTCGTCTCCCGAAAGGACGTAACGTCCCGGATCCGTGTAGGTCTCCCAGATCCGCAGGCGCACCGACTGACCAGGCTGCACCGGGTCGAACCAGATGACCACGACCTCGGTCGCTTCGGTCACCTCACCGCCCAGCTCGATCCCGCGCGCAGCGATTTCTGTGCCCCGCAGCGTCTCTACGTCGAGCGCCTCCCCGGTGTCGAGGTTGATGGCCGACGGATCCGAGGCCTTGCTGCCGGCCCGAACCACGTTGAGGTAGCGATCCGTTCCGGGGCGGGACTCGGTGTAGTCGTGGAAGAGCCGGAACGAGTGGGTCTCGGGAGGCTGGAGGTAGTAGGTGATGTCCCGGTCCTGGAACGCCCGCTCCGGGAAGTCCCAGTCCCCACGGGCGCCGCTCACGACGGTGCTGGTGGTCGTGGCGGGCTCCGGGAAACCGGTTGCTCGCGAGGCCAGCGTTGCCGCTGTGGCGTCGGGCAAGGGACGTCCGCGCACCTCGAAGGGCACGGCGGCGGGACCGGGGTTCATGAAGCTGGCCCGAACCCGGCCGCTGGCTTCCGTGTCCACCTGGCACGGGTAGTTGCAGCCCACGAGCTCGTAGCCCGGTGGAAGCACGACGGCGTTACGGCGGATCCCGAGCGATCGGGAAAACACGATGTCGCCGTCGGCGTCGAAGTAGCTCTCTTCGTCCCGGTAGGTCTTGTCGATCCGGATCCGACCCTGCCCGCCTTCGGGCACCGGCCGGGCCAGATTGACTTTGATGTAGCGACCGTCCAGGCCGGCGGTGGGATGCCCATGCTCGCGAGCGTGCGCGCCGTCCACGAGCTCCCACGGCAGCGGTCGGCCGGTGTGGAGGTCCGTCACACCATGCACCTGTTCCTCGGCGCCGGCCCGGATGGTGTTGTAGTAGAAGCGCGCGCCCGGCGTGGTGGCGCTCACGTCGTACACGATGCGGAAGCTCTCGGACCCGGGTGCTTCGAGCTCGTAGCGCGTGTAGGAATCGGCTTGGGTCTGCGGCGCCTCTTGGGCTACGACGGGCCACGCCACCAGGACCACCAACCACCCGGTCGACACGCCGCCGGCCTGCGGAATTCGCCGAGCTCGCATCGCTCCTCCCTGTGCGGTCGATTCGCCTCCCCTGCCCGGACGCCTCATCGGACCGCGTTCGTCATGTGCCAGATATGGCGACGATTGTGGGCCGCAAGGAAATCGTAGGCCCCGATCACGGACATCTTCAAGAGCTTCAGAAACGGCGAACGGAGCTTCGCCCGCCCCAGGTCCACGCCATCCGCCTCCCGGAGCGACGCCACCATGTCTTCCTGGGCGGCGCGGAAATCACTCATGACCTCGCTCCGGTCCAGGTTGGCCGGTGGTTCGAGCTGCTTGAACGTCTTCATGCCCCGCGCCACGGGCGGCTCCATGCTGCGCGTGAACCGGTTCATCAGCCAACCGCCCCGATACGGGCCGGGCCGAAGCCAACCCTTGGCTCGGGCCCGCTCCACGGCTACGCCGATCGACTCGAGGTAGGGACGGTTCGACACGGTGAGGTGGGCGAGGTGCTCGGCAACCGACCACTTGCCGCTCGACGTTCGTTGGAAGAACCGCTCGTCGGTCAGGGGGGCCGCCAGGCCCTCCACTTCCGCCGTCTGCCGTTCCAGCTCCTGTATCAGCGCTTCGACCTGGGGTTCCATGCTTCACGTCCCTTGGCAAGGTCTGCACTC
>JBDHLD010000231.1:0-5610 GCA_039586035.1 Gemmatimonadota bacterium | reverse complement strand
GGGGAACGGCGACGGGCTGCGGACGACGCTGATCGTGGTCGTGTTGACGCCGCAGGCGATGTTCTGGGGCTACATCGGCGACGGCGGCTGTTGGGTGTACCGGCAGGACGGGACGATCGACAACATCCTGACCGGACACAAGGACCCGGACGCCCCGAACGTGCTGTTCGCGTCGCTCGGACCGAAGGTGGAAGGGTACCCGGAGATCGGTTCGACCGGCCGGTGCCCCGGCGACGTCGTGTTCGTCGGCTCCGACGGCGTATTCGATCGGATTCCTGACGCCGCCGAGTTCTCGGCGAGCGTCGTGGACGCCGCCAGGGATCACTTCAATGGCGACCTACAGCGCACCGTGGACGAGGTGGCGCGGCAGTTGTCGGAGGCCAGGGAGGCCGACGGGACCCCGACCTGTGACGACAACCTGACGCTGGCCGTCGCCGTCCCGGACAACGAGGCGCCACCAGCCAGGGCACCCAGGCCGCGGCAGGAACCCGCGCATGTTTAACCCCGGCGACACCTACAAGGACATCAAGATCGTGGAGTTCGTCGGGGCCGGCGGGCAGGGCGAGGTGTACCGAGTCGAGGTCGGCGGCCGCACCAGGGCGCTGAAGGTGTTCTACGAGAAGTACTCCGAGCCGGAGGATGAACGTCGGCTTCGGGCGCTGGTGGACAAGAAGTTGCACACCTTGTCCGCACTCCTTCGCGCGGCGCCGCAACGGGTCGTGCGCATCGGTTCGCGTCTCGCCCACCTGAGCGAGTTCATCAGCGGCCCGTCCCTCGAGGCCGTGATGGAACAGTCGCAATCGAGCGGGAAGCTTCCGTGGAGCTTTCCGGAAGGGCTTCAGATCGCCGTGACGATCGCGCAGGGCGTCTCGATCTGCGAGGAGCAGCACATCGCGATCGGCGACATCGCGGCGAACAACCTGACGACCGTCGGAAAAGCCGGCCACCACGAGATCTACCTCATGGACCTGGACAACTACGCCTCCCCGGGGCAGGGCGATCCGCGGATGCTAGGACAGCAGCTCTACTTGGCTCCGGAGCTTTTGTCAGGGGCGGTCAAGGCGCCCACGGTCGAGAGCGATCGTTACGCGCTGGGCGTGCTGTTGCACGAGATCTTGCTGCTGGTCCACCCCAAGGCCGGCTACGACGACACCCCGGAGAAGTTCAACGTGGCGGTCGCAGAGGGCCGCTGGCAGCAAGACCCGCAGTACCCGCGCACGGCGCGCAGCACCGGCGGCTATCCGGCCGATGTCCTGTCGCCGAAGATCCAGCAGTTCCTTGACGACTCCCGTGGCCCCGGCGTGTACCAGTGCGAGGCCTGCGACGGCTTCTACCTGTCCGACATCACCAAGGACCGGTGTCCGTACTGCGGCGCGCCCCACCCGGTGCTGGCCCTGGAGACCGCCCACGGGACCATACCGCTCGACGCCCGGGTCAATCCGATCGGCCGAGAGCAGCTCGGTGGATCGAAGCATGTGTCGAAGCTACACGCGGTGTTCTGGCGCGTCGGACCTGAACTCCTTGTCGAGATCGTCGGGTCCTCCGGCACCTGGCGGTACCGGGACGGCGGGTGGACGCCTCTACCCGCTCGGGTCCCCGTACCGATCTCGCCCGGCGACAGGCTCAGGATCGGTGACGTGGACGTCCGAGTGGTCGTGTTGAGGAGCGCCGCGTCGAGATCGACGGGAAGCTAGAAAGGAAGGAAGAGATGGAAGACACCCTCGTTCGGTTGGGCTTCGCCGTCGTGCTGCTACTGGTGACTCTGTATGTCGCCGCCGGCTTCATGGCGGTCCCGCTGATGATCCTGCGCAAGACCGGCGCCCTACGGGTCGTGCGGTGGATCATTCGCAAGTCGTGGCGAGCGTTCGTCGGCCTGTTCGAGATCGCGAAACGGATCTTCAACGCCCGCCGTCGGGGTTGGCCGCGGCGAGCACTGCCGCTGGGACGCGCGATCGTGCGTCTGTTCAAGTAGTGACCACTCTGGGGTGAACGCGATGCGGCTTCACAACGCAATGATTGCTCAGCAGTCGCACCTGGTGCTCGACAAGTATGGAAGCGAGGCCGTCGCGTTCCATCGGTGCATCGAGACGAAGCTCGAGGAAATCGGCGATCCGAACATCTCGTGGGAAATGGACAGCGCGGACGTCGGCTTCGTGCGCGGGCTTGCCGGCGTCCGCCGCGAATTCCTTGTCGTGCGGCACCGGAAGTTTGGAGAGTATGCCGTCCTGTTCTCCGCAAGGGCCCACGGTATCGCGCTCCACGCCGCATGGCTGATTATGACGTCGCCAAGGCTTTCGAGCGGCCTTCGACGAATGGTGCGACGTGACGACGCCTCGGAATCACGACTCTCGATCTCCGCCGAGCTCGACCTGTTCGACTGCATGGATTTGGAAGCGTTCCTCGGCGTGACCCGCTTGGCGTTCAAGTACGCGGTGCGGGAAGTGACCGGCGACAAGGAGGACGACGACCCCTTGATGCTGGCGTTTCACGCTTCGGAGTAGGGCGCGTGGAAATACTGCTCTACATCGCCGGTGGGCTCGTCGGGCTCCGGTTCGCTGTCCCGCTAATCCGCGGACGCTGGGGCCGACAGGCTGGCGATCGCTGGAAGACTGAGAGCGAAGCCCATCGGCGGGGCGTGTTGCAGAGCCGCCGGGAGGAAGCGCGAAAGGCCGTCCATACACTGATCGAGAGGTTCTTCCCGCACCTTCGCAGCGCCGTCGAAGCCCAACTCGAGCGCGGAGCGCAGCCCAAGGCCGCCTTGCGGGACGCGCTGAAGGGGTCGCCGGGAGTGGACGTCGGCACCAGCAGCCTCCGCCTGCCGGTGATCGTTCCCTCCGCCCTTCGTACCCGTCATGTCGCGCTGATCGGGAAGAGCGGCTACGGAAAGACGTCGGTCATGAATTTGCTGATCGACGACAGTCTTCGATCCGATGTACCGGTCATCGTCATCTGTCCGGAACGAGAACTCTTCGACGACTACCTTCTGGCCCTGGTCCCCGAAGTGCGGCGCAACAACCTGTTGATGTTTTCGCCAGCCCGATCGTCGGAGATCACGTTCAACGCCTATCTCATGGAGCCCGGCGAGAAACGGGCCAGGGTTGCCGCGGAGCTGTTCTCGATCACGAAGCGAGGCGCGGGTGAGGACGGATCCCTGGGCCCGCGGAGCGATCCGATCCTTGCGAACGCCATTTTCGCCGTCGTCGGACGGCCCGACGCCAGCCTCGAAGCGGTGCGAAGATTCATCGCCGACGCGGAGTATCGTGCGGGAGTCCTTCGCGACGAGCCTGACCCGTACATCCGGGATTACTGGGAGAGCGTGTACCCGCAGTACCCGAACGGCGCCGCGACTCCCCTGCTGAATCGGCTGGACGGATTCCTCAGGAACCCGGTCATCCGCAAGGTGCTCACGAACCCGGTGTCCTCCGTCTCCATGCGGCGTGTGATCGCGGAGCGGCAAGTGCTGTTCGTGGATCTCTTCGGGCTTACGCCCGAGGAGATAAGGCACGTCGGTGAGCTACTCCTGGCGAAGCTGCAGCTGGAGCTGGTGCGCCTGGGCGAGGTTCCGGGCTCGACGCGCCCCGAAGTTCACGTCTACATCGACGAGCTGCCGGCCGTCGCCGGGACATCCGAGCAGAGCCTTCAGGTTTTCTGGAGTCGCGGGCGGAAATACGGAGCTGCTTTTTGCGTCGGTCTTCAGCATCCGTCACAGCTGAGCCAGCGACTCCGAGACGAACTGTTCGGAAACACGTCGAGCGTCCTCGTCTTCAACGTCAGCGCGAAGGACGCCGGCACCATCCGGAAGGAGCTGCTCGTGCCGACACCTGATGGCTCCCGAAAACCGGTCGCGGCGGAGCAGCTCGTCTCCCTCGGCGTTGGACAGGCGGTCGGGCGCATCGGGGCGGGCACCTGCGCACTAACCATCGACTTCAGGAAGCCGATTCCGGAACAGGATCGGAAACGGGCCGACCTCGTACGGGAGAGTTCCTGGAAGGCGCACGGCGCGCCGCCGTTGCCGGAGAACCGCGTGGATACGCCGACCGCTGCCGCCGTAGGCGCCGGGAAGAAGTACGGGGACGTCTCCTTGCCGGTGTCCCGGTCCCCGGGTAGGGGGAGCAGGCAGCACAAGCTCCTCCAGGACCTGTCCAGGCAGTGGGGCGAGGCGCTGGGCTTCCGAGTCGCCGTCGAGCAAGACATTCTCGGAGGTGCCGGCCGTGTAGACGTCCTCCTGTCGCGCGACGATCTGAAGATCGCCGTGGAGGTGTCGGTCACCAGCACCGCGCGGCAGGTCGCGGAGACCGTCTCGAAGTGCCTGGCCGCTGGCCTCTCGCAGGTGGTCGTCGTGGGATCCGACGTCCCCGCGCTGCACCAGGCCGAAGAGCTCACCATGCGGGAGACTCCAGCGAAGGATCGAAACAGAGTCCGCTTCCTGTCCCCTGACGGGCTGAAGTCGTGGCTGGAGAGTCTGCCCGGAACGCGGGACCGCCCTGCTCCGACGGAAGGCCTCGCGGTGAGCGGACCCGCCCCATACGGTACGGCGCGGCAAGACGGACGGCTGGTTCCCGAGCCGTCGGAGGTGCAGGTCGTCAAGCAGCTGGTCGAGGCGTTCCTGGAGACGGGCGGCCGCACGAAGGCGGCGGCCGAGACACTGAATGCCCGGGGGTACACGACACGACGGGGCTCGGCCTGGACGGATACCGCGGTCGGCCGTGTCCTGCGGAATCCGACGTTGAAGGACCTGGTACCGGAGGACCTCTGGACCCGCTGCCAGGAGATCCTGAGCCGGCGGGAGGGTTCGCCGAGCCGGCCGGGGCGCAGAGCCGCCCACCCCTTGGGGGGCGTGGTCCACTGCAGTTGCACCGGGCGCATGTACCTCCGCACGGACGGCACGTCGCCGAGATTCGTGTGTAAGTCGTGCCAAGCCAAGATCCCCGAGGAGACCCTCGAGCAGCTGTTCGCGGCTAGCCTGTCGTCCGTCGAGATCGACGGAAGCGAGGTCGTATCTGCCGTCGATAGCGGCGCGGGAGCGGATGAGCTCGGACGGGACGTCCGCGACCGAGCCGTGTCCGTCTCGGACGCCTGGCCGCTTCTGGAGCGGCAGGAGCGTTGCCAACTCGTTGATCTTCTCGTTTCCCGGATCGATGTCGACGAGGACACGATCTCGGTCGTTTTCTCGGGATCCGACGATTCCGAGGCCGAAAAGCCGGGGTTTTCCGCCAACTCGTTGCCTTCTTCACAGGGTTTCGAGTCGTGTAGGGAACCGGTAACGAGACAGGCCAACAGGTTGGGGAACCCCGATCTGGCGCCTCTGCTCACGGTGGACGAAGTCGCCGACCTGTTGAGAAGGTCGTCGAAGTCCGTCTACTCGATGATCGAGCGGGCTCAGCTGCCGGGGGTTACCCGGCTGGGGCGGCGGGTCCTGGTCCGGCGGGACGATCTGTTACGCTGGCTGAACGAAAGTCGTGCGTCGTCGCGGAAGGAGCGACGACCATGAGCGTAACGATTCGACCCTATCAGGGCGGACCGGAGTGGGAAGTGGACATCCGCGTGGAGCTTCCGGACGGGACGATGAAGCGCGAGCGCCGTAAGGCGCCCGTGCTGTCCAAGTCCGGC
>JBDHLD010000230.1:0-3422 GCA_039586035.1 Gemmatimonadota bacterium | reverse complement strand
GGCCCCCGCAGGTCGTGTGACACCACCGCCACCATCTCGTCGCGGGCCGCCACCGCCTGTCGAAGTGCCCGCTCGGCCCTGCGCACGTCGGTCAGGTCGATGAAGGTCAGCACCGCGCCCCTCAGGCGGCGTCCGTCCAACATGGGCCGGACCTCGAGCTGCACGGGAAACGACGTGCCGTCGTGGCGCCAGAATCGTCCGTGCAGCAAGCGGGTGGGCTCGCGGCCTGCCAGCAGTGGCGGGACAGGGCAGTCCTCCGGGTCGCACCGCAGGCCTTCCGGGCCGCCGTGGACCAGATCGTGGAGGTCACGGCCCAGGGCGGCCCGCGGCGCCACGCCCAGAAGGTCCGCGCCCGCTCGGTTCAGGAAGGTGCACAGACCCTCGAGGTCGACCCCGAGCACACCCTCGCCCGTCGCCTCCAGCACGGCGTCGATCTCGCGCCGCACCCGGACGGCTTCTCTTCTCCGCACGTCCGCCTCGACGGCAAGGCCACGCAGCAGTCGAGCGAGCACCGCGACGACCAGCGTCGCCAGCAGAGCCAGGCCCACCAACGCGATCGTGATCCTGAGCTGCCGGTCCGTGGCCTCCTGCATGCGAGCTTGGCCCCGCCGCACCTCCCTCGCCACCGCCTCGTCCAGGATCATGGCGGCCTGCAGCACCCGGTCGTAGCGAGCCTGATTGTCGGGAAGGCTGCGCATGTACATGGTCCGGGGAACGAGGCCGTTCAGCGCCGCGGCGTGAGGTTCGTACCATTGGAACGACAGCGTGTAGACGTCCGACTGGAGGTCGCCCAGGTCCAGCACCTCCGATCGGGTGAGCTCGTTGAGGCGTGCCTGGATCTCCTCGTTCTCGGCCAGGGCCTGAAAGTACGCCTGCCGGAATCGGGCTTCGCCGGAAAGAAGGTAGGCCTGGAGCGCCACCATTTGGCGAGCGAGCACGGACTCCAGCTCGGCTACCGCCGTACGGGTCGGCTCCAGAACGTCGTTGATCTCGCTGCGGATCTCCCGCGTCTGCCGGTCGGCTACCAACGGCGCCACGGCCAACGCCACCAGCGACGCCCCGACGAACAGGATCGCGAACCACGCGTTCCGCGACGCAGCGGCGCCAGGGCGCCCCCGACGACCCGGCCGACGTCGCTCCCTGCCCGTCCCCGGGCCCCAAGCGATCGTCTCGTTCGTGGGATCGTTCGCGTTTCCGTCCACCCGTGCCAACCGCGCTGCGAAGAAGACGACGTCACACCTTGACGTCCCGTTACTATAGGAAAGCTACCTATACCCGTACCATCCCGAATAGCGAGACGGTCCCACGGCGTGACCAGCGTGCCCCCCTCCAGGCCCCCGCTTCGCCGCCGGGGGCGGCCGGTCCGACCACCGGCCCGACCCTCGCAGCACCTTCACCCAGCGGCGCACGCGCCCACCGGCGCCCCGCCCTCGCGATCGTCCTCCGGAGTAGACGCCCATGAGCGACACGCCGCCGATCGTCGGCAATTCCCCCTCCTTGATCGAGGATCCGGCGCACCCCAGAGCGGTGAAAGACACCGGCGACCCCATCATCTTCTGGTTCTCCGAGATCGGCAGGGCCGACACGGCCCGCGTGGGTGGGAAGGCCGCCTCACTGGGCGAGATGTACCAACAGCTCGTGCCCAAGGGCGTGCGCGTGCCCAACGGCTTCGCCACCAGCGCGGCGGCGTACCATCGCTTCCTCGAGGAGCCGCAGGCGGCGGACCAGTGGATCGGTGTGGATGTCGAAGACCACATGCGCGGCCTGAAGGCCGAGGCCGCCCGCGGCCGGAGCTTGAGGGAGTGCCTGACCATCCTGTTCGCCGACGCCCCCACGGGCGACCACCTGGACATGCACGCCCGCACCGCCCTGGCCCGCGCCTTCGTCCTCGCCACCCCGGTGCCGGCGGCGGTGCACGAAGGTCTGGGTCGCGGATACGAGGTCCTCTGTGAGGAGTACGGCCAGGAGGTAGACGCGGCCGTGAGATCGTCGGCCACGCGGGAGGATTCGGCCATGGCCTCCTTCGCGGGCCAGTACGAGTCGTACCTCAACGTCCGCGGGCACGTAGAAATCGTGGACGCATGGAAGCGTTGCTGCGCCAGCGCCTTCACCGAGCGGGCCGTGTCCTATCAGCTGAGCAAGGACATGGACCCGCTGGACGGCGCCCTTTCGGTGGTGGTCATGAAGATGGTGCGGTCCGACATCGCCACCTCGGGCGTCATGTTCACGCTGGACCCCGACTCGGGGAATCCGAACGTGGTGCATGTCACGTCGGCCTACGGGCTGGGCGAGCTGGTGGTTCAGGGGAGCGTTTCGCCGGACAGCTTCGTGATCTGGAAGGAGGGACTCTTGCAGGGGCGGAACGCGGTCGTGCACCGTACCCTCGGTGCCAAGGACCGCAAGCTCGTCTACGCCATGCAGGGAGGCACGGCCACGGAGAGCGTCGACGTCGAGGCCGCCCACCGGCGTAAGTGGTCCCTCACCCGCGAGGAGGCGCTGGAGCTGGGGCGCATGGCCCTGGTGATCGAAGAGCACTACGGGCAGCCCATGGACATCGAGTGGGCGAAGGACGGCTATTCGGGCGACCTCTTCATCGTCCAGGCTCGACCGGAGACGGTGCACTCGAACGACGCCGGCGGCAGCGTCCTCGAGACCTACGTCATGGCCCCGGAGCTCGTGGCGGATCTGAAGGCATGGGGCAAGGTCCTGGCGACCGGGGCGGCCGTCGGCACCCGCATCGGCGCCGGCCGAGTCCGCGTCTATCAGGATTACGAAGAGGTCATCGTGCGGAAGCGGGCCCTCCGGAACATGCTCCGTGCGGGCCGGAGACTCGAGGACATCCCAACCGCCGAGCGCGTCTTCGATCCCGGTGACGTGCTGGTCACGGAGATGACCACACCCGACTGGGAGCCCATGATGAAGGAGGCCTCGTTGGTGGTCACCGAGCGGGGTGGACGGACGTCCCACGCCGCGATCGTCGCCCGGGAGTTCGGGATCCCAGCCATCGTCGGATGTGAGGGAGCCACCCAGCTGCTCGCGCCACTGACCGAGGTCACCGGGTCGTGCGCCGAAGGTGACACGGGCTACGTGTACGAGGGAAAGCACCCCTTCGAGGTCGAGCGCGTAGAGATGGGCCGGCTACCGGATCTCGTCACGGCCGTGAAGCTGAACGTGGGCTTTCCCGACAAGGCGCTCCATGACGCCATGCTCCCCTCCGACGGGGTGGGGCTGGCCCGGCTCGAGTTCATTCTCACGGCCGAGGTCGGGATTCATCCGCTGGCGCTCCTCTTCTATGACGAGCTCCGGGCGTTCATCGAGCTCGACGAGCTGGCCGAGGGGCTCGCGCCATACGAGGAACGGCTCCGGGCGGAGGATCCCCACGAGCTGCGCACGCTGGTCGGTGCCATCGAGCGGAGAACCGC
>JBDHLD010000229.1:0-4204 GCA_039586035.1 Gemmatimonadota bacterium | reverse complement strand
TCGCCGGAGGACGACATCGAGCTCCGCCGGGTGCACATCACTAACCGTTCCGACGAGCGCCGGACCATCGAGGTCACGAGCTACACGGAAGTAGTGCTCGCGGTGCCCGCGGCCGACGCGCTGCATCCGGCGTTCGGCAACCTCTTCGTGCAGACCGAGATCGTGGCTGAACACCGCGCCATCCTGTGCACGCGCCGGCCACGCTCCCGCGACGAAGCGGTGCCGTGGATGTTCCACCTCCTGGCCGTGCAGGCCATGGATGTCGGTGAGCTTTCCTACGAGACCGACCGTGCGCGCTTCGTCGGCCGGGGCCGCACCTTGGCCGCCCCGTGGGCTTTGGAGGATGGCGTGGCGCTGACCGGAAGCCAGGGCTCCGTACTGGATCCGGCGGTAGCCATTCGCGGTCGGCTCACGCTCGAGCCGGACCAAAAGGTCAGCTTCGACCTGGTCTACGGCATCGGCAAGAGCCGCGACGAAGCCCTGGGCCTGGTCGAAAAGTACCAGGACCGGAGCCTCGCCGACCGCGTATTCGACCTGGCCTCGACCCACGCCCAGGTGGTGCTTCGGCAGATCGAAGCCAGCGAGGCCGACGCGCAGCTCTATGGGCGTCTGGCCGGCTCGGTCATCTACGCCGATGCCTCGATGCGGGCGGATGGAAGCGTGCTCGTGAAGAACCGTCGTGGGCAGTCGGGACTCTGGGGCTACGCCATCTCCGGAGACCTGCCGATCGTCCTCCTGCGCATCGGCGACAACGCCAACATCGAGCTGGCGCGGCACCTGATCCAGGCCCACGCATACTGGCGTCTCAAGGGTCTGGCGGTGGATCTGGTGATCTGGAACGAGGATCGCGCAGGGTATCGGCAGGCGCTCCAGGATCAGATTCTGGGCCTGGTGGCAGAAGGCGTGGAGGCCCAGGTCATCGATCGGCCAGGCGGCATCTTCGTCCGCCCGGCAGAGCAGATCGCGGAGGAGGACCGAACGCTGTTCCAGACTGTGGCCCGTGCCATCCTCACCGACGCACGGGGAACTCTGGAGGAGCAGCTCAGCCGCCCCGGACCCGTGGACGTGCGCGTGCCACGACTCGTCCCGAGTGTGTCCCCCGCCCCCGAGCCACCCGCGGCCTTCGAGCTGCCGCAGCGCGAGCTGATTCTGTTCAACGGCATCGGGGGCTTCACCCCGGACGGGCGGGAGTATGTAATCACGACCACGCCTGCACAGCTCACGCCGGCCCCGTGGGCCAACGTCCTGGCAAATCCGACCTTCGGCAGCGTCATCTCCGAGAGCGGCCAGGCCTACACCTGGGGTGAGAATGCCCACGAGTTCCGACTCACGCCCTGGCATGACGACCCCGTATCGGACGCCGGCGGAGAAGCCTTCTACCTGCGCGACGAGGAGAGCGGCCAGTACTGGTCGCCAACGCCGCTCCCTCGCCGCGGTACGACGCCGTACCTCAGTCGGCACGGCTTCGGCTACAGCGTCTTCGAGCATACCGAGGCCGGCATCCGCTCTGAGCTATGGGTCTACGTGGCGCGCGACGCGGCGGTGAAGCTGTCATGGCTCAAGGTGCAGAACCTGTCCGGAAGGCCACGCCGGCTCTCCGCCACCGGCTACGTGGAGTGGGTGTTGGGCGACCTGCGGCCCAAGTCGGCCATGCACGTGACCACCGAAGTCGATCCCATCAGCGGTGCGATCTACGCGCGCAACGCCTACAACACCGAATTCCCCGGCCGTGTGGCCTTCTTCGACGTGGACGTGGACCAGGCCGACCGGACCACGACGTGTGATCGAAGGGACTTCATCGGCCGAAACGGCAGCCTGGAGAGTCCCGCGGCGATGCTGCGCACGGACCTCTCTGGCAAGCTGGGCGCGGGTCTGGACCCCTGCGCGGCGATCCGCGTCCCCATCGATCTGGCCGACGGACAGGAACGAGAGGTCACCTTCAGGCTGGGCCTGGGGGGATCTCCGGGAGGCGACGAAGTCCACCGCCTCGTGCAGCGCTTCAGGGTCCCCGAGGCCGGACGACGAGCTCTCGATGCGGTCTGGCAGCAATGGAACCACACCCTGGGCGCGGTCCAGGTGCAGACGCCCGACGAATCCCTCAACGTGCTCACCAACGGCTGGCTCCTGTACCAGACGATAGCGTGTCGCATGTGGGCGCGCAGCGGCTACTACCAATCGGGCGGCGCCTTCGGCTTCCGCGACCAACTTCAGGACGCGATGGCGCTACTGCATGCCGAGCCCCGGCTTCTGCGCGACCACTTGCTCCTATGCGCGTCGCGCCAGTTCCCGGAAGGGGACGTCCAGCACTGGTGGCACCCGCCGTCCGGCAGGGGCGTGCGCACGCGCTGTTCGGACGACTACCTGTGGCTGCCGCTCGCCACCTGCCGCTATGTCCTCGGCACCGGCGACACAGGCGTGCTGGAGGAGCCCGTCCACTACCTCGAAGGCCGCGCTCTCGATGCGAACGACGAATCGTACTACGATCTGCCTGGCCGGTCCACGTCCGTCGAGAGCCTCTATGAGCACTGTGTGCGGGCCATACGCCGGGGGCTCGGATCCGGCGTGCACGGCCTGCCGCTGATGGGCTCCGGCGACTGGAACGACGGAATGAATCGCGTGGGCGCCGAAGGCAGGGGGGAGAGCGTGTGGCTGGGCTTTTTCCAGATCGAAGTCCTACGCCAGTTCGGCGCGCTTGCGCGCCTGCACGGCGATCCGACCTTCGCCGACCTGTGCAACGCCGAGGTTGCGCGCCTGCGGGAGGCCATCGAGCAGCACGCCTGGGACGGCTCCTGGTATCGTCGCGCCTGGTTCGACGACGGCACACCGCTGGGGTCGGCGGAGAACGCCGAATGCCGGATCGATGCGATCTCGCAGAGCTGGTCCGTGCTCTCCGGGCCGGGCGATCCCGAGCGCGCACGCGTGGCCATGAAGGCGGTGGATGAGCGGCTCGTGCGCCGAGACCACGCCCTCATCCAACTCCTCGATCCGCCCTTCGATCGATCGGACATGGACCCCGGCTACATCAAGGGCTACGTGCCGGGCGTGCGCGAGAACGGAGGGCAGTACACGCACAGCGCCGTCTGGGCAGCCATGGCGTTCGCGGCGTTGCGCGACGGTCCGCGTGCCTGGGAGCTGACGACCATGATCAATCCGGCGAACCACGCCACCACCCCGGAAGACATCGAAACCTACAAGGTGGAGCCCTACGTCGTCGCCGCCGACGTCTACGCGGTGGAGCCTCACACGGGGCGCGGGGGCTGGACCTGGTACACGGGGTCGGCGGGGACGTGGACAAGTTGCACGTCGCGCCCTGCCTACCCGCGCACTGGAGCGGGTTGAAGATCCACTACCGTCACCGGGAAACGGTCTACCACATCGCCGTCACCCGGGTCGGCGTGCACGACCGCGGTGCACGCGTCGAGACGCGGGTGACGGTCGACGGCGTCGAGCAGAGCGGCCCGTGGATCTCTCTGGTGGACGACCAAGCGGAGCACTGGGTGGAGGTGAGCGTTCCGCCCGCGTGAGTCCGTGGGCCCGGGTTGGCCCCGGACCTCAACCCTCCAGCTCGCCCATGCGCGCGTCCACGTCGCGGAGCACCTCCTCGAGCGCATCCTGACTGATCACCCCGCGGTGGTAGGCGTCCAGCACGTGCTCCTTCTCCACCATCATCAGGTGCCGGGACGCCCGCCGGGCCTCCTCGTCGCGGAGCACGCCACGCTCCATCTGCATGGCGCGCATCGCTTCCTCCGCCGCGTGCACGCGTGTCTCGTAGCGCTCCTGGAGCTGCGCGAGCACGTCTGGGTGGACGTGCTTCTTGCGGCCCATCTCGGTGAGCTCGGTCAGGGCGGCGGCCGCCGCCTGCAGCCCGCCGCGCGCCACCTCGTAGTCAAGTACGCTAGACTCCGCCAGTGGAGAGAGCCACCAGTAGTCATCGCAGGTTCATGTTGGTTGTCCAGGGGAGTCGGAAATGACAATGACGCTCACGAAACTCAGTCCCATGTGGCCGGTCATGGATGTGAACTATCCAAACCGCCTCGGTCGGCTCCTCCAACAGATGCTCGAGTCCCCCCGTCAGCGGGAGGAGAACGGCTCGCTGTTGGGGCAGTGGATCCCTCCGGTGGACGTGGTTGAGGAGGGGGACACGATCCGGCTCGTGGCCGAGCTGCCGGGGGTGAAGGCGGAAGACGTCAAGATCTCGCTCGAG
>JBDHLD010000078.1:0-13998 GCA_039586035.1 Gemmatimonadota bacterium | reverse complement strand
TCAGCAAGGGCCAGATCAGAGGGATCCACGTGCGCGCTCGATTCGCCGCACCGCCGCCGGGTCTCCCGGCGACGGCCTCCGGGACCGCGCTCGGGCCCGGCCGCTCCGGACTCTGTTCCGCCCCCTCCAGGGCCGGGGTCCGTCCCCCCGCTTGGCCGTCTCGTCCCTCCGATCCGTGGCTCACCCTGAAGTGGTCCTCACGCGGTGCCCTCCGGGCCAGCGGCGGCCTGTAAGCCCGACGGACCGGGTGCCGTACTTGAATGGGTGAGCACCCGGGGGTGCCGTCGGGTGGATGGGCGACGCTCCGTGGGAACCCAGGATTGGGTGGTTGAGTCGAAAGAGCCCGAATTGGGTACGGCGCATGGCTGGGAGGTGGAAGTCCTCTGGGGGCCTCGGGTGACAGGAACCCCTAGCCGGCCGACGGCCGCGTCCCCGTGGGGGGAGGCGTGAGCAAGAAGCCCAGGCAATGCTCCGACGTATGTGCAGTCGACCCGGACGTCCGGGGGCGAGAGATGCTCTCACCTCGAAGCCCCATGTCACTAGAGCACAGATGACCGGCGATGCGATACGAGTGGAGCAAGAGTCATGCGTCCGTGCCCGCTCGGACACCACCCTGACCGGGGTTCGCGAAACACACACCTGCCCGGCGCTGGTCCAGCCACCGCCCAGCGGGGTCCCACCCCTATTCTCAGTCAAGGCGTAGGGACGCGCCAGCTTCGCGGTGATTCCGGCGCAGCGATCCGCCAGTATCGCGGTGACCTCTGCGCAGCGACGCGCCAGTATCGTCGGAGTCCCGACGCACCGGTACCCGCGAAGAAGGGGCGCCTACCAATGGGTAGGCGGGCCGAATCGCTGGAGAGAAAGGGGAGGTGCCGGGTCAGTCGACCGTGGCAGCGGTGCGAGCCAGCTCCATCAGCTCGCGCGACGGCACGTCGCTGACCAGCGCCTGTTCGAGCGAGGCCGATGCCCAGGTGATCACGGAGGGCCCTCCATCTCCAGCGTGTAGGCTCTCGCCCACCGCGGGAGCACGCTCGTCGCCTATCGCGCGAGGCACGACGTAATGCGAGATGACCTCGCCTTGGCGCTTGTATACGATCATCGCCCCGCGTCGTCCCTCCAGCAGGCAGATCTCCACCCGCTCGAGCTCGAGCCCCGCATGGCGCAGGGGCGACAGCGGCACACCGAGCTCCCGCGTGAGGAACCGCTGGACCTCGCCTGCATCCGACGTTTCGATGTGGTCCGCGCCAACCGCCCTGCGTACGTAGTCCTCGACGAACATGGCATCGCCCGAGGCCGGCGCTGGGTCGGGAGTCGTGACGATCACCGTGGTTCCGAGAGCCACGACCGCCACCGCGGCTGCGGCCAGCAACGGCGCCAACCGCTTCCAGCCCGTCGTCACGTCCGCATCGTTCGCGAGAGACAGCCCCGCCCGTTCACGGGCGAGCACGTCGAAGACGCGTTCTCTCACGCGACGGGGAGCCTTGTCCCGGCGGATCCTGTCGTACGCGTCGAGCAGCATGCGGTCCTGCTCGAAGTACTCCTTGCACTCCGCACACCCGGCGATGTGCTCCCTCGCCCGCGTGACATCGCGGCTGGCCAGACGGGGCCGCTCGGGCGGCCACACGCCGGCTCTGGCTTCAGAACAATCCATGGTTACCTCTACGCTCCCGAGGCCCGACGGGCCTCGGACTTGCCGCCCAGCCCACCCAGGATCGCGCCCATGAGGGTGTGGCGGTAGCTGAGCAGGTCTTTCAGAACTTCCTCGTCGACCCCCATCACGGTCGACGCGTCGGCGTAGCGCCATCTCCGCAGCAGAACCAGCCAGAGAGCGGCGCGCGCCGCCCAGGGGACTGCGCCCGCAGCCATGTGCAGGCCCGGCGCATCGAGGCCCGCGAAGATCTCAGGCCCGTTCGTAGGCGCGCGCTCCAGGGGTCGGACCGGTCGGGACACGCGGGCGTCGCGGGAGTGCGCCTCCATGAACGTTGCGACCAATCGCCCCTCGAGCCACCGACGGATGTCCTCTACGTCCTGGGGCGTCCGGAACTGGTTGAACGAGCGGCCAAGGGTATCCAGCAGCAAGCCCTCGGCGTCGTCCTCGTCTCCGGCCGTCAGGAAGAGCGCGCCATGGTACAGACCATCGATCTCTGGCGTCGCCAGCTCTTCGAATGTTCTCGACATCGCACCCCCGATTCACGGCACCCCGGTGGACCTCGCTTTCGTCGAGGCCGTAACCGGGCCTTCTCGCCGGTTCACAGGACGTAATACGGGAAGTCCGTCAAAGGTTCTCCGCCTTGCCCGGAGCGACACATGGGCACCGGTCTGCCCATCTCGTCGACGTCCACGTCTCCGGACCGGAAAGTGGAGCCCCGGGATGGGGATCGCTGACGCCGGTCGCCCATCCACGGATCAAGATCCGGGCGGAGACGACGAGACTCCCTGAAGAGAGGGTTCGCACGGACGCGGCCCGGCTTTGTCAGGGAGGACACCATGAAGCGGCATATCCTGGTCGCCGTCAGCTTCGTCGCCGTCGTGGGCTGCGCCGGCCCCAGCCAACCGGCGGCCGAGCCGGTGTCCCCCGCTCAGCCGACGCTTCACCGAATCTCCGATCCCGGGCCACGCGGGGTCCGCTCGGTGATCCTGGAGCCGGTCAGGATTCCTGGCATCTTTGGACCTGGACCCATCCAGGGTCTGCAGGTCTCGGTGGGCGCGGTGTATGCGAGCCGGGGACAGGGCGATGACAGCCACCATTCCCTCGGTCTTGTCTTCGAGGCAGCCAGTGACACGGCCCGGCTGCTCTTCCGGGGTGACCGCCGGCTGCTCCTGGATATCGACGGACGCATCTTCGTGAGTCCGCCATCCAGCCCCCAGCTGTATACGATCAGGGACCGGGAACCGGGTGTCACGGAGGTGATCATGGTCCCCGTCACCCCGGATCTCCTCCGGCGGTTCGTGGACGGGGAAGCGGTCCGTGGCCGACTCGGTCAATGGGCCACCATCGAGTTCACCAAGGAGCAGCGGGCCCGCTTCGAGGATCTCCTTGAAGAGATTCCGGCCGACGCACGCTTCGGATCCAAAGAGAGGACCGCGGTCCGGCCGCCGGCGCTGGTGACCGGACAACCCTGACCCGAGCTGCACCGGAGCCCGCCACTCCCGGGCGGTCGGGTCCCCCGAGGCCTGGCCGCCCGACGCTTGTTCGGGCCATAATGCCCCCCCCCGCCCGCGCCCCGTTGCAAGTCCGCAAAGCACCGAGGGAAACGGGGATCGACGCCAATACCAGCCCCTATGGTGAGACGCCGTGGCCCAGGCCCCACACCTGACCCGCATCGGGGTCCAGATCCCTGACGGCGAACTCCGTCGGAGCTTCCCGTTTCATATACCGGCCCTCCACGGCTTGGAAGCCATCTCTCTCGAGGCGCCGATCACCCTCTTCGTCGGCGAGAACGGCTCGGGCAAATCCACGCTCATGGAAGCGCTGGCGGCGGCGACTTCGCTCCCCACGGTCGGGAGCCGGAGCGCCGCGACCGATCCCAGCCTCGAGGCACAACGACGCCTGACACGGTGTCTTCGGCTCGCTTGGACACGACGCACTCACCGCGGCTTCTTCCTCCGGGCCGAGGACTTCTTCGGGTTCGCGCGCAGCATGTCGGAGATGCGGGCTCGGTTCGAAACCGAGGCCGACGAGATGGCGGAGCGCTTCAAGGACCACTCGCCCATGGCCCGGATGCTGGCCCAGGGACCGGCACGGCGCTCGGTGCACGAGATCGAACAGAAGTACGGCGACGGCCTGGACGCCAACTCCCACGGCGAGAGCTTCCTGAAGCTGTTCGGAGCCCGCTTCGTGCCCGGAGGCCTCTACCTGCTCGACGAGCCCGAAGCGCCCTTGTCACCGCAGAGTCAGCTGGCCCTGATCGCCATGCTCCACGACATGGTGGAGCAGGACTCCCAGTTCATCATCGCCACGCACTCACCGATCCTCATGGCCATTCCGGGGTCGGTGATCTACTCGTTCGATGAAAGGCCCGCGGCAACGGTGTCCTACGAGGACCTGGAGTCCGTGTCGCTGATGCGAGACTTCCTCAACGCACCGGGGCGGTTCCTGGGGCACCTCTGGGGCTGAGGCACCCGCGCCGAAGCCAGCGCGGCCGCTGGATCAAGACCGCCCCGGGCGGCGTGTGCACCAGCTGAGCACGACCCGAGCTGGTGCGGCCCATCCGCCCTGCGCCTCATGTGTCCGCCGCGCTCCCCGGCTCGCACGGCTGGTCTTCGTTCCGCTGGGCCGTGACGAAGTACTGGCCAGCTGACGAGGCCCTCAAGACCAGGTCTCCGTGCACGTTGGTACACCACGTCTCGATCCCACGGGACAGAAGCTCGGCTGTGGCGCCCTGACGGGGGTGGCTGATGCCGTTGGCCGTGACCAGCGCCGCTTCGGGCCTCGTGTGGTCGAGCCAGATCGACGCCCCGGACGAGCCGCTGTTGAAGATGGCGTCGTTGGCGCCGTGGTGGCCCACCTTCAGCACGTCCACCCCGCTGGTGAGCGTAGGGAACGTGTTGCGCCAACGGTTGTTCGCCTCCAGCTCGCCATCTCCCGTGACGAACATGTTGAACTCGCCGAAGACGATCAGCGTCCCCAACGAGCCCTCGTTGATCATGGAGTTGTCCGCGCCGGATAGACCCAAGAACGCGCTGAACGGCGACAGCACGGTCATGATCGGCGATCCGGGGTCCTTGATCCCCCGGATCACCGGCGTGGTCGGCACGAATGCCGTATCCGCAGTGGCCTCGGCGAATGCGATCGTGGCGTTGTACCGCTCGAAGTTCCGAACCTGGCCGTTGTGGAAGAAGCGGCGCACGTGGACGTCCCGCATGACCGGGGGGATGCCGTAGAAGTGGTCGCTGTGAGCGTGGGTGAGAACCAGTGCCTCCAGGGTGTCCACGCCCATCTCGGCCAGTCTCTGGGCGACGGCGGTCGAGTCGGCACCGTCGACGCCTGCGGGGCCCGCGTCGATGAGCACGTGGAACATGCCGGCTGACGTGGAATCGGTCAGCAGCATGGCGTCGCCGCCGCCGCCCGACTCGTTCGGGCCGAGGTCCAGCATTCGGACGATCAGGATGCGGTCGCCCGCCAGGGTGATGCCGAACATCACCTCCTCCCTCGACGTGGCCTCTCCGTTCCGGCCATCCACGACCAACCGGTAGGCTCCGACGTCGGAGACGCGGGTCCCTGACAAGAAGTCCTGCCCGTTGAGCGTCGCCTCGTAAACGCCCTGATCCACGGAGATCTCGATCGTCACGGGCTCCGTGTAGGTCACGCCGTCTTCGACCCCGGTGACGGTGATCACCGGGGCTGGCGGCGGGGCAGTGCCGTTGTCACTGCTGCAGGCCATGAACACCAGCGCCGCCAGCGTGGACGCTACGCCGGCGATGAGCCGAAGGTCACGGTAGCAAGATGAAATCCGGAGCGGTGCGGAACCCGACATCGGGTCTTGGATCCAATGGACTTGTGAAACAGACGTCGCGTGCCTAGGGTGCGATTCCTGACCTGGCCCGAGACGCTGTCGGGACCCCCGCCCCTCGGCACCTCCGGACCTGGCTTTCCTCAAGCTAACCGCCGCTGTCAGGTGCAACCATGACTCGCTCTCTCTACGCCATCGGCGCCGCGTTGACTGCTGCGGCGCTCACCTCGGCCTGCGATGAAGCCACGGCTCCGGCGGGCGACGCCAGCACGGTGGAGATCACGGTCTACGTGGACGCCGACGGCTCCGGCGACTTCACGGCCCCGGACACTCCGGTGGCCGGTCTGACCATCGGACTGATTGGCGGACCTCAGTCGTTGAGTGCCGAGACCGGCTCGGATGGGGTGGCGCGCTTCGCGTCGGTGCCGCCGGGTAGCTACCAGGCGGTGAACGACAACACGGCCCCTGATGGCGCAACGTTGGCCACGGCCACGGCCCCTGTTGTGGTTGCCCAATACGGCGGTGGCACGGTCGAGTCGGAGTTCCGATACGCCTACCTACCCGGCAACATCCAGGGCCACGTCTACCGGGACGACGACGAGAGCGGAGATTTCGACCCGGATCTGGATACGCCCGCAGCGGGCCTCGCGGTGTCGTTGGCCTTCGGCTCAGGAGGCGAGGACATCGCCTCCACGACTACGGACGCCACGGGCCGGTACTCGTTCGACGGCGTGCGCCCCACGACATACGTCGTCACGGCCACCCCCTTCGAGTCCATCGAGTTTCCCGCAGGCAACGCGCAGACCGTCACGGTTCCGCCCGACGGCATGGTCACGGCGGACTTCGTCTTCGTTGGTAACCTGGTTGTCGACATTGCCGAGGCGCGGGCGAGAGACGCGGGATCGGTGGCGACGGTGGAGGCGGTAGCCACGGTGGGCACGGGCCCCTTCGGCTCCAGCTCCTTCTACCTGCAGGACGCCACCGGAGGCATCGCCATCTTCGACGGTAGCCGGCCCGACGTGGAGATGGGAGACCTGCTCCGCCTGACGGGGACGGTGGGTGCTTTCAACGACGAGATCCAGCTCTCGGGCAGCGTAACCATCGAGAACCTGGGCACCGGCACGGTTCCGGCTCCCAGGCTCAGCAGCGGCGCCGACCTCAACGCCTTCATGTTCCAGGGCGAGCTCGTGGCGTTGAACGGGTTCACCGTCGAGTCGGTCTCCAACATCGACGGCTTCGACAATCACAATGTCAACGGGAAGGATGCGGCGGGCAGCGACCTGGTGATCCGCGTCGACAGCCGTACGGGTATCGGTTCGGCATTCTGGGAGGTGGGCACGACCTATTCGGTGGTCGGAATCGCCAGCCGTTTCCGTGACACCTTCCAGCTCAAGCCGCGTCAACCGGACGACGTGCAGGCGGGCGGTGCGCAGAGCATTCAGTCCGCGCGGGACGCGGCGGAGGGCACGGTCGTCACGGTGGAAGGAACCGTCTCGGTGGACCCGGGACCGTTCGGCAGCTCCAGCTTCTACTTCCAGGACGCCAGCGCCGGCATCGCCGTCTTCCAGTCCGGCGCACCCGAGATGGACATCGGCGACGTGATCCAGGTCACCGGCACGCGCTCCTCGTTCAACGACGAGGTCCAGCTCGGCAACGCCACGGTCACGATCATCGAGGAGGACGCGGGCGAGCCCCAGCGGAGAGCCATCACCGCCGGGGACCTGAACGCCGACATGTTCCAGGGCGAGCTGGTCACCATCGCCGGGTTCACCGTGGACTCGGTGACCAACGTCGACGGCTTCGACAACCATAACGTCAACGGCAAGGACGCGAACGGCGACGACATGGTGGTCCGGGTCGACAGCCGCACCGGGATCGGATCGGCCTTCTGGACGGCGGGCATGACCTACACCGTCAGCGGTGTAGCGAGCCGGTTCCGCGACACTTTCGAGCTCAAGCCGCGCATGCCCGAGGACGCCGTCGGCGGAGCCACCTCGACCGTCGCTCAAGCACGAGCGTTGGCCGACGGCGAGCTCGTCACTGTCGAGGGTGTGGTGGGCGTAGGCCCCGGCCCCTACGGCAGCTCGGTCTTCTACTTCCAGGACGCCACCGCCGGCATCGCGGTGTTCATGTCCGGGGCTCCACCCCTCTCTCCCGGCGACATGATCTTGGTGACGGGTCAGCGGAGCTCGTTCGGCAACGAGCTCCAACTGGGCAACACCACGGTCAGCGTACGTGGATCGGGCGATCCGCCCACGCCCCGCGTCGTGACGGGTGCGGAGATCAACGCGGGTCAGTTCCAGGGTGAGGTGGCCAGCCTGGCCGGCTACACCGTCACCGGCATCGAGGTGCTGAGCTTCGACAACCACGTGCTCACCGGGACCGCTGGCGGAGAGGCCGTCACGGTGTTCGTGGATAGCCGATCGGGCATCGGCTCGGCGGACTGGACGGTGGACAGTGCCTACGACCTGGTGGGAATCCTGCGGACCAGCGGAGACTCGTTCCGCTTGAGTCCCAGGGGCCCCGCCGACGTGACAGCCCAATGACGGCGGCGAATGAGCACGACGATCACACCGGATTCGGGTGCGAGCGAATGGACACGGGAATGACGAAACGGCGAAGGGGCAGGGAGGCGCGACCCGGCAGAGCAGTGGTTCTCGCCCTCATGGTCGGAGCGAGCCTGGCTGCTGGCGCGTGCGACGACGATCCCGCGCCCCAGATCGTGATCACGGAGAGGGGCGCCCTGGAGGGGTTGCTCTACTTCGACAACGACCGGAACGGTTCCTTTGATCCCGCCGGTGGCGACTTCCCGGTCGTGGGTACGCAGGTGGCGGCGCGGAACCGGGGCACGACCGAGAATGTGGAGGGCGCCACCACCGGCACCGACGGGCGATTCGTCATCCAGGGTCTTCCCGTAGGCACGCACGACCTCTGGATCGACACAGCGACCGTGGCCGAGGGCGTCGTCTACTGTCAGAACCCCATCCCCTTCACGATCTACATCAGCGAAGTGCGGTTTCAGGAGTTCGTGGGGTTGAACGGCTGCGTGATCACCATCGCCGAGGCCGAATCCAAGGATCCTACCGCGGGTGAGTTCGTCACCGTCAAGGGCATCATGACGTCGGCCCCGGGTGAGATCGAAGGCGGCGTCGGTACCATCCAAGACGCTACGGGCGGGATCAAGACGTTCGACAGCTCGATGGACGGCTTGGGTCTCGAGCGCGGCGACCGTGTCGAGCTCTCGGGCACGCTGGGCGCGTTCAGCAACGAGCTCCAGCTCAGCGGCATCACGGTGAACGGCGTCGAGAAGGCCGTTGGCGAGCTCGCCCCGGAGCTCACGACCACGGGAGCCATAGCAGCCGCTGGGCCCCAGGCACGGGACCGGCTCCAGGGGCTGTTGGTCACGGTCGAGAAAGCCGAGCTGGTCGAGGCCTTCGGCTCGGGCAGCCTGAACATCCAGAACGGCCGGATCAACGACGGTAGCGGCACGTCCACGATCCGCGTCGACGACGGGGTCTGGGACCGGAACGACCTGGCGAACTTCATGCAGACCGGGAAGTGCTACGACATCACCGGCATCCCCTCGAACTTCAACGGCGACGGGCAGATCTTCCCCCGACGCGCGGACGACGTGACCGAGGTTCCCTGCAGCTGACGAGACCGGGCCCACGGGCTCGGCCCTGAGTAGCGGATTGGATATCCTGAGTGGCGGATCGGATATGAAGATGACGACTGGAATGCGCGGGCTCCCCCTGACGGGACTCTTGACGCTGGTGCTCCTGCTCGGCGCCGACGCCTTGGCAGCCCAGGTCACCACCACCGGAGCGATCCGGGGGCGCGTGATGTCGGCCGAAGGGGCCGTGATCGGCGAGGCGGCGGTCACCGCGACCGGCATGGAGACGGGCTTCGCCCGAAGCGCCCTCACCAACTCGGAAGGCGTGTACATGATCCGCCTGTTGCCGCCGGGTCAGTACTCCATCCGGGTCGAGATGGTGGGCTACGGGACCGAGATCCTCGAGGGGATCAACGTCACGCCGGGCACCGTCTCCAACGGGAGCGTCACGTTGACCGAGCAGGCGCTGGCCGTCGAGGGGATCACGGTCACCAGCCAGCGACGGGAGATCGACGTCACCGACGCCTCGGTCGTCCAGTACGTGGAGCGCCAGCAGATCGAGGAGCTCCCCTCCAGAGGCCGCGACTTCACGGACTTCATCAACCTGTCGGGTCTGGTGGCCCCGGACCCGGGCGAGACGACCGGTGGACAGTTCTCCATAGCCGGCCAGCGGGCCTCCCAGACCAACGTCCAGATCGACGGGGTCGACGCGAACAACTCGTTCTTCGGGGAGAACCGGGGCGGCTCCAGGGTGCCGTTCACCTTCTCGATCGAGTCCATCGAGGAGTTTCAGATCATCACGAACGGCTATGACGTGGAGTACGGCCAGTACTCGGGCGGGATCGTCAACGTCGTGACGCGTGGGGGTCAGAACGACTTCGAGGGCGTGGCCTACATCAACTACCGAGGCGACGCGCTCACCGGCAGCGACTTTTCCGGGGCGGAGGCGGCGGACTTCGAGGCCACGCAGTTCTCGGTGCGGGCCTCGGGTCCCCTCATCCGAAACAAGCTGTTATACAACGTGTCCGTCGATGGCCAGCGCCGGCGTGACCCGCAGATACCCCTGACCCGCGACCGATTCGGCCCCGGCGGAGAGCAGGAGAACCCGGTCGTCTTCGAGGAGATCGGGGAGTACTGGACGATCCTGGAGTCCAATTACGGCGTTCAGGACCCCGACCTCGGCTACCGCCAATTCCAGACGACCAACGACGAGCTGGTGTTGTTCGGCCGGGTCGACTGGACCATCGACAACGTCCACCGCCTGACCGCCCGGTACAACTTTGCCAACTTCGAGAACAAGGACGAATGGGACGGCAACTTCGACTTCCTCTACGGCCGGTCGCGCGCCGAGCTGTTCGAGAGCAAGTCCCACTCGTTCGTGACCGAGCTCCAGTCGGTCTTCAATGACAGGGTGTTCAACGTCGCCCGCCTACAGTTCGCCTATGAGGATCGGCCCCGGAACGGCAACGACCTGCGGCCCACGCTCACGGTCAACCTCTCGGACGGTCAGCAGATCCGCTACGGCGGAACCTTCGCGGCCTTCCAGAACCTGCTGCAGGAGCGCAAGCTCCAGTTCATCGACAACCTGAGCATCGTTCAAGGCGACCATACGCTCAAGCTCGGTGGGACGGTGCTCTTCACCAACATCCGCAACCAGTTCCAGAACTTCGGATCGCAGTTCCAGGGCGCCGGCGCGTATAGCTTTCCCAACCTCGAGGCGTTCGAGAACTTCGCTCCTTCGTCGTACTTCCGGCCGGTCCGCTCCGGCGGTGGCGTTCCGTTCGCGGACTTCGGCGTCATCGAGTGGGGGCTCTACCTCCAGGACGAGTGGCGCGTCACCCCGAAGCTGACGGCGACGGCCGGGATTCGGTGGGATATTGCCAAGTACACGGACGCCCCAGGACGGGTGATTGACGCCGAACGGGCGTTCGGGATCCAGACGGGGATCGCGCCGGTCGACAACAACAACGTCTCGCCCCGCTTGGCCTTGGCCTACGACTGGAATGGTGACGGGCGTAGCGTTCTCCGGGCCGGCGTGGGGTACTTCTACGGCAGGGCGCCCTACGTGCTGGGCGGCAACGTGCAGCAGACCGAGCGACCGGTCCTCGAGGTCAACTGCCTGGGGTCGATCCAGGACGGGGACGCCAACGCGCCGCCGTCCCCCTCTGGATTCTCCAGCTGGAGCACCAACGGCGACGACAACCCGACCCAGTGTGCCCAGACCGCGGCCGCAGGGATTCCGACCTACACGTTCTGGCAGGACAAGTTCGAGTACCCCGAGACCTTCAAGGCCAACCTCGGGTTCTCGCGGGCCGTCTCGAACAGCGCGGTGCTGTCCCTGGACCTACTGTTCTCCCAGAGCACCAATTTGTACACGGTGCGCAACCTCAACCTGCGCGACGTGCAGTTCCAGGTCAGCGGCGAGTCCGGGCGGCGGATCTTCCAGCCCGAAGAGGTCTTCGACCCATCGGCCTCGGACGCCACCGCCAACCTGATCCGCTCCCGGCGCAACCTGGAGCTGGGCGACGTGTTCGTGAACTTCAACGACGGCCGCGCCCGGGCGTTCTCGGGGACCGTCGAATGGAGCCAACGCCTGACCGAAACGATGTCCCTTCAGGGCTCGTACACCTACACGAACTCCAAGGACAACTCGTCCTACTCATGCTGCACGGCCGCCGGGGGCTTTACCGATCCGCTGGTGGGCGCGTTCGGTCCCAACGACGTGGGTGGTATCGGGGCAAACGAGCGGGCGTGGGGTCCCAGCAACTTCATGCGGGAGCACACCTTCATCTTCGCGGGCAACTCCATTCTGCCGTGGGACATCCGCTTCAATTGGTTCTGGCGCTGGCAGAGCGGCCGGCCCTGGACCCCGGCGGTATCCGGCGACCTGAACGGTGACGGGGTGCGTTTCAACGACCGGCCGTTCGTGTTCTCGCCGGAGTCCCTGCCGCTGGCCTCGACGGGCACCGACGCGGAGGAGGAGCGGGCGATGTACCGGCAGTACCTGGCCGACTGGAGCTGTCTGAGCGACGCACAGGGCGGCATCATCGACCGGGGTGCCTGCAAGTTCCCCTGGTTCAACAGCCTCGACATCCGGCTGGGGCGCCGTTTCCCGACCGTGAACAACCAGGCGATCGAGCTACAGGTCGACTTCTTCAACGTACTGAACGGAATCAACAGCGACTGGGGCCGGTTCGTGGGCGTTTTCGGCTCGGACCAGAACCTCCTGAACGCCGTGTCGTACGATCAGACGGGCGACCAGATCCTGTACTCGGTATCGTCGAACTTCGGAGAGGAAGACCAGATCGGGAACAACCTGACGCTGCAGTTCGGCATGCAGCTGGGGCTGCGCTACTTCTTCTAGTGGGGTGGTTCGAGCGTCTAGGTCAGGACATCAGGTACGGGGTCCGCACGCTGGTGCGGGCCCCGATCTTCACGGCCACCGCCCTGATCACGCTGGCGGTGGGTATCGGTGCCACCGCGGCCATCTTCTCGGTGGCGCGAGCAGCCCTGCTCGCGCCGCTTCCCTACCCGGACGAATCTCGGCTCGCCCGCGTCCAGCAGTCCTGGGAGGGTACGCCGGCAGCCGCCATTTCGCCGGCTGAGTACCTGGATTACGTCGAGGGACTGGAAGGCTTCTCCGATTTCGGCGTGTATGTGCACGAAGGCTTCGAGGTCGTAGCCGAAGGAGTCCCGGTTCGGGTCCGGGGAACGTGGATGAGCCCAGGAGCTCTGGAGGCCCTGGGGGTCACGCCGACGCTGGGCCGATTCTTCACAGCGGATGAGGACGCCAGGGAAGCTCCAGTGGTCCTCATCAGTGCCGCCCTGTGGCGGGAGCGCTTCGGTGCCAGCCCGGACGTTCTGGGTCGCACGATGGTTCTGAACGGCCGCGAGACCGAGATCATCGGCGTCATGCCGTCCAGCTTCAGGATGCCCGAGCTCGTGCTCTCTGGGGTGAGCGGGCAGGTCTACCGGCCGCTCGGGATCACGGCGGACGAGATTTCCATGCGCGGCAGCCACTTCCTTCGCGGCGTTGGTCGACTCGCCTCCGGCGTCACGATGGAGCAAGGTGCAGAGTCCGTAGCGCGTACTGCGGGGCGGATGGTGGAGTCCTTTCCTGACGACTACCCCTCGGACATGCGCTTCGAGGCCACAGCCTTCCCCTTGGCAGAGGACATCCGTGGGCCGGTCCGCTCACCCGTGCTCGCGCTCCTCGGAGCGGTCGTTCTCGTCCTGCTCGTGGCGTGCGCCAACGTGGCCGGGTTGCTGGTGGCCAGAGGCGAAGGCCGGCGGCAGGAGTTCGGCGTCCGGACGGCTCTCGGCGCAGGGCGGCGCCGACTGGTGGGGCAGGTCCTGGTGGAGAGCGCCCTCCTCGCGCTGATGGGCGGGGCCCTGGGCATGTCGCTGGCGCTCTGGGCCACCACCGCGGTCGGCGCCTTCCTTCCGCCGAGCCTGGCCTGGCTGTCGGGAGTCCGGGTAGACGGACCCGTGTTGTTGTTCGCCTTGGGCACCACGCTGGTGACAGGGGTCGTGTTCGGGCTCCTTCCGGCGGTCCGGTCCTCGGCCGGGTCCCTGGTCGCGGCGCTGCACGACGGAGGTCGGGGCACCTCGACAGCACCGGGCCGGCAGCACCTGCGGAGCCTTCTGGTCGTTGCCGAGCTCGCGACCGCGCTGGTCCTCCTGGCAGGCGCCGGCGTGCTGACGCGAAGCTTCCTGGGCCTCGTATCGGTGGACCCTGGGTTTCGGACCGACGGCGTCACGGCGGTGCGCGTCGAGCTGCCGACGGGTCGGTATCCAGCCGACGACGACCAGATCCGCTTCTTCCAGAGCCTGGTCCCGCGGCTCGAGACCATCCCGGGGGTGTCATCGGCCGGGGGAGCCACGGGCCTCCCCCTCACCGGCAGCCTTGGGGACCTGAACTTTCGTATCGAA
>JBDHLD010000228.1:0-4774 GCA_039586035.1 Gemmatimonadota bacterium | reverse complement strand
GACCCTCCTGGGGCAGCAGGAGAGCGAGAGCCAGCAGCAGCTTCATGTTCGGGGCCTCCGGATGAGTATCGAGGCCCGCGAATATCGGGTGCGATCGGTCACGCCGCCAGCGTCAACGCCGGGGCCGCCCTAACGGCCGGGGTCCCTACCGCCTCTTCTTCCGGTACGGCATAGTCACGGCACTGGCCCGGTGTCGGCTCCCAGGGCGGGAGCCACCGAGCCCCGTGCAAGCGCTCTCTACGCGGCGCCCATGAGCTCGACTTCCATCACAGCGTCGACCACGTGCGCCGAGCCCGCCCCGAGCGCATGGAGCGCCTCCTGCCAGCGGTGCCCCATGCGGGCCGGCTCGAGCCTGGTCCACGCCCAGAAGTGGACGCGGCGCGTGCCGTCTCGGTCACAGCCGAGGCCGCTCTGGATCACCTGGAGCTCCACTTCGGTGGTGGCGCCGGGAATCGTGATCTCTCCCACGACCCGGAAGCTCCCGTCGCCAAGTTCCTCCACGCTGCGGGTCCAGAAGGTCATGGCCAGGCCCGGCTCATCGGTACGGCGGGCGTCCGCGCCGCGCCGCTCACGGCTGGGAGAGCCGTCGACCGGGACCTCGACAGGAACGATGTCCACCTCGACGCCCAGCGTGCTCTTGGAGGGGTCGTCGGGATGGAATTGGACCGAGCCTCGCACGTCCCGGAACTGGCCCGCCATGGGTCCTTCCTTGCCGTCTATGTGGATCTGGACCGACGAGCGGCGCCGGTCGAGCACCCAGGTGACGCCTCGGTCCACGAGCTCGAAGCGCGTGCGCGTCGTGGAGTCCTCTGGCGGACGGGCGATTTCGAATTGTGTCTTGCTCGAGGCGGGCATGTGATCGGTCCCTGAAGGCGGAGTCCTGGTCCTCCAGGGTTATCGGCTGACCGGTGGGGAAAGTGGACGGGGCAGTCAGTCGGATCGCCAACGCGAATCATGGGTTCCGCGCAGAGGTATGCATTCAAGGAGCCAGGCGTGCTTTCCGGCCCGATGGCGTCGGGTGACGAGGACCAACGCTCTTGGACTGCCGACCCAGCAGCCGCTCCGTGGCGCTACGGACACTCCCCCGTGGCGAGGGGTCCAGCCCGGTCGGAGACGGCCAGAGCATACTGTCCCGGCCGGCCGCCGAGCGACGTGGCCACGAGCCTGATCGGCTCGCTCGAGTCGAAGGAGAGTGTCATACGCGAGTTGCAGGCGCCTCCGGAGTCATCGTCGGTCTCGTACCCCTCGATCGGCGGCCCCACGGCGTAGAGGAGCGCGTCGAACTCCATCGAGACCAGATCTACGACGACGGTCTGGCCAGCCGCCGATAGCGAAGACGGCACCGTGTCGCCCACCGCCAGCGTCGCCTGCGGCTCGAGCTCGAGAAGACGATTCAGCAAGGCCGCTTCCGCTTCGGGGTCCGCACCGCACTCACCCTCCGCCGTGGGCCGCTGCCGATCTCCCACGTACAGCGTGAACGAACCGGTCCCACCGCCGAGCGAGCCCACCACCACGCGGAAGGTCCCGCCCTCGGGGAGGAAGAGGGACAGGCGAGCGTGACATTGCCCGCCGGAATCGTCGTCCATCTGGGGCTCGTCGTATCCGGGACCGACCACGTAGAGGAAGGCGTCGAAGTCGTCGCTCACGGCATCTATGGTGATCGGCTGGCCCTGCTCACCGATCAGCTCGAAGGCCTGGACCCGCCTCCCGTCCGTGGTGGCGAAGTCACCCGGTGTGAGCATTCCGGCCCGTTCGGTGCCGATCGCGACCGGCTCGTCCGCCGCGGGAAGCAGCTCGAGGATCGACGGGGACTGGGAGGAGGCCGGCTGGGGCGCCAGCGCGGTCACCGTCAGGGCCACCACGGCCGCTGACGCGATCCGGGTCGAGAAGGCCGAAGGTAGAACGCGGTTGCTTCTGATCGTCGAACGCATCGAAGGCTTCCCTATTGGAGACCGATGGCGATTGCCACGCCGATGGTGACCGCCCCGAGTGCCATGAGGGCAAGGTACCGCGGCAGGCAAAACCCGAGCCACTCCTCGTAGCCCACCTTCGCGTACGCGATGATGGCCATGAGGGCGCCGTTCGTCGGAGTGATCATGTCGCACAGGCCTGCGCCGAACTGGTAGGCCAGCACGGTGACCTGCCGGGAGAGGCCCAGTAGGTCCGAGAGGGGCACGAGCACCGGCATGGTCAACACGGCCTGACCGCTCACGCTGGGCACGAAGACGTGGATGACCGCCTGGGTCGCCATCATGAACAGGGCGGACACCTGGACCGGCAGCGATTCCACCGGTGCGAACATGGCCTGCACGATCGTGTCGATGATGCGGCCGTCCTGCAGCACCACGAAGATGCCCCGGGCGAAGCCGATGAGAACGGCCGCGTAGGCCATGTCCCGGAACCCGAGGGCATAGGCCTTCGCCGTGCCGTCGACCTTGAGGCCACCGAGCAGTCCCACGATCACGGCCATGGCGAAGAACAGGGCGCTCAGCTCGTTGAACCCCCACCCCAGGCCCAACAGCCCCCAAACGACGAACCCGAACGTGGCCACCACGATGCCCAGGATGAGCCAGTGGCGTCCGTGCGCCGCGTGCTCGTCGTCGGCCTCGATCTCCTCGGGAGTGACGCGGTTGGCCTGGGCGTACCGGGTCGTGGTCCAGATCCAGAAGAACAGGGCCACGGCCAGGCTGACCAGGCGGAAGAACCCCCCGGACAGCAGAGGGAGCTCGGCCACCTTCTGGGCGATCCCCACCTGGAATGGGTTGATGGGACTGAACGCCGAGCCCACGAAGGCTGCGCCTGCGCTGACGGCCACGGCCACGATGGGCGTGAAGCCCACGCGACGGGTGAGGATCAGCAGGACCGGCACCAGCGCGATGATCTCTTCCTGCATGTTCTGGAGCGCCCCGCCCGTGGCGAAGAAGAGCGCCACCACGGGAATGACCACCGTTTCCCGGTGGCCGAGGCGATCGACCAGCCACTCTACGCCCGTGCGCAGCGCGCCCGTCTGGTCGACCACCGTGAAGGCACCACCGATCAGCAACACGAGGAAGACGATCTCGGCCGCGTCGACCAACCCCCGCGGGATGGCGACGAGCGCCTCGAACGGGCCCACCGGGTCGGGCTCGACCGGATGGAAGCTGCCCGCCACGACCACGCTGCGGCCGGTGGCTTCGTCGTCGACCCGGTCGTACTGGCCAGCGGGCAGAACGTACGTGAGGACGGCAGCGATCAGGATGCACCCCGTCAGCAGCGTGAGGGCGTCGGGGAAGCGGGATCGGGGCATTTCAGGTGGGCTGTGAGGGGCTGGCGACCGCCCCGCGCCGGTCCGCCGGTGCCTCCGTCAGGGAGGTGGTTCGGCAATGGGGGTGGGGTGGTCGAGTCGCCCCAGTATGGGCGGCCTTGCCCGATGCGGCCAGCCAAGGCGCGATCGGCAGCCTAGCCGCCCGATCCGGCGAGCACGACCCTCGATCGCCGGCCTGGCTCGATCCGGCCAGCAAAGGCTCGGTCGCCGGCCTGGCTCGATCCGGCCAGCAAAGGCTCGGTCGCCGGCCTGGCTCGATCCGGCCAGCAAAGCCTCGATCGCCGGGCTAGCCCGATCCCGCCAGCAAAGCCTCGATCTCTTTGGTGGCTTCGGCCTGCCGGGCCGCGTCTTCCTCCAGATCCCGGGCCGCCTCGCCGATGGCGGCCAGACGCGTTTCCGACTCCGCCAGATGGTCGTGGGCACGGCCCAGTGAGGCGATGGCCTCGAGAAGCCGTTGAACGAGCTGGTCCCGGGTGCGTTGGGCCCGTGTGACCACGTCCCACATGTTGGGATCTTCCGGATCCGAGACCGGAGTCCCGTCCAGGACGGACAGCGCCTGGTCCAGCCGGGAGACCTCTACGGCCAACGTGGCCGCTTGCTCCACGACCTGGCCGAGCGTGTCGGCCCCCGTGTCCAGCTCCTCGGTGGCCGGAGCCGCCGCGACGGCTCGGGCCAGCCGGAGCAGGGTGGACAGCAGATCGGTCCCGGCGCCCGGGGGCATGTCGGCCAGCGCCTCCACGGCTGCCGCGTCGGTGCCTTCCGGCAAGGCCGACCGGGCCGAGCTGACGACGATGGCAGGCCGCCGTACCCGCTCGAACGCCGCCAGCCAGAGGAGCCCCGCGATGACCGGGCTGGTCAGCGCGACGAAGGTGCCGCCAGTCCACCAAGCGGCGACGCCGACACCGACGATCGCGCTCAGCAGCCGCATGAACTGAGGCGGCACCCGTCCCGCGGCCTGGAGCCGTGTCAATGAAACGGCCGGCAGCTCGTCGGCGATGAGCGCCTCGGCGGCCCTCTGCGAGATGGGCTCGGCCGCCCGCACCAGCGGCCGAAGGCCGCTAGCGACGGCGGTCAGGTCGGCCAACGAGGCCGTCTGGCCCACCCGGTCTTCCAGCTCGCGCAAGCGCTCGCGACGCTCGGTCCTGGACCCGGGTCGGTCCAGGAAGACCAGCCGGTTCGGGGCGTCGGAGCTGGCGGCCGCACAGGCCGGGCACACGCCCGTCCCTTCGGGAACACCGTCTCCGCAGATCAGGCAGCGGCCGCTCCACCGAACGGGGAGCAGGGTGCCGCTCCCCTCGCCCCGGGCGTACAGCGCCTCTGCAAGCGCCCCGGCGGTGGGGAAACGGTCTGCCGGATCCGAACGCGTGGCCCGCGCCACGATGTCGTCCATCCACCCGGGGATGCCCTCGCTCTGGACCGAGGGCCGGAAGCCGCTCTCCGACGCCCCCGGGCCCAACAGGCCGCCGGGTG
>JBDHLD010000227.1:0-4551 GCA_039586035.1 Gemmatimonadota bacterium | reverse complement strand
GCCACCCTCTTGTTCCTCGAGGACGATGTCGTTGCCCTCGCAGTCGATGGCGTAGCCGTTGCGGACCGTGACGCTGCGTCGCTCCCCGTTGGTGTCGGGGCCACACTCCACCTGGAGACCGCAGACGATCCCCCATCCGTGCAGGTGCTTGTTGTGAAAGCGCAGGTCCCGCTCGCGGCACAGCCGGTCCAGGGCGTCCTGCACCGTCTCCGCCGCCGGCAGGTCGCATGTGCCGTTGTCGAAGCAGACGTCCTCCGCGCAGATGTTCGTGAGCGACGGGAACTGGGGACGGCAGTCGTCGAGGACGGAGGCCGTGAAGGCGCCGGTCCCGTCGTCCGCCCAGGTGACCAGCGCCAGAGGACAGTAGTGGTGGCGCGGGCCCCGGGGCGGCGCGTCGACCAGAGGCTCGACGGCGCCGCCGGCGGTCCGGGCGGCGAAGGTCCAGTACTCGCCCGTGCGGAACTCCCCCGGGCCGAACAGGACCTCGACGCCGTCCTCCAGCTCTGCCGCGGTTACCGCGGTAGTGAGCAGGCCGTCCGCGTCCACGCCCAGGATCTGGTCCGCGAGCTCGGCGTCGTCGTCGAGGATCTCGATCCAATCGCCCACGCGGATCGCCATGACCTGGTCCCGGCCCAGGCTCGCCAACCTGATCCGGTTGGCCGGCGCGGCCGGGAACTCGGCTACGGGGACCAAGACGGCCCCGTTGTCCCTCGACCACTTGTACGTGGCGGTCCCGAGCGGCCCGGCCTCGTGGATCTCGACCCGGTAGAGGCGGTTCTCGACGCCCCGGTATCCGCCGGTCACGACCACGCCGCAGGGGTCGGCGTCGGCCGGCGTCGCCACGGCCTGGTTCGACAGGGTCCCCGTTCCGGTCGCGTCGGGCGGGAAGTCGGCCACGGGGTCGTCACACGTAACGGCTGCGACACCCTTGCGGACCTTGACCTGGCACACGGTCTGGATCCGCGTGGTCGTATCGGCTCCGTTGAGGGCAGGATCGAGGAGCTCCGGATCCTCCACCGCCGTCACGTGCCGCTGCCAGACGTCCAGGTAGACCAGGTCCGTCCGACCGTCCGCCCCCGCCTCTTCGCCGTCGGCGATGAGCGCCTCGAGCGGGCCGAAAGGCTGGGTCGAGTACGTGGTGTCACGGGTCTCGCAGAGAATCCCGTCCACGTAGATGCGCCCGCCCGAGATCGTTAGGTCCGCACCGCCGCCGATCTCGAAGCCGCCACCCACCTTCGGCACGCCGCACGCGCCGATCACGTCGGTGCGCGTCGTCGTGGCGAGGACCTCCCGGATGGCGACCAGCTCATTCCAGTCGGCATCGAGGTCGACCCGGCCCTGTTGCTTCAGGACGCCGTTGTATCGCTTCCGGCGATCGTATGTGAACCGCGTGAAGTCGCCCTTCATGTCAGTTCCTTCCGGTCATGTCGCGTAGTTCAGTCAAGCAAGTCGGGTCGCGTAGTTCAGTCCGGCCAGTCATGTCACGTAGACCAATCCAGCCTGAAGCCCAAAGGGCAGGTACTCGTCCAGACGCAGCCGGAGATTCGCTTCCCGCTGCGGCTGGAGTAGCGAGCTGAAGGCCCCCATTTCGGAGCCGTCCTCGGCGCCCTGACGGATCGCGTCGGGGCAGGCCAGGTGGAGCTGGGCGAACGCCGGTGTGCCGTAGTGCGTGGACGTCCAGCTCGGCCGGGTCCGGAGCTCGATGCGCGCCCGCTCGGCCGGATCCGTGATCCCCTCGAGAGACAGGTCGGGCTGGCATCGGAATCGTCTCGGCGTGTGGGACGACGGCGCTACGTACGAGTAGCGCACGCAACCCACCTGCTTTCTCTCGGCGGAGACGGGATGCGCGAAGATCACCTCGGACGCCAGCTCCAGCTCTCGCACGAACACCGGCCCGAGCACGGTCACCCGCTCGAGTGTCGTGACGGGCCCCGGTGCGTCCGGAGCCCCCGGCCCCGCGATGGCCGCGCGGACCCCGCCCCCGTCGTCCAGACCCTGGACGATGCTGTCCTGGAGTGTCAGGCCACGGGCGTTTCGGGGCAGGCGGATCGCGCCGCACACGCTCGAATCCAGGCGAACCGTGGGAAGCGGGTCGGCCCCGGCCACGACGATGCTGTCGAACGCGGGGGTGAAGGACGTCCCGTCTTCACGCAGGCGACGACCCGGCACCAGGGTGCTGTGGATGACCCTGAGGCTCGGTGCACCCTGGAGCTCGAGTCCGCCCTCGATCAGGAGCCCGTTGAGCGTGAGACTGCCGCCTTCGGCGGGAGCGCTCACGACGATCCGCCCCTGAGGGCGAAGGGTGGGCGTGTGACCGTCCGCCGCCTGGATCACCAGGGCGCCTTTGGACGGGAGACCCACCGCCAGCGCCCCGCCGTAGACGGCGTCGTCCTCGATCTGGATGACTCCATCCGGGCGGCCCGCGTCGGTCCAGAGCGTGAGAGCCTGCTGTAGGGTGCTCACCGGAGTGCCCCTGGCCACGCTGACGCTCCAGTCGGCGTCGGCCGGCGACGCCAGCACCGCGCGCCGGTCGTAGGGGCCGCCGCCGATGTCCCCGCTGAAGCCGTAGCTGTACTCGGCCACGACCCCGGTGGGCTCTTCGCCCACGGGAAAAGTGACGCGCCCTCGGGTCACATCGATGGCCACCCGTCCAGCCGGCGGCCGCTCCCAGCCCTCCAGGTCCTTGCAGAGGATCCGCAGGGGCTCCACCGGTACGCCGTCGGCGACGACGCTCACGCTGCGACCCGGGCCGTAGTACCGGCTCCGTGTCGGACGCTCGCCCGGAGGCACGCTCTCGTAGGCCCGGCGGTACGCCTCCAGGTCGCCGCGGAACGCCAAGGGCCGGATGGGCGCCGGCACGTGGATCTCGCGGCTCACCCGGGCGGGGTCGGCCTCGCGCCGCCGTCGTGTGTACAGTCGGGTCGGCGCCCCCAGCGTGCTCATGTGGAACCCGTGGGTGTTCGGGCCCGCAGCCCGACGCGCCGGCACGCCTTCCCTGGGATAGCTCCGCAGCCGGTACAGGAAGAACCCCACGTTCCGCACCCCGTACCAGCCCCGGGCCTGGGCGGGGCGCCGCACGTCGACCGTGTGGGCCACGTCATCGAAGGCCCCGTCCAGGCGTGACATGAGGTCGGCGTTGCGGACGTTCGCCGTACCCACCCGGTCCACCGCTGGCGGATGGTCACCGTCCGGATCCGACGTCGGGCTGAGCCGCAGATGGTTGACGTTCTGGGTCCACCCGATGCGCTCCATGAACTCTGCCGCGTGGGCGCCCCAGCCCGTGACGTCCCGGGCAAGCTCCTCCAGCATGGGCAGGGTGCCCTTGCGCCGCCTGTAGTAGATCGTCTTGGCCACGTCGGCGCGGCGGGTGCCCGCCACCTCGTGCAGCGGGATGTTCCCGACCAGGTCGCCGATGTAGGGGATCACCCACTCGGAGCACGTCTCGATGAACCACTCCTCGCCGAGCGCCTCGATGTTCTCCTCCATCGAGACGAGCTGGTCCTCCATGACGCCCATCAGCGCCCGGAGGGGCTCGCCGAGCTCCGCGTCCCGGAGCCGGTACACGGCCGGCAGGAGCGCGTAGAGCCGTTCCGAGCGGGCGCTCACGAGGTCATCTCCACGAGCGTGAGCCCCGCTGGGTTGAGCAGGAGCAGCTCGGCCAGGGCCACGCCGCCACCGTCCCAGTGCGCCGCCATCGCCCCGATGCGCGAATGGAGGGGTACCGGACCCGTAGACGGTGCGTCGCCCACCCGATGGAGCGCGTCCAGGTCTACGGCCAGCACGCCGTCCACCGAGTGGATCTGCGCGACCACTTCGGCGGCCGTGACAGCCTGCCCGAAGCCGCGGCGGGCGAAGGAAAACGCCTCCTTCAAGGCCGCGTCCACGTCCTCGATCACATCCGGCCAGCCGCCGAGGCTCGGGGCGCACCTTGGCCGAGATGTTGAAGAAGGCGGGCACGAACGACCCGACGACGACCGGCTGCAGCGGCGCCCGCACCCGGTCGATGGCCGCCACGAGGTTCTGGAAGAGCTCGCTCGTTTCGTCCACCGGATCGCCACCCGCCGAAGCTACCGTCACGTGCACCAGGCTCCGCTGGCCGTCCCAGATCTCACGGGCCGACGCCTTGCCCACGCCGGCGAATCCGGCGGCGAAGTCCTCGTAGTCCCGGAGCGACACGATCCGGTCCAGGGTCCGCACCGTGCGGGGGGCGTTATTGCGGGCGTCCTCGATGGCCTCGGGATCCGCGGCGCCCGTTGCGGGGACTGGATTGCTGGCTCCGCGAACGCCCAAGGGGCGACCCTGCAGCATGGTCAACGCGCCGGCCGGCACCTCGGCGTCCAGGCCGACCCCGGTCCGGTACCGGGCCACCACGTTGTCCCGACCGGTGGCGATCCGGCTCCCCCGCACACCATCGCCGAAGGTCAGATGGACGGTGCGGTCTTCCTCGTGTCGCACCTGGTACGCAGGGTCGCCGGGTCCTCGGCCGTACAGCGTGGGGACCTCGTCCCAAAGCACGTCGTCGACCCGCACCGACAGCGTGCTCGAGGCGCC
>JBDHLD010000226.1:0-3475 GCA_039586035.1 Gemmatimonadota bacterium | reverse complement strand
CAGGCACGTCGTTTATTCACAGGTGCCAGAATACGCATCGAAGGCCTCACTCGAGGATTCGGGCGGGGCGACGATAAGAACATGATCCCCCAAGCCGTCTTCCTAAGACCAGCTGTATTCCTCGCTGCATCATCGCTGCTGCTGAACGACTTGATCAATGCTGGTCCGTTGGCTTCGTCTCCGTCATGGTCGTTCACTTTCGGTCGTCGGACGAGGTCTTCCCCAACCGACGAGACAGCACATCGAGTCATGTACGAGCGCAGTTCTAGAGTCGGCTTACGGAACGGGACTTGAGGAACTTGGTGCGCACCTGATCGTCCGGCACCGAGTCCGCCAGACTCCGGATCATCTCGCGAGCCCGCCCGCGAAACTCGTCAGCCGCGGTCGCTTCCCCAACCCGGGCGGCCAGCTCGGCCCGCCGCGCCAGAACCTTCCAAGCGACGGTGGGACACGGCCGCTCGGCCAGAATCCCGATTGCCTTGTCGAGACACGTGCGGGCCGTGTCGACATCATCCTCGAGGAGGGCAACCTCCGCGAGAAGCGCCCGGGCCCATGCAGCGTACTTCCGATCACCGTGGGCTTCGGCCGCCTGTTTGCCCGCCTCGGCTGACGCCCGCGCGCTGGCCAGATCACCCCGCTTGATCCAGTACCTGGCGTGCTCGCACTGCAAGCGGATGTTGTAACGCCACCGGTACCAGACATCCTGCCCGAAGATCGCCTCGGCCTTCTGTAGATGCTCATGCGCCCGATCCGGCTCTCCCAGATTCAGGTAGTCGCCGGCAAGGTTGACCTGAGCGTTCGCCTCTCCCTCGGGCATCCCGAATTCTCGCGCCAGCTCCACGTTCTCCAGATTCAGCTGGCGGGACTTCTCCGGATCACCGAGCTCCCGGTACAACCACGCAAGGGTGTTGGGCAGCCGCGGGAGCCAGTACCTCTCCTGATTCAGCTCGGCCAGGCGCCGCGCCTCGTTGAGCGATTCCAGTGCCTCGCCGAGCCGACCCTCGTTCCCCAGCGCCAAGCTTTGAAAGAAGTGGCCACCGACGATGGCGTAACCCGACCCGATCTCCCGCGCCTTGTCGATCGCCACGGCAAATAATCGATGGGCGAGCTCGTACTCCTGCCGCCACGTGTGTAGCGCGCCGCTGTAAAACACGCCCTCGAGAACCTGCATGTGCAGACCCGCATCCTGAAGCACCGGGACGGCGCGTGCAAACAGGCGCTCGGCCACGTCCAGCTCGCCGAGGCAGAGCCGTTGGCAGGCCAGGACCAGCTCGGCTGACGCGACGCCTGCGGCGGAGTCCTCGGCCTGAGCCAGCTCCATTGCCCGCTCGGCTTCCGCCCGCATTTCCTCGAGACGCTTCAGGTTGTACAGGGACATGCCTCTTCCACAGATGGCGTGGATGCGCTTCTCCGCCAGATCGGCGGCCTCGGCGGCTTGCTCCGCGACCTCGAAGTTCCGAGCCGCCTCGTCGAATCTCGAGAGGGTTGTCTGAAGATAGGCCAGCTCGAGGGCGGCGGACAGGACTCGACTCTCTCCCTCCGCTCCCTTGAGCTTCCTCGCATTGGCGATCGACCTGTCACACAGATCCACGGCTTCGTGGTTCGCGTAGACCAGGATTGCCTTGCGCGCGGCCTGGAGGAAGCTGTCTGACGCGCGTGCGAAGTCGCGGGCGGCCTCGTACAAGATGCCGAGCTCGCCGCCGACCGCCGAGAGATCCTCGCCGTGGCGCGTGGACAGGGCGCTTGCCACGGCGGCGCTGAGCCTCCTGCGGCGTGCCGGCGTCAGTGTTTCGTAGAGAGCGTTCTGGTACAGGGCGTGGACAAACCCGTAGCGCAGAGTGAGGCTTCCGTCCGGCATCTCTTCCTCGCCCAGCCGGCGCACGAAGGCGTGTACTTGGTCCAGCTTCTCCAGGCTCTCCTCGACATCGGCCTCGTCCGCCTCCAGGGCCTCCGACACAACGGCCGCGTGAAACTCTTCCCCCTGAACGCTCGCGGCAATGAGCAGGCGTCGATCCGTTTCCTCCAGCTGGTCGAGCTTGCGCTCGATCATGCTGCGGACGGACTCGGGCACTTCTTTCTCGATCTCCGAGAGAGGCCGGACCAGACGCCACCGATCGCGTCGTTCGAGCCCGCCGCCATCCCGGAGGTATCGAACCATGTTCACCAGGAACAGCGGATTGCCTTCCGTTCTGGCGTGCACGAAGTCAACCAGATCCTCCTCGAACGCGTGGCCGGGAAACTCCAGATCCAGATAGCGAGCAATATCCTCGTGACCGAGAAAGCCCAGAGCGATCTCGCTGCACACACCCCGCGACTGTAGCTCCCGCTTCACTCCGACGAAGGGGTGATTCGCGAGAAGCAGATCCGAAGGACGATACGTGGCGATGGTCAGCATCCGTACACCGTCTCCGCGCAGGCCCATGTAGGCGAGGAAATCGACGGTTGATGCGTCCGCCCAGTGAACGTCATCGAAGAAGAAGACGACCGGAGTGCGGCGGGACAAGTCCTCGAGGAAGGAGAACAGCTCACGTTTCATCCGTTCCTGGGAGGCGGCGCGCGCATCGTCGAGCAGTCGCGCGCCCGACGAATCATCCGTGCTCAGGGGGGCGATCCGAAAATACCAGGTCGGCGCGAGCAGCTTCATCGACTCCGCCACGCGGATCCCAGGACCGTGCCGCACCAGCTTCTCGAGCGCCTCCAGGATAGGAAGATAGGCCTCCGTCCCCGCCAGCCGCTCCGAGCAGCGCCCTCGTGCAATCAGGTAGGGGTATTCATCGGTCGAGAGCTTGCGTAGGAAGTCCTCCACCAAGGTCGTCTTCCCCATCCCTGGCTCACCGGTCACGCAGAGGAGACGCCCGTGTCCGGCAACCGCCTTGGCGAGTACGTCACTCATGGCTTTCTCCGGTGCCGCCCGGCCCACGACGATGCCGACGCGCTCGACCGGGACCGCTTCCCTGGTGCTGCTCCCCTCCTGGATTTTCCTCAGCCGGACTGTCACCTCCGCCGCGCCCGGACGCATTCCGGAGTCCTTTTCCAGCATCCCGGCCAACAGCGCTTCCAGATCGGCCGAGATCGCGGGGTTCAGCTTCGAGGGCGAGAGAGGGGTCGTGGTGAGGATGCGGTTGGCGCAGGCGAGCCTGGATTCCGCACGGAAAGGATGGCGACCGGTGGCCACCTCGTAGAGCACGACCCCCAGCGAGAAGAGATCGGAGGCAATCTGGACGGGGTTGCCACTGCACTGCTCGGGGGACATGTACGGAACCGTCCCCAGCACTGCACCCGGCGAGGTGGCATCGAGCGTCTCCGCCTTCGTGTCCGGGCCGGTCCTGAGTTGTGCCAGCCCGAAGTCGAGGATCTTGGCGTAGCCGTCCTCACGGACCATGATGTTCTCGGGCTTCAGGTCACGGTGGACGATACCGGCGTCGTGGGCCACCGAGAGCGCCTCCGCGACCTGGATGATCACGCCGAGGGAGGT
>JBDHLD010000077.1:0-14131 GCA_039586035.1 Gemmatimonadota bacterium | reverse complement strand
ATCTGCCACGAGCATGACTCGTCCTCGAACCACCGTCATCCCCGGTCCTTGAGCGTCTGCTCGAGCGTCCCCCACAGCTCGAGGCCGTAGCGATCAGGACCTGGATCATGGGGGGAGAAGTTGCTCGGACGGGACGCGTGAGGGCAAGGTGGCCGGCCGCGCGACACCCGCCCCCCCCGCCGGCCCACGGCGTCGCCGTTGAGAAGCAGCGGATAACCCTCCCAGATGACCCAGACTGGCCAATAGGGGGCGGGTGCGTCAGGATTGTACCATGACTGGCAACACTTCGGGCAGGCCTCGACGCGCGCGAGTCGGTGTGGTTTGGGTACTCTGGGCCTGCCTCGCCGGATCGGCCTGCGGAGGCGACGACGGCGTCCAGCCCGTACCCCAGGCGCTCGTGGGCACGTGGGTGGTTCAGAGCCTCGTCGTCGACGGAGCGGACCTGGCGCAACTCGGGTTCGGTTTCAGCTTCCGCCTCGACAGCGACGGCAGGTACACGCTCGCTGTGGAGAACAGCCAGCTCATCATCTGCGAGCTCGGCTCGTTCTGCGAGGACGGCGGTAGCTTCTCTGTCACGGACACCCAGATCGTCTTCGACCCCGATACGTCACCCAAACCGTTCGTGTACTCCGTCGCCGGTGACGTGCTGACCCTGACTGGAATCGCCTCCAACGGGTCGGAGGTGGTCTTCACGCTGGTCCGGGCTCCCGGCAGCTTCTGAATCAGGGTTTGGCGAGGGTGGGGGCCACAGGCTCGAGTTCAGAATACGCGTGCGCTGAGCCGTCCACACGCTCAGATTGCGTCCCGCATCGTCGATCCTCCTGACTCCGAGACGCACATGACCGCCGACAACGACGCGCCGTCGAAGGGACCCGCCGCCACCGATTCACCGGCCGACGGCCCTCGCAAGAAGAAGATCGCGATCATTGGCGGTGGATGCGGCGGCATGGCCGCGGCCTGGGGCATCACCCACTCTCCCGAAGCGGACCAGTACGACATCACCGTCTATCAGTACGGTTGGCGGTTGGGAGGTAAGGGCGCCAGCGGTCGAAACGCCAAGCTCGGAGAGCGCATCGAGGAGCACGGGCTCCACATCTGGGGAGGCATGTACGAGAATGCTTTCCAGGTCATGAGGGGCGCCTACGCCGAGGTGGACCGGGATCCCAGCCTGCCGCTGTCCGCCTGGTACGATCCCGATCGCCCGGAGCGCAGCGCCTTCCTGCCCCACAACTACATCACTCTGGGCGAGTACTTCGACGGCGCCTGGTCGCCATGGCACCTGGAGCTTCCCCGGAACGACGAGCTTCCGGGCGATGGGCATCTGCTACCGTCCATCCAGGACTACATTGAAATGGCGGTGGAGCTCATTGGCGAGGTGGTGTTGGGCGCCGATTTCCTGTGGGGGATCGAGAAGCACGAGGGTCCCGTCCGGGACGAACGTCCGTCGTTCTTGCACCGCCTGCTGGAGCTCTTCGCGGCACCCGTTCGGCTCGCTCTCACGGAGGCCGAGCACGCCATCGTTCGAAAGCACGTGAGCAAGGCTCGCCAGGCATTCGAGGATCTGCCCAAGGACCCGCAGAACCACACCCAGGCGCACTACGACGCGGTGCACGGCGCGACTGGCTCGATCCTCCACTGGATCATGGACCTCTTCGGTCACGTCCTGGAGAGGAACGCCGAGCTGCGGCGGCTCTACATGATCGTGGACTTCGCCCACGCACTCATCAAGGGCGTCCTGCACGACCGGATCATCAGCGAGGGATTCGACGTGGTGGACGGGGTGGAGTTCACGGATTGGCTCAGGCAGCACGGCGCCAGCGAGCTCACGCTGAACGGTCCGCTGTCCCGGGGCTGGCACGACTTCTTCTTCGCCTATGCCGACGGCGATCCGGCCCGACCCAGCCTATCGGCGGCATCGGGCCTCCGGACGCTGTTCCGGTATGCCTTCACCTACAAAGGGGCGTTCTTCTGGAAGATGCAGGCGGGCATGGGCGACACGATCTTCTCGCCCATGTATCAGGCTCTCGAGGCCCGGGGCGTGAAGTTCGCCTTCTTCCACCGGGTCGAGTCCCTGGGCATCCGCGCCGACGGCGGGGCCACGGATCAGATCCAGACGCTCACGGTGTCGCGACAGGTCGACCTCGCGCCCGGCGTGGACACGTACCGACCCCTCAAGAACGTGAAGGGCGTGCCGAGCTGGCCTTCCGAGCCCCTGTGGGAGCAGCTGGACCCGGCTCAGGTCGAGAAGCTCCAGGCCGGCCAGGTCAACCTCGAGTCGTGGTGGGCGGATTGGACGCCGGTCGAGACCCTGGAGCTGAAGCGGGGTCAGGATTTCGACCAGGTGATCCTGGCCGTCCCGCCCTCGGCTTCGCGGTTCATGACCGCCGAGCTCATGGAGGCGGACCAGGGCTGGAGACGCGTGGTGGACAACATCGCGTCCAATCAGACCATTGCCATGCAGTTCTGGCTCACCGAGACCCTGGAAGAGCTGGGCTGGGATCATCCGTCCACGGTGGGCACCGTTTACGCGGACCTCATGAACACGTGGGCCAACATGGACCAGCTGCTGGCCCGCGAAGAGTGGCGCGACCAGGACCCGCCTCCCAGGTGCGTCATCTACTGCTGCGGCACCATTCCCGATGCGGTGCCCATTCCTCCCCGGTCCGAGCACGGTTTCCCGGCCCTTCAAGACGAGCGGGTCAAGGCCACTTCCGTCGATTGGCTGAGCAGCAACATCGGGCCCCTGTGGCCCAAGGCGGCGATCGGCGGAACGCCCCAGCTGGACTGGGCGCTGCTCCTGACTCCGGAGGGCGCCCAGCCGGGCCAGCTCGCCTTCGATCAGCAGTATTGGCGGATCAACATCGACCCGAGCGAGCGCTACGTGCTGTCGGTGCCCGGCATGGCTCAATACCGCCCGAAGGCAAAGGGCACCGCCTTCGGCAACCTGATCCTGGCCGGTGACTGGCTCTACACGGGCATCAACGCCGGGTGCGTCGAGGCGGCGGTCATGGGCGGGCTACAGGCTTCGAAAGCCATCACGGGATACCCCGAGCGGATCATCGGCGACGACCTGTAGCTGGAGGACCGACCGCGTAGACCGACGCGTTCCCGACGTTCAGCGGGGACGACCCCCGACGGGGCGACGGCCGTCGGGAGGCTTCCCTTACAGCCCCCGCGAGCCCGGAATGTCTTCGGGAGATCCGCAGATGGCTCGGGAAGCCTGCAGACCGGACATGACGGCACCCTCCACGCTGCCGACCTCGAAGCCGTTCCGAACCCAGTCACCGGCAATGTAGAAGTCGTCGTACCCAGTCTCGTCCACACGCCTGCGGGCCGACAGCGTACCACTGTGGATCTGGGTGTAGGATTCGATGGGCCCCACGTTGGCCCGAGGCGCCTGGCCCATGTACCTCTCGGCGCCCTTACGGCTTTCGTCCCACACGGCGAGCTTGGCCCAGTCCACCCCGGGCCCACCCCGCTCGCGGGTCATCCTGGGCCACAGAGGGCCCACGAAATAGTCGAGGAACTGCATGCCCCTCGCCTGGGCTATCTCCAGCCGCGCCCCGGGATAGCCCGAGTCGGTGTGGGGCGGGAAGGTGCCGTCCGACGCCAGGGGTCCAAACAGGGTGGCCATGGAGCCCGGCCGGTTGTTGGGAGGCCACGTCTCGGTCTCGATGAGCTGGCTGTTGTCTTCCCAGGTGGCCAGGGGCTGGTAGTAGGCCGACATCACGCTGGGACCGTATGTCCAGCCCAGGCCTTCCAGGTCCGGCTTCATCCACACCCTCAGCGATTGGGTCTCGGTGACCCGGAGCTTGTCGACCATGTTGGCCAGATCAGCCTTCTGAGCCAGCAGCTTGGTGCAGTACGTGGCCATGGCCGGCACCGGGATTGCCCAGATGAGCACATCGTAGTCCTGGCCGCGCTTCAAGGTGTGACGCGGGCCGGAGCAACTGGTGTAGAATGAGTCCAGGGGTGGAACGCACAGCGTAGGATCCGTGAGCTGCTCGCCTCTGAGCTGGTCCGGCCACACTGATCGGCCCTTGACCGTGATGAACGGCTCGTAGGCGTACGGGCCCGCCTTGATGGCCTTCTGGATCTCCACCTCGACCGCGTCCACGTGACTGCCGTCGTCCGAGGGGATCAGGTCCCACACGCGCTGGAAGAACGCGAATCTCACGCCCCGGTGACGCAGGGCGGCAAACAACGGCGCGATCACCGAGTCACCCACCTCCGCCGCCATCTGCCAGGCGAAGGCACCCTTGTACGTGAGCCCCAGACGGAACATGCCGTGCAGACCGGCGGCTGCCGACATGTTGGGGGTGTCGGTGTCGCCGTCGGCGTAGGCGGCGATGGCGTTGTACCAAGCCGTGATGGGCTCGGAGTAGGCAGCCATCTCGGTACACCCGTGCTTCTGGAGCCACTCCCTCAGATCGTATTGGTCGATGGCCTCCAGGCCTTCTGTGGTGAAGATGTCGTCTTCGATGGCGCCGATGACGATGGACGCACCCAGGTCCAGTAACGTCCAGACCCGGCGAGCGGTCAGGCTCTCGTCCACCACATCATCCACGCAGTGCCACAGCCACTTCCGGAAGGTGCCGACCAGTCCGGCTATGTCTTCCAGCACTTCGTCCTTCAGCTCGTCGCCGGCCACGTCCTCCAAGAGGCGCACCGCAAGGCGAAGGAGCTTCAGGCCAACGTAGTCCACGGCCTTGCCGGCGCCCTTGACGATCGTCCCGATGCCCCGCGTCCACCAGTGCTCGTGCTCCCGGGCCGGGAAGAAGCCCTCCTTGTGGAGGAACGACAGGGTCCCCTGGCCGGCGACGACCTCGATCATCCATTGGAGCGCCATGGACAGGAACTCGGACAGCGTGGGTAGCTCACCGCCCTCGCCGGGCACCCCGCGGTTGGTGGGAATCTCCAACGGCCACACGTGCCACTCGCCCCTGAAAAACTGCATCAAGGCGACCTTGCTTCGGGGAATGAACTGGTCCTCGTACGTGCCGAAGCGATCGTCGCCCTCGGCCTCCAGCACGTCGTACGCTTCGCGTGCAACCCGGAAGCAGTTGTCGTAGGCCCCGAACAAGTAGTGGGTGCCGTTCTGGTCGATGCGGTTCATGGGCCCCTGACGGCCCTGGCCGCACTTGCCGCCTACGCGCCATCCGGCTTGGTAGACCGTCACTTCGTATCTGGCTCGCAGGTCCGGGGTCGAGGACAGGCCGGAAGCGGCAGCGAGCCCCGCTGGACCCCCGCCCAGGATGGCGACACGGGTGCGATCGGCGGCTGCCGGAGGCGTAGCGGGAATCGGCATGATGGCAGGGTCCGGTTTTGGGAGCGTGGGCAAGAACCTGGTTCTGGCCTGAGGATGCCACGCACGGTACCATTCCATCAAGATCGAAGCTTCGCGGCCTCCTTCCCCGGCGCATCGGTTCCGCCCCGAACTCCGGCCCCCATGGATCTGTCCCGTCGCCTAGCCAGCTACGTCTCGGCCTACGAGCTCGAAGCGTTGAAGGGCCCCAACTCGGAGGGGCCGTCTGTGGCGCCCATGTCCGGCGCGGTGCTGTTCGGTGACATCGAGGGGTTCACCACCCTGACCGAGAGCCACACCACGGCGGGATCCACCGGCGCCGAAGCGGTGTCGGAGATCCTCACCGCTCACTTCGACATCTTCGTTGAACGGGTGGTAGAGTACGGCGGAGAGGTTCTTCTGTTCGTGGGCGACGCGGCCCTCGCCTTCTTTCCGTTCACCCCCGAGGACGCCTCGGAGGTGACCACGCGGGCCGCTCAATGTGCCCTGGACATTCACAGGTCTCTTCGGAGCACCTCGGACGAGCAGTGGTCGAAGCTTCGTCTGGTCCTGGAGGCGGGTGACCTGGTTCGCCATCGAGTGGGCGGAGTGGACGGGCGGTGGCTGCCGGTGTACGGGGGTGATCCCGTGACCCGGGTCTTCCAGTACGACGGACCCACGAAGCCTGGCACCGTCGCCGTGGGTCCCGGGGCCTGGTCCTTGATCGAGTCCCGCTGCGCCGGAGTGCCGAGGCACGACGGAGCGGTGGTGCTCCAGGGTGTCCGCCGGCCAGCCGAGCCCGCTGGACCCCGCTGGAGCGAGCCCCCCGAAGGAATGGACGAGGCCCTGGCCTCGCTCGTGCTTCCTTTCGTGTCCGAACGGCTGGCCGCCGGATACGAGGAGTTCCTGTCCGAAGTTCGGGATTTGAGCGTTGTGTTCGGGAAGCTGCTGGGCGTGGACCCATCGGATCCCGACCAGACCGCCAAGCTCCATCAGGGCACGCGCATCGTGCAGGAAGAGGTGAATCGCCGAAGCGGAACCCTGTACCACCTGTTCCGGGACGACAAAGGCACGGCGCTGGTGGCTGCGTTCGGACTGCCGGGCCAGGCCCGGGGCGACGACGATCAAGCCCGTGCGGTGAAGTTCGCTCACGACCTGTCCAGGCGCCTCGGCGAAGTAGGCCTGGACGTAGCCATCGGCGTGGGCACGGGGCCGGTGTTCTGCGGCGAGTGGGGACCCAACCGCCGGCGTCACTACGGCATCGTGAGCCGGACCGTGAACCTCGCCGCCCGACTCATGCAAGCTGCGGGAGCGGGACGGGTGCTATGCGACCACTCGACCCGCAGCAGGAGCGACCGGTGGCTGGCGTTCGAGCCGGTCGACGCGGTGACAGCCAAAGGCTTTCCAGATCCCGTACCGGTTTACGAGCCTACCGGCCGAATCGAGGCCAAGCGGGCCGAGGAGGCTCCAGCCGAGGCGTTGTTCGGCCGGAAGGAGGAGACGGAGCGGCTTCGCCGGGTGATCGACGGGCTGAGGGATCGGAACCAGGGCGGCGTGTTGGTGCTCGAAGGTGAAGCCGGCGTGGGCAAGAGCGCGCTGTTCCGAGCTCTGCGCGGCATGGCGCGTGAGTCTGGCCTGACCTACCTGGCCGGAGAGGCGGACCCCATCGAGCGCAACACCGCCTACTACGCCTACCGCACCGTCTTCGAGTCCTTGTTGGGCGTTACGGCCGAAGATTCGGTCCCCGAGGCGCTGGTCAAGGCGGAGCGGAGCCTGGAAGGCATTCCGGGTGCCCGGGCCGAGTTGGCGCCGCTGCTGGACACGGTCCTGCCAGTGGACCTTCCGGACAACGAGCTCACCCGTCAGATGTCGGGCGCGATCCGGGCCGAAAACCTGTCCGTGCTGCTGCAGGGCCTCATACGACGAGCGGCCTCGGAGAGTCCCGTGCTCCTGGCGCTGGAAGACCTCCACTGGATGGACCAGGCTTCGCTGCAGCTGACGGCGGACCTGGCCCGACGAGTGCCGGAGCTCCTGTTGGTGCTGAACACCCGTCCCATGGAGTCGCCCACCCCGGAGCACACCCAGCTGTCGACTGGAGCGGGCCGGGAGCGGGTCGTTCTGGATCGGCTGGATCCTGAAGCCATCATCGACCTGGTTCGACGCCGACTCGGCGCACGCGCACTGCCCGTGGCCCTCAAAGACCTGATCCTGGATCGTGCCGAGGGAAACCCGTTCTACAGCGAAGAGCTGGCGCTGGCACTGCTGGAATCGGGTGCCATCCGGGTGGAGGACGGCACGTGCAAGATCGACGAAGCCATCGGCGACCTCGCTCAGCTGGGTCTTCCCGGATCAGTGAAGGGCGTGATCACCAGCCGCATCGATCGCCTGGACCCCGGGACCCAGCTCACGGTCAAGGTGGCCAGTGTGGCCGGCCGGCTGGTGGAGGAGCCTCTGGTGGAGCGCATCCACCCCGTTCCCGACGATGCCCCACGCCTGTCGGCCCACTTCGAAACGCTCAATCGAGTGAACTTGCTGCTACCCCAGGAGGGCGAAGTCCCGACCCACCTGTTCCGGCACGCCCTGACCCACGAGACCACGTACGGGCTCCTGTCCCAGGCCCAACGCGAGCCCTTGCACCGCGCCGCGGCGGAGTACATCGAGACCGAGGCCGCGTCCGATCTGGCGCCCTTCTACGCCCGCCTGGCCTACCATTGGCTGAAGGGCGAGGTGCCGCGAAAGGCCATCAAATACCTGAGTCTGGCAGGCGATCAGGCGCTGGGTGCCTATGCCAACCGAGCGGCAGTCCGGTCCTTCTCCCAGGCACTGGAGCTGGACCTGAAGCTCCGGGGTCCCCTCAAGGTTGATCTCCAACGGGCAAGGTGGCACCGACAGCTCTGCGAAGCCCACTATAGCCTGGTGGAGCGCGACCGGGCGGTCCAGCACGGCCAGGCGGCGGTGGAGCTGTGCGGCTTCGCCACACCCCGGTTCGGGTTGAGCACCCCGATTCAGGTGACTCGACACCTGTTGAGCCGCAACCTGCCGGGCCTGTTTCGGCCCGATCCGGGCAAGTTGGAGGCCGAGGAGCGCGACCGCTGCATCGAAGCGCTGAGGGCGGCGGACCTGCTGCAGGTGATCCACCTCTGGCGGGGCGACAAGCTTCACCTGGCCCATACCGTGTTCGAGGGCATCAACATCGCTGAGCGGGCCGGACCGTCCGCCGAGTCGGGATTCGCCCGGGCCATGATCGGCTACCTGCTCATGATGGCCGGAGTGCGCAAAGTGGCCCTGAAGGACCTGCACGAAGCCCGCTCCATGGCAGAGGAGGCGGGGCAGATCCTCCAGATGGTCTCCACGAACATGTACCTGGGGATGTCCTACTCCTTGCTGGGGCAGCCCGAAGAGGGCATTCCCTACCTCGAGCGAGCCGACGAGCTGGCGGGACGATTGGGGGCCGGACTGTGGAAGCACCGGGGCAAGTTCATGCTGGCTGAGCCCAATCTCATGCTGGGCCGTTTGGACGTGGCCCAGGGCCTTTGGGCCGAGTGCGCCGTGTTGGCCCGGGGCCCCGAGCCGCCGATCACCGGATTCGCCAACGGCATGCGGGCCTTGTGTTGGATCCGCTCCGGGCGGGTCCAGGACGGACTGGACCTGATCCAGGGTCCTACCGGTATCCAGCTGGTCCGCGACAACCCGTCGGGGCTCCAACTCTATACCTGCCTCGCCGCCATCATCGAGGGCTCCGTTTGGAGCGGTGACCTGACGGCGGGCCTGAAATGCGCCGACGAGGCTCTGGAAGTCGCTTCCTCCGGAGACGACTGCAACACGTTTCTGAACGGGTACGTCGGCCACTTCGTGGTGACCCGCTTCTTTCTCACTCTCCTCGAGCGCAGGCGCCTGGGACACGAAACGCCTGGCGTGAGTCTGGACGACTCGGCTCTGCTTGCAAGGGCCCGCCGTTCGTTGAAGAACTTCCAGGCCGGGGCCAGGGCGTTCCCGGCAGAGGCGTCTCCGTACCTGGTATGCCGTGGTCATCTGGAGTGGCTTCAAGGCAAGGTCGGGCGCGCCATGAAGACCTGGCAGAAGGCCGCCCGGATCGCCGACGCCATGAGCATGCCCTTCGAGAAGGCCGTGGTCCGGATGGAAATGGGCCGCCACAACCCTGATGCCCAGGGCACCCGGTTCCTCGACGAAGCCCGTCAGGCCTTCGAAATCCTCGACATGCCGCTCTACGCGGCCCTCTGCGTCCCTGCTGACGCCGCACCGGAGCCTACATGACGCTGAACCGGAAGAAGATCGCCATCCTTGGCGGGGGGCCATCGTCCCTGACCGCCGCTTTCTGGCTCACCTCCACCGATGAGCTTCGGGCCAAGTTCGACATCACGGTATACCAGATGGGCTGGCGCCTGGGCGGAAAGGGGGCCAGCGGCCGAGACCGGGCAAAGGGGGACCGGATCTACGAGCATGGCCTCCACATCCTGTTCGGGTTCTACCAGAACTTCTTCCACATGATGCGCGAAGTGTACGACGCCGCGGACCGGCCACCGCACGCACCGCTGGCCACGTGGAGGGAAGCGTTCCATCCCCACAGCTTTGGAGTGGTGGAGGATTTCAACGAGGGCAGGTGGACCCCCTGGAACCTGGTGTTTCCCAGGAATCGCGAGGTGCCCGGGAGCGGGGACGCCCTGAACGGGGGGCTCGACTACACGTCCATGTTCATCCAGGCCCTGATCGAGGCGGTACTGGGCTGGCCCACCCTGGAGCGCTGGGAGCGAAAGAACTTCCCGTTCGGCGAGAAGTGGGAACAGGACCGGGACGAGGGCTCCAACAGGCCCCACCGTCTCACGTGGGCCGTGGCCGTGCTGCTCCAATGGGCCCTGTCCATCGTCCACGACGTGAGTCGGTTCACTGGCAAGTACCTGCCGGTACTCTCGGTCATCTTCGGCCGGATCCGGAGCCTGGTGTGGCGCATCATCGACCGGGCGGCACGCCACAGCGAGAAGGCCCGGGCCATATGGCTGGGCGTGGACTTCATCGTGGCCATGATGGTGGGCGTGATCAGGGACGGCGTCTTCGAGGAGGGCGGCTGCACCCGGATCGACCGCTACGACTTCCGGGAGTGGCTCGAGCGCAACGGGGCTCATGCGGCCACGCTCCACTCACCCTGGCCCCGCATGATCTACGACGCGGCCTTCTCCTACGCCGACGGGCGCTCCACCGAGCAGTCCATGTCGGCCGGAGTGGCCATGCGCACCATGGCCCGCATGGTTTTCACGTACAAAGGGGCCATGTACTACAAGATGCAGGCGGGCATGGGCGACACCGTGTTCGGCCCCATGTATCAGGTGCTGAAACGACGGGGCGTGAAGTTCGCCTTCTTCCACAAGGTCAGGTCGGTGGAGCTGGCTCCCGACGCCCAGGACGTCGAAAGGGTGGTGGTCCAGCGGCAGGTGGCGCTCAAGTCCGGCGACCCGTACGGCTACGAGCCCCTGTTCGACGTCAAGGGGCTGCCGTGCTGGCCGTCCAAGCCCTTATACGAACAGATCGACGACGCGGAGGCCATCGAGGGCATCGACCTGGAGTCCTATTACTCCGGGTACGAGGGCGTGGAAGAGCTGGTGCTCACAAAGGGTCGGGACTTCGACACGGTCATCTATGGCATGCCGGTCCAGACCATTCCCTTCATCTGTCCGAACATCCACCAGAGCGACACGCGGTGGAAGGACATGGTGAAGTGGGTCCAGGCCGTCCAGACCCTGTCGTTCCAGCTCTGGTTCACCAAGAACCTTCCCGAGATGGGGTGGGAGGCCCCGAGTCCGTTGCTGAGTGTGTTCGTCGAGCCGGTCAACACGTGGGCCGACATGAGCCAGGTGTTGCCGCGGGAGAACTGGACCGGGGACCAGCCCAGGGCGACCACCTACTTCACGGGATCCCAGGTAGGGCCTGAGCAGCCGCCTCCGTTGGAGGACCACGACTTTCCCGTACGCATGAGGGCAGCGGTGCACACCGAAATGGTGGAGTACTGCAGGAAGAACTTGACCACCCTGCTGCCGGAAACGGTGGACCCCGAACGCCCCCCGGAGCTGGACTGGACCGTCCTCGTGGATCCGGAGAACAGGGAGGGCGAAGCTCGCCTGCAAGCCCAGTACTGGAGGTCCAACTGCGGGCCGTCCGAGCGCTGTACAGTGGCTCTACCGGGGGCTCAGCAGTATCGAATCGGCGCCGGCGACACGGGCTACCCAAGCCTGATCTTCGCCGGAGACTGGATCGACAACGGCTTCTACGTCGCCTGCATGGAAGGCGCCATCATGGGCGGTATCCACGCCGCACGGGCGGTGGCGGGCGTGGAGTTCCCCATCATCGGAGAGGCGCTGGACAAGCGGTTCAGCTAGCGTCTGGGGGCCACGGTCCGCTCCGGACGACGGTTGCGGCGGCACCGGGCCAGCGCGAGCCGGACGTCGCGCCGACGCCCGCGATCAGGCCCCGGGGGGGGCCAATGATCGTGCCCCCGGGTCAGGAAATGATCCTGACCCCGCTCCACACCGGCAACCGGCCCGAGGTCCATGGCGCCCCGACCTCGTCGGCCAGATCCTGCAGTGCCTGCAGGTCCTCCTCGATCAACACCCTCAGCCGCTCCAGGATCGAGCCGAAGTCACTCCCGATCACCTGATACTGCTCACGGTGCATGCCGGTGACCTCGGTGAGCGTACCGCTCCATGCCCCGCCGGTGATCCGACCCAGTCGCTGTGACATCGAGGTCGGTGACGCTTCGGCGCGCCGACGTACGGTGGGGTCGCCGTTCAGCTCCCACTGGACTTCCCGCAGGTTGCTGCGGAGCGCCTCGATGTCGTTCTGGATCTCGTCGCTCCGGTCCAGGGGCACGCGCTCGAAGGCCGTTTCCAGATCGTCGACCATGGTCTGCGCCTCGCCAGCGGCGGCATTCGCGCCCAGGACCGCCCGCTGGAGGCGCTGGACCTCCTTCTGGAAGGCCATGACCTCGGGCGTGCGTTCGCCCTCGAACAGCATGAACACGTCGAACGGCTGCGGCTGACCCAGCTCGGTCAAGACGCCGTCCTGGAAGGTGCCCAGGCTTGCAGTGTAGGTCCCCGGAATGATGTACGGGCCGTTGTGCGCTCCCCCGCCCCCGCCGAAGAAGCCACCACCGAATCCCCCGCCGCCCGGGGCCCCGATGGGCGTCGCCGACGGATAGCGGAGATTCCACCGCACCGTGGTAACGCCGCTCGACGTGCGCCCGCTCAGTCGCGTGACCAGCGTGCCCTCCGGATCGTGCACGCTGAGGATCATCTGGGCCGGCACCTCGATGTCTTCCATGCGTAGCGAGTCCCACGACGGATAGAACACGTCCTCACCGCGCTCCGCCGCCGCCCGGTCGGCCCGTTCGCGCTCCTCCTTCAGGGTGCGGATTGCGTCCCTGCGGTAGTAGCGGAACGTGGCGCCCCCCTCCGGGTTGCCCGCGCTCCACCACGTCGCGCCCTGCCAACCCGGATCGGGGTTCGACGCCACGAACATCGGGATGTCGGTGACCGGCAGCAGGCCGCCTTCGCCCGCCATGAAGCCGGGCGTGAGGGCGCGGAGCTGCTCGAGCCCTTCGAAGATGTAGAACCCCCGGCCGAACGTGGCGATTACCAGGTCGTCGTGCTGGGTCTGGAAGACCATGTCCCGCACCTGGATCGTGGGCAGGCCCGCGCCCAGCTCGGACCAGCTCGCGCCGCCGTCGTTGGAGAAGTAGGCGCCGAATTCGGTCCCCGCGAAGAGCAGATCCGGGTTCTTGATGTCCTCCAGGATCGTGTAGACCGTGCCACGCTCGGGCAGGTCCGAGTGGATCACCTCCCAGGTACGCCCCAGGTCCGTGGACTTGGCGATGTAGGGCCGGTAGTCCCCCGCCTTGTGGTTGTCGAACGCCACATAGACCGTGTTCGCGTCGTGCCAGGAAGGTTGGATGTCGGTGACGAACGTCGTGTCGGGCACCGCGTTGCCGATGGACGGAATGGCGCGCCAGCTGTCTCCCCCGTCCTCGCTGATCTGGATCATGCCGTCGTCGGTGCCCGCGAACAGCAAGCCTTCCTGCAGGGGCGACTCCGCGAGACTCACGATGGCGCCCCAGATCGAAGTCGACCGGTTCTTGCCCACCGCGTCCACGCCCCAAACGCGGCCCATCATCTGCAGCCGGTTACGGTCGATGCCCTTGGTGAGGTCGGGGCTGGCGTAGGTCCAACTCGACCCCCGATCCTCGGTCTTGAAGACGCGGTTGGCCGCGAAGTAGAGCCGAGCCGGGTTGTGCGGGCTGATGATCAGGGGCGCGTCCCAGTGCCATACCAGGGCCTCGTCGAGGGCGCCTTCCGGGCGGATGGAGACGCGCTCGCCGGTCTCCAGGTCGAAGCGCGTGAGCCCCGCGTGCTGTGACTCGGCGTAGACGATGTTGGGATTGGTCGGGTCGATCCGGGAGTAGAAGCCGTCGCCGCCCTGCGTCAGGAACCAGTCGGCGCTCCGCGCGCCTCGTCGGGTACGTGTCTGCGACGGACCACCCACCGAGCTGTTGTCCTGCGTACCGCCGTACACGCGGTAGAAGGGCCGGAGGCTGTCGACCTCGACCCGGTAGAACTGGCCCAGCGGAAGGTTCTCGAACCACCGGTACGTCCGGCCCCGGTCCCAGCTCTCGTACAGTCCGCCGTCGCAACCGATGATAAGGTGGTCGGTGTCATCGGGGTCGATCCACAGCGCGTGGTTGTCGACGTGCTTGTTCGCCTCTCCCAGGATCTCGAAGCTCTCCCCGCCGTCGTTCGAGATCCACGTGCGGGTGTCCATCGAGTAGACCCGGTCCACGTTCTG
>JBDHLD010000225.1:0-3940 GCA_039586035.1 Gemmatimonadota bacterium | reverse complement strand
CTGGGCTTCGAGACGGAAGGCCTGCTCACCGCTCGGATCGGGTTGTTCGAGAGCGACTACCCGACGCAGGAGGCCGTGGATCAGTTCTTCCAGTCGCTGCTCGAACGGGTCGAGGCCGAGCCAGACGTGATTTCCGCCGCTCTGACCACGTCCCCGCCGGGGACCGGGACGGGGACCTGGCGGATCTCCATCGAGGGCGAGACCTACGAGAGCCGAAGCGACCGACCCCGGGTCAACGGCACATTCGTGGGAGCCGGATTCTTCGACACCTACGGGGTCCAGGTGCGTAGCGGGAGAGACCTCAGGTGGGCCGAGAGCTGGAGCGGGTCCGAGCCCGTGGCCGTCGTGGACGAGAGCTTCGCGGTACGGCACCTGGCAGGCTCGGAAGCCTTGGGTCGGCGCTTCAAGCTCGGTGCACCCGACTCGGATAATCCCTGGGAATCCCTGGGTCCGGATCGTCGGGGTGGTGCCGGACCTCCACGTCGGGGGGGGCGTGGGCGGCATCGGCAGCGATCAGCTGCCGGACGAGAGCGTGTACGTCTCGACCGGGACCTTCGAGCTGCGCTTCCTGACGCTGGCCGTCAAGACGCGCGGGCAGCCGGAGGCGTTCGCAGCCACGGCCCGGCGCATCGCCGCCGATCTCGATCCCAATCTACCGCTGTACCGTGTCATGACTCAGGAGAGGGCGTTGGACGACGCGACCTGGGCGTTCGGCATCTTCGGATCCCTGTTCACGATCTTCGGCGTCGTGGCGCTCTTCCTGGCGTCGGTGGGTCTGTACGGCGTCATGGCCTTCTCGGTCGCTCGGCGTCGCCAGGAGATGGGCGTGAGGATGGCACTGGGCGCCGACGCGCCCGCGATCATCAGGCTGGTCCTGCAGAAAGGCGTCGTTCAGCTGATCATCGGGCTCGGCATCGGTCTGGCCATCGGCGCGGCGATGGGGATTCCGCTGCGGGCGGTGACCTACGGTGTGGAGGCGTGGGATACCTCCGTCGCCACCGCGATCATCGGGACGCTGGCCATGACAGGGTTGGCCGCGACGCTCGTTCCTGCCATACGGGCCACCCGGGTAGACCCGAACACTGCCCTTCGGCCGGAGTGAGCGCTGCGGCCGGCTCTGGCACGGAGGCCGGGTCGAGTACGGAGGACGTGGTCAGGGGCGGGGGTCACCGCCAGGAATCGGGAGCTCGCCTCTGGCGGCCCGCTCCCCAGCGGTATGCCGGGGCGCCTCAGAAGGCCGCCGGCACGATTCCGTCCCCTACCAGCTCCAGGAGTGACTGGGTCAGCGCGTCCGGACCGCCCTCCGCGCTCAGGCCACGCCACTCGGTGGTCGTGACGACGACGAGCTGAAGAGAAGGCACCACGTACACGAGCTGTCCACCGTAGCCCCAGGCGAAGAACGCGTCCGGAAGCTCCCCGTTCGTCCACCAGAGGAAGCCATAGCTGAGGGCCGACAGGGTCCCATAGCTCGCCTGCCAGGAAAACGCCGGCCGGCTGGCCGTCCGCACCCAGGCGAGGGGAACGCGCTGGTGTAGGCCGTCGTGGCCGTCTTGTAGGAACAGCTGCCCGAACCGGGCCAGATCGCGCGGCCGGATGTCGATGCCCGCCCCACCGTTGAACGTGCCGTCCGAGAATGCCTCCCATGCGACCCGGTCGACGCCCATGGGACCGAAGAGGTGGGCATCCGCGAAGTCCGGGAGCCTTTGGCCGGTCGCTCGCTCCAGCACGATGCCCAGGAGATGGATGGCACCCGAATTGTAATTGAACCGGGAACCCGGCGGGTCGACCAGGGGCTGCCCGAGGACGTGACTCACCCAGTCTCCCGACCTGATCCAGTCGTTGTAGGCGCTCTGGCTTCCATTGTTCTCGGGCCACTCGAGCCCGGTCGTCATGGTGAGGACGTCCCCGATGGAGATCTCGGCTTTGCCCGGTTCCAAGCCTTCCAGCTCCGGTCCGAGGAAATCGCCCAGCGTCTGATCGAGGCCCGACAGATGACCCTGCTCCAAGGCGATGCCAGTCAACGTCGACATGACGCTCTTGGTCACAGAGCGCACGTCGTTCAGGCTGTCGGCGTGGTTGCCACGAAAGTACTGCTCGAGGACCAAGCGCCCGTTTCTGACGACCAGCAGGCTACGGACCCGGGAAATATCGGCCGCCTCGAGGGCCGCACGGGCGAGGGCATCGGCGTCCATGGCCTGGGAGGTGGGGCTGGCGAGCACCCAGGGCTCCCTGAGGTCGAGCGGCAGGACAGCCGGCGGCACGTCCGTTTCGACGAACGGCGTGGCTTCGGTAGGCGAGTCGACGCAGGCGGCGAGCACCAAGACCAGGGGCAGAAGCCCCCGGAGACTGCCGAGCTCGACCGTTCTGAAGCGATGCCGCTCTTCGGTCACCTTCGCCTCCGCCTCCTCTCGCGCCAAACTGTCGCTACCCATGACCTACTCAAATGGGCCGGCTGGCGCACCTGCGCAGTCCGAGCTGCACGGGGTCGCCGGTGCCTTGCAAAGCGGCACGGGACGTCTCGTGTTTCCAGCGTCGAGACGTCGCCGCCCCTACCTGAGGAACGATCGAATCGCGTTACGATGCACACCTACCTACGAAGCCGGGATCCTCTCGATTTCTCGCGGACCGGTCTCCGTCCGTGCGGAAGGCCGGGCCGGCGCAGTGCCGGCCGGAGCGAAATGGCGCGAGCTCTCGACCCGACCGACGCCCCGCTCAGCGACGTCTCAACAAATAGACGCTTCCCGCGGCCGTGAGGATGTATAGCTCCCCGGCACGGTCCTCCCCGAGGGACGTCACCCCCCCGATACGCTCGGGTATCCAGGTCTTCCTCTGCTGAGCCGCTCCGTCGACGAGACGGAAGCCCTCGAGTCGGCCAGCGCAGAAGTCGGAGTAGAGATAGGTGCCCACCAGCTCGGGGATGGCCTCGCCGCGGTACACGTAACCCCCCGTCACGGAGCAGCCCGCCGCGGGATTGTCGTAGGCGATCACCGGGTCGGTGAGGTCCGGGTCGTCGCAGGGCGTGGATAGAAAGCAACGATCCCCCTCTCTCAGGTTCCAGCCGAAGTTGTGGCCCCCGTCCGAGGCGTCGACCACGCTGACTTCTTCTCGTGTGTTCTGTCCGACGTCTCCGATGTAAAGGCGTTCCTCGACGTGATCGAAGGAGAACCGCCAGGGATTGCGGAGGCCGTAGGCCCAGATCTCGTCGCGGGCCTGTGGGTTGGCGGTAAACGGATTGTCGACAGGGATCCCGTAGTTCCTGCCCGCATCCGGGGCGTCGACGTCCAGCCGCAGCAGGGCTCCAAGGAGCGTCGCCCGGTTCTGGCCATGACCCTGCGGGTCGCCCCCGGACCCCCCGTCGCCGAGGCCGAAATAGAGCATGCCGTCGGGCCCGAACGCCACGTGGCCGCCATTGTGGTTAGAGAACGGCTGCGCCTGGACGATGATGTCGAGGCCAGAGTCGGGGTCTGCCCGCTCCCCCGATGCGGTCTCGGTGAAGCGCCTGACCCTGGAAGTTCCGCCAGGGTCCGTGAAGGACACGAACAACTGACGGTTCTGTTGGAAGGAGGGATGGAACGCCAGCCCCAAGAGGCCACGCTCGCCCTGGAAGATGACCTCGTCGGTCAGGTCCAGGTACGGCGTCTCGGCGAGCTGCCCCGCGGCGGTCGCCACGCGAACGCGGCCCGCTTGCTCCACGATAAACAGCCGGTCATCACCCGGTGCGTGGGTCAGCAGGACCGGTGCCTCGAGGCCGGAGAGGAAGAGGTCGGCGCGGAGCTCGAGGTCCTGCGGAGGAGGTACGGTGTCCGCGGGCGGCGGCTCGGGCGCAACCGGCCCGCCGGGACCAGCAGGATCGGATGCGTCGGCGCATGCCAGCCCCGAGAGCATCAGCGTGAGGGCCAGGAAGCCGACAGGTGTTGGGCTACGAGTCACGCGGCTCCTC
>JBDHLD010000224.1:0-3509 GCA_039586035.1 Gemmatimonadota bacterium | reverse complement strand
CCCAGGGCGAACTTGATGCCCGGGGCGGCGCCGTCGACCAGCAAACCGTTCGCGTCGGCTCCCCACCGCATCTTCAGCACCGCATTCTTGCCGCCGATGGGGTTGGCGCTGCCGTGGAGGATGTTGGCCGTCGTCACGCCACCGGCCACCGCACGGTAGATGCCGACGTCGTCGGGATCGAGGATGTCCTCGATCCCCACCATGGCGCTCACCGTGATGGTCCCCTCGTTGATGCCGCCGTCCCCGGCGATGTGGGAGTGGGCGTCGATGATGCCCGGGATGACCCACTGACCGCCGGCGTCGATCTCAGTGGCGTCCGCGGGAGCGTCCACGTCGGCGCCCACCGCGGTGATCTTGCCGTCCACGATGGCAATAGACCCGTTTTCGATGGTCTCACCGGTGCCGGTCATGATCGTGGCGTTGCGCACGATCCAGGCGTCAGCCGTCTGGTAAGGGCCGCGGGGGGTCGTCGGCGTCAGACCGGTGAACTCGGAGGGCATGGCCACCTTACCGCCGCCGAAGCCGCCCCAGCTGCCACGGCCGCCGGAGCTCCTCGTGCCGCCGGAGCTTCCAGCCTCGCCCGCCATCCGCCGGAACTCCTCCTCGCGCTCGGCGAGCCGGTCGCGGCTCTCGAAGACGTGCCCGTCGACCAGCACCATCTTCACGGTGCTGCTGTCGTCGAGAAGGTCACCCTCGGTGACGACCAGGTTGGCCATCTTGCCCACGTCCAGAGACCCGGTGCGGTCGTCGATCCCCAGGATCTCTGCGGCGGAAAGGGTGAAGGCCCGGATGGCGCCCTCGGGCGAAAGCCCCGCCTTGACGGCATACCGCGCGTTGGTCAGCGCATCGGTCGGATCCCGCATGCCGTCGGTGAAGAAGGCGAAGTCAACGCCTGCTTCCTCCAACGTCGCCGGGGTCGTCGGGGCACGCTCACGGAGCCGTAGCTCCGCCAGCGTGGGTTCCCGGTCGGGGTCGGCGTCTCGGCTCGGCCGGGGCCAGTCCAGGCTGACCAGGACCGCCGCGCCGGCGGCGACCAGGTCATCGGCGGCCTCATAGGCACCATGCGCTCCGTAGACGACCATGTTCAGGCCCAGCTCGTCGCCGAATGTGAGCGCCCTGCCGATCTCGGTGGCGGAGGCGGCCGGGAAGAATATCGGCCACGACCCGGCCACGGCCGTGCGAATGGGCTCGAGCGTTTCGTCGTACTCGGGCCGAACGCGGCCGGTCGGCGAGGCCTCGTAGGCCGTCCAGATCCGGCCGTAGTGGTCGGCGTCCATGAAGGTCTGCCGCAGATACGCGAATCCCCCCATCAGCGACGTGGGATACCCGGAGTGGCCGGGCCCGCCGCTCAGGTTCACCCGCAGGCCGACCGGCGTGTGGATCACCATCTCCCGGCCCCGGAAGCCCGCCAGGTTGATGACCGCCGCCTGCCCCGGGAAGAAGCCGTGCTCGGGCGTCGTCGCGGCCGTGGTGAAGCCCGCGTGTCGCCACCGCTCGATGCGCTCGTCCTCCGGGTCCAGATCGTCGGCCGCGCTGACCCAGGGGGTGGTCGCTGGCCGGTCTTCCGGGCCCCAGGACCGATCCTCACCGTTGCCGCCGCGACGGGGTCCGCTGGTGCCGCCGTTCCGGGCGGCGGCCGAGCTGGAGGTATGGCCCAACGTCGTCATGGCGTCGATCAGGCCCGGATAGACCGTCAGGCCCGTACCGTCGATGACGCGCGCTTCAGGTGGCACGTCGACGTCGGTGCCGACCGCGGTGATGACGCTGTTCTCCAGGACGATGGTTCCGTTCTCGATGACACCGCCCGAAACGGTAACCAGGCGAGCGTTTTGGATTGCATGAAAAGGTGGGGGGGACGGGATCTGGCCCCGCCGGAACTCGGTCTGCCCCTGAAGGGCGTCCGGCACGGCTACCAGCGCGGCGAGCGCCACGAAGGCGCCGACACGCCGGATCCCGCTAACAGCACGTGGATCCATGAAACAGCTCCTTGGGAATGGGATGCACCACCTATGACACGCAGTGCGCCAAGGATGTTGGACCGGGCGCGGGCTCGGCTTCCGAGCACCAGGGAAAACCAGGAAACGCTGCCGGCGGATCGTGAGAAGGGGATCCGCGGCCTTCGCTCGAGTGGGGCCGTTGCCCGGCCAGAAAACCTCCGCGATTGAGCACCCGGTGGGTCCGCGTGGGCCTTGAGCGCGCCGGCCGTCCAGCCGCGTCGACTGTCAGAACCGACAACGGGTGAGCGTTTCAGGGGTGGCCTGGACGACCGAGCCCTGGACGCTCGCAACGGCCCATCGCTGGCGGGGTGTCGCCGCAAACGCTCGGATAACAGGGCGTTTCGAGGATGTGGTGTCGATCGAAGGACGTAGAGGAATGGGTGGTCAAGCGGGATCGGCCGGCGGACGGGGGGGAATCTCAGGCGGGATCCACAAGCGTTTGGGGCCGATGGCCGTCGCGCTTTCGCTGCTTCCGTCCTGTCAGGGAGAGGAGCTGATCGTCCCCGACGTCGGGATCACGCGACCCGAGATCCTCGCGACGGGGTACGGGGTTCCCGACGCGATCGCGGTCATCGGCGAGGAGGAGTTCCTCTTCGCCGAGCGAAGTGGGGCGCTCCGTCACTACGTGAGCGGCGAAGTGACCGAGGTCGGGGGCATCCCGGAGTCCACGACCATCGACGTGTACGGTGGCCTCCTGGACGTCAGCATTCATCCCGGTTTCGAGGACAACCGGCTGGTCTACATCGCGTACAACGACGCGGCGTTCGGACTGGCGGTCGCGCGCTTCGAGCTCCGTGACGGCCGAGCCGACAACCTTGAAGTGGTTCACGAATCGAACGACTTCTCCATTGGCTCGAGGATTGCCTGGGAGGACGCGTCCCACTTCTTCCTGTCGTTCGGCGTGGGGGGCTTTCCCTACCCCACCCCGGGCCCCCAGGCTCTTGGCTCCGACCTCGGCAAGATCCACCGACTCACGGCCCATGGGCAGATCCCGCCGGACAACCCACTACTCCCCGGAACATCCGAACCCTCGACCATCTGGTCGTACGGTCATCGGAACCCCCAGGGGCTCCACTACGATGCCCGGCAGCGGACGCTGTACGAGAACGAGCACGGTCCGTTGGGTGGCGATGAGCTGAACGTCATCATTGCGGGAGGCAACTACGGCTGGCCGCTGTTCTCCCACGGGCTCAACTACGACGAGACAGCCGTTTCGGACATGACGGAAGAGGAAGCCGCCGCCTTCTCCATCCTTCCGGTCAAGGCTTGGGGCCCGGACTTCCGCGTCGCACCGTCGGGGCTGCTCCTCGTCGAGGGCAGCCAGTTCCCGTCCTGGAACGGTTCGTTCTTGATGGGCGCCCTCAACCCCCAGCACCTGCTCCGGTACGACCCCGCCACCGACGAGACGGAGATCGCGCTCGCGAGGGTCGGGCGGGTCCGCGATGTTGCGCAGCTTCCGAGCGGCAAGCTGCTGATTTCCGTGGATGCCGGAAGCCCGAATCCGTCCGATTC
>JBDHLD010000076.1:0-29379 GCA_039586035.1 Gemmatimonadota bacterium | reverse complement strand
GTCGCCAAGAGCCCACGTTCCACCTCCAAGGTCGCGCTCGCCGTCTCGGGGACCGGGTCAACACGGACTACATCATCTCCTCGCGCCGGAAGAAGGAGACGGTGGACCCCCGCAGGCTCCAGCAATGGCTGCTCGAGGGCGTCGACCCGGCCTTCGCGGCTTCGGTGAAGCCCGGCGATATCCTGGTAGCGGGTGACGCCTTCGGGTGCGGATCCGCCATGGAGGTCGCAGTCACCGTGGTGCAAGCGGCGGGGATCGCTGCCGTCCTCGCCCACAGCTTCGCCCGGACCTACTTCCGCAACGCGGTGAACAACGGCCTCTTGCCCATCGAGTGCGACACGTCCGGGATCGCCGAAGGGGACCCGCTCGTGGTCGAGGTCGGGCCAGACGGTGTCACGGTGCTCGTCGGATCCGCCCGTCGGCGCCTGGGTGGCCGGCCCTACCCACCCTTCATCTTGGACATCCTGGCCGCCGGCGGCCTGGCCCCCTTCCTCCGGGAGCGGGGCGGATTCGGCAACTCGCACGCCGGGAGCGCGCCGACCTCATGAGGCTCACCACCAAGATCCTGGTCGGACTCGTGGCGGGGACCCTCGTCGGCGTCGGCGCCCAGGCCGCGGGCGGGCCGTTCCGAGAAACCGTGCTGGCGCTGGAGCCCCTCGGCACCGCGTTCATTCGGCTCATCAGCATGGTCGTGGTGCCGCTGGTGGTGGCCAGCCTGTTCGTCGGGGTGGGCACCCTCGGCGACATACGGCTGCTGGGACGAATCGGCGGCAAGTCGCTCGCTTATTTCCTGATCACGACCGTGGTGGCCGCCGTCGTCGGCCTCACCATCGCGCTCGTGGCCGAGCCGGGCGCGGCCCTGGATCCGGGGGTCCGAGACGCGATCGCGGCCGACTACGGTCAGAGCGCCGAGGCGTCGATCAGCAGGGCCGAGTCGCTCTCCCTCACCGATCGCCTCCTCGAGATCATCCCCAGGAATCCAGTCCAAGCAGCTGCGGACATGAACCTGCTGCCCCTGATCTTCGCCACCCTTTGCTTCGGGGCAGCGGCCTCGACGCTCCCCAAGGCGCATCGCGATTCGCTGATCCATTTCTTCGACGCCGTCAATCAGGCGGCGGCGGTGATCATCGACTGGGTCATGCGCCTTGCCCCGTATGCCATCTTCATCCTGATCGCGACGGCGCTCACACGGTTCGGCGTCGAGCTCCTCCGAGGGCTGCTGGTCTACTCCCTGCTCATCATAGCCGGCGAGCTGTTCCACGGCCTCGTGATTCTGATGCTCGTGCTGCGTACCGCCGGCATCCGGGTGCGGGCGTTCTGGCGGCACGTGGCCCCAGCACCGCTCCTGGCCTTTTCGACCGCCTCGTCCAACGCGGCGCTGCCGGTCAGCCTGGAAGTGGCCGAGCGCGACCTGGGGGTTTCCAACCAGGTCGCGAGCTTCGTCCTGCCGGTGGGCGCCACGCTCAACATGAACGGTGGCGCCCTGTACAAGGCGCTGACCGCGGTCTTCCTCGCTCAGGTGTACGGTGTGCCCCTGGGACCGCCGGAGTACCTGACTGTCGTCGTGACTGCCACGCTTGCGGCGTTGGCGGGCGTCGGAGTACCAGGGAGCTCTCTGGTGACCACCCTGATCGTGCTGGGTGCTATCGGCATGGGGCCTCAGGCGGCGGCGGGCATCGCGCTGGTGGCTGGCGTGGACCGCTTCCTGGACATGTTCCGCACCGGCGTCAACGTGGTGGGTGACCTGACGGCGGCGGCGATCGTGGCCAAGTCGGAGGGGGAGGCGATCCGCGCGTAATCGCCCGCGCCGAGCTTATCTTTACGCTTCTATGATCAAGTCTTCGCGCGTTGGTCGGGCTGCCTCTCTGTGGGCGATCTTCGTTGTCGGCTCCGGTCTTGGCGTGGCTGCCCAGGACTCGGCTGCGGCGGGTGAAGGCGGCTCCCTCGGCGTTCGGTCCCCGGCTCCCATTCCGCTCACCCGGGTGTCCGGCGGGATCGTCCTGGACGGTCTCCCTGACGACGCGGCGTGGCAGAACGTGCCACTGTTGCCCATCACGCAGTACGCCCCGGTCTTCCGCGGCCCGCTCACCGAAGAGACCCAGATCCAGGTGGCCTACGACGAGTCCTATCTGTACGTCGCTGGACGGATGTACGACTCCGACCCGGGGGGCGTGCGGAGCGTGACGCTGTCCAGGGATCAGTACCGGGGCGACGACCTGTTCTCCGTGGTGCTCGACACCTTCAACGACAACGAGTCGGCGCTGTGGTTCACGGCGAGCCCGTCGGGCGTGCGATCGGACCGATCCGTGTCCAACGACGGTGAGTGGACCAACGGCCCCGCCATGAACGACAACTGGAACGCCCATTGGGACCTGGCTACGGCATGGACCGAGGAGGGTTGGTTCGCCGAGATGCGCATCCCCTTCTCGAGCCTGGGATTCCAGGACGACGACGGCCATGTCGAGATGGGGCTGATCGCGTACCGCTTCATCGCCCGGAAGAACGAGCGCCAGACCTTTCCCGAGATCCCTCCCAACTGGGGCATGGGATTCGCCAAGCCGTCTCAAGCCCAGCGCGTGACCATGGAGGGCGTCTACGCGTCCAAGCCGGCATACATCACGCCGTACGTGCTCGGGGGCGTGGCGCAGAGCGCCGAGCTGAACGTGGCGGAGACCGGCTACGACGTGACCAACGATCGCATCACGGAAGCGGGGCTGGACCTCAAGTACAACGTGACCAACAACCTCACGTTGGACGTCACCCTCAACCCCGACTTCGGCCAGGTGGAGGCGGACTCGCTCCAGGTCAATCTCACGCGGTTCTCCCTGTTCTTCCCGGAGAAGCGGCAGTTCTTCCAGGAGCGGTCCGGCCTCTTCGCCTTCAACACGGGCGGTATCAGTCGTCTCTTCAACAGCCGGCAGATCGGGCTGAACCCTGTGGGAGACCCGGTCCGCATCTACGGTGGCGTCCGCCTGGTGGGCCGACTGGGCTCCACCGACTTCGGCTTCCTGAACATGCAGACCGCCTCGCAGGACCTGCTGCCCTCCGAGAACTTCGGTGTCGCTCGCCTACGCCGTCAGGTTTTCAACCCCTTCTCGACGATTGGCGGGATGCTGACCACCCGTGCCGACATGGATGGGGACTGGGGCGTCACCGCCGGGATCGACACCAGCGTCCGGGTCTTCGGCGACGAGTACGTGATCCTCAAATGGGCCTCGACCTTCGAGAAGGAGGACGGCGATAGCCCGACCGGGACCCTGCTCGACGCCAGCCGCATCCTGGCCCGGTGGGAGCGGCGCAACGAAGTCGGGTTCAGCTATTCCCTCGAATACGTGCACTCGGGCCAGCGGTACCTACCGCGCCTGGGGTTCGTGCTGCGCAACGACTTCAGCAACCTCAGGAACGGCCTTCAGTATCAGTGGTTTCAGGGCGCGACGTCGATCTTGCGCACGATCAAGCTGGCCAATGAGGCGTTCCTCTACCGGCGCGGCACGCTCGGCACCGTGGAGTCCGGCGCGATCAATCCGTCGCTGGAGTTCGAGACAAAGACGGGCCGCTCGCTGACCCTGACGCTGGAGAACAACTACGAGAGCGTGCTCGAGACGTTCTTCCTTTCCGGCGTCACGCCCGTTGTGCCGGGGGAGTACTGGTTCCACCAGGGCGCCGCCCGACTGGATCTGGGTCGCAACGCTCTCCTTCGCGGTGGCCTCTCGGTGCGCGCCGGAAGCTTCTACGACGGATGGCTGGCGGGATTCGGTGGCGGCCCCACGCTCAGCATGTCGCGTCACTTCGAGATCGGGGCCGGCTACGAGCTCAACGCCATCCGGTTCCCCGATCGCGACGAGGAGCTCAACGCACACCTGGTCAGCTTCAAGGTTCAGGCGGCACTGGACATCCACTTCTCCGCCGCGGCCCTGCTCCAGTACAACAGCACGGTCGATCAGGTCAATGCCAACATCCGCTTCCGGTATCACTTCCGCGAAGGCAGCGACCTATGGCTCGTGTACAACGACGCGGTCAACACCGAGCGGGACATCCTCGGCCGTCCGCAGCTCCCCTTCTCGCAGGGCCGGAACCTGATGCTGAAGTACACCTACACGTTCATCCGGTAGCGCGGCGGCTACGGGGCAACCGGGTCCGGCATCTCTGCCCGCGACGTTCCAGGCACGGCCCACCACACGTAGCGACAGGCTTTGCTCGCACCGAACACGGACGGCGGGTAGGAGCGGGAGCGTTCCCGCGGCTAGGCCTTTCTGAGTCGCTCGACCGCGTCGGGCGGCGTCGCCGGATCGTCCACGTCGATCCCGATGGACGCCAAGTAGGTGGGTAGATTCGGCTGGGCGCGCAGTAGCTCCGCCACGTTCTTCGGCGCGTACGCCTCGAGCTGGTCGTGCTCCCTGGGGTCCGACAACATCCGGTGGACGGCAGATTTGTCCAGCACCAGGTTCGCTTCGCTCGGGAAGCCCTGGAGGCTCCGAATCCCCCGGTTCCGGCGCAGCCGCACAGCCTCGAGCACGCGATAGAGACCGGTCTTGGACTCGTAAAGCTTGGCCTGTGGGTACGGACGGTAGTGCTTCGTGAACTCGCGGTCTGTGGCGAGTCCGCTCCGCCCCGCTTCGGCCAGGAGCCAACGGAAGGACAGGTTCGCCAGCCCATCCTTGACGTAGCCACCGCCGACGTTGGAATGGACGCCCGGGAACCAGCGCTGCTCGAGAGTCTGGCCGCCATGGTGCCCGAGCCAGATCTCGGGACGGAAGTCATAGCGCTGCTCGTCGATGGCCAGCGCCTGCCGGGCGTGACGGACGCACCGGGCTGGCTCCGCGCCCACGTGGAAGGAGCGCTCTTCGACCGAAGTCCCCGTGGACGCCCGGAATCTCGATCCCAGCGCCATCACGGTGTCCCAGACGCCCAGAAACTCGACGGCTATGGGCAAGAGCGGCTCGTCGGGGCGATGACCGGTGGCCGTGGTGACGTCGCGCGGGTCTCCCTGCCCCGAAGTGGTGATGTAGTGGCGGAAGAACAGCGGCATGAAGTACGCGTCGGCCTTGGTGGGAAGCCCGCCGAGCCAGTCCAGGAATCGGGTCAGCCCCCTTGCCTGGGCGGCGCCGCGGCTGAAGCCGAATACGTACACCTGATCGTCAGGCCGGTAGTTATGAACCAGAAACGTCGCCGCGTCCTCGATGTTGGCCTCGAATCCCGCGCCCCACGCACCGCCCAACACGTTGTCGGAGAACCGCAGCAGTGCGTTCGACGTGCCCGGGTACTTGCTGAGCGCGCCCACCCCGATGTCGTAGTAGGTGATCTGGTCCGCCGGAGTCACCGGGTCGAGGGGAAGGACGGCGCGGCAGACCTTCAGGGGGTTGGACGGCTTCAGCACCTCGCTTCCGTCGTCCCGAGCCTTGGCCTGGTACGGGCGGTTCCAGGTGCCGTCCAGGGAAATCACGATCCGCTTGGCTCGATCCGTCATCGGTTCCTCCCGGGCGCGCGTTTGCCACGAGGCTCCGGCGAGCGCCGAGGCTCGCCGGCTCCGCGGGGAGTCGACGTGGTCGGAGGGGCGAAAAATGGTCTCGCTGCAACATGATTGTGCTACCGGTCCGGCGATTTCAGCAAGGAAGCGAGGTCCCTGCTGCAGGACGCCCCGCGCCCTCCCGGCGGATGTCTCGGTGCGGCGCGGCCCGACAGCTCCGTAAGGCCCCGAGAGATTCGCCCGAGTGCCGGCCCACGGCGCGAGGGCCGCCCCGAGATGCGGATCTGGCGGCTTGCACGTACGCTACGGCAGGACGACTCCGCTCCTCTGACCCGGACGACAACGCATGGGTGCGCGCCCGTTTCCAAGCCTACTCCCGATCGCGCCGGTCGTGACGTTCCTCGGGCTTCTTGTCGGTTGCGGTGACGCCCAGGCCCCCGTGTCGGATTCGGTCGGCTCGGAGCCATCGACCATCCTGATCCGCGGAGGCCTGGTCCTGGACGGCACCGGATCCCCGGGTCGGGCCGCCGAGGTGCTGCTCCGGGGCGACCGAATCGAGCGCATCTCCGAGACGCCGCTACCGGCGGATGAAGTGGACCGGGTCATCGACGCTGCCGGATTGGTGGTGGCCCCCGGCTTCGTGGACCTGCACACGCACCTCGATCCACTCCTCCGTCTGCCCGCGGCAGAGAGCCACGTACGTCAGGGCGTCACCACCGCGCTGGGAGGGCCGGACGGCGGAGGCGCCTGGCCCATGGGCCCCTACCTGGACTCGGCCCAAGCCGTCGGCGTCGGGATGAACGTGGCGTTCCTCACTGGACACAACACCATCCGCCGCGCCGTCATGGGTATGGAGGATCGCGCGCCCACGGCGGACGAGATCGCCCGCATGCAGTCCATGGTGACCGGGGCCATGGAAGACGGCGCCTTCGGCATCTCCACGGGCCTCAAGTACCTCCCGGGCGCCTTCTCCGACGTGAACGAAGTCGTGGCGTTGTCTCAGGCGGCGGCTGCGGCAGGCGGGATCTACACCTCACACCTGCGGGAAGAGGGCCTGGGGTTGTTGGAGAGCGTCGCCGAAGCCCTCGAGATCGGCCGGCGCGCGTCGATCCCCGTGGTCCTCACCCATCACAAGGTCGTGGGCCAGCCCATGTGGGGGTCTTCGACGGTCACCCTGGCCATGGTCGACTCGGCACGGGCCGCTGGCACCGACGTCATGATCGACCAATACCCCTACACCGCCAGCTACTCGGGAATCGGCATCCTGGTGCCGGCCTGGGCCAGGGCGGATGGTGACTCGGCCTTCCTGCGGCGCGTCGATGACCCGGTCCTGGGGGACTCGGTCCGGGCCGGCATCGCCTTCAACATCGTGAATGACCGGGGCGGCAACGACCTGCGGCGCGTGCAGCTGGCCCGCGTGGAGTGGCAGCGGGACCTCGAGGGGCGAACGCTGCACGACTGGGCCATGGACAGGGGCCTGCCACCCACACCGGAGACTGGCGCGGAGCTGGTGATCGAGGCGATCCGGAACGGCGGCGCCTCGGCCATCTACCACGTGATGGACGAGCAGGACGTGGCTCGCATCATGGCCCATCCCTGGACGGCCATCGGCTCCGACGGCCGACTCACGCAGCCGGGCGAAGGCCACCCCCATCCGCGCTGGTACGGGACCTTTCCCCGGGTCCTGGCTCGGTACGTGAGGGAGCAGGGCGTCCTCACCCTGGAGGACGCGGTCCGGAAGATGACGGCGTTGCCCGCCTGGCGGATGGGCCTCAGAGAGCGGGGGGAGCTCAGGGAGGGATGGTACGCCGACGTAGTCGTCTTCGACCCCGGGAGCGTCCTGGACCGGGCCACCTTCGAAGATCCCCACAACTATCCCGCGGGAATCCCCTGGGTGATCGTGAATGGGCGGATAGCCGTGGAGGATGGGGACTTCCGGGACGTGCGAAGCGGGCGCGTCCTCCGATCGGGCGAGGACTCGCGGACGCCCTAGGTGATCGACCGGCCTGCCTGTTTTTCTGGTCGCCGGGGCGGAATCGATTTACTCTGTGAGGAGTCCCCGCCCCTCGGGGACCCGGGCCCCGCGCAGGACTAGAGGGAGTCGAAGAGAGGGACAATGAACTCGCTGCCTCCCGCGTTGCTCGCCGCCTGTCTGGTTCTCCTCTTGGCGTCGCCCGGCACGGATCCGGAGGTGGCCCAGGACACCGGTCCGCGTCAGGTCAGCGCAGAGCCGGACGGCTCCAACCCTGGTCCCGCCCACGCCCCCCGGCAAAGGGCCGACGCACCTCCGCAGGCACGTCGGACGGTCTTGCCGGCGACGCTGGAGCCGCGGCCGCCCGACGAGGCCGAGGACGCCGTGATCCGGCGCTATTGCGTACGGTGTCACAACGACCGGCGGCTCCGCGGGAACCTGTCCTTGGAGAGCTTCCAGACCGCGTCGGCCTACCAGAACGCCGAGGTCGCGGAGAAGATGATCCGGAAGCTCCGAGCCGCCATGATGCCGCCACCGAGGAGCCCGCGGCCGGGTGGCGACACGCTACAGGCGTTGGTCGAGCTGCTGGAGACCCGCATCGACGAAGCCGCCGCCGCCGACCAGACTCCCGGTGGGCGACCGTTCCAGCGCCTCAACCGAGCCGAGTATCAGCGCTCCATCAAGGACCTCCTCGACCTGGAGGTGGACGCCGGCGACTACCTGCCGCTGGACACGAAGAGCGCCAATTTCGACAACATCGCCGACGTCCAGATGGTCTCGCCGACGCTTCTGGACGCCTACCTGAACGCCGCGGCCGAGATCAGCCGGCTCGCGGTCGGCAACGTCGACGCGACGCCGAGCGAGACGCAATACCGCGTCCCGCGCTGGGTGTCCCAGGTGGAGCGCGTCGACGGGGCGCCGTACGGCACGCGGGGCGGGACGTCGGTGGTCCACACGTTCCCCGCCGATGGCGAGTACGTCTTCCGCGTCTCCTTTCACCACGAGACGACGGGCACGGTGGTCGGAAACGGCCGCTCCGCGCTCCATACGGCCGAGGCCCCCGAGCAGGTAGAGGTCTCCGTCGACGGCGAGCGCGTGGCCCTGCTGGACATGGACCGGTGGATGCACGTGTCCGACCCCGACGGCGTGAACATGCGCACCGACCCGGTCTTCGTCGCGGCCGGGCCCCGCCGGGTCACGGCGGCTTTCATCCAGCGTGCCGAGGGACCCGTCCAGGATCTGGTGTCGCCCCACGACTGGTCGTTGGCCAGCACGGCCATCGCCGGCACCTACGGGGTCCTGTCCTTGCCCCACCTGCGCGACCTGGTCATAGGCGGCCCCTTCGCGGCCAGCGGAGTGTCCGACACGCCGAGCCGCCAGAGGATCTTCACCTGCAGGCCCCAGGTGGCGGACCAGGAGCGGCCCTGCGCCCGGGCAATCGTCACGGAGCTGGGGGCGAAAGCCTTCCGGCGCCCGCTCACGGCCGACGACGAGGGCGCCCTCATGGCGTTCTACGACGAGGGCGCGGCCGACGGCGGCTTCGAGGTCGGCGTCCGTACGGCCCTCGAGGCCATGTTGGCCAGTCCCCACTTCGTCTTCCGCTTCGAGGAGCCACCCGCGACCGTGGAGCCCGGCGAGAGCTACCGGATCGCCGGCGAAGACCTGGCGGCGCGCCTCTCGTTCTTCCTGTGGGGCGCACCGCCGGACGACGAGCTGTCAGCGGCCGCCGCCCGGGAAGAGCTCTCCGATCCCGGCGTGCTCGAAGCCCAGACCCGCCGCATGCTGGCCGACCCCAGGGCGGAAGCGCTGGGGACGCGGTTCGCGGCCCAGTGGCTCCGTCTTCAGGACCTGGACAAGATCCACCCCGACGTGCGGCTCCAGCCGGACTTCCACCAGCAGCTGGCCGACGCCATGCGCCGCGAGACCGAGCTGTTCTTCTACGGCCTGGTTCGCGACGACCGGAGCGTGCTCGACCTGTACCAGGCCGACTACACGTACCTGAACGAGCGACTGGCCAGGCACTATGGCATACCGGGCGTGACGGGCGAGCATTTCCGGCGCGTGGCGTACCCCGACGAGACCCGCCGCGGGGTGTTCGGGCACGGGAGCATCCTGACCATGACGTCCCACGCGGGCCGGACGTCGCCGGTGCTCCGGGGCAAGTGGGTCATGGAGGTGCTCTTGGGCACGCCTCCTCCTCCCCCCCCTCCCGGCGTGCCGGACCTGGAGGAGACCGAGGGAACAGCCGACGGACGATTCCTGACGACGCGGGAGCGCATGGAGCAACACCGGGCGAACCCGACGTGCAGGTCCTGCCACCGGTTCATGGATCCAATCGGCCTGGCGCTGGACAACTACGACGTCACGGGCCGGTGGCGGATTCGCGAGAACGGACGGCCTCTGGACACGCGCGGCGAGCTCTACGACGGCACACCCGTAGCGAGCCCCGTGGACCTGCAGGAAGCGCTGCTTCGGCGGCCGATTCCGCTGATCCGGACGTTCACCGAGAATCTCATGGCCTACGCCCTGGGCCGTCGCGTGGAGTACTACGATCAGCCGAGGCTCCGCACCATCGTACGGGACGCCGAGGCGAACGGATACCGCATGTCGTCGTTCATCCTGGGTATCGTCGCCAGTGAGGCGTTCCAGATGCAGACCGCTGGGACGGTCGCCCGGAGCGTAGACAAGGACGACCGACCCTAGGGAGATCCATGGACTTCATCACCGGAAAACACATTCCCCGTCGCACCTTCCTCAGAGGCATGGGCGCCACCGTCGCCCTGCCGTTCCTGGACGCCATGGTGCCCGCAGGACGTCGTTGGTCGGGCAAGGAGCTGGATCGGACCCGGTTCGTGGCCATCGAGCAGGTCCACGGAGCGGCCGGCAGCAATGAGTGGGGCGCCGCCCAGCACCTGTGGGCGCCTGCGCAGGTCGGGCGCGACTTCGACCTGACTCCCAGCGCTTTGAGTCCCCTGGAGGCCTACCGGGACTACCTGACGATCGTGAGCAACACCGACGTTCGGATGGCCGAGGCGTCGGATCCGAAGGAGATCGGCGGCGACCACTTCCGCTCCAGCGCCGTCTTCCTGACCCAGTCCCATCCCAGGCAGACCGAGAGTTCGGACGTGCGGGTCGGGACCTCGATGGACCAGTACTACGCGCGACGGTTCGGCCAGGACACGGCGATCCCTTCGATGCAGCTCTGCATCGAGAACGTCGATCAGGCCGGCGGGTGCGCCTACGGCTACGCCTGCGTCTACACCGACACGATCAGCTGGGCCTCGCCCACAGAGCCGCTCCCCATGATTCGGGATCCCCGCGTGGCCTTCGATCAGCTCTTCGGAGCCGGTGGGACGCCCGAAGAGCGGGCCGCGCGCCGACGCACGAGCAAGAGCATTCTGGACTGGATCGCTCGGGACGTGGCCGAGCTGAAGATGGCGCTCGGTCCCAACGACCTCGAGCGTCTCGAGCGCTACCTGGACAACGTTCGCGAGCTCGAGCGGCGCATCCAGAGCGTGGAGGCCCGGAACGGCAGCGGCGAGCCGAGGGAGCTGCCGGAAGCGCCCGCAGGCGTACCCGACTCGTTCAGCGAGCACGTCAGGCTCATGTTCGACCTTCAAGCCCTCGCCTTCGCCACGGACGTGACCCGCGTCTTCTCCTTCAAGCTGGGCCGCGACGCGTCGTCCAGGGTCTATCCGGAGAGCGGGACCGACACTCCGTTCCACCCCGCGTCACATCACGGCGGCCGGGAGCAGGCCGTGCTGGATTTCTACAAGATCAACAAATACCACGTGAGCATGCTCCCGTACTTCCTCGAGAAGCTGAAGGACATCGACGAGGGCGGCACCCATCTCCTCGACAAGACCATGATCGTGTACGGGTCGCCCATGGCCGACGGCAACCTCCACAATCATCGGCGCTGTCCGCTCATCGTCCTGGGCGGCGCCAACGGCAAGCTCGCTGGCAACCTCCATATCGAGGCCCCCGACGGGACGCCCATGGCGAATGCCATGCTCGGCCTGATGCACGAGCTGGGGCTCGACGACATGGAGAGCTTCGGGGACAGCACCGGGGCGCTCTCGCTGTCGGCTCCAGCGTCGGAAGGCTGAACCGGCGTGGCGGCGATCCAAGATCGAGGACGGCGGTTGTGATCGTGAAGAGCCGACTGCGGGTGGACGTCCTGGGCGTCTTGGGACTGGCCCTCCTCGGTGGGGTCTTCGCCCCCCCCGATGCGCCCGTGGCGGAGGCAGCCATGCGCGGCGACGTCGAAGCCGTGCGGTCCCTGCTGGCGGCGGGCGAAGACGTTGATGCCGCCCAGGGCGACGGCATGACGGCGCTCCATTGGGCAGCGGAGCGCGGCGACCCGGAGCTGGCGGCGCTCCTCCTCGACGCCGGGGCGGACATGGAGCCCGTGACCCGCCTCGGCGACTACCGGCCGCTCCATCTGGCCAGCAAGGGTGGTCACGCCACGGTCGTGGCGGTCCTGCTGGGCGCCGGTGCGGATCCGGGTCGCAGGACCGCCAACGGTGGCGCCACGCCCCTCCACTTCGCGGCGGCGTCCGGGAGCGTGGAGGCCGTGGCGGCGTTGCTGGAGCACGGCGCCGCCGTAGATGCCACCGACCTCGCGTGGGGGCAGACCCCTCTCATGTTCGCTGCAGCGGCGGGCCGGGTGGCGGCCGTCCAGGCGCTGCTCGACGCTGGGGCCGACCCCTCCATCGTCGGAACCGTCGTGGATCTGCCCACCCGCGACCGGGAGGACCGTGCGGATCAGCGACAGCGCACCGAGCGCATGAAGGCGCTACAGGACGGTGGGGTCGTGGCCAGCGAGGCCGCCGCCGGAAGCGCCCGCCCCGCCCCCGAGCTGCCTGCGGCGCCCACGCCGTCCGTCACGGCCGAGTTGAACGAAGGACAGAGGGACCGTGTTCCCCAGCCCATCTCCCACGCAGAGCTGGTGGGCGGGTACGGAGGCCTGACGGCGCTGCTGCTGGCGGTGCGGGAAGGGCACACCGCCACCGCGCTCGCCCTGCTCGATGCGGGCGCCGATCTCGATGGCCTCAGCGCGGGGGACCACACCAGCCCCCTACTGATGGCCACGATCAACGGGCACTTCGACCTGGCGAAGGTGCTGCTGGACCGGGGAGCGGATCCCACCATGGCCAGCGACGCCGGCGCCACCCCCCTCTACGTCACCCTCAACACCCAGTGGATTCCCAAGTCGCGGCATCCTCAACCCACCCATGCCACGCAGCAGCGGGTGACCTACCTGGAGCTGATGGAAGCGCTCCTCGATGCCGGAGCCGACCCCAACGTCAGGCTCACGAAGCAGCTCTGGTTCACCACGTTCGGGGACGACTACCTGCGCGTCGACCGCATGGGCGCGACGCCCTTCTGGCGGGCCGCCTACGCCCTGGACGTCGAGGCCATGCGCCTCCTGGTCGCTTGGGGAGCCGATCCCACCGTCCCCACCGTGAAGACACCGGAGCGGCGGTTCCGGGGGGGGCTGGGCACGGCGGGTGAAGCCGATCCCAACAGGGATCCGTCGGGTCTCCCACCCGTGCCCGTCGGTGGGCCGGGGGTCTGGCCGATCCACGCCGCGTCAGGCGTGGGCTACGGTGAGGGGTTCGCGGCCAATATCCACCGGCACGTGCCGCACGGATGGCTCCCCGCCGTCAAGTACCTGGTCGAGGAGCTGGGCGCCGATGTGAACGCCCGGGACCACAACGGCTACACTCCCGTCCACCACGCGGCGGCCCGGGGCGACAACGAGCTGATCCTCTATCTGGTGGAGCGGGGTGCCGACGTGACCGCCGTGAGCAGGCGCGGACAAACCACGGCCGACATGGCCAACGGCCCCGTTCAGCGGATCTCGCCGTTTCCCGAGACCGTGGAGCTCCTGGAGAGCCTGGGGTCGGAGAACAACCACAACTGCGTATCCTGCTGACGGCGAGCTCGGCGCCGCGCCGGGGCAGCACCCCCTCCCAGGAGCCCCGGTCCGGTTGACTCGCCTGCCGGCAGCAGCCGTCAGCTCGTTGCGCTCAGCGAGGACGCCGCTCGATCCCGGTCGTGTCCGCCGCCGTCGTATCGGGTGCGGTGGTCGTATCGGGCCGCGCCGAATCCGGCTCGCCGCCCGCCGCCGGTGAGAGCGTGTCCGGCGGTACGGCGCTCGCTGTGTCGCGGCCGCCCACGAGTCCGCGGAAGAGCCCGCGAGCTCGGTCCTCGAGGGCTTTTCGTTGGCGCTCGAGCTCCGACTGCACCTGGGCTTCGGCCTCGTCGGAGACGGCATCGGTGACCGCACGGCCAGTGCTCGTGGCGTCGACCGTGAACGAGGGTGCGGTCAGGGTTCCGCCGATGCCGAAGTAGGTGCGTATCGGCTCGCTCCTGTCCTGGAGGCGGTCGAGCACGTCACGGCCGAGCCCCGCGCTCACCAGGGCGTCGGCATCGAGGCGGTCGGCCGGAATGTCCATGCCCACCCTCAAGTCCAGGGAACCGCCGAGCCCAATCGTGCCTCCCACCAACATTTCGGTAGAGCTCGCACGGAGCGTGGTCTCCGAGAGCACCACGGCACCGTCCCGCAGAGCGAAGGGTGTGTCCCAGTCCTGGATGCGGGGGGCCGTGAGCTCGGGGAAGGCCGCCGAGCGTCCGGGGCCCTGGCAGCAACAGGCGATCGAGCGTTCCCGCGAACTGGAGCTCCAGACCCAGCGTGCCCTCGACGAACGGCCCCAACGGTGTGGTCAGGCCCAGGAGACCGGGGGCCGCCACGTCACGGACCGAGAGCGTCAACGCGAAGGGCTGCTCGTCCCGCTCGGCTCCCAGGGCCAGATCCACCGTCGCGTCGATGGCGCCGCCGAACGCGTCGAGCCGGGTCTCGGACACCCTGACCAGGTTTGGGGATAGCTCGACGAGAGCGCTCACGTTCTCCAGCCGGTAGCGCGGATCCTCGATCACCCCGATGCGCAGCTGCAGGCGACCCGCCAGGGGGAGCGAATCCGGCCGCGCCAGCTCGAGCTCCTTCGCCGCGTCCTCGGGGGAACGGCCGGCCACCGACAGGCCGCCGACCCGGGCGAAGGCGACGCGGCCGTAGGTGAGCGCGGTGTCCGGGGGCTCCTCGCCTTTGAGGGCGGCCAGGTCGAGCCGGGCGCCTTCCACCGTGCCGTCGAAGTAGGGCACCCGGGCCGTATCCAGCGCAGCGCTCCAATCGCGGAGGACGCCCGTGACCGAAAGCCGATCCTGGCCGAGCACGACGGGCAGCTCTGCCAGGCGCACGGCCTGACCGTCGAGCCGAAGGGTGCCGGAGGGGATGTCTACGGGCACGGCCAGCGCCGGATGAACCAGCCGGACGTCGTCGAGCTCGGCCGAGCCGTCGAGGCGGGTCGCCGCAGGGTCTGCCGCGCTGCCGGTGGCGAGGACGCGGGCAGTGACCCGTCCCACGGCGTCTAGTCGCTGGGCCGCCTCAGACAGTGCGTCGATCCTGGCCAGATCCACGCCGCCGGCCACGTCGAGGGTGAACGGTCGGCCTTCGCCGAGGTCGATGACTCCCGTCACCGAGAACGGCTCGTCCAGGACGAAGCCGTCGAGGGCTGCCACGCGCACGCTGTCGCCATGGAGGTCCAACGTTCCCGCCACCCCGGTCGCGATGGGGTCGCCGCCCGAGCCATCCATGTGGCCATCGGTCACCGCCACGCTGCCCGAGACGTCCGGCCGGCCTTCGGCTCCAAGGTCCCCGACGACGCGCAGGTCTACGGCCAGCCCCGCGTCCACGGGGCCCGGGAGCGCCTGGGTGACCGAGTCCGGGAGCGCGGACAACAAATGGGCGAGACGGAGGTCTTCGGCCCGGACGGTCAGGTCCACCGTGCGCTCCGGGTCCTTCAACCGCCCGATACGGCCCGAGACGACCACCTCCGCCTCGGCCAGGCGGAGGGAGGACTCGTTGACATCCAGGGTGCCGAAGTCGTCGGTGGCGCTCAGGTCGAAGCGCGTGGTCGCTTCCACCTCGGAGAGCGGCGGAACGCCATCGCCCTCCGCCGACAGACTGGCGCGACCGGCGCCCTCGAATCGCCACCCCTCCGGTCCGCCCTGCACGGTGGCCTCCATATCCAGGCCGGTCAGGTCCAGGATCCCGGGGCCTGCCGACCGGTACGAGAGCCAGCCGTCCTCCACCCGGACCTGCTGCAGGTCGAGGCGAACCGGAGCGGCGTCCTGATCCGGCCCTTCGGGGCCCTCGCCGGACAGGTCAGCGTAGTTGGACGTACCGTCGGCGGCGGCGCGCAGCGCCACGCGCGGTGACACCAACCGGAGCTCTCCCACCTCGACCCGGCGCTGAAGGAGCGGAAGCAGTCGCACCCTGAGCCGCACCTCCTCCACATAGGCCAGCTCCGCCGCCAACCCCGAAGGATCGGCCACCGTGACGTCGCGTAGCTGGATGCTCACGGGCAAGAACCCTATGCGGACGGCGCCGATCTGGACGTCCCGGTTTACCGCGGCAGCCGCGCGCGGCTCAATCCAGTCCGCCAGGCGCTCCGGCTCCAGGAAGCGAGCGAGGAGCAGCGAAGCGGCCCCGTAGGCCAGGCCCAGCGCGACGACCAGGGCCACGCCGATCTTGATCGCGCGCGCCAGCGGCCGCGAGCGTGAAGGCGTCGAGGGTTGGGGGGTGTCCGTCATGGTGGAGCATTCAGCGGTGTCGGGGCCCGCGTCCGGGGGTCGCGTGCCATCTACACCTGAGCGATTGGATCGGTCGGTGGCGCGTGGACCCTCAGCCTCGTACGGACCGAAATGTCAAGCACACTTGACATACGGGTCGTGGCGACGTAATGTAAAGTAAGCTTGTCATCTCGATCACTGAAGAGCATGTCCGAGCGCGTTCGCACCCGCATCAAAGAACACAGACTCGAGCGGGGTCTGACCCAGGAGGCTCTAGCCCGCGCCGTGGGGGTCTCTCGACAGAGCATCAACTCCATCGAGAGGGACCGATATACTCCCAGCCTGGCGCTGGCGCTGCGGTTCGCCAGGGTATTCGAGTGCCCCGCGGACGAGCTCTTCGAGCTGGAAGGATAGGACTGCCATGATCGACAGCGCTCTCGCCGCCCTGTTCGGCGCCCAGGAAATGGACGAACGATTCGTCGCCCACCGGCATTACTCGAGCCGCATCGCGCTGGTCGTGGGGATGCTGGTCATCGTTGCGTGGTTCATGTACGACCTCTACGCCCAGGACTTCTTCCACACCGATCTCGCGATCATCGCCGGTGTGATGGCCGCGACCAAGCTCGTCGCCATGGCCTTCTTCCGCCTGACGCGTTAGGGCATCCGAAACACGCGCGCTCTCCTGTCGTAGTGGGCAACGGGTACGGCACATGACAACACGGGGGAGGGCAGGATGACCACGATCGTCCAGGATCTCAGGTATGCGCTGCGAATGCTCCTCAAAGCGCCGGTGGTCTCCATCGTGGCGGCGCTCTCACTGGCACTGGGGATCGCGGCGAACGCGTCCATGTTCTCGATCCTGAACGCGTGGTTCTTCGAGCCGCTGCCCTACCATGACCAGGACGGCCTCGTGATCATGCGCGAAGGTCGCCAGGGTGAGAGCATCGAGATGGCCGGGACTACGTCGAGGCCAGCAGCACGTTCGAGTCGGCCACCGCGTATACCCTCGAGAACGCGAACCTGACGGGAACCGACGTGCCGGAGAGGCTCCAGGTCGTGGTGGCCACACCGGAGCTCTTCGACGTGCTGGGCGTGCCCCCTGCCATCGGTCGGGGATTCCGGGCCGAGGAGGGCGCCGAGGGCCTCGGCAACGTGCTGGTGCTGGAGCACGACTTCTGGGAGCGGCGCTTCTTCGCGGATCGGGACATCCTGGGTCGGACCCTGACGCTGGACGGGCGGACCCTGACGCTGGACGGGACGACCTACACCATCGTGGGGGTGACCCCTCCGGAATTCGACATGATTCCGGCCAACGTGCAGGCCTTCCGGCCTACGGACTTCATGGACCGGATGGAGCAGCGGGCGGGCAGGGGCTACATCGCCATCGCGCGGCTGCGGCCCGGCGCCACCCTCGAGCAGTCCCAGCTCGAGCTGGCCGGCGTCTCCACACGGCTGGCGGCCGAGTTTCCCGACGCCAATCGCGGCTGGGAGCTGCGCATGATTCGGCTGCGCGACTTCTTCCCGGGTCCCACGGACACCAAGCTGATGATGATCCTCACGGCCGTGACCCTGTTTGGTCTCATGATCGCCTGTGCCAACGTGGCCAACCTGCTGCTGGGGCGCGCGGAGCTGCGGCAACGTGAGGTCGCGGTGCGTACGGCGCTCGGGGCGGGTCGCACCCGGATTCTCCGGCAGCTCCTGACCGAGAGCGTAACCCTGGGTACCATCGCCGGCGCCGTGGGTGTGGTGCTGTCCATCTGGGTGGTGCGCTGGATCCAGTCCGCCATGCCCGCCGAGATGCCCCGGGCCATGATGCCCACCCTGGCGCCGGAGGTGGTGGTGGCCAGCCTCCTGGTGGCCGTCGTGGCTGGCGTGCTCTTCGGGCTGGCGCCGGCCCTCACCGCGGCACGGGCCGATCTCCGGGAGACCCTGGGTGGAGGCGCCCGGGGAGGCACTGCGGGTCGGCGGCGCAAGCGCCTGCGGAACGCCTTCGTGATCGGCGAGTTCGCCGTGGCACTTTCGCTGCTCACGGGCGCGGGCTTCCTGGTCAACGTGTTCAGCGCGTTGAACAGCGCCGATCCCGGCTTCAATCCCGAGGGGCTGCTGACCTTTCAGCTGTCCGTGCTGGATGATCGCTACGCCGAGGATACGGAGGTCATGGCCTATGAGACCGAGCTGATCCGGGTGCTCGGTACGGTGCCCGGGGTACAGGACGTGGCGGTCATGGCCAGCCTACCGAGAGGCCGAGGGAACCCGATGACCCGCTATACCGTGGACGGACGCCCCACGCCCGAGCCTACCGAACAGCCGCAGGCCAGCTTCCAGATCGTGAACCCGGCGTACTTCTCGACCATGGAGATCGCCCTCCGGCAGGGACGGCTGATCCAGGAGTCGGACCGCGAGGACGCGCAGAAGGTGGCGGTGGTGAGCCAGGCTCTCGTGGACCGGGAGTTCCCCGAAGAAGATCCTCTGGGCAAGACCCTCACCGTCAGCGACGAGTCCCGGGTGATCGTGGGCGTGGTCGAGGACATCATGCAGGAGCGCATCGCCATCGCGGGCCGCCAGGGCGAGGCGATCTACCTGCCCTACTCCCAGCACCCGGTGCGGAACCCCAGCTTCGCGCTCAGGACCAACGCCGACGACCCGGCCTCCCTGGCGGGTGACGTGCGCCAGGCCATCTGGTCGGTAGAGCCGGACCAGCCCATTGCCCTGCTGCGCACGTTCGAGGCGCACCAGCGCGAGTCTCTGGCCGGTCCGGAGGCGATCTCGTCCTTCCTCATGGTGATCGGAGGGATCGCGCTGCTGCTGGCGGCCATGGGCATCTACGGCGTCATGAACCACGCGGTTGCCCAGCAACGTCGGGAGATCGGCATCCGCATGGCGTTGGGAGCCCCTCAGAAGTCCGTGGTGGGCATGGTGACACGCTCCGGCCTGACGCTGGCAGGGGCGGGGATGGTCATCGGGCTTCCATTGGCCTGGCTCATGTACCGAGGCGTCCAGAACGCCCTGAACCTGTTCGAAGGCGACTTCGGGTTCGGCATGGCGGGGTGGGTGGCCCTGGCACTGGGCGGTGCTGCGCTGGTGTCCGTGCTGCTCCCCGCGGCAAAGGCGAGCGGCGTGGAGCCGGTGATGGCGCTACGGGAGGATTGAGCGGCGGGGAGGCGTCCATGCCGTCGATCCCACGGCTTTCGCCGAGGCCGACGCCGCTCATCGGCGGCATGATCGGCGTGGCGGCGATGGTGGTGTCGGCAGCATGCCTGTGGGCACCCACGCACCTGGGCGCCCAGGAGTCCGAAGGACCCGCCGGTGTCGCCGCGTTCGGTTTGGAGGCGGCGGGGGCGGTGGGAGGATCGCTGGTCGGTGTCGGGCTCGGCATTCTGATCGCCCAGCCCGACGACTGCGGCGAGGACCTGTCGTGCACGTTGAACGACGTGGCCCTCGTAGGGCTGTCCAGCGCGGTGGGGGCAGCCGGTGGCGACTACCTGGTGGGCCGGCTCGCCGACACGGACCCGGATCTCCTGGGCGCCGCGCTGGGTGCCGTCCTTGGCGCCGCGGCCGGTGCGGGACTCCTGAAGCTCCTGGAAGAGGCGGGCACCGGGGCCAACGAAGGTGCGGTGGCCGTGATCTCGTTCAGCGTGACGCAGGGACTCCTGACCGCCGCCGGATCCAGAATCCTGACCGCGATTCGATAGGGTCTCAGGGCTCTGTCCGCGCCCCTGCCGAGGCGGAGGTCAGGATGGCCCGGTCGCTTTCGTCGATCCCGGGTACTCGGTCCGGCGACGTGAAACCCAGGTGCTGGGTCTCCCAGAGCCGGTAGTAGAGCGGGCAGTCGAGCAGCAGGTCCTCATGACCACCGGACGCCACCAGCTTGCCGTCCTCCAGGACCAGGATCCTGTCCGCCCCCCTCAGCGTGGAGAGCCTGTGGGCCACGATGAACGTGGTGCGCCCTTCCATCAGATGGTCGATGGCGCGCTGTACGCGCTCTTCCGAGAGGGAGTCCAGGCTCGCCGTGGCCTCGTCCAACAGGAGGATCGGGGCCTCCTTGAGCAGAGCTCGAGCGATGTTCACGCGTTGAGCTTGTCCCACCGAGATCTCCCGACCGCCCCGACCGAGCAGCGTATCGTATCCGTTCTCGAGTGCCAGGATCTCGTCGTGGATCTCCGCGGCCTGGGCGGCTTCGACGATCTCGGCGAAGGATGCGCCGGGCCGGCCGCAGGCGATGTTGTCGAGCACGGATGCCGAGAACAGGAACGGTTGCTGGGTCACGATGGCCACGCTCTGGTAAACGTCCGCCAGCCGATACTCCCGCAGGTTGCGCCCGTCGGCCCGGACCGACCCGTCTGCGGGATCGTAGAAGCGGGCCACGAGGCTCAGGATCGTCGACTTGCCCGCGCCTGACGGGCCGGCGATCCCGATCGTCTCTCCCGGTGCCACGTCGAAGGACACACCCCGCAGCACGTCCTTGCCTCCGTACGAGAAGCGCACCCGGTCGAAGGAGATGTGGCCGGACGCCAGCTCCTTCGGGATCGCGCCGGGGAGGTCGGCGACTTCGGGTAGCTCGCCGAGGAGGTCCCTGATACGGTCCAGCGCGGCGCCCTGCCGCTTGACCTGGACGTACGCGCCGTTCACCGAGTTAAGCGGTGCGTGCAGCGCCCGGACCGCCATCAGGAACGCGAGCAGAGACGGCCACGACAGGGCCCCGCTCATGACCTGAAAGCCGCCGGCGACGACCACGATCACCAGGCTGAGCCCGGAGAGTGACCGGAGCACCACCTGGGACATGGCGCGGATTCGGACCATCTCGATCAGCGCGTCGAAGTGCGCGCTCCCCTTCTGCACGGCTTCCCGGGCCGCTGCTCCCTCACCGTGGTAGACCTTCGTGACCCTGATACCGCGAAGGATCTGGAGCACCGCGTCGAACAGGGCGTACCGGGTCTCGCGGACCTCGAACGACTTCTCCCTCGTCGCCCGTCCGATCAACAGGAGCGGGAACACACCGAGAGGCAGCGCCATCAGGGCGTAGAGCGTGAGAGCGGGGGAAAGCGTGATGGCCGCGAAGAGCAGGCCCACGGCCACCATGCCGTCCAGGAAGATGCGGGCGTAGGCCAGAACCACTTCGCGAAGGGCCGCGACGTCGGATCGAACGGCCTGGATGATGTCCCCGTGACTCTGGCGCTCCACGAAGGAGACCGACAATGACAGCACCTGTCGAATCAGCCGCCCCATGACCCCGAGCTCGAGGACCTTCACGATCCGTTGTTGGGTGACCGCGTTGTCGTAGCGGAGCAGGCTGGCGCCCACGTACGTGCCGAGGAGCAGACCCGCCACGATCCACAGCGCGACGTTGGGCCCCAGCACCTCGGCGGCCCTCGAGGCCATGCCCCCGTCTCCTCCCAGCACCCCGGACAGGAACTCCTTGACGAGGAGAATCCCCGCCATGGTCAGCACGGACTCTCCGAGGGACGTGACGACGAACCGTCCCAGCAGCCGACGTTGACGGCGGAAGAGACTCTTGATGTGCGGCCAAGCGGGAATGTGCATGGGCACCTGTGGCGTGGGTGCTACGGTCGCGTGGCGGGCGATCAGGCAGCGCCTGGTCCCTTCGCCGGGCCACGGATGGCATCGGCGCCGACCTCGTAGTCGGCCTGGCCGAAACCGCTCCGTGGGCCCTCGAAGCCCTCGCTGCGTCCCCCGCGTCCGCCCCGAATCGGGCGGGCATGGCAGAAGTGCACGGATCATGCCGCGGTTTCCATCGGGTGCCGAAGTCGTGACACGGTCGCCCGCCGGGTCGCGAGGCAGGCGCGAGACCGTAAGGCGAAGCCCCTCAACCCGTTGTACGAGCCTGTCAGCCGGGGGGCACGGTGCTTGCCTTCGCCCGGTACAGCGGGAGACGTCTCCACCGATCATCTCGACCGAGGATCCACAACCGCATGAGATCGGGCATCAGGTCCATCCTTCCCCGCCGGCGTCTGGACGCTCACGAGCGCCTGCTGGTGGCGCTGGTACGACGCACCGGCGATCCGGACGCGCCTCTCGTGGGTCTCGAGGCCATGAAGGAACGGCCCGTTCGGGAGGCCTTCCACCGCCTCGCTCAGGAGCACGGCGTGCTGGGGCTGGCCCTGCGACAGCTTCAACGCGCCGGCTTGGAGGATGCCGTAGGGCGCACGGTGGCCCGGGAGGTGCTCGATCCGCTGAGAGTTCTGGAGCGTCAGGCGGTGCTCTGGGACATGGAGCGGGACCGCCTCGTCGCGCTGTTCCACCGAAGCGGGCTGTCCATGGTCCTCCTCAAGGGGGCCGCGCTCCGGGCGACTGTCGTGGCGGACTCCGTGGAGCGGTCTCTCGGCGACCTGGACGTTCTCGTGGAGCCGGAGCACGTCGCCGACGCCATCGCGCTTGCCAGGCGGGCCGGATACGCGCCCGAGTGGCCCGAGCAGGATCTCGAGGACTTGATGGCCGGTCACTACCACATCCCCATGGCGCATCGCAACGGATTCTGCTGTGAGATCCACTGGGGATTGGACGTACCAGGCTCGCCGGTAGTGCCTGACGCAGAGCGCTTCAGGGCGCGGGCCTTGGAGCAGCCAGGGCCGAACGGATCGAGGCTCTGGGTCCCGTCCCCCGAGGACATGGTCCTGCACCTGGCTCACCAGTTCAAGGAGAGCGGGTTCACGCAGCTGAAGCGCGTGGTCGACATCCACCGGATCGTGAGTCACGAGCCGGATCTGAACTGGCGGGAGCTGGCTCGCGACGCTCGAAGCTGCGGCGGGGATCTGCGGCTGGCATTGGCGCTGCAGCTGGCCCGCACGATCATGGGCACCCGGGTGCCCGACACGGCGATGGCCGAGCTCGACCTCGCTCCCCTGACGCGCCTACCGCTGGCTCTTCTGGATCCGGTTCACTCGACCATCACGCGCCACGCCGTCGTCCGCAACGCCGCCTATCGCTCGTTGCGCCTCTGGACACTGAAACGGTGGCGGGACCGGGCGGCCTTCCTGGTCGAGATGATCTGGCGTCCGCCCATGACGGTGTTGAAGTCGGAAGAACCGCGGCAAACGAAGTTCAGACCGTTCGTGGGAAGCTGGAGAATCGTCCAGCTCCTGGGCTACAACGCCCTCGTGTTTCTCCGCGCCATGGGGCTCGTCGTCTCCCAAACGGGGCGGGAGAGCCTGCGCTTCTGGCGCCGGGGCATGCTGGGATTGGAGGGTACCTGATGATCGGAGAAAACGGGATGCGGCTACTCTACTGGACGGAGCTCTTCTGGCCTTACATCGGTGGCGTCGAGGTGTTGAGCGCCAAGCTCCTCAGGGAGCTTCAGGGGCGGGGCTACGAAATCGCGGTGGTCACGGCCCACGCCGACATGGACCTGCCTGACTTCGAGATCCGCGATGGTGTGCCGATCCACCGCTTCCCGTTCCGGGAGGTCCTCGAAGCCCGCGACCCCTTGGGCGTGCTCCGCATGCGCAAGGCGATCAAGCAGTTACGCGCGGAGTTTCGCCCCACCATCACGCACGTGAACTTCGCTGGGCCCAGCGGCTACTTCCACATGGCGAGCGCGCCCCGTGACGCCGAGCCCTGGATCCTGGCCATTCGGTCGCCTCTCCCGCGGGAGTACTCCGACGACAGCCTGATCACGCGGCTGCTTCGGGGAGCGGACTGGGTCACGGCCAATTCCGGCGCCGTGCTCGCCGACGCGCACCGGACGGCGCCCGACATCGTGGGCAGGTCCAGCGTCGTCTACAACGGTCTGGACACGCCCGCCCTCGACCCGGCACCTCTGCCCTTCGATCCGCCGCGGCTCCTCTGCCTGGGTCGCTTGAAGCACGACAAAGGGTTCGATACGGCCCTGCGAGCCTTTGCGCGGGTCCGCGATGCCTTCCCGGAAGCTCAGCTCACGGTGGCCGGCGACGGCCCCGAGCGGGCGGCTCTCGAGGAGCTGGCGCGAACCCTCGGCGTCGAGGACGCGGTGGAGTTCGTGGGGTGGGTCAGCCCCGAAGATGTGCCCGCCGAGGTGAACCGCGCCTCGGCCGTGATCATCCCATCCCGTTGGGAAGAGCCTTTCTGTCTGGTGGCCGTCGAGGCCGCGCTCATGCGACGACCGGTCGTGGCCACGCGAGTCGGTGGCCTGGTCGAGGTGGTGGCGCATCAGGAATCCGGCCTGACCGTTCCCAAGGAGGATCCCGCCGCCATGGCCGCCGCCGTGCAGCGACTTCTCCGGCGCCCGGAGCTCGCCCGAGCCCTGGGCGAGCAGGGCCGCCTTCGGGCCACCGATCGCTTCTCTCTCGACCGATACGTGGCCGAGTACGACGCCATGTATCGGCGGCTCATTCGTCGCGCCGCCTGAGCACATGCGCATCGTCGTCACGGGCGCCCGCGGGAGGATCGGTCGGGCCGTGATTCCGTACCTGGCGGCCCGGCACGAGGTCGTCGGCATCGATGCTCGGGCATCGCTGCGAGGACGCGTTCTGCGCGCCGACCTGAGCCGTCGATCGGGCCGCCTCGCGCGCGCCGTCGGTTGGCGGCGCTCCCGCTGGCAGCGGGCCTTCGATGGCGCCGACGCAGTACTCCATCTGGCAGGGGTGGCCAGTCCCACCTCGACCTGGGCGCGGGTCCGTGCGTCGAACGTCGACGCCACCTGGAACGTCCTCGAGGAGGCGGCCGCGCTCTGCATCCCGCGAGTGGTGTTCGCCAGCTCGCTCTGGCCGGTCAGAGGCGTGCTGGAGGAGTGGGGTAAGGCCGGTCTGCCGGAGGACCCCGGGGTTCTGCGCCCCACTTGCCCGTACGGGTTTTCCAAGGGCGTCGGAGAACTGGCCGGTCGGATGTTCGTGGAAACGGGTCAGCTGCGCACCTTCGTAGCGGTTCGCATCGGCATCTTCCATCGAAAGACGCCCAAGGCGGACCCACGCCCAAGGCGGACCCGTTCGGCGTACACGTGAGGCCCCACGAGCTGAACGAGGTGTTGAGCCTGAGCCTGGAGGGCGATCTGGAAGGGTTCCATCTGCGCTATGCCATCGGCGCCGGATCGGCCTCGGACCCGAGCGTCACCGTTTCATCCGTGAGGCAGCCCGCGCAAGTGACGGACGCGGATCTCGGCAGCCCTGCTCCGATCGCTGGCGGACCGCGGTCACGAGTGTGTGGTCTTCACACAACACGACGGCAGCGATCTGCCTCATGAAGAGCGACACGACGGGGTTCGCATCTTCCGCTTCCCTTTCTGGCAGGCGTTGGCCGAGGGCGACCGGGGTCTGTTCCGTAGGACCCTCGACGAGGCCTCCGCCGCACGGTCCGATTTCGCCCCGGACGTCGTCCACATCGGCCAGGTCGGTCCGGGCACGCTCTTCCAGCGACTCACGACGCCATCGGCCGGGGCGCCTCCGGTGCTGGTCACCATGCAGCAGGCGGAGACGCTCGAAGCCGTGGATGCCCTAAGTGCATTGATATCCGGTGCTTTGCGGGACGCCCACTGGATTGCGTACTGCAGCGAGGCCGTCCGCCGGAGCTACGCCCGACTCGAATCGCCGAGCCGAGCCCCCCAATCGGTGATCCCCAACGCGTTGGAGGCGCCAGAGGCTCCGCCTGCGCCGCTGCCGTGGGATCCACCGGTGCTGCTCTGCCTGGGCCGCATGGTGCGAGACAAGGGCTTCGACACGGCCGTGCGGGCCTTCGCCAGGATCGCGGCGAGGTACCCAACGGCACGGATGGTGCTTGCCGGGGACGGGCCGGCGCGGGCCGACGTGGAGCAGCTCGTCCGGGAGCACGGACTTACGGACCGGATCGAACTGACGGGCTGGGTAGATCCCGCCCGCGTGCAGGACTCGATCAACCAGGCCACGGCACTGCTGGTGCCGTCCCGGCGGGAGGCATTCGGCCTTGTGGCGCTGGAAGCCGCCCAGCTCGGACGACCGGTCATCGCCGCCCGGGTCGGAGGGCTCGTCGAGGTGGTGGCGGACGGCAAGACCGGGACGCTGGTGCCGGCGGAGCGCCCGGAAGCCTGGGCCGCGGCCATGGAGGCCCTCCTGTCGAGCCGGGAGAGGACCGAGGCGATGGGCCGCGCCGCCCGCGAAAGGGCCGGGCAGGAGTTCGGGTGGGCGCAGTACGTGGAGCGGTACGAGGCGTTGTATCGACGGTTGGCTCAGGACCGGCAGGACTACCAGAGAAGGCTCTCGTCCTAATGATCAAGGAGACACATCCCATGGCGGAGATAGCGATCCATAACACCGGTGCGAGGCTCGGCCAGGCCGACCGTCTCGCCCTGAACGAGGCAGACGTGGCCGCCAAGGTCATGGATGGCGAGGCCATCGTCATGAACCTGGCCAACGGGTACTACTACAGCCTGACCGGCACCGGGGCGTTCGTCCTGGAGTGGCTGTCTGGGGGGCACAGCCTGGCCGAGACGGCCGAGGCCCTGACCCGGCGGTATGCAGTGAGCGAGTCGGCTGCCCTCGCGGACGTCGTGAGCCTGGCGACCCGGTTGCTGGACGAGGGGCTGATGCAGGCCCGCGGCGACGCTCCCGTAGAAGCCGTCGCGCCCCCGTCGGACCGGTCCGAAGAGGCCTATGAGACGCCCGTGCTGGAGTCCTTCGCGGACATGGCGGACCTCCTCGCCCTGGATCCGCCCATGCCCGGCCTCGCCCGGACCCCGTGGCAGGACCCTGCCGATGACGCCTGAGCAGGCGACCCTCGCCCCTCCCCCCTCCCACCTCGCCGCGGGGCGGCGGGGAGCGGCACGAGCGCAGGAGACCTTCGACGACCTGGCGGCCGCGTTCGAGCTCGCTCTCCGGCGCGGAGGCCCGGCGCCGGTGCTGATCCGGCACTACACGCTGGCGGGTCGTCCGGCGCGCGTCCGGGTTCTCGGTGCCGGTCTGGCCGAGGCCCTCGATCGACCTTTCCGGCATCTGCGCCGTGGGCCCGTCGACGACGCTGACGTGGGCCTCTTCATCGACATGTGGGACGAGGCCGAGACCGGCATGGGAGTCCCGGGCATCGAAGCCGCTCCCGATCTGGCGGCGCGCGGACAGGTCACGGCTTCGGAAGACGCCCGGATCCTGATCCACGAGCGGGCCCAGACCGTGGCCGGCTTCGACCGGGCCACCCGCCGAGTCGTCGGCTGGGTCGGGGACGCCCGGCACCTGACGCTCTACGAGCAGGGCCGGCCACTCCACTCCGCGCTGCTTCTCTGGCATCAGGACCGTAGAGTTCAGCCGGTCCACGCGGGGCTCGTCTCCCTCGACGGCCAGGGCATTCTCCTCGGTGGGCAGGGCGGCTCAGGCAAGTCGACGACGGCGCTCATGTGCCTCAAGGCGGGCTTCCAATACCAAGCCGACGACTACGTGGGGGTCGAGCGCACGACCGATGGATACGTGGGCCATAGCATGTACTCGTCCACCCACCTCGAGCCCCATCACCTCGCGCGCTTCCCGTGGCTGCTGCCCCATGCCATCCCGGGGAGCCTGCCGGGCGAAGACAAGTCCCTGGTGCTGCTCGCCGACGCGAAGCCGGAGGGCCTGTCGACCCAGTCCTCGATTCGCGCGCTGGCGTTGCCGCGCGTCGTCGACGCGGACGAAACCACCGTGCGGCCGGCTAGCCGGCTCGAGGCTTTGCTCCGCCTGGCCCCCAGCACGCTCCTCCAGCTTCCCCATGCATGCGCGACCCCCGACGGGCTGGGGCGTCTCGGCGACATGGTGGAGTCCATCCCGACGTTCTGGCTGGAGCTGGGCCGGGACATGGAACGGATCCCTGACCGCGTGGCACGACTCCTCAGGGAGGTGACATCATGATCACACATCTGGTGAGCTGCATCGTCCCCGTCTACAACGGGGAGCGCTACCTGGCCAAGGCGCTGGCGAGCATCCTGGCCCAAACGTACGTCCCCATCGAGATCATCGTGGTCGATGACGGCTCCACCGACGGAACACCGGACGTCGTCCGGCAGTTCGGCGACGCCGTGCGTTACGTGCGTCAGGACAACGCGGGACCGGCGACGGCCAGAAACCACGGTCTCGGCCTCACGAGGGGAGAGTTCGTGGCCTTCCTCGACGCGGACGATCTCTGGACGCCCGACAAGCTCGAGCGGCAGGTCGGAGCGCTGAATGCGCGGCCGGACCTCGACTTCGTCGTGTGCCACGCCCAGAACTTCTGGGAAGACGAGCTCGCGGACGAGGCGCGACAGTATGAGGAGCACTCCCGAGGACAGCCCATCGCCGCCTACGTGACGCAGGCTCTCGTGGCCCGGAAGACCGCCTTCGGGCAGGTCGGGCCCTTCAACGCCTCCCTCGGGCATGGCGACTCGATGGACTGGTTCCTGCGCGCTCGTGAGAAGGGCGTCAGCGGAGAGCTGTTGGACGATGTCATGGTCCTGCGGCGTATGCATCCTGACAACGTCAGCCGCACGCAGGCCAGCCGGAGCCTCGACGAGTTCTTCGGGATCCTCAAAGGCGCGCTGGATCGAAAGCGGGCTGCGGGGACGAGCCCGGCAGCCGGCGCGGCCTAGTCCGGACGCATCCGTGCACACGGCACTGCGCGCAGCCGTCGGGCGATTCCGACCCGACCGGTGTCGCACGCTTCTGCTCCGGGCCTGCCTGCACGACGGGGCCGCCGGACGAGACGCGTGGAGCGGCTTCGTGGCCTCGGTCGACGACGTTCCCGCGTTTCTGGGACTCGGTGGACGAGGGCAGCGTCGCCTGGCGCCGGTGCTCACCGCTGGACTGGCTCGGCACGGGGCTCCGGCGCAGCCTGAGCTGGTCACCCGTCTCCGCACCGCGGCGTTTCACGAGGAGCTCCGCTGCCGAGAGGTGGAGCGGGTCCTCGCCGGACTGCTGCAGGCACTGCGCCGGACCGGCACCTCCTATCTGGTTCTGAAAGGCGCCGCCCTCGGCTACGCCGCATACGGCGAGGCGCGGCTCCGCCACAGTCACGACGTCAACCTGCTCGTTCCGCCCGACGCCCCGGAGCTGCCGCCCGACGCACTCGCCGAGGCCGGATTCCGTCCGGCTCCGGGGCTGTCGGACCATGCCGGTGAGAACGTTTACATGCACCCGACGGGCCTTCCCCTGGTTGTCCAGTCGGAGCTCTTCCGGTCCGGGCCCTACCACGTACCGTGGTCGGAGCTCCTCTCGCGCAGCCTCAGGTTCATGGTTGCTGGGTGTCCGGCTCCCACGCTGTCCCTGGCCGACCACCTGCACCACGTGTGCGTGCACGCCGCCTCCACGCCGACGTCCAGCTCGCTGGTGTGGGCCGTGGACGCCTGGCAGCTGATCGGGCGCATGGGTTCGGAGGACTGGCGGTCGCTCGTGACCGTGGCCCACAG
>JBDHLD010000223.1:0-3538 GCA_039586035.1 Gemmatimonadota bacterium | reverse complement strand
CACCTGGGAGGGCCCGCCGTCGCGGCGGCGCCAGGTCCGAAGCGAGTCGGCCGTCTCGTTCAGGCAGCCCACCGTCGAGGCGGCCCCGGTCACCGGGCCCGTGCAGCCCGGTGGGGTGGAGAGCACCGGTTCGGCGTCGGCCCACTGCAGGACCGCCATGGCCTCACCCAGGTCGGTGGTCTGCCTGACGCGTACCTCGCTGAACAGCGCCGCGCGGGTCCACGTCTCGCTCGCGCGGTCGAGCGCGGTCGCCAGCGACGGCCGCCCTTCCGCCGACGCCGAGTTCACGAAAACCGCCACCTCGGCGCCGGGTCCCCAATGGAACGTGCGGACGAAGCTGCCTGCCGGAGTGCTCACGTTCAGGCGGAAGTCGTATTGGCCCTCGTCGAAGGGCACCGACGGGGTCTCGCACCCGGTGGACAGGCCGAGCGGCAGGAAGGCCAGGACCCACGGGACGCGCACCACGCTGGCCGGTCCCGACCGCCGCCTCACGGCCCCGCGTCGCGGCCCGCTCACGAGTCACCTCCGAACATGGCCGCCAGCATCAGCGAGATCCGGTACACGGATGCGTCGGCCGCACCCGATTCGCGCAGCGCAGGGGACCCGAACTCGTAGTACTGGACGTCGGCGTCCAGCCGCAGGCCGAAGGACAGGTGCAGGGAGGGGCGGTAGCCGACGCCGCCGCTGAAGAGCAGGCCGGTGTTGCTGCCCCCCTCCAGCACCGCGGCACCCGAAGAGTGGAAGAGCTTGCCGAGTCCGCCCCGCAGCGTCACACCCGGCCACAGCTCGGCTCCCAAGCCCGCCAGCACCGAAACGGTCGTGACGCCCCCTCCATCCCAGGTCCCCGACGCTCCGGATCCGGTGAGATCGTTCCAGGACAGGCCCAGGCGAAGCTCGCCGTCTACCCGGGGCGAGAAGCCGAGAAGGATCGCGGCGTCAGCGGCTGGACCGATTCCCGGATGGATGTCGACGGGCTCGCGGCCATCCGTGCCGGCGTCGTCCGGATGGAGCGTTTGCCCCTCTGCGAACGGGCTGGAATAGAGGGCGCCCAGTCGCACGTCGAACAGGACTGGCGCATTCTGAGCCGCGGCGGGTAGCGCGGGCCCTCCGAGCGCAAGGACCAGGGCGAGCTGGCCCGCCCGGGTCGCGGGGCCGTAGCGACGACGGCCACGTCCGGAAGAGCCTCGTCCCCGTCCGCCCAGCGTCACGACGGGTGCCGGCATTTCAGTCACGCGTGATTCGCGCATCAGGACCACGAAGTGGGTTGGCGCTGTAGAAGAGGGCGGGCAAGCTAGCGTCCACGGTGCCGACTCGCGAGCGGCGGTCCGACGGCGATTGTTGACGCGGCTCAAGCGCCAACGTACGGTTTCGGAGCATCATGGACACTTCCACACGCCCGTTCAGGACGATCCTGACGTCGCTGGCCTTGCTGCTCGCGATGGGCGTTGGCGTCGTGCCCTCTCTCCTCGACCAGGACGCGCACACCCGGACGACGCTGGAGCTCCAGCACGACCCGGCCGAGTGTCCGGACGCCCACGATCACAGCGTCTGCTCCCAGATCCAGTCCAACACGGCGGTACCTCGTGCCCACAGCCCGAGGGCGGCCTCCCTACCGGTGCGCCACGAAGGTGATGGCCTGCGCACCACCATCGTACCCTCCCACCTCGATCGGCTCCGACCTCCCCCCAGAGGGCCCCCTACGGCCTGAGCACTGCCCCAAGCTCCGGGGCGGGTCGCCGCGTGGCTGCAGCCACCGCGCGTGTCATTGCAGGTAACCGGGCTCGAGATGGACAACAAACCGCAACCTCTTCATCGGCTGACCGTGCCGATCGCCGTTCTCGCCATCGCCGCCGCGATAGCGGGTGGGCCTCGTGCGGTCGCGGCCCAGGACGTGGGAGACTCGATCCGAAGCGAAGTGGACTCGTTGCGGGTGGAGATCGACAGCCTCCGTGCCGCGCTCCGGCGGCTCGAGGCGGAGCGCGCCGAGGAAGAGCAGCGCGACGAGTTGGAAGCGCTCCTCGAGGCTGCCGAAGAGGCCGCGGCAGACGTTCCTCCGGACGACCCCCAGGCCCAGGAGGGTCAGTTCGTGGGTCGCCAGCGATCCTTGCAGGCGCTGAACCCCGAGATCAGCGTCAACGCAGACTTCTTCGCGTTCAGCAACCCGGACGACCCCGACGACAACAACTTCGTCCCGAGGGAGTTCGAGTTCTCCTTCCAGTCGTCGCTGGATCCCTACTCCCGCGCCAAGATCTTCCTCGCCTACCACACGCCGGGCGGCGAGCTGATCCCGTTCGAGGGAGAAGAGGGGCACGGACATGGCGAAGACGGCGAGGAAGCCGGCTTCGAGCTCGAAGAGGCCTACCTGGAGTGGGTCGCGCTGCCGGGTGGCTTCTCCCTGAAGCTGGGACAGTTCTTCCAGCAGCTCGGGACCATGAACCGCTGGCACTCCCACGCGCTGCCATTCCAGACCCGGTCCCTGCCCCATCTCGCGTTCATCGGCGAGGAGAATCTCAGCCAGGCCGGAGCCAGCGCCCGGGTTCTACTGCCGATCCGGGGCGCGGGCACCTACGAGGCCGCCTTCGAGGTTACCCGGAGTAGCAACGCGCTCCTCTACGGGGAGTCGAACAAGCCGTCCTTCCTGGGTCACGTCAACGCTTTCTGGCAGCTCGGCCAGGCGTGGGACCTCGATGTGGGCGTGAGCGCCACCGGGGGGCCGTTCCGGCTCGACCCCGCGGAGGAAGAAGAGGAGCCCCCGACGGAGCCCCTCGATCCCATCGCCTTCGATCAGAGGCTGTACGCCGCGGAGGGCTCGCTGACCTGGACCCCGCCGGGGCGGTCGCTCTATCGGGGGTTCAACCTCAGGGGCGGCGTGATGGTGCGGGACCCCTCCGGGCTCGAAGGGCTGGAGACGGCGTGGGGGACGTGGGTGTGGGGCGAGTACCGACTGGGCAGGCAGTGGCTCGTGGGCGGCAGATACGAGTGGGTCCAGGAGCCCGACGACCCTGACGAGAGCGCGTGGCTGATCGCGCCGACCTTGACGTGGTGGCAGAGCGAATGGGTCCGACTGAGGGCCGAGTTCGACCATCTGGAGGACCCAGCGGGGGTGCGAAATCTGTTCCTGATCCAGTTCACGTTCGCCATGGGTCCCCACAAGCACGAGACGTACTGATGAACGCTGAAGAAGAACTCCGCGTGCGGCGAGACGGGGGCATGACGCACTCGGTGCGCGCTGCCAGCATGGCCATGACCGCGGTCCTCTGGGCCATGGCGGCCACGCCACTGGTCGGCCACGAGGGAACCGCCGCCATCCGTGACACCGGGCCCGCGGGGGAGCCCCCGACCAAGGCCGTGGTCGGGGCCAGCGTGGCCGGCACACAGCCGGCGCGGATGGTACCGGAGGGGCTCACGCCCCGGGTAGCGGTCCCGGCCCAGCGAGCTCCCGTCCGGGTGGTGGCGTCACTCCCGGTGTACGCCGACATCGTGCGTCAGATCGGTGGCGCCGAGGTCGACGTCACGTCCATCGCCCACCCGCGCGAGG
>JBDHLD010000222.1:0-8963 GCA_039586035.1 Gemmatimonadota bacterium | reverse complement strand
CTCGCGGATCCGATCCAACAGGCCGGTGACGCGCTCCTCCAGCTCGCCTGCGTCCAGCGAGCTGCCATCCCCCGGCAAGGGGTCCCCGATCGCCACGTACGCGATGGAGCGCGGCGTTTTTGCACCCGGCTGGATGTGGATTCCAACGGGGACCACCGCGGCGGGCGCCAGGGCTCCGGCGACGAGCTCGACCCCCCTGCGGAAGCCCAGGGGCCGCTGCGTGACGGAGCCGATTCGCCCCTGCGGAAAGAAGCTCACACACGCGCTCCGGCCTTCCGGTCCGATGTCACGCAGTGACCGCAACAGCCTTCGCATGGACCCCGTAGAGCCTGGCTCGATGCCGATGCCGCCGATCTGTGCGAACACCCTGAAGCGGCGGAGCTCCCTCTCGAGCATGATGGTCCAAAGCGCGGAGTCCGGACGCACTCGCTGGTGGACCTCACGCATCACGAAGCCGTCCCACCAGCTCGTGTGGTTCGCACAGAGCAGGATTGCCCGCCCCTGATGAACGGGGTGGTTCGGACCTGCGCACAGCACGTCCAAGCGCCGCCGCATCCAGGGCCGGAACACCCGCTCGTAGACTCCCCAGGCAAAGGGCCGGTTCTGACTTCTCACGGGGCGTGGGGCCATGGTCGTTTGCGGTGAGCCGACTGGAAGAAAGGCGGTTGCTCCCCGTACCCCGAGCCGACGCCGTAGTGCTCGGCCGTTCGGGGGGCTCGAGCCCGTGGCATTGCCGGAGCGGTGCACCACCGTAGTTTGACGCACGTTCACCCGTCGTGACTCGAGACCCCGCTTCCCATGCACGCCAAACGAATCGTCGAGCTGTCCCTGGTGGTCTCCGCCGCCCTGTTGACCGCGCTCCCCGTGGCCCCACCCAACCTCGTAGCCCAGGAGGTCGTGCTCGACTCCGCGCTCCTGGCCGGCTACGCCTGGCGCAACCTCGGCCCGGATCGGGGCGGGCGATCCATCGCCACGAGCGGCGTCGTGGGTCGTCCCATGGAGGCCTACTTCGGCGCCACCGGCGGCGGCCTCTGGAAGACGACGGACGGCGGCGAGAACTGGTCGCCGATCACCGATTTCAAGATCACGGCGGCGTCGGTGGGCGCCGTGGCGGTGAGCGAAACGAGCCCTGACCTGGTCTTCATCGGCACCGGCGAGACTTGCATCCGCGGCAACATCATGCCGGGCGACGGCGTGTACCGCAGTCGGGACGCGGGCGAGACGTGGGAGCACGTCGGATTCAGAGACTCCCACGGGATCTCCAAGATCCGCATCCACCCCACCAACCCGGACATCATCTTCGTAGCGTCGTTCGGGAAGTACAGCGCCCCCAGTGAGGAGCGGGGCGTGTTCAAGAGCACGGACGGCGGCGACACCTGGCGGAAGGTCCTCTACCGGGACGACCAGACCGGCGCCATCGACATCGTCATCGACCGGAACGACCCGAACGTGATGTACGCGTCGCTGTGGCAGGCCTTCCGGAGGGAGTACACGATGTCGTCCGGCGGGCCCGGCTCGGGGATGTTCAAGAGCACCGACGGGGGCGAGACCTGGACCGAGATCACCCGGAACCCGGGGATGCCCCAGGAAGGTGTCGTCGGGCGGATCGGCCTGGCCGTCTCCAGCGCCAACTCGAATCGCGTCTACGCGCTGTTCGAGAACGACGACGGCGGCCTGTTCCGGAGCGACGACGGCGGGGAGAGCTGGGAGCTCGTGAACGAGGAGCGCCGGATCCGGCAGCGGGCGTTCTACTACACCCACGTCTTCGCCGACCACCAGGACGAGGACGTGGTCTACATGCAGAACACGTCGCTCTTCCGATCCACCGATGGCGGCGAGACGCTGGAGGTCATCAACAACGGGACGCACGGCGACCACGACTTCTGGATCGACCCTGACGACCCGGCCCACCTGGTGGTCGCGAACGACGGCGGTGGAGCCGTGAGCTTCAACACCGGCAACGACTGGACCGACCAGGAGTTCTCCACGGCCCAGTTCTACAAGGCCGTGACCACGGCCCATGTGCCCTTTCACGTGTGTGGGTCGCAGCAGGATAACAGCACGCTATGCCTGCCTTCGGCCTGGAACGCCAGCCGGATGGGCTTCGGCCCGGCGCCGTTCCGCTTCGGCGGCCGGGAGCCCGCCACGATCACCGAGGGCTCCATGGACGTGGCCTACGTCGTGGGCGGCGGTGAGCCGGGCTACATCGCGCCGGACCCCCAGGACCTGGACGTCTACTACGCCGGCGTGAACAACGGCCGCTACATCGACAAGTTCAACCGCCGCCTGCAGACCGCACGTGAGGTGAATCCGTACCCCTGGTTCTACTCGGGCGAGCCGGCCATCGACATGGTCGAGCGGTGGCAGTGGACGTTCCCCATCATCTTCTCGACCCTCGATCCCAACGTCCTCTACACCTCGTCGCAACGGCTCTGGCGGACCACGGACGGTGGGAACAGCTGGGAGGCCCTGAGCGGTGACCTGACCCGCGCCGACCCCAGCACGTTGGGACACTCGGGCGGGCCCATCACGGGCGACATGAACGGCCCCGAGGTCTACGCCACCATCTTCTCGGTGGGCCCGGGCAAGGTCGACATCGACGAGATCTGGACGGGATCGGACGACGGGCTCGTTCATGTGACGCGGGACGGCGGCCAGACCTGGACCAACGTCACGCCGCCGGACATGCCCGACTTCGGCCGCGTGAGCCAGATCGACGCGTCTGCGTTCCACGCCGGGAAGGCCTACGTGTCCGTGCGCCGTCATCTCCTGGACGACTTCGCGCCGCACATCTGGAAGTCGGACGACTACGGCCAGACGTGGACCCGGATCGTGAACGGCATCCGGGAGGACGCCTACGTCCACGCGGTGCGGGAGGACCCGAATCGTGAGGGACTCCTGTACGCCGCGACGCAGCACGGGGTCTACGTCTCTTACGACGACGGCGCGAACTGGCAGGAGCTGAACCCGGGCTTCGCCGACATTCCGGTCGTCGACCTGATCGTGGAGCACAACGAGCTGGCCATCGCCAGCCACGGTCGGGGCTTCTGGGTGCTGGACAACATGGCGCCGCTGAGGCAGCTCACCCCCACGACGACGTCGGAGGACGTGGTTCTGTTCGACCCGCCGGTGGCCTACCGCTCGGCGGGGGGCGTGACGCTGTCGTGGTGGCTCGCCGCGACCCCCGACGAGGCGACGCTGGAGATCCTGGACGCGAGCGGCCAGGTGCTGCGGACCTTCGAGGCCGAGGAGGCACACGAGGCCGCAGAGGCGGAGGAAGAAGAGCACGCAGAGGGCGAGGAGCACGGGGACGCGGAGGACGAGGACGACGACGAGCCGGAGCGCGACCGGTGGGCGCCCCAGACCATTACGGCCAAGGCCGGGCTGAACCACGTCCAGTGGGATCTGCGGAGCCAGCAGGCCGTGGCCTTCCCGGGCATGATCCTCTGGGGCGTCCGGTCCACGATCGCGCCAAGGCTGCCCCCCGGCACCTACACGGTCCGCCTCACCGCTGACGGCCAGGCCAGGGAGACCCAGGTCGAGATCCAGCGTCAACCGTGGATCGAGGACGTCACCGATGAGGACCTCCACGCCCAGTACGCCTTCAGCCACCAGATCTGGGAAAAGGTGAACGAGGCGAACTCGGCGGTCGTGCAAATCCGCCGGGCCAGGACCCAGCTCATGGGGCACCTGGAGGGCACCGACGACCGGGGTCTGCGGGAGGCCGCCCACGCCTTCCTGACCAAGGCGGGTGAGGTGGAGGGCAACATCTACCAGGTCCGCAACCGGTCGAACCAGGATCCCCTGAACTTCCCCATCAAGGTCAACAACCGGCTGGCGAACCTCCTGTCCATGGTGGAGCGCGGCGAGGGGAGGCCAAACGACGGAATGCGCGAGGTCTTCCAGATCATGGTCGACGAGCTGGCGGGCTACACCGAGACGCTGGACGGGATCTGGGCCAACGAGCTGGCCGCGGTCAACGGAGAGCTGGAGCGGCTCGGCCTGGAGCCACTGGACCCCTGGGACGAGACGACGGTGCTGGTGGCGCCGGAGGGATAGCGACGGGAGACTGAGCCCGAGATCCGAGGAGGTGGGCCCGATGACGACGACACGAAGCCTACCGCGGCTGGTTCCGAGCGTCCTTGCGGCGCTCCTGGCACTGCCCACGTTGGCGCTCGCCCAGGACCCGGTGGTGATCCGGGCGGGGCAGGTGCTGGACGGGCGGGGCGCGGCGTTGGGTCCCTCGACCCTCGTGATCGACGACGGCAGCATCGTCAGCGTCACCGGTGACGTGTCTCGGGAGCCCACGTACGATCTTTCGGACCTCACCGTCATGCCCGGTGCACAGGGCCCGCGACGACAGCCCCGAGTCCCGCGAGACGCTGGCCCTGTACGTGGCCGAAAACGCCTACGTGACCCTCATGTCGGGCATCACCACGGTGCAGAGCATGGGCGCACGCGTCGACGGACCGGTGCGGGACGCGATCGCCCGCGGCGTCCTACCGGGTTCCCGGCTCCTCACGACCTATGAGTGGATCACGGAGGGGACCGCCGAGGAGCTCCGTGCCGCGGTCCGCGAGCGGGTCGAGTCCGGGGCCGATGCGGTGAAGATCTTCGCCTCCAAGAGCATCCGCGAGGGTGGCGTGCCGACCCTCAGCCAGGAGCAGCTGTCGGCTGCCTGTGACGAAGCACGCCGCCTCGGCGTGCGGTCGGTTGTACACGCCCACGCGGCCGAGGCGGCCCTACGCACCGCCCGAGCCGAATGCACGACGCTCGAGCACGGAGGCCTGGCCAACGGCGAGGCCCTCGACGCTATGGCTACCGCAGGGGTGTTCTACGATCCCCACACTTCGCTGGTCATCCAGAACTACCTGGACAACAAGGAGCGCTTCCTCGGCATCGGCAACTACACGGAGGAAGGGTTTCAACACATGGAGAAGCTCCTCGTGGGCATGCGGGAGGTGTTCTCCATGGCTCTGGAGCGACCCGACCTGAAGATCGTCTTCGGCACCGACGCACTGGCCGGTAGTCACGGGAGGAACTGGGAGGAGCTCATCTACCGGGTCGAGGTGGGGGGCCAGGATCCCGTGGCGGCCATCGTGTCGGCCACGTCCCTCGCCGCCGAGTCGCTGGGTATGTCCAACCAGATCGGCACGCTGGCGCCCGGCTTCGAGGCCGACCTCATCGGCGTGGACGGTAACCCGGCCGAGGACATCGGCGCGCTTCGCCGGGTGGTCTTCGTCATGAAGGGAGGCGTGGTCTACAAGAACGTGGCGAACTAGGGCGATCAGGGTGCGAGGCAGGAGGGCTTGGAGCGCGATTGCGGAACGCTGCCGCCGGTTCTTCAGGAAAGGTGATGCCGTACGGAGCTATCCGATTGGTGGGGTCGAGATCTCTCTACCCCCCGGCCACGCTCTGCCTAGGTATCAGGCCGAGCACCCCCTCTACGATCGATTCCCCCTCGTGCTCGGAAAGCTGGAGATGGAGGGCTGGATCGTGGACATCGGAGCGAACGTAGGTGACACGGCCGCGGCGCTCGCTGCAGGCGAGAACAAACGCATCCTGTGCGTCGAGCCCGCCGAGGAGTTCTATCGCATCCTGGTGAAAAACGTCGACCGCCTGAGGCAGGCCGGTTCCACGGTTCGCTGCGTGAGGAGCGCGGTGGGTGACGACGGCGGGACCGTTCGACTGGAATCCTCGCGGGGGACGGCTGCCATCGCTCGAGAGGGAGAGCGCGTCTCCCAGCGTAGCCTGGACGGGATCATCGCCGAGAACCTGCCCGAGAGCGCCAGCGTCAGCCTCATCAAGTGTGATGTCGACGGCTGCGATCCCGAGGCCCTGAGGTCCGGCGAGCGGACGATCTCCGACATGGAGCCGCTGCTCTACTTCGAAGCCGAGGTCCGACAGCGGGAGCGGCTGCGCGCATTCACCGATTTGTGTCAATGGCTCGACGCGCTCGGGTACCATCGCTTCACGCTGTTCGACAACTTCGGCGCGTTGCTCGCCGAGAGCGCGCCTCTCGAGGTCGTCCAGGACGCGCTCCGCTACACCTGGATCCAGAACAGCCAGATCTCGACGCGCACGATCTGGTACTTCGACGTTCTGACTTCGACGCAGAAGATGAGGCGCGAACACGAATGGGCGGTACGGGGCTACAGGCGAACCTATCTCGAGGGCTAGCCCGTCTGCGCCAGCGACCTCCTGATGGGTCAGCCGTCGTTCAAGAGGCCGATCCTCGGTGAACGCCTGAGCTCCATGTCCCATAGCCGCCACTCGGAGCCGGGGGCGGCACGACCCACATAGGGAGATCCCATGATCTTGGTCCCGGTTGTGCTCACCGTCGCCTTGGCCGTCGCCTCGCCGCCACCCGATGTGCAGGAGGCGGCGCGGTCGCCGGAGGGTCTCATCGAGTGGCTCTACGACATGGTCTCGTTCGGGCCCGGTCCGGAGCCCGACTGGGAGATGTTCCGCGAGGTCTTCCTGGACGAAGCCGTTCTCGTATTCTCACCCCGTGGGGACCGGCCGATGCGCGTCATGGACGTGGACGGCTTCATCCGGGACTGGGAGGAGTTCTACCGGGATGCCGGTCTGGAGAGCACCGGGTTCACCGAAACCATCGGCGGCATGTCGGTCCGGTCCTACGGGAGCATCGCCCACGCCTTCGTGATCTTCGAGCCCAGGCTCGGTCCGCCGGAAGCGCCCATGCGGGGGCGTGGGCTGGATAGCATCGAGCTGGCCCACGACGGCGAGCGGTGGTGGATCGCCTCGATCACGACGGACTTCGAGGATCCCGAGAATCCGATTCCCGAGGACCTCCTGCGCTGACGCCTCGGCCGGACTATGGGTGCAGGAACACCTCTTTGGGGATGAATCCCGTCACGACCTGGGTCAGGTCCACGACCTCGCTCACCCGGAAGTCCACGGCGATGCTCGCCAGTGAAAGCGCCTTGTCCGGCGTCATGCCTTTCTCCGTCACCAGGAAATCGACGACCTCCCACGTGGCCTTACGAGCCGCGCGGTCCAGGTCCAGATCGATGCCCATGACCAGGTAGTGCGTGTCGGTCTCGGCCCGCGGCCCAGAGATGTGGGTGTCTTTGTGCACCAAGAACCGGAAGACGCCGGTCAGGGACTGCTCGATGGCCGTGCCGCTGACCTCGCCGTCGCCCTGGGCGCTGTGGGGGTCACCGACGAAGAAGAGCGCGCCGGGATGGAAGACGGGGAGGAAGACGGAAGTTCCGGCCGTAAGGTCTTTGACGTCCAGGTTCCCACCGAAAGCGCCCGGCGGACGCGAGCCCTGGACACCCGGAACGGTCACGCCCGGCTCCCCCACGACCGGATCGGGGGCGACGGCCAGGATGCCGAAGAACGGGGCCAGCGGCACCTGGATGTCGTCGGAGAAGAAAGCCACCCGGCGGCCGCCGGACTCACCGGTGCGGATCAGGTGCCTGGCCGGCGCCATGTCCAGCTCCACGTCGTCCGGGCGGGCGCCCGGGTAGCTCGGCGACAAGACGCCGCCACGGGGGCTCGTGTTGTTGATGCCCCACGGCACGCGGGTCTCGACCTCCAGGATCTGGATCTCGAGCACGTCACCCGGCTCGGCGCCCTCGATGAAGACGGGTCCGGTGATGACGTGGCCGCTGCGGCCGTCCCTCGGTCGTCCGTCCCTGGAGGCCCAGAATTCCAGCATGTCGTCGAGGATCTCGTCGCGGCCGACGCCGAGCTCTGCCAGGTACGCGACGGGCTCCGCGTCCTGCACCGCGCCCGCGTGGGTGAGTTGATGCGGACCGTCTCTCCCGGGCGGAGGGTGAGCACGGGTGCCTTGTCGGTGGGGTACCAGCCCCAGCTCGTGTTCTCCGGCGTGGACGGGACGAAGTGGTCGGTTTCGAGCGCGCCGCTCTCACTCTGTCCCGCTGCCGGAGCGGCGGCGAGGCACATGGCCAGGACGACGATCAGGGGAGACAGCGGGCGAAGGCATCCATGGGCCTCAGCCTTCGCCGACCAGAGCCGTCTCGATCTCTCGAAGCACGTCTTCCGAGAGGTCCGCACGCCCCGGCTCGTCCCAGTCCCACTGGTCGGGCAGTCCGACATCGTCCGCGATGCAGCCATACGTGGTCTCGGCGCTGAGTAGCACGCCGGGCACGCCCGCACCGGGGTGGGTGCCCGCGCCGACCAGATACAGGCCCTCCACGTCTTCGCTCCGGTTCTGGGGCCGGAACCACGCGGTTTGGGTGAACTTGGGCTCGATGGCGAACGCGTTACCCCACGTAGCGTTGAGCTCGGTCTCGAAGTCGTCGGGGGTGAAGATATGGAGCACCTCCATCTCCCCACGGAGGCCCTCGAGGCCCCAGTCCTCCAGGTAGTCGATGATCTTGTCGGCGAACTCGTCCTTCAGCGCCGACCAGTCCAGGCCGGATTTCTGATTCGCCACCGGCACCAGCACGTACATGCTCTCGCCCCCTTCGGGTGCCATGTCCGGGTCCGTCCGGGTAGGCGCGTGGAGGTACATGCTGAAGTCGTCGGGAAGGATCTTCTTTTTGAAGATGTCGGTGAGAAGGCCCTGGTAGCGCTCGGTCAGGATCAGCGTGTGGTGCTCGAGCTGGGGATATTGCCGCCTGGTGCCTATGTAGAGCAGGAAGCAGCTCATGGCCCAGTCGGTGGACGCCAGCTTCCGGTCCGTCCAACGGCTACGATGCTCGGCGCCCACCAACGACCCGTACGTGTGCCCTGGATCGGCGTTGCTCACCACCATGTCGGCGGCGTAGTGCCCACCATCTGTGCGCACGCCTGACGCGCGGCCGCGGTCCACGACGATCTCACGGACTTCCTCGCCGGTCCTGATTTGCCCACCCATCTCCCGGAAGTATGTGCCGAAAGCCTCCACGACCGAGTACATGCCGCCGCGACTGAACCAGACCCCGCCCTCGCGCTCGAGGAACGGGATCATCAGGTAGATGGACGGCGTC
>JBDHLD010000221.1:0-3561 GCA_039586035.1 Gemmatimonadota bacterium | reverse complement strand
CGCGTTGTACGCCGAGATCGGGGAGATCATGCGAGCGGACCTTCCCGTGACCCTCCTCATGCCGATGCTCCGCTGGACCGCAGCGCATCGGCGACTGAAGGGCCTCTCGTCCCCTTGGTGGGGGGATCCCGCCTGGGTGATGGGCCGGCTGTGGATAGAGGACGCTGAGCGATGACGCGCCCGCCGGGGGTTCTGCGGTCGGCCTCATTCGGCGCCGCCCTGGCGGGCACGGTCCTGCCGGTGATGCTGCTCTCTGGCTGTCTTCCCGGCCGAGATGCAGGCGACCCGGCCTCCAATCCAAATGCCGCGAGCCGGACTCGGACCGACTCCGTGCCCACGATCACGCTGGCCGTGCCGGGCGACAAGAACGCGTTCCTGAAGGGGCTAGCTCGACTGGTGTTCCTGCCGCTCCTGGAGCGCGACGAGAACGGCGAGACCGTGGGACGGCTGGCCGGTGCGTGGGAATTCTCTCGGGATGGACGCGACGTGCGCCTCACGCTGCGCAAGGACATCCGATGGCAGGACGGGGCGCCCGTCACGGCGCACGACGTGAAGTTCAGCATCGAGCTACAGCACCATCCGGCCGTACTGAAGGAGGACCTCGGCGAGACCGCCATCCTGGACGACTCCACGCTGTTCATCCGCGACTTCGAGGGCTACAACGAGGATTACTATCCCAGCCACCTGCTCGAGAACCTGGATCCTACAGACTTCTGGGACTGGGAGTTCTGGCAACGGCCGGTCGGGAGCGGGCCGTACCGCGTCGTCCGCTACGTTCCCGAGATCGGGTTCGTGCTCGAGGCCAATCCCGACTACGCGTTTGGCACACCGAAGATCAAGCGCGTAGTGGTGCGCCTGATGGGTCGGCAGGCGGCCTACATGGGCTTGCTGGCCGGCGAGGTGGACCTCTTCCCGGCTGACGTCACCACACAGATCGCGGAGGTTCCGGGCCACCGCGTCTACTACGATTTCTCCTCGGCGCTACCGATCACGCTGTTCTGGCAGACCCGTCTGCCGATGTTCCAGAGCGCCTCCGTCCGCCGTGCGCTCGCCATGGCCCTGGATCGCGAGGCCCTCATGGTCATCGCGGGCTACCCGGCGGATCTGGTGCCGGTAGTGGACGGTCCTCTCGGCGGTGTTCGACGGAGGAGCGTGCCCTCCGAGGACGGGGGAGACTATCTGCCACCCATTCCCTTCGATCCCGCCGAGGCCAGACGCCTCCTTGCCGAGGAGGGTTGGGTGGACCGCGATGGGGACCAGGTGCTCGATCGCGACGGCCACCCCTTCTCGTTCACGACCCTGGTGCCGGCAGGCGGCATGTATCAGAGACTGGGCACGATGGTCCAGGAGCAGTTCCGACGGGCTGGCGTTCTCATGGAGGTGCAGACCCTTGCCGGGCCGGTGATCCAGGGTCGCATACGAGCCGGCGAGTTCGAAGCGGCCATCCTCCGCAACGGCTACGGGTCGATGGGCCGCTGGGATCACGGGTACGTGAACCCCGAGCTCGACCGGCTCCAGGAGAGCTACGGGTACCTGCGAGAGCGGGGGCCGCGGGCCGAGCTGGCGCGGGAGATCACGCGGATCCTCCAGCGCGACGTCCCGAACTTCAACCTGGTCCCGCATCCGGTGAAGTGGATCGTCAACGACCGCATCCGGGGACTCGAGAGCCCGTGGCGGGCCGACCCGATCCGCTACCTGGAGGAGCTGTGGCTCGAGGACGGACCGTGAGGGCCGCAGCCTTTCGCCGCGCGGGCGCTGCCGGCTTTGCGCTGGCCGTCTTCACGGCGTGCGGGGGGAGCGATTCGACCGCCGATTCCTCGCCCTCAGATCAGAACGGGGCACCGGGCCACCGGCCCATCACGATCACCATGTACACCCGCAGCCCTTCGACGCGGATGTTTATCCCGGTGCTGCGGGGCGGCCCGCACATGCGCATGATCTTCTCGCCACTCTTCCGCTGGACCCGAGAGGGAGAGATCGAAGGGGATCTGGTCCGAAGCTGGAAGGTCGGGGACGACTCAGGCACCTGGACGTATCACCTCCGCACCGATGTCCGGTGGCACGACGGCACACCCCTTACCGCTCGGGACGTCGCCTTCACGATCGAGCTGTACCAGGACCCGGAGGTCCTGGGCCGCCCGCCCGGATCGGCCGTGCCGACGGTGGTGGACGACAGCACGGTCGTCGTGCGATACCTGCGCTCCGGCTGGGAACCCCTGGAGACCAACTCGCCGATCCTCCCAGCGCATCTTCTCGAAGGGCTGGATTCGGCCGACTACCCGAGCTGGGAGTTCTGGGAGGCTCCGGCCGGGACGGGTCCGTTTCGCTTCGTGCGACAGACCGAGCTCAGCTTCGTCGAGCTGGAAGCGAACCCGCGTCACCACCGCGGACGACCCGCGATCGACCGGGTCCTCCTCCGGGGAGGGGGTGGAGGGTACGTGGAGCTGCTGGCGGGGAACGTGGACGTTCTCCCGATGAACTCGAATTCGATCTCGGTCGTGCAGGCACGCTTGCTGGAGGAAGACCCACGCTTCGCCGTGTACTTCGACCTCTCCACCGGGCCGATCCGGATCCACTGGAATCTGAGCGATCCGCTGTTTGAGGATGCGCGCGTTCGGCGGGCACTCTCCGTGGGGATCGATCGGCGCGAGCTGGCGACGTTCCTCGGCTATCCGAACGAATTGGAGCCGCGCGACATGCCGGCCTCGCGTGGCCAGGTCTTACGTGGCGAGACGCCCCCTCTGCTCGAGTACGACCCGAGCGAGGCCGCAAGATCGCTCGAAGGACTCGGTTGGAGGGACCGCGGTGGGATCCGAGAACGAAATGGATCGACATTCGAGTTCGAGCTCCTCGTCAACCCGGCAAACCTCCCTCTCGCCGTCCTCGTGCAGGCGCAGCTGCAGCGGATCGGGATCCGGGCCGAGCTTACCACGCTGGATCGCAGCCTCGCGCAGAGAAGATTCCAGTCGGGTGACTTCCAGGCCGCCCTGGGGCTCCATATGGGGTTGGACAACCTCACGTTCCGAAGCGGCGGGGGGAGATCGTGGTCCACGTACGAGAGTCCCGAGATGGAGGCCATCGTGGAAGCGCTCGAGCGCGAGGTGATTCCGTCGTCGCGCGACAGCCTGTACAGGGTGCTGTGGCCCCTGCTCCGCGAGGGTGTCCCTCTCACCTACCTGGTGCCGGAGCTCCTCATCTCCGCGGCCCGAGCGGAGGTCAGGGGTCTCGAGACTCCGAACCGGTCATGGCCGGAAGCCTACCTCGACGAGCTGTGGATCGAGGGAGGACCGGATGACTGAGGCTCGACGGACTCGGGCCTGGGCCGGAGCCTGTTTCGCGGCCGTCGCGATCCTCGCCCTCGGAGCGTCGACGCTTGCCGGGCAGGCGGAGGATCCGTCCCGGTCGGCATACCGCGCGGAACACCTCGCCATGTACGAGCGATACCGGGAGCTGCGGACCTCCGTCGGCCGGATCGCCGTGCGACAGAACGGCGGGCACGCGGTCATCCCGAACTGGCTGCCCGACGGAAACCGGTTCTGGTACGCGGACACCCGGTTCGCG
>JBDHLD010000025.1:0-48001 GCA_039586035.1 Gemmatimonadota bacterium | reverse complement strand
GCGGCCGGACACGGTCAGCGTGTCGGGGCTCTCGGTCTCTTCCACCCTGAGCGCCACGTTCTGCTCGAGCTCCTTGAACAGCCGGTCGCGCACCTGTCGCGAGGTCACGTACTTACCGGACCGGCCCGCCATGGGCGAGTTGTTCACGGAGAAGTCGACGGACAGGGTCGGCTCTTCCACGGCGATGCCCCGGAGGCGCTCCGTGTGCTCTGGATCGGTCAGCGTCTTGCCGATCTCGACGCCTTCCAGGCCCGCCAGCGCCACGATGTCCCCGGCGGTGGCCTCCGCCACGTCCACCCGCTCGAGCCCGGCGAACGAGTACAGCTTGGCCACCCGCGCCTCCTCGGCATCCTCTTCGGCCACCGGACCTGGCTCGCCCAAGGCGAGGAGGGATACCCGCTCGCCAACGTTCACCCGCCCCCGCTCGACGCGACCGATGGCGATCCGACCCACGTAGGGCGAGAAGTCCAGGGTCGACACGAGCATCTGGAAGGGACCCGCCGGATCCGTCGCGGGAGGTGGTACCGCCTCGAGAATGGTGTCGAAAAGCGCCTCCAGGCCGTCCGTCTTGTGGTCCGGCGTCGTGGACGCCCACCCGTCCCGTCCCGATGCGTACAGGAACGGTGCGTCGAGCTGTACATCGGTGGCTTCGAGCTCCATGAAGAGCTCCAGCACCTCGTCGTGCACCTCCAGAGGACGGGCGTCCGGGCGATCCACCTTGTTGATGACGACCACGGGCATGAGACCCAGCTCGAGCGCCTTGCGGGTGACGAACCGGGTCTGGGGCATGGGACCCTCGGCCGCGTCGACCAGGAGGATCACGCCGTCCACCATCCGCAGGATCCGCTCCACCTCGCCGCCGAAGTCGGCGTGGCCTGGCGTGTCGACGATGTTGACCTTGTGATCGCCCCATGTCACCGCGGTGTTCTTGGACAGGATCGTGATGCCCCGCTCCCGCTCGAGCGGGTTCGAATCCATGACCCTCTCCATCACCTGCTGCCCTTCCCGGAATACGCCGGCCTGGCGGAGCATCTCGTCCACCAGCGTGGTCTTGCCGTGATCCACGTGGGCGATGATGGCGACGTTGCGGATGTCCATGACGCTGCTGCTCCGTTTCCTTCGTGCCCGAGCCGCTAGAGGGGGCCGGACCACCGTGGGATCGAGGCCGGACGGCGTCCGCGCTACCGCTCGATCCCCTTCGGTTGCGGGCGTAATCTAACCGTAAAGCCAATCTCGGTGTGGGGTGCGACCGTGGCCTGGGCGGGGCGGCCGCGTGGCGGTGGGCCGAGCGCCGCCCGCCGGACTGGCCGGGCCCGCCTCGGGTCGGGTTGCCCGCTCCGCTGCGACCGGCTGATGTACTCCGTAGATTGGGGCCGCAACGAGCCTTTCGTGCCCAACGATCGTGGAGCGTCCATGGTCCACCGCTTTCTACTCTGCGCCACCTTGATCCTCCTGCCCGCTTCTCCGTCCCGGGCTCAGACGATCGAGGAGCGATACCGTGACGAAGTACGATCCCTCGTCGTCGAGTCCTCCGTCGCCGACGCCCTCGCCCGGGTCGAGGCCCTGGACGCCTGGACCATGGAGCGTCTCGTCGAGCTGACCGAGATCCCTGCCCCTCCCTTCATGGAGGAGGCGCGCGCCCGCCGTTTCGCCGAGCTACTGGCGGAGGTGGGAGCGGACTCGGTCTGGATCGACGGGGAGGGCAACGCGATCGGGCTCCTCCGCGGCCAAGGTGGCGGCCGTACGATCGCGATCGGTGGCCATCTGGACACGGTCTTCCCGCAGGGGACGGACGTCACCGTTCGCATGCGCGGTGACACCCTGTACGCCCCTGGGGTCGGCGACGACACCCGGGGCCTGGTGGTGGTGTTGACGGCGCTCCGGGCCATGGTGGAGGCGGGCGTGCGGACGCGAGACGACGTGCTGTTCGTCGGTGTCGTGGGAGAGGAGGGGCCCGGTGACCTGCGAGGCATGAAGCACCTGTTCCGCGAGGGCGCCCCCACTGTCCTCGACGCGTGGATCGAGATCGACGGCGGAGGCTTCGACCGTCTGGTGACGCAGGGGCTGGGATCCGTCCGGTACCGTGTGACCTTCCAGGGCCCCGGCGGCCATTCGTGGGGGGCCTTCGGGTTGGCCAATCCCGCTCATGCCCTCGGCCAGGCCGTTCGTTATTTCCAGGAGGCTGCCGACACGCTGACCCGGTCCGGCCCCCGGACCAGCTACAACGTGGGGCGGATCGGTGGAGGTACGTCAGTCAACTCCATTCCCTTCGAGGCCTGGATGGAGGTGGACATGCGCTCCCACTCACCGGAGAGCCTGGACCGGATCGAGTCCGCGTTCCTGGACGCCATGGAGCGGGGCGTGCGCGGAGAGAACGAGCTGCGGCGAGAGGGCCCCGAGCTCGAGCTGGTGGCGGACAAGATCGGGGACCGGCCCTCCGGCGAGCTCGAGCCTACGCTCCCGTTGATCCAACGAGCCATGGCGGCGACGGAGCAGTACGGGGGCGAGCCCTCGCTGAGCCGGTCGTCGACGGACTCGAACATCCCCATCGCGCTGGGCATCCCGGCCGTGACCCTGGGCCGGGGCGGCGACGGTGACGGAGGCCACTCGCCGGGGGAGTGGTGGCTGAACCGAGACGGTCACCTGGCGATCCAGCGCGCCCTGTTGGTCGTGGTGGCCGAGGCGGGTCTCGCGGGCCTGGTTCCCTGAGCATGGAGGAGGTCGACACCCGCCACCTGCGACCCACGTTCACCATGCCGGTGAGGCTGGGCCGTGCGGACACCATTGAGGGGATTCGCGCCGGGTTCGTGGCCCGTGATCACCTGAGCGGCCGATGGAGGGGCAAGGGCCGTTGGGCAGAGCTCTACGTGCCGGCGCGCGAGCGCAAGCTGTGGTCCCCCTACCTATCGCTGCGCGTGGACGAAGACGCCGACGGCTGCTCGGTGTTCGGCCGGTTCTCGCCCCATCCCGAGGTCTGGACCTTCTTCATGTTCATCTACGGTAGCGTGGTCACCCTCGTCGTCTTCGGGGCCACGTTCGGCTACGTCCAGTGGGCCTCCGGAACGCCGGCCTGGGGTCTGTGGGCCGTCTGGCTCGGTGTGCCCCTGCTGGCGCTCCTCCACGGAGCGAGCTGGCTCGGCCAGCGACTCGGCCGCGAGCAGATGTCGCAGCTCCAGGCCGAGGTCGAGGACGTGCTGGAGGAGCTGGCCGAGACGGCGGACTGAGGCGGGGCCCGCCTGAGTCGCCAACGCCCGGACACGTCCGGGCCCCGCTGCCTCTCAGTCCCCCAGCACGTAGGAGAAGACCAGCGGCGCCACGATGGAGGCGTCCGAGACGACCACGAACTTGGGCGTCTCCACGGCCAGCTTTCCCCACGTGATCTTCTCGTTGGGCGGTGCGCCGGAGTACCCTCCGTAGGACGGAGTCGCGTCGGTGAGCTGGGCGAAGTATCCCCAGAACGGCACGTCACGCCGGAGGTCCTGGATAATGGACGGCACGGCGCAGATGGCGAAGTCGCCGGCAATGCCGCCGCCGATCTGGAAGAACCCCACAGACGGACGGTCTCCCAGATCGGCAGCTTCCGTCATGTACCACTCCATCAGGTGCTGGAACTGCTCCGTCCCGGAGACCACGCAGCCGTGGTGCGGCACGACGCCCCGAAGCACCGCCGCGGCGAGGAAGTTGCCGGTGGTCGAGTCCTCCCACCCGGGCGCGTACACCGGGACGCCCTGCCGGGCAGCGGCCAGCAGCCACGAGTCCGCCGGATCGATGGCGTAGTGCGGCTCCAGGGCGCCGGAGAGCAGGATCTCGGCGAGGAACTCTGCAGGCAGCTTCCTCGCCCCGGATTCACACGCCGTGCGCCAGGCGGCCACCAGGTGATCCTCCAGATGACGCATGACGGTCTCGGGAATGCACGTATCGGTGACCCGGTTCATGCCCCGTTTGTACAGTGCCAGCTCGTCCTCTGCCGACAGCCCCCTCCAGCTCGCGATCGTCTCGTACTGGTCGTTGGCCAGCAGGTTGAAGACGTCCTCCTCGAGGTTGGCGCCCGTGCACGAGATGGCGTGGACCTTGCCCTCCCGGATCATGCGAGCCAGGGAGATGCCCAGCTCCGCCGTGGACATGGCGCCAGCCAGAGCCACGAGCATTCTCCCGCCGGCGTCCACATGGGCATCGTACGCTGTCGCGGCGGCCACCACCTCTCTGGCGTTGAAGTGCCGGTAGTGACGCCTCATGAACTCACGGATGGCTCCCATGCGAAGCTCCAGTGGGGGTTGGGCTGCCGCGCGGCCACGACGCGGCCTGCTGCGCGGAAGGTACACGACCACATGGCAAAGTGAATGCCGCGAGCTTCGTAGCGAGACGGCGTCGCGGCCAACCCTTGCCGGGTTCGATAGAACGGGAGGGTCATCGGCGCAATCGGCCGATGGGCCTCGCGGCCACTTCGGTCAGGGCAGCGGTCCGACCCGGGGCCCTACCCCGCGCCGGGCACCAGGCGGAAGCGCCACCGCCGCGGGCTGCTCTTGCGCCAGGCGGCCCGCATCCGCTCCGCGCGGTCGAACCTCTCTCCCGCCAGATCCCGGAAGGGAAGCCGAAGGTGGAGTGGGCGGTCACCGAACCGGAACGGAGTCACGGTAAGGGTCTCCCCGTCGACCCAGTCCAGGTTGATGCGACCCCCGTCCGGTGTTGCATGGGAGCCCCTGAGCCAGCTCGGCACACGGGCAGCCACCGCTCCCGGGGGCGTGAGGCAGACGTGCAGGGACAGCACGTCGAACAGGCGAAGATAGGCCAGGTCCAGGCCCATCCGCTCCGCGTCGGGCGCGTGGCGACCCAGCTGCCCGAGAATGCGGTGGCGGCGGTCCGCCTCCTTCCTCGCGAACCAGGGTGGCGCTCCGGTGAACGTCGCATGGTGGAGGCTCACCAACACGGCCGCGTACGGATGCATGCGGGCTACTCGGGCGATGGCGCGGGAGGCGGCGCGGAACTTGGCGGCGCGGGGGAAGTCCAGGAAGTCGTGCGGGCGGCCCGTGCCGGCGTTGAAGCGAGGCTCCGCGTCCAGACGGCGCCAGGACAGGTCGTGAAGAGAGGTCGCCAGGACCAGGACGTCCGACACCGCGGGCTCGTCCGCCGCCTCGCGCCAAGCCAGCGCCAACTCGCCGGAGAGGAGTGCGTGTTCGTGCTGACGGAACAGGCGAAGCTCGCCGTCGCGCCGTTGCACGATCACGTCGCGGGCGAGGGCCGTTGCCCGTTCAGGGGCGGTGGCGCTTTTGCAGCACCCGACCCGCCAAAGCGCCCGTGACCTGGCCGTCCTCTACCGCCGCGGCACCGTTGATCCAGAGGTGTACCACCCCCTCCGCCAGATTCCGCGGGTCCTGGAACGTGGCGTCGGTCCGAAGCCGCGGAAGGTCGAAGACCACGACGTCCGCCACCGCACCGGGTCGGAGCACTCCGCGATCCTCCATGCGGAACACGGTCGCCGGCAGGCTGGTCATGGAACGCACGGCCGAGGCCAGGGACACCACCCCCTCGTCCCGCGCGTATACCGACAGCTTGCGGGTGAAGGCACCGTAGGATCTGGGATGCGGGACCCCGTCCGCCTCCGTGTCCAGGCCGCCGTCAGACGCCGTCATGGTCCAGGGCAGCGCCATGAATGCCCGCACGTCGTCCTCGCGCATCGAGTGGGATACGATGCTCGGTGAGCCTTCCCCGAGGAGCTCGATGGCCGCGCTCACGGGATCGATTCCTCGAGCCGTCGCGAACTCCGACAGTAGCCCGCCCTCCAGGCTCTTGTCCGACTCCACCTCCCGGAACTGAATGCGGGCCGCTCCGCCGCGCCGGGCCAGGTTCTCGGTCATGCCGGATCGGACGCGCGGCAGCGTCTCGGGGTCGCGCAGTCGTTCCCTCAGAGCGTCCTCCCCGCCCTCCTGCGCCCACTTGGGGACCAGCGCGGACCGAAGGCCCGTCGACCCGGCGGGATAGGGGTAGTGATCGGCGAAGACCTCCACGCCCCGGACCCGGGCCTCCTCGATGATGGTGATCACGTCCTGCGCCATCCCCCAGGCCTCCGGGCCCAGGGCCTTGATATGGGTCACTACTCCCCGAATGCCCGCCTCCTCCGCTACCGTGATCACCTCGCCCACTGCGGCGAGGAGGCCAATGGAGTAGGTCGACTCGTCGCGGATGTGGCTCTGATAGGCTCCGTTGAACTCGGCGACGACCTGCCCGAGGGCCACCACCTCCTCGATCTCCGCGAAGCCGCCGGGGGTGTAGAACAGGCCGGAGGACAAGCCGAACGCGCCCTCCTCCATGCCGGCGCGCACCAGCGACGACATGCGCTCCATCTGCTGCGGCGTTGGCTCGGCGTCTTCGAGCCCCATCACGGTTTCGCGAACCTGACCATGCGGGACCAGCTGTCCCACGTTTACGCCCAGACCATGAGCCTCCAGGGCCTCTCGCTGGGTCAGGAGGTTGGCCTCGCCCCCACCGTCCGGGTTCACCAGCACGGTAGTGATCCCCTGGGCGAGGAGGGGCACGGCCCCGCTCAGCTCCGCGGTGGTCAGGCCGTTGCCCGCGTGCGAGTGCGTGTCGATGAACCCTGGGGCGACGTAGAGGCCCCGCGCGTCCACTTCCCGTGCGGCGTTCACGCCGTCGAGGTCGCCCACGGCGGCGATGCGCTCCCCCCGAATGGCCACGTCGGCCCGGTACCACGGGTTCCCCGATCCGTCGAGCACCCGTCCCCCGCGCACGATGACGTCGTAGGCGACTTCGGGCGGCCCGTCTTCAGAGGGTGCGGGGCCGCAGGCGACAACGGCCAGCAGAGTTGCGAGCGGCGTGGAGCGGAGTATCCTGCGCATGGGCTTCCGGGTGGACGGAGCGTGCTCTTCGGCCAGCCCAATGTGAAGGAGATCGGGAGCGAGCGCTACGGCGGTGGGCTACCCTCCTCCACCCCCGCTCCCGAGGACGGACCACCGCGTGAAGTACCCCAGCGTGAGGGCCGGACCCGCGGGCATGTTCTGCCCCGAGAGCGTGAACCGAACTCCGCCCTGGGCACCACCGGGGCCAATCTGGTATGAGACGTAGGGCGTCAAGATGAGGAGGCGGCGCCTCGCGGTGCTCACCGGGATTCCCTCCAGGATGGGAGTGTCCCCCCAGAATCCCTCGAAGTCCACCTTGTAACCCCATCGCCCTACGTTCCCGCCCACCGCCGAGAAGAAGAAGACCTCGTCGCCCCAGTCCTGCCGCGTCTCCTCGTTCGCCTCTCTCCAGCGGTACCCCACCCACCCCATGGCGTACACCGGCGCCGGCCAGAACGAATGCCCCAGCTCGGCCATGAGCTCCCAATCGCGCTGCCCGTCCGTCAGGGGAATGATCTCGGCATCCACCGGAAACTCGGATCCGGGCAGCTTCACGCCACCACGGATCGCGAAGGGGAAGTCCTTGCCGAACCAGCGCTGGGGGCTGGCACGCAGCCAGAGTCGGACGTCGCCCACGCCAGTCCGAGCCCGGTCCCCGCCGGAGTCGCTGAAGTCGAGCGAATGGACGGGCGCCTGGCCCCAGAAGTCCACGCCCTTGAACAAGCCTACGGCGGCGTCGATGAAGACGGAGTTCGTAATCGAGTGACCCTCGAAGGGAAAGGGCTCCTTCGTGCCTTCCTCGTCGAAACGCTGGCTCGTGTCCAGGTGATAGTAGGCCAGGGACACCCAGCCGAACCCGGGCTGCTCGACCCACTGCGCCCCTGCCTGAGCCGGTCCGCCCAGGACCGCCACCAGGAGCGCCAGTCCTCCAAAGGCCCGGCGCGGTCGCACTAGGGCTGCCAGAGCCGCGAGTCGCGGTGGAAGTTGATCCACGCTCCCCAGAACGCCACGTACGTCTCGGGAATGGGCTCGAGCTCGGTGCCCGCCAGCGGCCCGTCCACCGCGAGTCCCAGGACGTTCCACCGGGATCCGGTCTGCTCGTCGAAAATGCCCTCGGCGGTGGCCGTGAACGGTAGGACCTGTCCATCGACGATGGGCCGGTACGCCATTCCGGCCTCCTTCTCCGTATCCCAGAACAGGACCAGCGGCAGGTCCCGGTGGGTGTCCTCCACCACGGTGAAGGATCCCTCGCGCTTCAGCGCCAGCGTGGGGAAGGCGATCCCGGAGCCCGAATAGTCCGGCACCCCGATCACGACCTCCTTCTGCAGCCGCCGGTTGTCCTGGATGGGCATCGAGAAGAAGAACTCGGGTTGATTGAGTGCGTCGTAGTCGCCATACGGATACCGGCCGTAGTCCCGATCGAAGGGGAGACGTCCGGAGATCACCAGCGTGTTCGGATGGATTCGCCGCCACCCGTCCCAGCTGATCTCGACGATCGGCACCTGGGGCATCTGGAAGCCGTCGTCGGGGCCGCAGCGAGCCTCGGCCAGCATCTGCGGCCACAGCGAGTCCTCACTCGCCGGCCCGTTGGTTCGGTTGAACATGATCAGGTTGTTGTCGAACAGGAGACCGGAGACTCCCAGGAGCTGCCCGTCGATGGCGCTCCGGTCGAACGCCAACGCCGATCCCGTGAGCGGGCAGAAGGTCACGGCTACCTCCTGGCCCCCCCTGTCGAAGTTGACGATCTCGTGCCACCAGAGGATCGCGTGGGGCACGGCGATCGGCTGCCCGTCCAGAACGATGCCGAGAACCCGGCTGTCCCGGTCCAGATAGTCCAGGGACGCGTCGTCCTTGCCTACCAGCTCCGGATTGGAGAGAGCCGGAATCCCGTCCCTCGGGACGCCACCGCTCCGTACTCGGTTCGTGTCGATGGAGCAGACCAGGGACGTCTGTGGCTCGTGGATCGAGTTGCCGACGTCTCGGGTGCACCCCCACGCGGCTACCGTCGCCAACAGCAGGATCCTGCTCGCGGGCTTCAACCAGCTCTTCGTCGCACGATCGACCTTCATCTACGCTCCAGCGTACCGTACCTCGTCGAGGCCGCGCGGGGCGACGGAGGGCTCCTCACGCCGGCCCGCACGCTGCCGTTTCCATGCGTCCGATAAACCGGCGGACCCCACAGCTGGTTCCCGCCCATGGGTATCGTTCGCCGAGACCTGCCCATCGGCGCCGTTGCGGCACCACGAAGAGACCTCGATGATCCTACCGCGTGGCGCGCCACCGGCTGGGCCATCCCAGGCGGCGTTGGCTGACCCCGGGGAGCTGCTCTGCCTACGACAATCTAGTGCGGACAGGTCTGGCTGCCACGCGACTTCGACCTACAGTGCGAGCAGAGACCTTGTCGGTGTTGACCCGGCGGCGCGGGGTCGCCCGCAGGCAAACGAGCGCAAGGTGAGGGAAGCGAATGATCCGAGGCGACGCCCGTGAGCTGGCACACCTGCTCGACCGCATCGACGGGCGGGGATACCGAGCGTACAGGGAGGTCGCTGGAGCGTGGGACCTCGAGGGCTGCCAGCTCGTCATTGACCACGTACAGGGAGACCCTTTCGCCGACCCCAGCCGAGTGCGCGTTCGCGTCCCCGGGGCCCGGACCGGGCTTCCGCCGTGGGCGTGCGCGGCGGGGAGTCGCTCCACCGGCCTCGCGTCCCACCTGGCAAGGGCCTTCGCCCGGCACGCGGGCGACGTCCGCTCCCGGGGCTCCGGCAAGAGCGGGCGGATCGAGATGGAGTGCCCCGGCCAGGAGGTCCTGGCCCAATCCGCGGTGGCCGTGGCCGAGGACGGGAGCATCGAGGCCCGCTTCAGGATCGGACTCCCTGCAGCGGGGCGTCGCGTGCTGGCGGCCGAGGCCTCCAGACTGCTCGTCGATGAAGTGCCCCGCCTGGTAGAGCAGTCTCTGCTGTTCGGGGCCTACGAGTCGGACTGCCTGCGCCTCGTGGTAGAGACCAACGAGGACGCGGATGCGCTCCGGGCGCTGCTGGACGGTCTTGGCCTGCTGGCCTTCGTAGCAGACGGGTCGGTGCTGCCCCGAGCCAGCGGCGTCGACGATCGGCCGTTGCGGGACGGCTCCGTCGTTCCGTTCGCCTCGCCTCCCAGGCTCCGGGTGGACGTGGACCTTCCCAACGCGGGGCGCGTGTCTGGGATGGGGGTTCCCCGTGGCGTCACCGTGATCACGGGCGGCGGGTATCACGGGAAGAGCACGCTCCTCCGGGCCCTCGAGCGTGGTGTGTACAACCATCGTCCCGGCGACGGTCGCGAGAAGGTCGTGACCGACCACCACGCCGTAAAGGTCCGGGCCGAGGACGGCCGATCGGTGATCGGCGTGGACATCTCGCTCTTCATCGGGCAGCTGCCCCTGGGGGGCACCACCGAGGCGTTCTCCACCGCCAACGCGTCCGGGTCGACTTCGCAGGCGGCGGCAATCGTGGAGGCTCTGGAGGCCGGGGCGACGGCCCTGCTCGTGGACGAGGACACCACCGCGACCAACTTCATGATCCGGGACCGCCGGATGCAGGCTCTCGTGCCCAAGGCGGTCGAGCCGATCACGCCCTTCGTGGACCGCGTGCGCCAGCTCCACGCTTCCCACGGTGCCAGCTGTGTCCTCGTCATCGGGGGCAGCGGCGACTACCTGGAGGTCGCGGACACCGTGGTGGCCATGCGGGACTACCGGGCCCTGGACGTCACGGAGGAGGCTCAGGCGGTCGTCGCCGCGTTCCCGACCGGCCGCCTGGTCGAGGTCCCCGGGACCGTGCCGGCCCTGCCCCACCGGCTCCCCGCCGCGCGATCGATCGATCCAAGACACGGGCGGCGGGAGGTGCACGTGAAGGTCCACGGCACCCGACGCGTCCGACTGGGCACCACCGACCTCGATCTGACCGCCATCGAGCAGATCGTCTCCACCGCCCAGACCCGGGCGCTGGCGCTGGCCCTGGTCCACGCCCGGGAGCTCATGGACGGCGAGAGGAGCGTGCCGGAGGTGCTGGACGGCGTGATGGAGGCCGTGGGCCAGCACGGCCTGGACGTGCTCGACGCTCGCCACGTGGGCGACCTGGCGGCCTTCCGGCGACACGAGCTGGCGGCGGCGTTGAATCGGCTGCGCTCGCTCGTCGTGACGGTGGCGGCGCGGTGAGCGGGATCGGCGAGTGGATCCGCGGTCCAGCGGGCCCGCTGCGGTTGGAGGGGCGGACGGGCGCTCCCATCGTGCTGTCCTCGCCTCGGGCCTGGGCCCTGGGTGACGAGCTCGGCTCCTGGTCGCGAGCGGCCGCCGGGCCGACCGCTCTCTTCGAGGACCTGACGACTTCCCTCCCGGCGGCGGACGCCCTGACCCGAACGCCGTTCCTCGCGGAGCGCGTCTGGTCCACGGGGCCACGCCTACGGGAACGCGTCTTCCTGCCGCCCAACGTCGACGGTCTCGTGGCCGAGTGGGCCGACGGGGGGGGCTCGGCCCCCCTACGCCTGGAGTGGTCCGTTCCCAACGTGGCGAGGTGGAGGCTGAGCGGGACGCGACTCGTCGTGCGGGGGCCCGCCGGTGGACGGCGCGTGTTCTGCGTCGAGCCACCGCCCGCGTGGGACGTTGGCCCGGCGCCCGGTCGCCCCCATGCGGTTCGGGTTCAGGCCACGGCGCCTTGGTCATCGGACCGGCACGTGCGCGTCACGGTGCTCTCCCGCGCCGATCCCGGCGCCCGCCGCCCGGCGCTCCGGGCATTGGGGTTCCTGGGTGCCGAGCAGACGCGGGCGGTGACGGCGATTGAACGAGCCCGCCTGGAGGAGCTCTCGCTACAGACACCCGACGTGCCGGGGGACCAGCTCGGGTTTCAGTGGGCCTGTGCCCGCGTCGGCCCCGAGCCCCGCGGCGCGCCGGCCGTGGGCGCGTCGGCGCCCGAGGGTCGCGTGGGCATCCTCCTCGCGGGGCTCGGCGCCCTCTCTCTGGGCCGCTTCGAAGTCGTCCGTCGACTGCAAACGCTGGCGCCAGCGGTGCTGGGCGCGCTTGCTGCCGATTGGGACGGCACCACGCCCGGGAGCGGGGCCGAGACGCCCGATGGTGTCGAGGCCATCCTGGCCGCGGGTCCATCCGTCGCATCCGAGCTGGTCCCGCTGGCCACGGGAGCGACGCCCGCAGCGGGTCCCGGCGGCGCCCTCTCCCGGGCAGGGCCGTACGCGCCCTTCCTCGAAGCTTGGACGGCGTTCGACGCCGGAGACCCGGAGGAAGGGTACCGGGCTCTTCGCGCCCTCCTCGTCCGGGGGAAGCAGGGGGGATGGTCGTGGGGACTGGAACGAGACCAGCCGGCGGACCCGGCGCTGGCAGGAGTCGTCCCGGCCACTGTGGTCTTCGGGATGATGGGCGCACGCGCGGAGGCGCCCTACGGCAGGCTCAGGCTGGCCCCCGCTTTTCCCATGGCGTGGCGTTCGGCCCGTCTGGACCACCTGCGCGTCGGGAGTTCACGAGTGTCGGTCTCCTACGAGCGGCGCGGAACGGCCCACGTGTTCGGGTTGGAGCAAACGCAGGGCGCCATCCCGCTCAATCTGGTCTTCGAGCCGCGCGTCCCCGGCAGCGGGGTGGTGGGGGCGGACGTGGACGAGCAGCCAGCCGTCCTGGCCTCCATCCGTGTCGGAAGCCGCGTCGGCGTTCGGCTCCAGCTGCCCCTGGACAGGCGGCGGACGGTGGTGGTGCGAACCCGGGGCTGAACGGCCCCGAGTGATGGGCGCCCGACGCCCTTCGCAGCGGCCCTCGTCAGCCGCCGGACGCGCCGTTTCGAAAAGAAGAAGCCGGGAAGCCCTCGAGGGGCCCCCCGGCTCCGACGCTCCGTCGAGGGAGCGATCTAGTGCTCCACGTAGCCTTCTTCCGACAGGAGCGTCTGCAAGCGACGGCTCCTCTCCGGCAGGGAGGTACGCGTGATGACCCGGGCAAGCTTGATCCTGTCCTCTGCCGGGACTCTGTCCAACACAGCGATGGGAGCACCGTAGCGAAGCAGAATACGCTTCGCGTCCACGGCCACGGCATCTTCCACATAACCCCCTTTGTGAAGACTAGAAGTGGCCCAAACCCCCCGAATCTAAAGCGCTTAGGGGGATTCTGCAACGGATTTGGGCCCGGACGTCGCTCGGGCCGTATACGTTTGTTCCCGAGGCGGTGGGGAGCGGCACCGACTCCCCCGTGGCTCGCGATCCCCTGAAACGCGGCGCTAGATTGCCTCATGTCCAGCTCGCCACGTTTGTCCAAGTCCGTCGAGGACTACCTGAAGGTCATCTACCTGCTGTCGGAGCGCGGCGGTCCCGCGTCGACGAGCGACATCGCTGACACGCTCGCCGTTCAACCCGCCTCGGTCAGCGGCATGATCAAGCGCCTGGCCGAATCGGGATACCTGGAACACGCGCCGTACCGTGGCGTCCGTCTGACGGGCGAGGGCACGCGCGAGGCCCTACGCATCGTACGACGGCACCGGGTGATCGAGACCTATCTACACCTGCGCCTGGGCTACTCGTGGGAAGAGGTCCACTCCGAAGCGGAGGCCCTGGAACACGCGGCTACCGACGAGCTGGTTGACCGTATGGCGGCCGCCCTGGAGAACCCCAGTCACGACCCCCACGGAGCCCCGATCCCTACCCGGGCCGGCGAGATCGAAGCCGTGACCCAGACGACGCTCGCCGAGGCGAGCGTCGGGTCCCAACTGCGCATCCAGGCAGTGCAGGACGAGGACCCGGACCGTCTGCGCTACATGGAGGCCCGTGGCCTTCTGCCGGGGGTTCGACTCACGATCGAGGACCGGCAGCCGTTCGACGGTCCGGTTACCGTGCGCGTGGGCGGGTCTGCCGGCGTGTCCCAGGTTCTGGGACACCGGCTCGCGCAGCGGATCTACGTGGCGGAGGCCGGCTGACGGTCGCAGCCTCCCGGACCTGGCAGGCGGCGGGCACCGAGTCCCACCGCCCGGGCCTCCTCACCGCGGCGTGATCACCGCCTTCGTCACCCGCAGGGACTCCACGTCCGCCAGGGCATCGTTCGCCTGTTCCAACGCATACCGTTGGCCGATGACGCGGGCGAAGGGGAGTCGGCTGCGATGCTTCCCCAGCAGACCGAGCGCCCGCACCAGGTGGTGGAGCTCGGTCCCCCACTGTCCCCGGAGATCGAGGTGCTTGCGGTTCAAATGCAGGTGAGGATTCACCGGTACGTCGCCCGCGTCGGTGTAGTGGCCCGCCACCACGTAGGTTCCTCCGTCACGGATCAGGGCGAACGCCTCTGGCAGCGCCGCGGGGTTTCCGGACGCCTCGATGGCCACGTCCACGCCGCGGCCATCGGTGAGCGTCATCACCGTCGCGCGGCGCTCGACCGGCGTCGCGCCATCCAGGTCCAGGGCCACGTCCACGCCCAGGTCCCGACCCAGGGCCAGCCGAGCCGCGGGGGCCCCGATCATGATCACGAGGCCGGCGCCGCGGAGCGCGGCGAACGCGGCCGCGGACAGGCCTACGGGACCCGCCCCCTGGACCAGGACGGTGTCTCCCATGGCCAGGGTGCTCCGCTCGACCGCGGCGAAACCTGTGAACAGCCCGCAACCTCCGCCGATCACGTCGTCGGCCACCAGACCCTCGGGCAGCTTCAGGATGTGAACGCCCGGCTTCAGGTAGATCGCCTCGGCCCAACCGCCCAGCGGTCCATCCGAAGCCGCGTAGGTGATGCCGTAGACCTTCCGGGACGGGCACCGATTCGGCTGACGGGCGACGGTGCAGTGGTAGCACCGATGACAGACTTCGTGCACGTCCAGGAAGGTCACGACGTCGCCGACCTCCAGGGACCGGCCGAGAGCGTCGTGGGTGACGCCGCGGGCAGCGGCCACGCGGCCCACGCTGACGTGGCCCGGCACGATCGGGTACGGAACGCCCGCGAGTCGACCATGGTGCAAGTGCACGTCGGTGCCGCACACTTCGCTGGCCACGGTCTCCAGGAGAACACCGCCTGGCTCGAGGTCCGGGTCCGGCAGGTCCCAGAGCTCCAGGGGCGCGCCAGGCGCCGTCATCACCGCCGCTCGGATGGTCATGGCGAGATTCTACGAGACCCCAGACGTCGACGCACGCCGGGAGAGGGGCTCGGGATGCGGAAGACGCAGCGAACGGGACGCTTGACCTGAGGGCGTCCCGGGCATGGAGGGGTGCTTCGACGGGGGCCCCTATGGGCGGCAAGGAGGAAAAGCGAGCCCTCCACCCGTCTCCATGCGAATGGTGCGGCGAACGACGGAGCCCAGCACTCCGGTGCCGTCGCCCTGCAAGCTCGGGATGCGGACCTGCCCCGACGGGTTGAAGTCGCCGCCGCGAACCCAGTTCACGAAGTTGCGATCCACGGCCGCGACCACGATGGCCACGGAGATGCCGGCGGGCAGGCCCTGCTGGAGGAGCAGCGCCAGATCGCGATCCAGGTCGAAGCGCTCGAACACACCGAACTCGGTGGGGAACACGATCGTGGTGTCGGCCGCGGAGATGGAAAGGCCCACCAGGTCCAGAGGATCCTCCTCGACTTCGATCCCCTCCGGCTCCAGGGCGTCCCTCAGGCCGCTGATGACCGTCTCGGACACGTACGCCCAGGCGCCGGCCGAGGCGGTCCACCGGATATCGAGCGTTTCGCCAGCCCCCAACGTGCACACGCTGCTCCCGGGTGAGACGACGGCGAACCCACCGGGCACCACCGTCTCCCCCCAGAGCTGCCCTCCGTCCGGCAGATCGATCACGACCCGGATCGAGTCGCCATCCGAGACGAGGAGCTCGTCCAGGGGAGGGGCCGCGTAGCAGGTGCCTGGCACCTGGTCCGCCGGGTCCTCGGTCGGCACGAGACACTGGTCGACGTCCGTCTCCAGAAGGTCCATGGTGGCGATACCGGGTCCGACGAGGAGCTGGACGCGCGCGCCCGGCACCTCCGCGCCGCCTCCCCTGTTGCCATCCTCCGTGCGGTGGAGGAAGGCGGTGATCCGGTTCGCGCCCTGGCCGATCTGCACGAACACCTCGGCGACGACGAGATCCTGCGACTCGGCCAGCGTGATCTCCTGGAGCTCACACCCCGTCGGACCGAGGGACAGCGCCAGAGCGACGGCGGCGGTCCTGAGGCGACCGGAGCCGATTCCCGCGGCGGAGCGAAGGCGTGATTCGTGTCTGCGCATCAGAACGAGATCTCCACCCCGATGGTCGGGAAGAAGGGGAAGTTGGAGACGCCGGCCCTGGTGGGAGGGACGTCTTCGTACTGGAAGAAGTAGAAGAGGACGTTGCGCCGGTCGTAGAGGTTGAGGATGTCCAGGTACGGCGTGATCACACCCCACGAGGGCGTGAAGATCTTCCGGAACGACATGTCCAGCCGGTGATAGGTCGGGTACCGTTCGCCGTTCCTGGGCCCCAGCACGATGGCCCGATCCCCCGCAGCGGCTTCGGGCGTCAGACGCCCCCCGGACGTGAGACGCGGCGACAGGTAGCTGTAGCTCCCCACGGGACGCGTGAACGGTACGCCCGTTCCCAGGTTCCAGCGTATGCCGGCGGTCACCCCCCACGGGATCTCGGTCTTGAGAACGATGTCCACGTCGAGGCGCCGGTCGAAGACCGGGGGATACGACACGTCCGGGGGCACCGCCAGACCCGAACGAAAGTCGGGGAAGGTCCGTTCCGCCTTCAGCCAGGAGGCGGCGATCCAGCCCGTGATCCCCCCACCCTCCTTCCGGAGCATGGCGTCGACACCGTAGGAGAAGCCCTGACCTCCCAGGAAGTCGTCCGCATTCGTGTTGGGGTCGTCGGCGAAGTTCGTGGTGATGACCCCGTCGAAGCTCCGGTAGTAGCCCTCCAGGCTCGCGAACCAATCGCTTTGGGGATAGACCTCGATGCCGAGCTGCACCTGATTCGACACCACCGGGGGTGCCCGCTCGCCTGCCAACACCCACACGTCCAATCCGAGCGGTAGCTCCTCGTTCCGAACCGAGTGGAGGAACTGCGCGTAGCGTCCGACCGCCAGCTTCACCGCCGCGTCTCCACCGGCCAGGAAGTGCTTGAGTCCGATGCGCGGCTCGGCGATGATCGTGCCGTCGCCGGGCGAGGGAACCCACCCGTCTCCCCGCAGGCCCAGCTCGAGGAGCCAGCGCCGGTTGGGGCGCAGGTCGCCCTGGACGTAGGTGCCGATGCGGACCCCCGTCCCCAGCCCCTGCACGAACTCGGTGCCGCCTGAGATGGCGAGGTTGTCGTAGCTCGTGCTCTCCAGATCCGCTCCCACGCGGACGGTCCACCTCGACCCCGCTCGCGTCTCGAGGCCGACCGCCGCCGAGAGCTGATCGATCTGACTCCGGAAGAGGGCGTCGGAGAAGTCCGGAAAGCTGAGCTCCGTGTCGAACCGGGAGAAGCCGGCCCGGACTTCGAGCATCGTCTCCGGTCCGAGGGGCCGGTTCCAGCGGCCGCCCAGGGCATCGTTGCCCCAGCGCCAGAACACCCGGAGCGGGAAGTCCTCCTCGTCCAGCGTGGTCAGATTGAGGACGTCGTCACCGGTGTAGCCGGTGAACGACCATCGGTGTCCGCCCTCGGTCCATCCCTCGAAGACACCCTGCAGGTCGGTGAGATGATAGGGCATCTCGAACACGGGCTTGAGGACCACGTCGAAGTAGGAGCGGCGGCCGCTCACCCGCCACCGCCCGGCCGAGAGCCCGAGGCCGTTCAGCAAAGCCCGCGGCAGCCCGCCGCTCACCGCCGCCCTGGCCGCGATGGCGCTGACGCCGGCGTCGACCTGGAGGTGGCCGTCACCCGGGTCCGTGTCCACCTGCAAGACCGACGAAACCCTTCCACCGTACTGGGCGGGGAAGCCCCCGGACTGCAACTCCGCACGAGCCACCATGTCGGCGTTGAACACCGAGAAGAGACCGCCCAGGTGAAACGGGTTGAAGATGGTGACGCCGTCCAGGAGGATGAGGTTCTGGTCCGCCGAACCGCCCCGCACGTTGAAGGCGGACTGGAAGTCCGATGTGGAGATGACCCCGGGAAGCACCTCCACGGCCCGAATCGGGTCGGACTCCGCCAAGCCGGGAATGAGCTTGAGCTCCCCCGGATCGATCTCGATGGCCGTCAGGCCGGCGGTCTCCTCGAAGCGTGCTCGGCTCCGGCTCCGCTCGGCCTCCACAGCCACGCCCTCGACGGCCAGCGCCGCCCTCTCCAGGACGAAGTCCAGCTCGAGGACCTGGCCCGCCGTCAGCGTTACGGTCCGCGTTTCCTCCGTGAAACCCAACGCCAGCGCACGGACGTCGAAGGTCCCCGGCGGCAGCCCACGCACCACGTACGTGCCCAGCTCTCCCGTCTCCGCGTATCGGAACGGGGTCTCGCCCCCGGCGTTCAGAACCTGCACCACGCCAGCCGCGACGGCCGCGCCTTCGTCGTCCCGCACCCTCCCGCGTACCTCCCCGTCCTGGCCGGCGACGGCCACGGGGCCCAGCCAGGCGAGAAGAGCCAGCGCCGTGCCGACGACTCGCCCCCGGCGCCCGACCCGCTTAGAGTGGGTCCGGCCACTCGTCGAGAACGCACGCTGATGAAGATCTTCTACTGCGACCACTTCGTGCTTCCCCTCCCGGAGGACCACCGGTTCCCCATGGAGAAGTACGCCCGGTTGCGGGTGCGGGTCATGCAGGGGAACCTCGTGGAGCGGGACGACCTGATCGTACCGCAGCCCATCTCGGATTGGGTGTTGGGGCGCGTGCACACGAGGGAGTACATCGAGAAGGTGAGGGACGGCAACCTTTCGAAGGACGAGATTCGGCGGATCGGTTTCCCATGGAGCCCGGCATTGGTCGAGCGTTCCCGGCGCTCCGTGGGAGGAACGCTGGCCGCAGCGTTCGCGGCCCTGGAGGACGGCTGGGCCGCCAACCTGGCAGGGGGCACCCACCACGCCTTCCCGGACAGGGGAGAGGGGTTCTGTGTCTTCAACGACGTCGCCGTCGCGGCCCGCGAGGTCCAGGCCGAGGGCCGGGCCCGCAACGTCTCGGTGCTCGACCTCGACGTTCATCAGGGCAACGGCACCGCGGCCATCTTCGCCAAGGATCCCACGGTCTTCACGCTGTCCGTGCACGGCTCCGATAACTTCCCTTCCAAGAAGGAAACGAGCGATCTCGACATCGAGCTCCCGGACGGCACGGGCGACGCCGACTACCTCGAAGCCGTGGAGCGAGGGCTGGAGGCCGCGCTGCGCAGCCATCCCGACCTCGCGTTCTACGTCGCGGGGGCGGATCCGTACGAGGGCGACCGCCTGGGCCGGCTTGCGGTCAGCCTGGAGGGCCTCGCCCGACGAGACGAGCTCGTGTTCGACACCTGCAAGAAGGCTCGGGTTCCGGTGGCGGTCGTCATGTCCGGCGGTTATGGACGGGACGTGAAGGACACGGTAGAGATCCACTACAACACCGTTCGCTCGGCGGCTCTTCGGTGCGCCGCCGCACATCCCGAACCCACGATACCGTGACATCGACCACCGCCCTGCGCGCGCTCGAGCGCACGCCCCGGACCCACCTCGCTCTCACCCCCACGCCCCTCGCCGCCGCGCCCAACCTCGCCGCTGCGCTCGGGCTTTCCGCCGATCGGGTCTGGCTCAAGCTCGACGACTACACCGGCTTCGCCCTGGGTGGCAACAAGGTGCGGAAGCTCGAGACCGAGCTGGCGCCCGAGCGCCTGGCGGGGGTCGACACGCTCATCACGTGCGGCGGCCCCCAATCAAACCATGCCCGGGTCGCCGCCGCTGCGGCCGCCCACCTCGGCCTCCGCTGTATCCTGGTGGTCAACGGCCCCACGCCAGAGCCTCCAACCGGTAACGCTCGCCTTCACCGACTTCTGACTCCCGAGATCGTGCCCGTAGCAGGGAGAGCGGACCGAGAGGCCGCAATGGAGCGCGCCCGCTCCCGGGTAGAGGAGCAGGGCGGGAAGGCGCTGGTTGTTCCGATCGGGGCGTCCACGGGCCGAGGGGCGCTGGGATACGCCCTGGCGGCCGCGGAGCTGGACGGTCAGCTCGAGGGGAGAGCGGCCTGGGATCCGGCCGCTTCGTGGATCTTCGTGGCCACTTCCTCGGGGGGAACGCTGGCGGGCCTTCTACTGGGCGTCTCAGTGCTCGGCTGGCACGGAATCCGCCTCGTGGGCGTCAGCGCCGACGACCCTGCCGAGGAGGTGAAGGCGAAGGTGACCTCGCTCGCGAGCGAGGCTGCCCGGCTCATCGGCTTCGACGGCCCCCTGCTGTCCGATCAGGTCCTGGTCACGGACGCCTTCGTGGGTGACGGATACGGGATTCCGACGCCGGCCTCCGAAGCAGCCACGCTGCTGTGGGCCCGATCCGAAGGCGTGATCCTCGACCCCACCTATACGGCCAAGGCGGCTGCTGCGCTGGTGGAGTGGGCCCGCGGTGACGAGATGCAGAGGGACGATCGCGTCATCTTCTGGCACACCGGAGGACATCCGGCCCTCCTGGCTTGAGGAGCTTTCGGCACCACGCTAGGTGTCGATCGCCACCGTGTAGCCCATCTCGCTCAGCACGCCGATCACCTCTTCGACGTGCTCGGGGCTGCGGGTCTCCAGATGCATGAGGATCTCCACATCCCCCACGGTGATGTCCGCGAACGAGCGCCGATGCGAGACCTCCAGGACATTTGCGCCTGCGCCGGCCACGGCCCCCGTGAGTCGAGCCAGGAACCCCGGGCGATCCCGCCCGGTCACCAGGAGTCGGGCAGCCCTGCCGTCCATCACCAGCCCTCGGTCGATGATCCGGGAGACGATGTTGATGTCGATGTTGCCCCCTGCCAGGACCGCTACCACCCTTTCGCCCGGGCCCACGGGGAGCACCCCGCTCAGCAGTGCTGCCAGTGGAACCGCGCCGGCTCCCTCCACGACGGTCTTCTGGCGCTCCAGCAGCAGGAGCACGGCAGACGCGATGTCGTTCTCGGAGACCTCGACGATCTCGTCGACGTAGGTTTCGATCAGCGGAAAGGTCACGTCGCCCACGCGTTTTACCGCAATTCCGTCCGCGATCGTCTCGCTGCTCTCGATGGTCACGGGCCGTCCCTGCTCGCGGGAGATGCGGGCCGAGGGAGCGGCGGCGGCTTCGACGCCATACACCCGCACGTCGGGCCGCCGGCTCTTCAGCGCCAGCGCCGTTCCCGAAACCAGTCCGCCTCCACCGATGGGGACCACGACCGCGTCGAGATCCGGCACCTGCTCCAACAGCTCGAGGCCCAGGGTTCCCTGGCCGGCCACGACCGCTGGATCGTCGTAGGGGTGCACGAACACCAGCCCCTCGTCCCGCTCGAGCCCATGGGCGGTCTCGAGAGACTCCGTCAGGGTGGCCCCCGCCTGCTCGACGCGGGCGCCGTGGCGCCGCGTGTTCATGACCTTGATGGTGGGCGTGGCCTCCGGCATCACCACCGTGGACGGGATCCCCAGCCGCGTCGCGTGATACGCGAGGGCCTGGGCATGATTCCCGGCACTCGCGGCGACCACGCCGCGGGCGCGCTCGGCCGCAGACAGGCGGGAGAGGCGGTTCAGCGCGCCCCGGTCCTTGAAGGACCCGGTTCGCTGATGGTTCTCGTACTTGAAGAACACCTGGCAAGCCAGGAGGTCGTCCAGGACGAGCGAGGACCGGCAGGGCGTGGCGACGATCTGGTCGCCGATCCGCACTCGGGCCTCTTCCACGTCGCGTAGGGTCGGCATGAGGTCGAGGGTCTTCGGGAGCGCTCAGCGCTTGCGATATACGCCGATCTTGAGCGGCGGGTCGATCCACCACTTGAAGTGGAGTCGGTTCTCACCCTCGACGACCAGCGTTCCCTTCTTCTCGTGGGTCCGGGGCTGGTCCACGCCTCGCTGGTTCTCGATGAAGATCACCTCTGCGTCGCCGAGTTTCCCCTCCTCGGCCAGGAGCTGCTTCTCGAGCTTGGCGAGGAGGTCCCGCTCCACCTCGATCTGAACATCGCCTTCGGCCTCGGCGGCAAGCTCCCGGCCACGCGAGCGCTCGTAGGCCGCCCGGAAATCGTCGCCGGACATGGAGAGTTGGCCGTTACGCCGGAAGCCTATGCTTTCGAAGGCCACGGCGTCGAAGGCGATGTCCACTGCTTCGACCTTGTTGCCGTACGTCCTCAATATCATGGTGCCCCAACGGATGGTTGAACGTGAGGGGTGGTGCACAGCCCGCGACCGATCAGGCCGAGGCCGCTCGTCTAGTCGAACTTGAGCAGATCCGCGAGCTCTTCGGGCGTCAGCTCCTGGCCCAGCCGGGCGCCCATCCCCCGGGACCGGATCTTGGGGCCGGTCTTCTCGTCCCGCATCGAGGTGCCGGCATAGTCGTACTCCGGCAGGTGTACCCGGTCGAGAGGATGGCCCAGCCTGTACTCCAGACTCTTCAACGCGCCCAGGTCTCCGGCGGTCACGAAGGTGACGGCGGTGCCCGTGGCACCGGCCCGTCCCGTCCGGCCGATCCGGTGAACGTAATCCTCGGGATCGAGGGGGATGTCGTAGTTGACCACGTGGGAGATGCCCTCGACGTCGAGCCCGCGCTGAGCGATGTCCGTGGCCACGAGCACTCGGACCTTGCCGCTGGCGAAACGGTCCAGCGCCCGGGTCCGGTGCCTCATCTGGCGGTCCGAGTGCATGACGTCGGCCGAAACACCCACCCGCTCCAGGCGCTTCTGGAGCGCGTCGGCGCCCCGCTTGGTTCGGGTGAACACCAGCACCTGGTCCCACTCCGGCGTCTCGAGCAGCTCCAGGAGCAGGTCCGGCTTCCGCGACGGCTTGACGAAATAGGCCACCTGGGAGATGCCCTCGGCCGTTGTCCCCGACGGTGTGGCCTCGAGCCACACGGCGTCGCGGGTGATCCTCAGCGCCAGCGCGTGAACGCCGTGGGGCATGGTGGCGGAGAACAACATGGTTTGTCGCTTGCGGGGCATGGTCCGCATGATCGACTCGATCTGAGGGCGGAATCCCATGTCCAACATGCGGTCCGCTTCGTCGAGGATCAGGAAGCGGACGCCCGCGAGGTCCACGTTCTTGCGCTGCAGGTGATCCATGAAACGCCCCGGAGTGGCGACGATCACTTCGAAACCCTTCTGGAGCGCGTCGATCTGCGGACCGTACTTCACGCCACCGTAGATGGCCTCGCAACGAATGCTGGTTCCCCTGGACAGGGCGGTGGTATCGTCCGCCACCTGCTGCGCCAGCTCCCGAGTGGGGCACAGGACCAGGGCCTGTAGCCCGGCGCCCGCCTCGATCCGTTCCAGCGTCGGGATCATGAAACCGGCCGTCTTGCCGGTCCCGGTCTGGGCGATGCCTACCACGTCGGATCCGGCCATGGCCACCGGTATGGACTTCTCCTGGATCGGCGTGGGCTCCACCCATCCCAGAGCCTCCACGGCCGCCAGGGCGGCCTCGCTGAGATCCAGGTCCCGAAATTGCTTTGTCCCTTCGCTCAAACGCTCTTCTCCTCTTGACCAATCCGGCACTCCGGCCCACCGTCGCCACGCGTCGCGCCGCGAAGAGGGCCGGCAACGGTGCTCTCTTTGTTCGAGAGTCGGGCCGCCATCGACCGGAGTCGCGGGGCCGTGGGTGCCGGCGAGTGGGTGTAGTCTAGCTGATTACCGCGTCGTCACACAGTAGCCGCACACTACATCAACGCCTGGAAGCCCATGGAGATCTCCATCCTGTTCGTCTGTCTCGGCAACATCTGCCGGTCCCCCCTCGCCGAGGGGATCTTCAGGGGCCTCGTGGAAGAGGCGGGCCTCTCGCATCGGTTCAGGGTGGACTCGGCGGGCACCGGCTCTTGGCACGTGGGCGAGCCGCCCGACACGCGAGCGCAGAGCGTGGCCCGTAGCAACGGGGTGCGGCTTGCGGGCAGCGCCCGTCGCATCGAGGCAGCCGATCTGACCACCTTCGACTGGGTCATCGCCATGGACCGCAGCAATCGCGAGTCCATCGAGTCGCTCTCGGGTCCCCTTGGCGAGGCCAGGCTGCATCTGCTGAGGGAGTTCGACCCGGAGGACGGTGATCCCGACGTACCGGATCCCTACTACGGCGGCGCCAGCGGCTTCCAGGAGGTCTTCGACATCGTCGACCGTTCGTGCAGGGTGCTTCTCGATCACGTTCTCGAGGAGGACGGGGATTGACCCACTCCGTCCCGGCTGCGGTGGCCGACGGGGTGATCCATCTGCTGGCCGAGCGCACGGGCCGGACGCCGGCGCTGATCGACTCCCGATGGGTCACCGGCGGGTGCATCAACTCGGCCGCGCGCATCGACACCGACGTCGGAGACCGGGTGTTCGTGAAGTGGAACGCCCACGCTTCCGCTGACTTCTTCCGCCGAGAGGCGGAGGGACTCGACGCCCTGGCCGCCGCCGGACCCGTTCGCGTCCCCGAAGTCCTGGGTTGGTCCGCTCCGGGCTCCACCGGCCCGCCGTGGCTGGCGCTGGAATACGTGCCCCCGGGTCGGACGGTCGGTCGATTCGAGGAGCTGCTCGGCGCGGGGCTGGGCCAGCTCCACGCCCCGTCCGAGGGACAAAGCCGCTTCGGGTGGGCCACCGACAACTACATCGGCTCACTCGAACAGCCCAACGACTGGACCGGGGACTGGGCGGCGTTCTGGCGAGACCGCAGACTCGCGTATCAACTGGAGTCTGCCTCGGCCCTGTTCTCGCCGTCCGACCTCACGGACTTCGACGCCCTTTTCCAGGAGCTGGACGGATTGCTTTCGGCCGGAGCCGCCGAGGGACCCTCGCTCGTCCACGGCGATCTCTGGAGCGGGAACGTCTACGCCGACGCTGAGGGGCAACCGGTACTCATCGACCCGGCCGTCTACCGAGGCCACCGGGAGGTCGACCTGGCCATGTCCGAGCTATTCGGCGGATTCGGGTCCCGCTTCTACGAGGCCTACGACGGCGCCCGGCCCCTGTCCGAGGGTTATGCGGAGTCGCGGCGGGCCGTGTATCAGCTCTATCCGCTGCTGGTCCACGTCAACCTCTTCGGCCGCGGGTACGTGGACGGCGCCCGGCGGGCGCTCCGGAACGCGTTGGGCGCTGTCTGAACGCTCGCGTCATCGCCGGAGCGGCACTCAATGGGCCTTCACCGCCACGGCGAGCCCGTCTCCCACGGGCAGGATCGTCCCCGTCAGGCGGGACTCCTGGGCGATGTGCTCGTTGAAGGCCAGGACGCCGCGAGTGGCATCGTCAGCCGCCTCGTCCAACACCCTGCCGCTCCAGAAGGCGTTGTCCGCGAGCAGCAGTCCACCGGGCCGCAGGAGTCTCAGTGCCTCCTGAGCGTATCCCGGGTAACCCTGCTTGTCAGCGTCGAGAAAGACCACGTCGAAGGAGTCGTCGGGCCCGAGACGGGGCAGGAGCTCCCGGGCGTCGCCAACGCGGACCTCGACCGACTCGGACAGCCCCGCTCGGGCCAAGAAGTCCCGTGCGAGCTCTGCGTGGCCGGGATCCAGCTCGAGTGAGATCAGGCGGCCCTCTCGGGCCAGGGCTCGACCCATCCAGATGGCCGAGTAGCCCCCCAGCGTCCCAACCTCCAGCACCTTCCTTCCCCCGGACACGGCCACCAGGAGCTGGAGCACGCGGCCGGTAGACGGCGACACCTGGATCTCGGGAAACCCGTGGTCCCTCAGCGCCTGCCGCACGGCCCGCAAAACGTCGTCCTCCTGCGCGAATCGCTCCTCGACGTATCGTTGCAGGGCCGCGGCAAGCTCGTTCTCGCCCTCGCAGGCCCGGTCGGTCATCGGAAGGCCTCAGGCGCCAGCCGCGCCGGCGCCCGCAACCGCCTCTGCCAGCCGATGGATGGCCTGCTCGAGGAGCTCGTCCGACGTGGCGAAGCTGAGGCGCACGAAGCGATCGTCGCCGAACGCCACACCCGGGACCATGGCGACGCCGGTGTCCTCCAGCATGCGCGTGCACCAGGCAGAGGAATCAGCGCAGGAGTCGTCGAAGAGCGAGTCGACGCGGAAGAACAGGTAGAAGGCGCCTCGGGGCTCGACGAACGGCAGGTCCGGAAGCGCCTCGCGGAAGAGGCGCGTCACCAGGTCCCTGCGTCGGCGAAAGGCCGCCGTCATCTCGGCCGCCGAGGCCAGGGCCCGCTCCGGGTCGCTGTACGCCGTCAGCGCTGCCATTTGCGAGGGAGCAGCCGCGTTGGAGGTCATGTGGCTCTGCAGCGCGCTCATCTTTTTCGCCACTTCGGCCGAGGTGTACGCATAGCCGATGCGCCAGCCCGTCATGGCCCAACTCTTGGAGACGCCATCGATCAAGACGAAGTCGCCCAGGGCGTCGGCCGGCAAGCTCAGCAGTCCTGCCGCGGAAGGCTCGTCGCCGTAGTAGATGTGTCGGTAGATCTCGTCGGTGACCAGCCAGACGCCCCGGTCCCGGGCCCAACGAGCTACGGCCTCGAGCTCCGCCCCACTGTACACGGCCCCCGTAGGATTCGAGGGCGACGATAGAATCAGCCCCCTCGTCCGTTGGGTGGCGGCCCGATCCAGGTCCTCCGGCGTCAGGAGGAACTCCCGGGACTCGGCGCCGGACACGAAGACCGGCTCGGCGCGTGCGAGGGTTACGATCTGGGGATAGCTCGTCCAGTAGGGCGACCCGATGAGCACCTCGTCCCCGGGCCCGAAGAGCGTGAAGGCCGCATTGAACAGGGATTGCTTGGCCCCGTTGCTCACGACGACGCCGTCCGGCGCCACCTCGCGGCCGCTTTCGTGCGCCATGAACCCGGCGACGGCCTGACGCAGCGCCGGCATGCCCGGCGTGGGCGTGTACCGGGTCCGACCGTCACGGATCCCGCTCACCGCCCCGTCGGAGATCCAGGCAGGCGTGTCGAAGTCGGGCTCGCCGGCGCTGAGGTTGATGATGTCGCGTCCCTCGGCCGTCAGCTTCTTGGCGAGCGTGCTCACGGCAATGGTAGCGGACGGTTGCAGTCTGCTGATGTTCTGGCTGAACCCCATGGTCACGGCTTTCTCGGTTCACGTCGGTGAGGGATGCGACGCCGTCCTCGCGGTGGACCGCGCCCGCGGAAAGATCGGCGCCTCTCCCCGACCGATCAACCCGGCGCGCGCCGGGGAGTCGGGAGCCGTCGGCTGATGGGACGACTGGCCGGGCCGAACTCGGCGGAAGCCGGCGATCGGTAGCGGTGAACGCCCCGATCGGCGAGCTTTGTCCCTTCGGTGCTCCCGGCCGCCGAGCGAACTCCAGGCTCGCAGCCGCCGGACGGCCCGTTCCTGTTCGTCCGGCCCTCGAGAGGAGCCGTATGGAATCGTTCGAAGAGCTCGGCCTCGACGCCCCCCTCGTAGAGGCCTTCGCCGCCGAGGGGCTGGAGCGCCCGACGGCCTTTCAGCAGGCTGCAATCCCCGTCATGAGGCGCGGGAACAACCTGATCGGCCGAGCCGGTCCGGGGAGCGGCTGTGGGGTCGCGATAGCGGCCTCCCTCCTGGCGCGGCTGGACCCCGAGGCCGACGCGACGCGGGGCGTGGTGCTGTCTCCGAGTCGGGACACAGCCCACCGTGGAGCCGAGGCGCTGGCCCGGCTCGCGTTGAGCACGGGACACCGCGTCGCGGCCCTCGGCTCGCCGTGGGCGCTGCCCGAGCGGGCGGCCATCCTCTACGGCACCCCAGGCGACACGCTCGCCGCCATTCGGGCCTCCCGAATCAAGCTGGACGAGCTGGCCACCCTGGTCGTGGACGGAGCGGCCACGATGGTCGAGCTCGGCGAGCTGCCGGCGCTGGAGGCGGTCTTCGAGGTCGTGCCGGCCGAGGCTCAGCGGATCCTGCTGTCCCTCCCCTTCACCCCTGAGGTCGAGGACCTGGCCGAACGGCACCTGCGCAAGGCCGTGCACGTTCCCCCTCGACCCGTCGGGGGCGCGGACGAGCGTACAGCCGTCGAGCGCGGGGGCCTCCAGTACCGGGTGGCCGGTGATGATCGGTCGGCGGCGCTCCTCGATACCGTGGCGAGCGCCCTGGACGACGACACCCGCCACGTTCTCGTCTACTTCTCGTCCGAGGATCGCGCGGCGGATCTGGGTGACTTCCTGACGCTCCACGGCTTCACGGCCGGGGCGCCGGGAGACGCTGCCGTCCCGGTCTGGCTGGCCGTCGACGAGCTCGAGGCTCGTCAGAGCCTCAAGGAGGTCGAGGGCATGGAGGCAGTGGCCATCGTGAGCTGCGACGTGCCGGGAGACCCCGACTCCCTCGACAGGCGTCACGGAGTCGGCGGTTCCGGAACTGTCCTGCTGGCGCCGGCCGAGCTCCCCCACGTTCGTGACTGTGCGACCCGCGCCGGCTATACGCTCACGCCGCGCCCAGAGGGCCGCCCACCCACGCGGATCGCCTCCCAGCTGGAGCGACTCAGGGGCAGGATCGGCAGTGCTCTCGCGGAAAGCGATCTCTCGGGGGAGTTCCTCGTCCTGGAGCCGCTGTTCGAGGCCCATTCCCCAGCCGAGGTTGCCGCCGCGGTTCTCTCGCTCGTGCGGGAGCCGGCTGCGCCTGCGGAGATCACGGCGGGACGCGGCCCGGAGGTCCAGATCACATCCGGGCCGGGTGCGGCCTGGTCGCGTCTGTTCATCAGCGTTGGGTCCAGGGACGGCGTCGGCCCGGGCGACCTGGTGGGTGCCATCTCCGGTGAGGCCGGCGTCAAGGGCTCTCAGGTCGGGAAGATCGAGGTCCGCGACACGTTTTCGCTCGTGGAGGTGGAGCAAGGCGTGGCCGAGCGGGTGATCCGGGCCCTCAACGGTACGACCGTGCGCGGGCGCAGCGCACGGGTGGATTACGACCGGGGGTCGAGGCCCGGTGGGCGAGGCGGCCCACCGAGGGGCAAGCCGCGGACACCGCGGGGACGGAGTGCAGGAGGTGGCGGTCCCCGGGCCAGCGGTCGTCGCGACGGCTGAATCGATACACCTCGGCCAGCGGGGGTCGGAGTCACGCCGGCCCGGGCGACTCGGACCCCGCCCGACACCGGGGGCTACGGCGCCGCCCAGCGTCGGCAGACTGGGCCGACGCTCTTGCAGCTCGCCCCGCCGGCCCGTGTCCTACCGCATCGACTCCTTGAGACCCTTCCCGGCACGGAATGCCGGTGCCCGGGACGCCGCGATCTGAATCGCCTCGCCCGTACGAGGGTTACGCCCGGTGCGAGCCTTGCGGTGCTTGCACTCGAACGTGCCGAACCCGGCGATCTGGACGCGCTCACCTCCGTCGAGGGCGGTCGAGATGAGGCCGCCGTGGGGGGCGAATAGCTCCTCGATGGCCGTGGCCGATGCCGCCTTGGTCATACCGGTTCTGGCAGCGAGTGCATCGACGAGGTCGGATTTGTTCATGGGCTGACTCCTCTCGGGGCGTCGGATGGGGCGGTGACGAGGGACCGGACCGAGGCGATGACCTGCACCCCGAACGCCCCGCGACGAGAAGGGCGCAGGAGGGCAAAGAAACCACGAAAACTCCTGAGATACATTCGTCTTCGAGGTCTCACGCGGGGGTCCATTACAGGGTACATCTGGCCCAGGGGGGAGTCAAGAGAAAAGTGGCCGAAAAGCCCCGTGCCGCCTAGGTTCTCAGCGTCACCGGCCCCCGATCCACCCCTGACCCGGCTTCATGCGCACGTTTCCCGTCCGCTTTGCCGCCACGCTGGCGTTCTTCGGTGCCCTGACGGTCTTCGGCACCATCGGATACCGGGTCATCGAAGGTTGGTCGCTCCTCGACGCCCTGTACATGACGGCTATCACCCTGACGTCCGTCGGGTACGAGGAGGTGCATCCCCTTTCAGAGACGGGTCAGGGCTTCACGATGTTCCTGCTCGTCGGGGGCATCACGGGGATCGGGATATGGTTCGCGCTGATCACGGCCTTCATCGTCGAGATCGATCTGACGGACCTGCTGAGGCGTCGCAAGAGCGAGAAGGAGCTCGTTAGAATGGACGACCACGTTGTCATCTGCGGCGCGGGCCGCACCGGCCGTCAGGTGATCGAAGAGCTCGTCGCCGCGGGCCAGCCTTTCGTCGTGATCGAACGTGAGCGCAGCACGATCGAGGAGCTCTACCGGGCACTCCCGGAAGCTCTGGTGATCGCGGGCGACGCCACGCTCGATCACAACCTGGTGGAGGCACGCGTGGCGCACGCCCGTGCCCTCGTGGCTTCGCTGAGCGCCGATGCGGACAACCTCTTCGTCTGCCTGTCCGCCCGTCACCTGAACGCCGACCTGCTGATCGTGGCCCGGGCACACGAGGAGCAGGCGCTGGACAAGATGTTTCGAGCGGGCGCCGACAGAGTGGTGAGCCCCAACGTGAGCAGCGCGGTTCAGATGGCGTCGTTCATCCTGCGACCCTCCGTCATGTCCCTCGTGGACGTGATGGCCCACTCGGGAGACCTGTCGCTTCGGCTCGAGCAGGCGGAGATCCCCTCCACCTCTCCGTTGGCTGGACAGACGCTCATGGACGCGGCGATACCGCAGCGAACCGGCCTGATCGTGATCGCGGTGGAGAAGGACACGGACGGCGAGCGCCAGTTCCTCTTCAATCCGGTGGCGTCGACTCGGCTGGATGCGGGGGACGAGCTGATCGTCCTCGGTGAGCCCGAACAGGTCGAGACCCTCCGACGCTACGTGGGGTCCTAGTCTACCACGCGGAGCGTGGGGGGCCCTCCATCCGACCCCGGTTCCGGGCGCGCCGTCTCCAGGAAATCGACGCCGCGCCAACGCTCTGCTCGGCCACCTCACAGATGCCGGCGCCCCGCCGGCACGCGAAAAGGGGGAAGCCCCGGCCCCGGGCCTCCCCCCTACATTCGATCCGACGGACCCTCGCTGAGCCGACGTTGTCCCAGTGACGGTGTCCGCGTCGGCCGGTCCGCCCTCAGCTCGCCTCTTCCTGGGCGCTCCGCTTCTTCAGCCATCTGACGGCGAATACGACCAGCAGCACCACCAGGCCGATCTTGAGGCCGAGGAGTGCCCAGCCGAGCAGCATCGACCCCAGCGTGGCCAGCCATCCCATGAGGATGGCCGCGAGCGCGGCCCACAGGGGCGCGAGGAGCGTCGCCAGGATCTTGAGCAGCGCTGCGCCAGTCAGACCGGCGACGAACAAGGTGCCGAAGGCTCTCATCGGGTTCCTCCCACGGAACTCGTGAATCTCTAGATGCCGTACCGAGCCCCTGCGGACCCGACCTCTATGCGTTAGACAGCCGAAGCGGACGAAAACGTTGTAGCGGTGGCGTCTGTCTTCGGTGTGCTCGCCGATCCTTACGGAGTCGGCCGAGGAGAGGTTTCAGGATAGCTACTTGTAGCGGTAGGTGACCCGGCCGCGGGTCAGGTCGTAAGGCGACATCTCGACCTTCACCCGGTCGCCCTCCAGGACACGAATGTAGTGCTGTCTCATCTTTCCGGAGAGGTAGGCCAGGATCTCGTGGCCGTTCTCCAGCTCCACGCGGAAGTTCGCGTTGGGCAGCACTTCGGTGACGGTGCCCTCGATCTCAATGGCGTCTTTTGCCACGTACTCTTCCAGCTTTCAAGGGGAATCAAACTCCCCAGAGGATAGCGGAGAGGTACCGCCACCGCAACGATTTCCGGTGGTTGGGCAGCCGGGCGAGCTTGTGGTGGATCACAACCGGAATCGGTAGCTCACCTTGACGAATAGGCCGTCGGCCACCGCGTTGATATCGCGGAAACGGAAGGCGTCCGTTTCCTTCATCTGGCGGGTGTACCCCACGTAGAAGACCGTCCCCGGGGACGGCTCGTAGCCGAGCAGCACGTCGCCGTAGAGCTCGTTGTCCGTGGCACCGTCCCGGGGGTCACAGTCGTCGTCTCCGCACAGGTACAGGGGCTCCCCCGACTCCGGGTCCCGGAGATCTGCAGCCTCCTGGCTACCGTACTCCAGGATGGTCCTCAAGTACCAAGCCTTGGTGAACTGGTACTGGACGCGCAGCCGGGGGATCGTGGCGGTGGAGTACCGCGACCCGTCCGACTGACGAGCGAGCTGCAGGTAGCGGAAGCCCAGCTCCGTGCTGAGCGACCGCGTGGGGTAGACGGTTGCGCCGATCTCGCCCTGGAACGAGTTCGCGGCCTCGACGGGCACCCGCAACGCCCGATCGAAGATGGGCGTCTCTTTCCAGGTGAAGCCCAGGCGGCCCCGGACGGCTCCGATCCCTCCAACGAACGAGAAGATGCGGAGCCCGTTCATTGCCTTGAACAGCGACTGGTCCGGGTAGAACGGTCGGGCCTGGCCGTCGGGGTCGTCGGGGTTGCCCACGTAGAGCCCATCGTACTTTTCGGCCCCGTAGTCGAAGATCTCGCGGGTCCCGGTGATCCACACCGAGACATTACCCCGGAACGAAGTGCTGAACCGGGCCTGCAGCTGACCCTCCTTGAGCCCCTGCCCCCCCCAGAAGGCGTCGTGGTCCCAATAGCCCTCGAGCTCGATGGTGGGTCCCCACCGCTCCAGCAACGCTCCAGGCTGTCCCCACCAGTTGTAACGAACCTCTCCCTGCAGCCGCGTGTCGCCGATACGGCGCAGGAAGCCGCTGGACGCCCGGAAGTCGGGGTGGGTGTCCTCGAGTCCTCCGCCGAAGCTCAGGTTCCGGCCCGATCGGTTGATCTTGGCCATCAGCAGCCCGCCCGTGAGAGAGCTGCCCGGCGCGTCGCCCGTGATGCTGCCTGCGCCCATCAGCTCGACCGTGTACCGCCGCGCGAACACGATCCGCGCGTCGGCGCCTCCCACCCGGTTGTACAGGTCCCGCGACCGCGTCCGATCGGTGTAGATCAGGCCCAGGTTGGACGCGCGACCCAGGTCTCGCCTGGCCCGCACCAGGTTGACGAAGACGTTGCGCCCCGCGTCGTCGTCATCGACGTCGGCGAGGCGATCGACGGCGCCCAGGTAGCCGATGTCGAAGCCTCCCACCTTGCCGGTGAGCTTGGCCCCGCCCAGAGGATCGACGATGGTCCGGGTATAGACGAGCTGCTGGGGGAGGTTGAAGATCTCGGTGCCTTCCAGGAAGAAGGGTCGCTTCTCCGGAAAGAAGATCGCGAAGCGCTCGTTGACCGCGATCTGCCCGGCATCCGCTTCGACCTGGCTGAAGTCCGGGTTGTAGGTGGCGTCGAAGCGCAGGTTGGGCGTGACGCCGTAGGTGAAGTTCAGTCCGAAGGAGCCCTCGGCATTCTCGTGAATGAACTCGCCGGTCTCGGAGTCCTCGACCCCCAGTCGCTTCCCGGTGACCTCGGGATTGATCTCCATGAACAGCCCAGGATTCAGATCCTGCAGCTCCAGGAGCTTGCCCGCCTGCGTGAGCTTGTTGGCCTGGTTGGCGGTGATGGGAGACCACGACTCCTTGTATCCGAAGCGCTGGATGTTCCGCACTACCTGCACGCCCCACTGCTGCACCGACTGGCGTCGGAATCGCATGGTCTTGAACGGGACGCGCACCTCGACGGCGTAGCCCCAGTCCTCCAGGCGACCCGAAGAGTCCCAGATGAAGTCCGGGTTGTCGTCGATGGGGTCGCCGAATCCGCCACGCCGGCTGCTCTTCCCTTCGATCCACAAGCCATCGTGCTGGACCCCGAGGGGGTTGACCGTGAAGACGTAGGCGCGCCGCTGGTCGTCGAAGGTGTCCAGAATGATCCGGACCCAGTCGTCGGACTCCGTCGCGTTGTCCCGCTGAGCCAGGGTCGCGCGAATCCTGCGCGGATCCGTGTCGAAAGCCCGTATCCCGAAGTAGATGGCGTCTGAAGTGGTGAACACCAGCACCTCGGTTCGCTGGGAAGCGGGGGTGCCCTCGGAGGGGTCGTACTGGGTGAACCCCTGCAGAACGGCCGCCTCGGCCCAGGCCGGCTCGTCCAGAACACCGTTGACGTCGACGTCGGCGGTGAGGACGCGGGGCGTGGACACATCGGTCTCGCCCGCGGACCCGTCGTAGGCCGCCGACGGCGGGTCCGGGTCTCCGGGCCCCGAGAGGGATCCGACCAGGAGCGACATTGCGAGGAGAAGCTTCATGGCGTCATGCTTGGCCGAGGCACGACGGGTGCGCGTATCGCGGCCCCGGCCAGCCTCTTCCTATCGTACCCCCGAGTGATGGGTCACATCGCTTTGACGGCGAACTTCAACCCCGACGAGGAGCGGCGCATCGTCGCCGCTCTGGCCCGCCGAGAGACACTGGCATGCCCCAGGTGTTCCGGCCACCTCGACGTGCAACGCATACCACCCCGGCGCGACGTCGCCTACGTGCGGGATCGGCTCTGGCTGGTGTGCGGGGGGTGTGGGCGGAGCGCCCTGGTGGATCGCCGCCACCTCCCGCCTTGACGCTACCGAGACCGGCGGCCCTCCGGCACGCGGCCCGTCCGTCGAGCCGCCACGAGGGAGACACTCCCCCGTCCCGTTTTGCTGAGCATTGCCACGGGCCGCCGGCGCCCCGAGGTTGGCAGCCCATGCTCAGGATCTGCCATCTTCGCGCTGCGCTGCTCGGCTGTGGAATGCTCACTCCGTTGCTCGGGGGCGCGCCATCCGTCCCGCTCTCGGCTCAGGAGTCGGCTCCTCTCGTCCTCCAGCTGCCGGCCTCGACCGAAGCACTGGGCCTGGGCAACGTGTTCCCCGTCTCGGGTCGGAACGCCGATGCCGTCTTCTACAACGCGGGAGCGCTGGTGGCAGCCAGGGGCATCGGCCTCTCCGGCCAACGCGTGGGGTCGGGGAGCACGTTGCTGGATGCCTCGGGAGCCCTTCCCTGGCACGGCGGCGTCGTGGGCCTGGGGATCCAGTCGCTCGCGTACGACGCGACCTCCGACAGCTTGCCTCCCACCCTCTCGGACCTCCTGACCGACGGCGAGGTGGCCGTTTCCGAGCTGGCCGCCTCCCTCGGCTACGCCCGCGAGCTGGGCCCCGTCAACCTGGGCATGGTGGGCAAGTTGCTCGAGCAGCGGTTGGGGGGCGTCCGGGCGTCGGCCTTCGCCGCCGACGTGGGCGCCACGACCGAGGTAGCCTTTTTCACGTTGGGCCTCGCGGTTCAGAATATCGGTTCTGATCTGAGTCTCGACGGGGTGGAGCTCGCGATGCCCGACCGCGTCACCCTGTCGGGGGCCTTCGAGCCCGAGCCCCTCGGGCCGCTGGACGTCCGCGCCGCGGCGGCGGTGTGGCGCCGTTCGGACGGCGAGATCATCCCCGCCGGAGGCGTGGACGTGCGCTACTGGCCCGTGCAGGGCCGCACCTTCGTCGGAAGAGTGGGCGTGCAGCGGGTGCCCGACGGGCCCGCCCGGCCCCTGTCTTTCGGGCTGGGATTCTGGGGCGACTCGTTCGCGGTGGAGTATGCGTTCCAGTCGTTCGACGGAGCCCACGACGCCCACCGGGTGGGCCTGCGCTGGCGCCAGTAGTCAGGAAGCTGGGACCTGGGCGGCCAAGAAGGCGGGATCGACGTGACTGAGGCCGATGTCGTCCACCACGATCTCGCCGCTCGTCGAGCGGTCGAACACCAGACGGACGTGAATCAGCGCCGTCAGGTCCAACTCCGGGGTGGCCCGTATGAACTCGGCCAGGGGGACCGAGAATCCCTGGAGAATCAGCTCCCACGGCTCGTCGAAACGGGTCTTCTCCCGATCGCCGCGGCGGAGGATGCGCATTTCGAGCGGCCGGCGCAGGGGCCCGTAGCCGCTCAACGCCACCTTGGCGGTGCGACCTCTCGCGTCCTCCAGCTCCACGGATAGGTCGACCGGATCCTGCGTGGCGCCTTCCGGGTCGGTCCAACCGTCGGTCGCGTCCTCATTCGGCCGATCCTCGTTCGCCCGGTCCTCGGGCCCCCTGCGAGGCGGCGTTCGGGGTGTGGCGGCCACCGCCAGGTCCAGCGTCCACTCCTGTCCCACGCCCCACTCCCGCGACAGATTCTCGGGCATCGTGATCGTGAAGCTCCCTGGGGCACCCAGCTCGTCGTCGGGGCGATCCTGGATCTCTCGGTTCCACCCCAACCACGCTGCCTGGTTCTCCTGGGAGGCGGAGGTGCTCGCCCGATTGCTGGACCGAAGCGGGAGCCGCCCTTCCTTCCAGACCTCGAGCGAGTCCGCAGCCAGCGTGACCCCGGCGGCCGATCCGGTCGTCACGTCGATATCTTCCTCGAAATCCGCCAGTGCTCGGAACGATGCGGGCTGGAACCGGGTCACGTACATGGTCTCCGGCAGCCAGCCGCCGATGACCCTGTGGTCCCTGAACAGGGGAAGGTAACGCTCGTCCTCGTGGAGCGTCGCTTCCAGGAACGCGGTGACATAGATCCGAGCGAAGTCGCGCTGCTCCTCGGGTTCGAGCAGCGCCCGCAGGTCGAGGATTCGCGGGCTGCGCGGACCGTTGTCATGCGCGCCCCAGACCTCGTTCCACTGGCCGTGGTTCGCTCGGTACACGTAGACCGATGCCTTGAACAGGTCCGAGGTGGGGTCGGTGTAGGACACCCGATGCCACTGTCGCAGTCCGTGGAAGCTGGTGACGTCGCCGTCGTGGGAGCCGTGGAAGACCAGGTAGTTCACGTCTTCTACCGGGACCTTGCGACCGGTGGGCAGGTACTGGCCGTCCACGGGGGCGATGGCCACGACCGCCCGGATCCCGAAACCGAAGTCGAACTCCAGGCTGGCGTCATCCGGGTAGTGCCGCAGGCGATTGAACGCCGCGGCGTGGCCCACGGCCTCGCCGCCCCGGGAGTGCCCCATGATGGCCACGCGGTCGAGGTCGACCTTGCCCTGGAACGGGTTTGCCGGATCCGCGTTGAACGCGCGCCAGGCCTCGAGGTGCTTGAGGAGCAGCCAACCGCGCCCGTCGTTTTCCTCTCGGATGCTGCCGTTCACGAAGTTCATGTCGACGGAAGCCAAAATGAAGCCGCGGCTGGCCAGGAGCCGACCCAGATAGGCATAGCCCGGGTCGGAGAAGTCCTTCATGTCGTGGTTGCCGTGGACGATGAGGGCCAGAGGAAAGGGCCCTTCGCCCTCCGGGTACCACACGCGGGCGTTCAGCGGAAAGCTGTCCGGAGAGAACCCCCAGTACTCGTTCCGGTCGTCTTCGTCGTAGCGGCTGAGGTCCACCAGCTTGGACGCGTCCACCGTGGGCGTGCGGAACGCGACGGAATCGCGAAACTCCGCCCGGCGGCGGTCGCTTCCGGAGCCGTAGTAGAGGGCTCCGACCGCGTAGCGCCCCGAATCGGCCGGGTGGGGGACTTCCAGTACCTGGTGCGCCAGGACGTCTGCATGATCGCTCTCCGTCAGCTGCAGGGTCCCCCGGCAGGCGCCCAGAGCCGCAGCGCCGACGGCCACAAGGACCGCCACGCGTCCCGCCCCCATCCCCCTCGACATCGAGCGGCCGCGCCCACCCACGGAGGACGACACCCGTCTATTCCGCGTCACTCCGAGCACCGAGCTTTTCGTCCAGCATGAGCAACACGGCGCTGTCGTCGCCGATCATCTTCAGCTGCTCGATGACCAGCCCGGAGCTGGCCTCCTCCTCGACTTGCTCGTTGATGAACCACTGAAGCTGCATCTGGGTGGGGTAGTCCGCCTTCTCCACGGCAAGGGCGTACAGGTCGTTGATCGACCGGGTCACCTTGCGCTCGTGCTCCAGGGCCGACTCGAAAATGGAGAGCGGAGAGCCGAACGACGACGGCGGCTCCCCGACACCCTGCAGCTCCACCGGCTCTCCGCGCTCGAGCAAGTAGTCGAATAGCTTTATGGCGTGAACGAGCTCCTCCTGTGCCTGGAGTCGCATCCAGTGCGCGAATCCTTCGAGGCTCTGGTTGCTAAAATGCGCGGACATGGCCAGGTAGAGGTAGGCGGCTGCGAACTCGCTCTTGATCTGATCGTTGATGGCGCTTCGGACCGAGGTGTCCATGGTGCGTTCTCCACATCGAGGTGGGGTTCCCTCACGGGGGCGGGTGGCCAATATAGTGCCGATGGCCGGGGCAGATAGTGGGCGAGGTGGCCCGGCGTGGGTCCAGCTTTCTGAAAGGAACCTTTCGGATGCGGTGACGTACCGAAAGATCCCACCCCGCTGAAGGCAGGCCAAGCCGGAGCTATCCGGCGATGGCTCCCTCGACAGAAACGGTTCCCTTGGAGCAGGGAGTGGAACGGGTGCGGTCCCTCAAGCCGTGGGCGGTAGGCGTGGCGGTGCTCTCCGGCGCGGGCGTGGTGTCTCCCGCGCCCCCGGACACCGGTACGCCTCGGACACCGGGCCCGCCCTCGGCCGGCCCTGCCGCATCACGCGGGTCCATGGCCGAAGTGGTTCCCCGGCTCGGCGGCTCCGTCTTCCTCGGACTGGAGCCGGGATCGGCTGTCCAGGACCCGGCCATCCCCCGGGAGTTCTACTTCTCCCGCGTGGCCTACACGGGGTACGGGCGGGGCTACTACGGCCGCGGTCGATCGTGGTCGGTGGACTTCCCCAAGGCCGACCGGCAGTTCCTCGTCGTCTTGAAGCGCCTCGTCAACATGGACATCTACGACATGGAGCACCCCGTGACGCTGGAGGACCCGGGGGTGCGGCGTTTCCCGTTCTTGTATGCACTGGAGGTGGGCGGCATGGCGCTGACGCCTCCCGAGATCGCGGGACTGCGGGACTACCTCCTGGCCGGCGGATTCCTCGTCATCGACGACTTCTGGGGAACGTGGGAGTGGGAGAACTTCGAGGCGGAGATCCGTCGCGTGCTGCCGGAATACCCCATCGTCGAGCTGGATCTGGAGCACCCGCTCTTCTCGTCCTTCTACGACATCGAGGAGATCCTGCAGGTCCCAGGCGTGGGCCGCGGCCGGCGGGGCGGCCCCACCTGGGAGAGGGACGGCTACGAGCCGCACGTGCGGGGCATCTTCGACGAGGAGGGTCGGCTGATGGTCGTGATCAACTGGAACACGGACCTCGGCGATGCGTGGGAGTGGGCTGAGGATCCGTATTACCCACTGCGGTATTCGACCTACGCCTACGAGATGGGCGTGAACATGATCGTCTACGCCATGAGCCACTAGGAGAGAGCCGGCCGACGCCCTTGTGAGGGCGGTGGCCTGGGCCGGAGGGGGCGAGGGAGTTGTCGGAATCGGTGTTCGAATTCCTCTTCAAGTACCGGCGCGTCCTGTTCGCCGAGGGCGAGCTGGGCTTCGCCACGCCGTGGCCCGTCGTCCTGCTGGTGAGCGCGGGGCTCGTCGTCGCTGCGCTTGCCGTGATCACCTACGCGCGGGCTGGAGGACGCACCACGGCAGCCGACCGCGTCGTCCTGGCGGCGCTTCGGGTCTCCGCCCTCGCGGTGATCGTGTTGCTCTTGCTCCGTCCCGTCCTGGTGCTCACCTCCGTCGTGCCGCAGCGGAACTTCCTCGCCGTGCTCGTAGACGACTCCCGCAGCATGGCCGTAGCCGACGTCGACGGAACGTCGCGCGGCGAATTCGCCCGCACACAGCTCGATGCCGCGGAGGGTGCCCTGCTGCAGGCGCTGCAGGAGCGCTTTGCCGTGCGCCTCTTCCGCTTCGCCGACTCCCCGGAGCGCCTGGCCGACGCCACCGAGCTGAGCTTCCAGGGGAGCGGCACTCGCCTGGCCCCGGCTCTGACCCGGGCCCATGAAGACCTGGCCGGGGTGCCGCTCTCGGGCCTGGTGGTGCTTTCGGACGGAGCCGACACGTCGGAGGAGCCACTGACCGAGGCGCTTCTGCCCCTTCAGGCCGCCGGTGTGCCGGTTTTCACCGTGGGCCTGGGTGACGAGGCGCTCACGCCCGACGTTCAGCTCGGCAGGGTCGACACGCCGCCGGTCGCCCTCCTGGGCACGACGCTGGTCGTCGACGTCGTGCTCGAGGGTAGGGGGTTCGGCGGGCGGACGGTGACGGTGATGGTCGAGGACGACAGTCGCATCCTGGCGTCCAGGGAGGTGGAGCTGAACGGCCGGGGAGAGCCGGTCCTCACCCAGTTGAGCTTCACCCTCGAGGAGGCCGGACCCAGAAGGCTCCAGTTCAGCGTGCCCCCGCTGCCGGGGGAGCGGGTCGAGCGGAACAACGCCCGCGAGCTGCTCATCGACGTGCGGGACCAGCGAGAGAAGATCCTCTACTTCGAGGGCGAGCCCCGCTTCGAGGTCAAGTTCATCCGCCGCGCCGTGGCCGAGGACGAGAACTTGCGCGTCGTCGTGCTCCAGCGAACCGCCGAGAACAAGTTCCTGCGGCTGGACGTGGACGACGCCGAGGAGTTGGCGGGAGGCTTCCCCCGCACGCGTGAGGAGCTCTTCCGCTACAAGGGTCTCATCCTGGGCAGCGTCGAGGCCAGCTTCTTCACCCACGACCAGCTCAACATGATCGCCGACTTCGTGAGCCAGCGTGGTGGGGGGCTCTTGGCGCTCGGCGGCCGGCGCTCGTTCGGAGAGGGCGGCTACGCGGGCACTCCGGTGGCCGAGGTCCTTCCGGTCGTGCTCCCTGACGTGCCGGTGGGCGCCGAGTCGGAGTTCTACGCGGAGCTGGAGGTCGAGCCCACCCGGTCCGGTCTGTCGCATGCGGTCACCCAGCTGGCCGAGGACGAGGACGAGGCTCGCGGCCGATGGGCGGAGCTGCCCCCCCTGTCCACGCGGAATCGGCTGGAAGAGCTGAAGCCGGGAGCCACCGCCCTTCTGCTGGGTCGGGCCGAAGGCGGACCGGAGAACCATCCCGTTCTGGCCTTTCAGCGCTACGGCCGCGGCATGGCGCTGTCACTGGCGGTACAGGACGTGTGGACCTGGCAGATGCACGCCAGCATCGCCCTCGAGGACATGACCCACGAGACGCTCTGGCGGCAGCTGCTCCGTTGGGTGGTAGACGGCGTGCCCGAGATCGTGAGCGTCACGGCCGACCCCGAGCGGATCGAGCCCGGCCGGCCGGTAACGATCACCGCCCAGGTCGCCGACTCGGGCTTCTTCGAGGTGAACGACGGAGCGGTGGACGCCACCGTGACCCTGCCCTCGGGAGATACTCTGGGCCTCCCGCTGGACTGGACCGTCGAGCGAGACGGCGAGTACAGCGCCACGTTCACCGCACCGGAGGAGGGCCTGTACGAGATAGAGGTCTCTGCCAGCCGCGGCGGCGAGCACCTCGGGTCGGGAGACGCCTTCTTCGCGGCGGCCCCGTCGGACGCCGAGTTCTTCGACGCCGGCATGCGGGCGCCGCTCCTACGCCGGGTCGCCGAGGACACCGGGGGACGCTTCTACACTCCGGAGACGCTCGGCACCCTACCCGAGGACATCACCTACACCGGCAGTGGCGTAACCCTGACCGAGGAGCGGGACCTCTGGGACATGCCGGTCGCTCTCATCTTGCTCGTGCTGCTGGTGGTGGCCGAGTGGACCTACCGCCGTACGCGGGGACTCGCATGAGGCGCCTGACTCTGGTTGCGGCTCTCCTCCTGATGAGCGCCCCCGTCCACGCCCAGCAGACCCACCTTTTGGTCGTCGTGGGCCTGGGAGGGGACGACGTGTACCGGGAACGCTTCCACGACTGGGCGGCTCGCCTCGTGGACGCCGCCCGGGATCGATACGGACTGCCTGCCGAGAACGTGCGCTACCTCGGTGAAAAGCCCGAGCTGGACCCCGAGCGAATCGCCGGCCGGGCCACCCGAGAGAACGTCGAGGCGGCCGTTCGCGACGTGGCTCGTCGCGCGGAGCCCGGAGACGGCGTGCTCGTCGTGCTCATCGGGCACGGAACGGCACGGGGCGAAGAGGCCCGCTTCAACCTTCCCGGACCGGACATGGGTCCGGCGGAGTTCGCGGTGCTCCTCGACGAGCTGTCGGCCCAAACCGTGGCCTTCGTCAACACCGCCGCGGCCAGCGGGGCATTCCTCGAGCCGCTCGCGGCCCCGGATCGCAGCGTGATCACCGCCACCCGCACCGCCCGGGAGCAGAACGAAACGGTGTTCGGGGGCTACTTCGTCGAGGCGTTCGACGGGGAGGACGCCGACCTCGACAAGAACGGCCGCGTGTCGGTCCTCGAGGCGTTTCAATACGCAAGCCGTGAGGTCGAGCGGTACTACGCGGACGAGGGGCTGCTCATGACGGAGCACGCTCGGCTGGTGGACGACGGGCAGGGCACCGGTGAGCCCGAGGCGGCAACGGAAGGCGCGGAGGTGCGCGTAGCACGGTCCTTCTTCTTGACGGGCGAGTCGGGTGCCAGCGCCACCGCCACCGCAGCATCGCCGGAGCTTTCCGCCCTCTACCAACAGCGGGACAGCCTCGAGAGCCGGGTGCGCGAGCTCCGCGCCGTCGAAGAGACGCTGGCGCCGGAGGAGTACGAACGACGCCTCGAAGACCTGCTCGTCGAGATGGGGCTCCTCAGCCGCCGAATCCGCGAGTTGGAGGGCCGGCCGTGAGTACCCGTCGGAGGGTCTCGGGATCGGGCCGGCTGGGGCGCTTGTGCCTGGCGGCCGTGCTGGTTGCCGCCGCGTGCGACACCGCCGGTGCCGCCCAGGCACCGGACGAGGCTCTCGAAGCCCTCCGCTCGGGAGAGTACGACCGGGCCATTGCCGCCTACCGGAGCCTGGTCCGTGCGGAAAGCGCTCCGCCCGACCATCACATCGGCCTGGTGCGCGCGCTGATGGCCGTTGGCCGCTACGACGACGCGGAGGAAGCCGCGCGGGACGGTGTGGGGCGGCACGGCGCCGAGGTGCAGACGGCGTTGGGCCGCGCGCTCCAGCGACAAGGGAAGCTCGACGCCGCCGAAGCCGCCTTCACGGCCGCCATCGAGGGCGGGGCGACGGACGCCATTGCCGCGCGGCTCGACCGAGCCGTCCTCGACTGGAGGCGAGGCAGGCACGCCGAGGCCATGGCCGAATTCGACGCCTTCATCGATCTGTACAACGACGGTCTCGCCCGTAGCTCCCGGGATCTCACCGCCGTGGCGACGGCGGTCCGACACCTGGGTGCCGACGATCCGGACCTCTTCCGGGACGCGCTCCGGGCGTACGACGAGGCGGTGGCCGCCGACCCCTGGAACCACGAGGCCCGCGTCCTGACCGGAGAGCTGTTTCTGGAGAAGTACAACGGTCCCGACGCGGGTGCCGCCTTCCGGGACGTGCTGACGGTGAACCCGAATCATCCGGACGCCCTCGTGGGCCTGGCGCGTCTGCTCCGGTTCGACGGTGAGCCCGGCGTGCGGGAGGCCGTGGAGCAGGCCCTCCAGGTGAACCCGCACCACGTCCCAGGCCTCGTCTTCCTGGCGAGCCTGCATCTGAGCGCCGAACGCTACGACGACGCCGGGCAGGCTGCGGAGCGAGCCCTCGACGTCGACCCGGCCTCGCTGGAGGCCCGCTCGGTGCTGGCGGCCGCCCATTACCTGTCGGGCGATACGCGCCGGTTCGAGGACGTGCGTGCCGAGACGTTCCAGCTGAATCCGCGCTACGCCGAGCTGCTCAATACCGTCGCGGAGCTCGCGGTAGATCAGCGGCGGTATGCCCAGGCCGTGGAGCTGGCTCGGGAGGCGATGGCCATGGACTCCCGGTCGTGGCGAGGCTTGGGGATCCTTGGCATCAACCTGCTGCGGCTCGGTCGCGTCGAGGAGTCGCGGGAAGCTCTTGAGAAGGCGTTCGCCGGGGATCCGTTCAACGTCTGGTACAAGAACACGCTGGATCTGCTGGACACGTACGACCGGTACGTGACGGTGAGGACCGAGCACTTCGCGATCTTCCTGCGAAACGACGAGGCGGACCTGCTCGAGCCGTACGCAACGACGTTGGCTGAGGAGGCCTACGCGAAGCTGGTGGAACGCTACGGCTACGAGCCACCCACCCCGGTGCGGCTCGAGCTCTACCCGAGCCACGCCGACTTCTCCGTGCGGACGGCCGGACTGGCGGGCATCGGCATACTCGGGGTGAGCTTTGGGAGCGTCCTGGCCATGGACTCCCCCTCGGCCCGAGGGATCGGCGAGTTCAACTGGGGCTCGACCCTGTGGCACGAGCTCGCGCACGCCTTTCATCTCGGCATGACCGAGCACCGCGTGCCGCGCTGGTTCTCCGAGGGTCTGGCCGTCCGGGAACAGAGGCTCGCCCGTGAGGGGTGGGGCCACCAACCCGACGTGGCGTTCCTGCGTGCCTACGACGAGGGGCGCCTCCATCCGGTCAGCACCTTGAACGACGGGTTCGTCCGGCCCAGCTATCCTCAACAGGTCGTGTTCTCGTACTACCAGGCGTCTCTGGTCTTCGAGATGATCGAGGCTGACCACGGCTTCGAGGCCGTGCTCGCGATGCTTCGAGGCTACCGGGACGGCCGCAAGACCGAAGGGCTGGTCGAAGAGGTCCTCGGCATGAGCATGGAGGCCCTGGACGAGCGCTTCGATTCATTCATGCAGCACCGCTTCGGCGAAACCCTCGGCGCCATACGGCCGCGCGACCTGGGCCCCGAGCCCTCGCGGGAGCGCCTGGAGCGCCACCTGATGGACGACCCCGACGACTTCACGGCCCACATGATCCTGGCCGGGCTCCTGGCAAAGGAGGGCGCGCCCGAGGCGGCGATCCCCCATCTGGAGGCGGCCCGTGAGCTGTTCCCCGAGCTCGGGGCTCCGGACGGGCCCTCCTGGCAGCTCGGCAAGCTCCAGGAGGACGTCGGGAACCGGCGCCGCGCCGCCGACGAATTCCGGCAGGCGGCCCTCACGAACGAGAGCCACTATGCCGCGGGGCTGGAGGAGGCACGCCTGCGCCGGGATCTCGGAGATCTGAACGGCACCGTCGAGGCGCTGGACCGGGCCATTCTGATCCACCCCTACGAGATCGAGGTCCACGAGCAGTTGGCGGAGATGCTCGCCGAGACGGGCGATTGGACGCGGGCCGTGCGCGAACGCAGAGCGGTCGTCGCCCTCGATCCCACGGACCGGGCCGCTGCCCTCTATCAGTTGGCGAGAGCTCATCATCTGGCGGGCGACCACGTCGAGGCGCGCCGGCAGGTGCTGGAAGCGCTCGAGGTGGCTCCGAACTACGACGAGGCCCTGGAGCTCCTGCTGGAGATTCGGGCGGGTGCGGGCCCGAGGGGTGAATCGTGAGGGCCGGGCGCCTGTTGAGCGGGCTGGTGGCCGCCCTCGCGGCGGTGTCGGTCGGGGTGGTGCTGGTGCCGACGGGCGATCTTCCGTCCGGTGGGCGCGCCGGGGCGACGGGCGATGCCTCGTCCCCCGGGCGCGCCGAGGGCGTCGCTTTCCCCAACGCCGTGGCGTTTCGCGGCCTGGAGGATTGGCGCGACGGCGGGCCGCCCGTGGCCCAGATTCCACACTACCCGTACGACGGTCGCTTCACCTTCGTGCGGATCCGCTACTCGTCGGGAATGCAGCGTGGCTTCGGGCGGGGCGGGGGTCCGCTGTGGGCTCACGACTACCCGGTGGGAGAGACCAACTTCCTCAAGATCCTGGCGGAGACCACCAATCTCGAGCCCGTGATGGAGGGAGGGAACGTCTTCGGCCTCGACGATCCAGAGCTGACGCGCTATCCCATCGCCTACCTGGTGGAGGTTGGGGCCTGGGCCCCCAACCCCGCCGAGGTCGAAGGCCTGAGGAACTACCTGCTCAAGGGCGGTTTCCTGATCATCGACGATTTCCGGGGCGACTGGGAGCTCTACAACTTCCAGGAGCAGATGCGCCGCGTGCTCCCGGGACACCAGATGGTCCAACTCGACGTTTCGCATCCCATCTTCAACTCGTTCTTCCACATCGAATCCCTGGACCTGGCACCGCCCACTTTCCAGGGCTACCGACCGGCGTATCTCGGCATCTTCGAGAACAACGACCCCGACAAGCGTCTCATGGTCATGATCAACTTCAACAACGACATCGGAGAGTACTGGGAGTACTCGGACGTGGGCTGGTACCCCATAGACCTCTCCAACGAAGCATACAAGCTCGGCGTCAACTACATGATCTACGCCTTCACACACTGACGCGGGCGTTCGATCAGAATACGGATTCTACTTACTGCAGCAGGCGACCCTGACGAATCCCGCCCTCGCCGGTAGGCGGCGCGAAAGCGGGACCGACACGAACGAGTAACTCCGCGTGAGCGGACCTTCCATAGGAGCGAAACGTGGCGTGGATCGAAGATCCTTCACCGCAGCCGGCACAGGAGGGGTCGGGTCAGGCCCTCGACACTCCGGATGACATCGACCTGGCAGATCGCATGAAGGCCGGCCGGGAACAGATCATCGCGGAGCTGCGGAAGCTCATCATCGGGCAGGAGGAGGTCATCGAGCAGGTCCTGCTCAGCCTGTTCGTGGGGGGCAACAGCCTCCTCGTGGGTGTGCCGGGACTGGCGAAGACCCTGCTCATCCATACCATGGCCCGCGTCCTCGATCTGGACTTCTCCCGGATCCAGTTCACGCCGGACCTGATGCCCTCCGACATCACCGGCACGGACATCATCCAGGAAGACCCGACCACCGGACGCCGGGAGCTCGTGTTCCAACGGGGACCCGTCTTCGCGAACATCGTCCTGGCCGACGAGATCAACCGCACGCCGCCGAAGACACAGGCGGCCCTTCTGGAGGCGATGCAGGAGCACCGCGTCACCGTCCAGGGCACCACGTACGAGCTCGCCGAGCCGTTCTACGTCTTCGCCACCCAGAATCCCATCGAGCTCGAGGGAACCTATCCCCTGCCCGAAGCACAGCTCGATCGCTTCATGTTCGAGATCGTCATCGACCATCTGTCCGAGGACGAGGAGCTCGAGGTCGTCCGAACGACCACTGGCATCCTCGACCCCACCTTCGGGCACGCCGTCACGGGTCCGGACCTACTGGCGTTCCAGCGGCTCGTGCGGCGCGTGCCGGTCAGCGAGGCGGTGCTGCGGTATGCCGTCGCCCTGGCGCGGACCACCCGTCCGGGGCCGAACGGCTCGACGCCCGAGTTCGTCGAGAAGTGGGTGGCGTACGGCGCCAGCGTCCGGGCGGCCCAGTACCTGATCCTGGGCGCCAAGGCCCGGGCCATCACCCGCGGCCGGTATCACGTCAGCTTCGAGGATGTCCGGGCCCTGGCCCATCCGGTCCTGCGCCACCGCATCCTCACGAACTTCCACGCGGAGTCGGAAGGCGTCACGACGGGAGACATGGTGGATCAGCTCCTGGAAGCCGTCCCCATACCCGCGTCCGGGATGTAGCTCGGTGGTCCCCCGACAGCAGCAGCGCACGCTGGCGCCAGCCTCTCGCTTTCTCGAGCCCGCGATCTTGGCACGGATCGACAACCTCGAGCTTCTGGCGCGAACCGTGGTGGACGGGTTTCTCCACGGTCTCCACCAGTCGCCGTACCTCGGGCTGTCTCTGGATTTCGCGGAGCACCGGGCGTACCAACCCGGCGACGACATCCGGCTGATCGACTGGCGTCTCTTCGCCCGCACGGACCGGCACTTCATCAAGCAGTTCGAGGCGGAGACGAACGCCAATTTTGTTGTCATTCTGGACGTATCCCGCTCCATGAGCTACGGGAGCCAGGAGACGAGCAAGCTCGACTACGCCAGGTATCTGGCGGCTTGCCTCGCCTATTTCTCGCGAAGCCAGGGAGATCGCGTCGGCATCGTCACGTTCGACAACGACATTACCGAGTATGTGCCCCCGTCGCTTCGTCATCTCGACGTTCTTCTCCATACGCTGGCGCGTGCCAAGGCTGGGGCTCCCGGCAGTCTCGCGCCTCTGGGCCGTATCGGTGAGACCCTGAGTCGACGGGGTATCCTGGTAGTCATCTCGGACCTTTATGAGGAGCCGGAGCGGGTGCTGCGGTCCCTGAACGACCTTCGGCACCGGGGTCACGACGTAGTGGTCTTCCACCTGCTGGACCCGGCCGAGCTGACGTTTCCGTTCGACAGGGCCTCGAGCTTCCAGGACCTGGAGACGGGCGAGGAGATCCCCGTCGTTCCAGACAAGCTCCGGGAGGAGTATCGGTCTCTGCTCCGCGGTCACATCGACGACCTCGAGCGCATGTGCAAGGCCAATCGCATGGACTACGCCGTCCTGGACACGTCTGAGCCCCTCGACCACGCGCTGTTCAGATACCTGGCTACGCGGCAGCGCATGAGCAGGACACGCTGATGGGTCTCCAATTCCTCGTTCCAGCATTCTTGGCGGGGCTCGCGGTCCTCGCCGTGCCGGTCATCCTCCATCTCACCCGACGGCAGCGCAGCCGCGTCGTCGAGTTTCCGTCGCTCATGTTCCTCGAGCGGATCCCCTAC
>JBDHLD010000220.1:0-3575 GCA_039586035.1 Gemmatimonadota bacterium | reverse complement strand
TGGATGCGATGGTCCCCACCGGACGTCTCATGGGCGAGACCAAGGCCCAACTGGACCGGACGCGGCTGGTGGCCATCGAGATGGTCCACGGAGCCGCCGGGGCCAGCCCGTACGGGTCTTCTCAACACCTGTGGTCTCCGGCCACGGTCGGCCGCGACTACGACCTCGGGCCCACGAGCCTGAGCCCCCTCGACCCGTTCCGGAAGCACCTGACGATCATCAGCGACACCGACGTTCGGATGGCCGAGGCGTTCGAGGCCGAGGAGGTGGGCGGTGACCACTTCCGGTCCAGCGCCGTGTTCCTGACGCAGGCACATCCGAAGCAGACCGAAGGCTCCGACGTGTTCGTCGGTCCGTCCCTGGACCAGCTCTACGCCCAGCGGTTCGGCCAGGACACGCCGATCCCCTCCATGCAGCTCTGCATCGAGAACGTCGACCAGGCAGGTGGCTGCGCGTACGGATACGCCTGCGTCTACACCGACACCATCAGCTGGGCGGGACCCACGGCTCCGCTACCCATGATCCGCGATCCTCGCGTCGCGTTCGATCAGCTGTTCGGCGCGGGCGGCACGCCGGAGCAACGGGCGGCCCGGAGACGGACGAACCAAAGCATCCTGGACTTCATCACGGTGCGAGTCGCGGAGCTCCAGAGGGAGCTCGGCGGCGCGGACCGGGAGCGGATGGAGCGCTACCTGGAAAACGTCCGGGAGATCGAGCGCCGCATCCAGCGCATCGAAGCGCGGAACATGAGCGGCGAGGAACGGGAGCTCCCGGAGGCTCCGGCCGGCGTACCCGATTCGTTCGAGGAGCACGTCAAGCTGATGTTCGACCTCCAGGCCCTTGCCTTCGCGTCGGACATGACGCGGGTCTTCTCGTTCAAGATGGGGCGTGACTCCTCGGCGCGCGTGTACCCCGAGAGTGGCGTCGACAAGCCCTTCCACCCTGCCTCGCATCACGGCAACAACGAGGGGGCGATCCACGACTTCGCGCAGATCAACCGCTACCACGTGAGCATGTTGCCGTACTTCCTGGAAAAGCTGCAGAGCCTCCAGGAGGGAGAGGCGAGCCTGCTCGACAAGACGATGATCGTGTACGGGTCGCCCATGGGTGATCCCAACGTCCACAACCACAAGCGCTGCCCTCTCATCGTGCTCGGAGGCGCCAACGGACATCTTCAGGGCAACGTCCACCTCCGGGCGCCCGCCGGGACGCCCATGGCCAACGTCATGCTCGGCCTGCTCCACAAGCTAGGGATGGACGACGTGGAGAGCTTTGGTGACAGCAGCGGCGACTTCTCGCTGACGGTCTGACCGGCGCTATGGTGAACGGGCGAAGGCAGCGGGGAGCCGGCACTACCGCCGGGTGGAGACGCGGGCTCGGAGGATGGTTCTGCGTAGCCGTGCTGCTCGGCGCGGTTCCCGTCCCGTCCGAGGCACCCATTGCGGACGCCGCGATGCGGGGCGATGCGGAGGAAGTGCGCCTGCTGCTCCGGCGGGGGGCTGACGTGAACGCTCCCCAGGGCGACGGCATGACCGGCTTGCACTGGGCCGCCAAGAACGGGGACGCCGAAGTGGCGGCCATGCTCCTCGACGCCGGCGCCTTCGTCGAAGTCGTCACCCGCCTCGGTGACTACCGGCCCCTGCACCTGGCTGCCCGGACGGGCAGCGCCGAGGTCGTGGACCTGCTTCTCTCGTTTGGCGCCGATCCGCTGGCCGTGACCTCGACTGGCGGAGCGACGGCGTTGCACTTCGCCGCAGTGTCGGGCAACGAAGGGTCCGCCGGGGCCCTCATCGACCGAGGCGCTCCGGTGGACGCCAGGGAATCGGCCATGGGCCAGACGCCCTTGATGTGGGCTGCCGCTGCCGGCCGTACCGACGTCGTCCGCACCTTGCTCGCCGCAGGAGCCGACCCCGCCCTCACCACCAGAGTCGCGGACGTGGCTGCCAGGGCCGTGACCGACCGCGCCGAGCGGCTCGAGCGCAATGCGAGGGTGCGGGCGTCCCGTCAGGCGGTGGCGTGGAGCGAGCCCCAGCGGGGGGGAGCCACCGCAGGTCCTCCTCCTCTGCAGGTGAGCGAACCCCCGGAGACTCCGGAGGCCGCGACGCCGGCGCTCCGACGGGAAGGTCCGTCGCTGGCCGAGCCGGAGGAGGAGCAACGCCAGATCGAGGAGCCCGAGCCGCTGACCTACGGTGAGCTCGTCGGAGGCCATGGCGGCTTGACGGCCCTCTTGTACGCGACGCGGGAAGGCCATTCCGAGACGGCTTTGGCGCTGCTCGAAGGGGGCGCGGCGATCGACCAGGTCAGCGAAGGTGACCATACGGCGCCCATCCTGATGGCCATGGTCAACGGTCACTTCGACCTAGCGATGCGGCTCCTCGAGGAGGGCGCTGACCCTACGATCGCCAGCGCCGCGGGGGCCACGCCGCTGTACGCCGCCCTCAACGCCCACTGGGCGCCCAAGTCCCGCTATCCGCAGCAGCACGCTCACAAGCAGCAAGAGACCACGTACCTCGGGGTCATGAAGGCGCTGCTGGACGCAGGGGCGGACCCCAACGCACGCCTCACCAAACACCTGTGGTACATGTCGTACAACTTCGACTTGCTGCAGGTGGACACGAAGGGCGCGACCCCCTTCTGGCGCGCGGCGTACGCGACGGACGTAGCCGCGATGCGGCTCCTGGTGGCCCACGGAGCCGACCCGAACGTGCCGACGCAGAGGGTGCCGGACCGCCGGAGGAGAAGTCAGGGTGACGAGGTCGACCATTCCGGCGTGCCACCGGTTCCCGTCGGCGGCCCGGCGGTATACCCCATCCACGCCGCCTCAGGCGTGGGCTACGGCCTCGGGTTCGCCGCCAACTCACACCGTCACGTGCCCGACGGCTGGCTCCCGGCCGTCGAGTATCTGGTGGAGGAGCTGGGTCTGGACGTCAACCAGCGGGATCACCAGGGCTACACGGCCTTGCACCATGCGGCGTCCCGTGGCGACAACGAGCTCATCCTCTACTTGGTAGAGCACGGGGCGGAGGTGAGGGCCGTGAGCCGGAGGGGACAGACCACCGCCGACATGGCCAACGGTCCCGTGCAGCGCACGCAGCCGTTTCCGGAGACCGTCGAGCTCCTGGAGAGCCTGGGCTCGGAGAACAACCACAACTGCGTGTCCTGCTGAGCCGACGCCGCGACCCGGCGCGACCTCAGTTCTTCGGCGCCCCCGCCTCGATCCACTGACGGATCGCACGGACCTCCCGAGGGAGCAGGCGCGGCTCCTTCTCCGGCATCTCGCCGGTCTCGACCTGCTCCAGGAGGAAGCTCCCGACCGGGTCGCCGGGTACGACGACCACGCCCCAGGTCGAGCCCGCCAGCACGTCTTCCCACGTGAGGAGGCTGAGACCTTCTTCGATGCGCCGCCCGCCTTCCGGCCGCTCTCCGCCGTGACATTTGACGCAGCGCCTGTCGAGGATGGGCATCACGTCCCCGGAGAAGCTCACCTCGGCCGAGCCGGCGGCGATGGTGGTGAGGTCGTCCTCCGTTGGCGGGCCGGACTGGTTGGGGGCGCCTTCCGCGTCTCGTAGGGCTGG
>JBDHLD010000024.1:0-48035 GCA_039586035.1 Gemmatimonadota bacterium | reverse complement strand
GGGTCGGCCACGGGGCGCATCAAGGACGGCTTCAACCGTCGAGCGACCCTCAGTTGTAGACCGTCGCGACCTGCAACAACCGCGAGCTCAGCTCCGACCCGCTGGCCCGAGCGGCAGGCAGGTTCACCACGATCTCGGGCCGTCCACCCCGCACACCCAGACCGATCCCGAGACCGTCCTCCACGTACTCCCGTACCCCTGTGAGCGTCGTTACCTGGTACGTGGCGCACACGCTGAGGATCTGATCGAAGTCAGGGCTCCGGAGGGGCGTGACGTACAGGTAGTCGATGTCTTCCGCCTGGACCCGCCGGTCCAAGCCACCCGCGTCCAGGTCCAACGTCACGAAGCGCACGGGCACGCCGCTCAGGCTATCTAGACCGAGCTCTTGCACCGCCCGCATGACCTGGTCACGCGCGGCCACCGAGGGCCGGAATCGGCGCTGGTAGAGGACGCCGATGACAAGCTCGTCCCCTACGCGTTCCGTGAAGTTCTTGTCGTAGGTGAGGATGCGGTCGAAGAGCGGGAACTGCACGTCAGGCGTGAGCGCCATCTCCTGGGCGCTGGCCCCACCTGCCCAGCCACAAAGCAGCGCACCCAGCGCCACGCACAGACGAGCGGTGGCGCCCATGGCTCTACCCGGGAGGAATCCTCCCGGGATCGCGCCGTCCGGTCGATGCCGGAGAGTCCGTGGCCGCGGCATGGGTCGTTTCTCGCTACCAGTTGGCCCGGAGCCGTACGGCCACGCGCCGCCCAGGCTGCTGCAGCGCGACCTGCGCGTGCTGGAATCCACCCGGAAGCGCGTAGTCGACGTCGAAGAGGTTGTGGATCGAGGCCTCGGCGGTCACACGATCCCACAGGCTGCCCGAGCCCAGGGAGAGGCCGAACAGCGCGAAGCCTGCCGTCTTCGTGCCGGAGATCGTGATGCGTTCCGACTCGGCGACGAACGTCGCACCCAGGGTCAGCCACGCCGCCACCGGCCCGCCCATACGCGCCTTGAACACCCTGGCCGGCGAGTTGGACAGCCGCTCCTTGGTCTCCGGATCCTCCACCGACTGCAGCCCGACGCTCCCCTCGCCGCTCCAGCCCGAACGATCGGCCACGGCGAGCTCCACGTCCGCACCGGTGGCCCGTGCGCGTCCCCGGTTGCGGTACTGGTGCAGCCGGCTGTCCGAGGGATTCGCGGACTCGATGGGCACCTGGTCGATGAGGCCGCGGATGTCGCTGCGGTAGACCGACGCCCCCAGAGCGACGGGGGCGCTCACCCGCTGTTGCCACAGGAGCTCGGCCGTTCGGATCCGCTCCGGCTCCAGGTCAGGGTTCGCGATGATATTCGCCGTGGGTTGGCTCACGTAGAGCTCCAGGATGTTCGGAGCCCGGAAAGCCTCGCCGTACAGGGCCTTGAAGCTCGTCGACGGCCAGGGGTGATAGACCACCGCCAAACGGGGGTTCACCGCGCTCCCCGCCGTGGAATAGAAGTCGCCTCGGAGACCCAGGGTCGTGGAGAGGTGCTCCGTGATCTGCCACTCGTCCTGGACGTAGACCGAGCCGAGCGTGTACGGCTGCCCCTGAGGCGGTGGCTCGCCGAAGTCCGTGCGGAGCTGAATCCTGGCCTCGAAGTGGCGCTGCGCTTCGACGCCGACGATCAGCCGATGCGCCATGAACGGCTCCCACAGCCCCCGCACCTCACCGCCCACCGCCTGGCTCTTGATGTGGCTGTGGACGGTGACCTCGTTCGGGTAGGTACCGTGGTTGTGGTAGTGGTCGTAGAACCCGCGAGCCGTGAGTCGCGTCCGCCGGCCCGGCTCCACCTCGTAGGACACCTCGGCGAAGGCCGACTGATCGCGCGTCTGGGCCGACGGCGCGTTGAACTGGGTGCCGTACCACGCCGTGGGAATCCCTTTGTCCCGGGACGCGAAGGCGCCGTGGACCCTAAGGCCGCGGTAGCTCAGGACTCCGTGGGCCCGTGCCAAACGCCCCCAATCCAGGTCTTCGGCCACGCCGTCGCTGAGGACGCCGTCGTCGAACTCGGGAAAGTACAGGCGCTCCTCACCGTTGGACTCGGCGAAGTTGCCCGAAAGGAAGTAGTCGACGCCACCGTCGGTCTCACGCCCGAGCACGGCGCCGATGCGCTTGCTGTTCAGACTGCCGACGGCACCGGTGGCCTCTCCACCGTCCACGCTCCGGCCGTCCTTCGTGATCATGTTGACGACGGCCAACATGGCGCGGGTGCCGTAAAGGGCCGAGCCGGGTCCGTGAACGATCTCGATCCGCTGAACGTCGTCGAGGTCAACCGTTGCGGCCGTGCCCGTCCGGACCCCGCCCGAGAATCCCTCGTTCAGCGTGTGGCCGTCCACGAGGACCAGGATGCGGTTGTTGAAGTCACCCGGCCGCCCGAAGCCCCGGGCCCCTACGTAGCTGTAGGTTCGATCGTAGCTGACGAAGAACCCGCGAGTGTTGCGGAAGACGTCTTCGAGGGTCCGGTAGCCGTACCGCCGGATGTCTTCGGCGGTGACGATCGTGATGTCCGCCGGTGCCTCACGGCTCGCTTGCTCGTACTTCGACGCCGTCTGCACCGGAGTGTTCAGGAGCGAGTCCAGCAAAGCGTCCAGGAGCTCGCCCTCCGGCTCTTGAGCCGTCTGGGGGCCCTGTGCGGACACTGGCGCAACGCCGACCAACAGGACGAGGACGAGCGCCACGAAGCCTCCACGCAGCCACCGCATCCTGACCTCCTTGCCCTCACTCCAGCCCCTGCTGCGCCCTGGGCGCGCCGAGGTCTGGGCCAACTCTACATAAGCCATCACATCAGCTCTCTTCGGAGCCCTGACGAGCGGAGCCGGTCGCTACCGGCTCGCCGGACGAGGGCAATTGCCACATTCCTCGGGTGGGCCCGACCCGCGTCGGCGAAGGTGCGTCTGCCGGCACCGGCAGCCTGAACCAGAAATCGCTGCCCTCTCCAACCGTGCTCGTCACGCCGATCTCACCGTCGTGTGCTTCGACGGCCAGCTTACAGAAAGCCAGGCCCAGACCACTCGACGTCCGCCATCCGAACTCGTTGGCGTGCACCTGCTCGAATTTCTCGAAGATCCGGGCCTGAGCTTCCGGCGGGATCCCTGGGCCCCGGTCGGAAACCGTGACCTCGATGGCCCCGCGCCGGCGCGTGATCCGAACACCCACGACCTGATCCGGCGGCGTGAAGTCCAGGGCGTTGCTCAAGAGATTGATCAGCACGCGGAGGATGATGGAGGGGTCGCAGACCGTGCTGTTCTCGGGCGACTCCACAACCACCGTCACGTTGCGCCCCCGGCGGCCCAGCTTGGCGGCGGCGCTCCTCGCCAACTGCTCGAGCTCGGCAGGTCGGGGTCGGAGCGGCATCTTGCCGGCCTCCAACCTGCTCACGTCGACCATCGCCGTGAGGAGGCGGGTAAGGTCCTGGGCCGTGCAGCGAGCGTCTTCGATCCACGATGGGACGCTTGGCAGCGGCATGCCGTCCTCGCCAGTGGCACCCAGCTCCAGGCTGGCCAAGATCGTCGCGAGGGGAGATCGCATGTCGTGCGCGATCATGCTCACGAGGAGGTCGCGTCGGCGCTCGAGGTCCTCGATCCGCCGAAAACGGCTCTCGGCCTGGTCGTAGAGGCGCTTCGTCTCGAGGGCGTTGCGCAGCCTTACGCGCAGCTCCGCGAGGTCCACGGGTTTGGCCAGGAAGTCGTTTGCGCCGGCGGCCATGGCCGAGAGTCTCTCGTCACGTGTGGAATGGGCCGTGACGAGGATGATGGGGATCGGAGCTGTCTCGGGATCGGCCTTGAGCCGGCGACACACTTCGATTCCGTCCAGCTCCGGCATCTCCACGTCCAGGAGGATGGCGTCAGGGCGGGCCTGGGCGACCGCCCGCAGAGCCTCAGCGCCGTCGGCCGCCTCACGGAACGCGTGTCCGTCAGTCTCCAGCACCTCCTGAAGTAGAGACCGGTTGGCTGGCTCGTCGTCCACCACCAGGACCGTGGCGACCACCTTCGATTCGGGAGACGTGGTCATGAGCCTCGCCCTATTCCCGGGTCACCGACGCAAGGGCGTCCGGTGCGTGGTCCCGCGGCGCCGACACATGCCCGGCACTCTCGCCCGAAGGCTGCGTCCGGAGCACCACCCAAGGAAGCTCCACCACGGCGCGAGTCCCGCGGCCGGGCTCGGACGAGATGCGGAGCCGCCCGCCGAGCAGGTCGACGAGGCGTTTGGTGACGACGAGGCCGAGGCCGTTGCGTTTGGATCCCGCAGTCGAGGTGCGCGGAGGCTCTGTGTCGCGGGTGAGCCGGGGGAGCTCGTCGGCGCGGATGCCGGGGCCGTCATCGACCACAGCGAGCGTCAGAGTTCGGGAGCCCTCGATGCCGCCGCCATCGAGGGTACCGACGATGTCGACCCGTCCCCGCTCTTGACCGTGTCGGATGGCGTTGCTGACGAGACGTGACACCACGCCGGCCAGCAAGTCGGGGTCGGCCTCGACACCCGGGATCTGCCTGTCGATGCGAACCGAGATCGATACGCCCTTCGCCTCCGCCTCGGTCCGATGTCCCTCCAGGACCCGTTTGACGACTTGGGCCACGTCGGTGACGGACACCTGAGGCTCCGTCTCTCCGGCGTGGATCCGGGAAAGCTCGGTGAGGCCGTCGATCAGGCTCAGGAGTCGCTCCCCCGCCTCCTCGATTCTCTGCACGTGCGCCCGCTGGCGGGCGTTGAGCGGTCCCGCCGTCTCCTGCAAGAGGATCTGGCTGAAGCCCTGAATACCGTTCAGGGGCGTTCTGAGCGTGTGGCCCAGCCGAGCAACGAACCGGGCCCTGGCCAGGCCCTGCTGATGGGCCTCTTCACAGGTTTCGCACGACGCGACTCCGCAGGGGGAAGGACGCTCGTCCATTCGCTCGCCGACTCCGTTCAGTCCAAATGACGAGCCCGCCACGGTCCGAGCGCTCAGGCGTGGCTAGGGCTCACTGTCGGTCGAATCTGGCAAGGCGTGGGCCACGGACGCGGAAACACCAGCCAGGGCGCGCTCGAAGGAGTCGGGGCGGGCGCCGGGCTGGCTCCATCGTTCCAGGAGATCCCGGAGGCGGTCGAGCGAAATCGGCTTGCTCAGATAGTCATCCATGCCGGCTTCGAGGCATCGTTTACGATCGCTGGGGCGCGCGTTGGCGGTCAGGGCGATGATGGGGATGCGGCGACCCGGCGGCTGACGCTTCCTGATCTCGGCGGTCGCCTGAAAGCCGTCCATCTCAGGCATTTCGCAATCCATGAGGACAATCGCATGGCGCCCGAAATCCACCATTTCCACGCCTTCGCGACCGTTGGACGCGATCTCACACCGGTAGCCCAGGAGATCCAGCATCTCCGTGGCAACCTCCTGATTCGCCTCGTTGTCCTCGACCAACAACAGCAGCTTGCGGACCCTCGAGTGCGTACCCCCCGACTCCCGCCTGCGGACGGCCCTGGCTTCGGCCACGCGATCCCGGGTCACGAGCGCCGGAGGGTCCTCGGTGTCCCCGTTCGGAACTACCGCCATGAGCGTGTTCATGAGATCGGACACGCCCACGGGCTTCTCCAGATAGGCGGCGAAGCCGGCTTTCATCAGCCGGTCCTTGTCGCCGTTGAAGCCGATGGACGTCAGCAGCACCAGGGCCGCCTCCTCGGAAGTCGGAGTCGCTCTCAGCTCCCGCGCGAGCGACTCGCCGTCCGTGTCAGGCATGTGCTGATCCAGGATCACGACCCGAAAGGGGTCCCCCTCGTGGTCCGCGGACCCCATGGCCTCGAGAGCCTCTCGGGCGTTCGGCACGACCGTGGGACGCATGCTCCAGGCTGCCAGCTGTTCGGCGAGCACGATCCGATTCACCTCGACGTCGTCGACGGCCAGGACGCGTACGCCGTCCAGAGGCGCCGCCGGAAGATCCAGACGGGGCGCCATGGCGTCCCGAGGCAAGGGCAGCTCGAACCAGAACGTGGACCCCTTCCCTACCGTGCTCTCCACGCCCAGCGTGCCTCCCATGAGGCCGACGAGCTGACTGGAGATGGCCAGTCCCAATCCGGTTCCGCCAAAGCGGCGCGTCGTCGAGGCGTCTCCCTGGGTGAACTTCTCGAAAATCTGTTCCTGTTGGACCGGTGAGATCCCGATCCCGGTGTCCGTCACCGAGAGCGTGTAGGTAGCCTCCCGATCGGACACCGAGGACGCCTTGACCTCGGCGAGGATCTGACCCTCCTCGGTGAACTTGATGGCGTTGCTCAGCAGGTTGGTGTAGACCTGCCGGATGCGGCCCGGATCGCCCACCACGAAGCGCGGGGCCGAGGGCTGAAAGCGCAGCGTGAGCTCGAGCCCCTTCTTCTCGGCCCGCGGCGCCAACAGCTCGATGACGTCCTCGATGGTTACGCGGAGATCGAACGACTGCTCCTCGATCGCCAGCTTGCCCGCTTCGATCTTGGAGAAGTCCAGGATATCGTTGAGGATTTGCAGCAGAGACTCACCCGAGCGGAGAATCCGATCGACGTACCGCGCTTGGCTCTCGTCCAGCTCGGTGCTCTTGAGCACGGACGCCATGCCGAGGACGCCGTTCATGGGCGTTCGGATCTCGTGGCTCATGTTGGCCACGAACTCCGACTTGGCCAGCGAGGCTGCCTCGGCCGCCTTCCTTTGAGCGATCTCCTGTTCCAGGAGGCTCGTGTGACTCTCCATCGCGTCCAGCATCGCGTTGAGCGCCGAGGCCAACTCGCCGACCTCGTCCCCGCTTGGAATCTCCACCCGCGCCGATCTGTCTCCCCTGCTGATCGCCTTCGCCACCCGCGCCACGAACTCGAGACGCGCGGTGATGAGACGGCTCAGCGCGTACGAGATGATCACGCCGACGAGCAGCACGATGGACCCCAGGACCAGCACGCGATTCCGCGCCTCGACCACGGCCTCCCAGACTTCGGCGAGAGAGAGGCCGAGGTAGAGGGAGCCGATCTCCGCGCCGTTGGCCAACACGGGCACGGCAATGCGAAAGGTCCGGCCGTCCCACGAGTCGGCGCCGTTGGCGTCGACGCTCCGATACGCCACCTCCTGGGCCAGCTCCAGGTTGTGAGCCGAGAAGACTCTGTCTCCCCGCTCCACCACGGCGTACCGGACGTCGGGATTCTGAATCACACCTTCGAGAACGTCTCCAGCCGCCTCCTGGTCCTCGAAGTCGAGGGCCGCACCCAGACTGTACGCGATCATGTCTGCGACGCTGCGCGCGTTGTGCTCCAACGCGCTGCGGGCCTGCCTCTCCACGAGTGAGGGGAGGTAGGTCAGCATCAGGACCGTGATCCCCGCCACGAGCACCGATGCGGCCACGGTTTGGCGATGTCTGATCGAGGTCCCCAACAGGAACCTCCGTACTCGGGTGGCGTTTCTGGTCATCGATCTCCAAGCGGTGTGCCAAGCGGAGAGGCTCGGTGACTTCGTGCTCACCGGTCCATCACCTTCTAGGTATCGGCGGTCCGGAACCGGGGGATTACCGATCTGCCCCACATCGTGCCGATCCTAATTGGTGGAACTGCAGATCCGTACGGCCGATGCCAGGCGCGGACCATGCTCGACCTACAGAACTTCAAGAGCCGAGTCGCCCGACGACTGCTCGCGCTGTTCGTGATCAGCGCGCTGGCGCCTACCGTGGCGCTGGCCGTCCTCTCGTATGTGCAGGTCACGCGGCAGCTGACCCGCGAGAACGAAAGGAGCCTGGGGGTCGCGTCCAAAGCCGCGGCGAACGCGATCCTCGAGCGACTCGCCGTAGCCAGGGAACAGGTCGAGGTCCTTTCGACCATCGCCGAGCTCAGTCTCGGCAACCAAGGGGTGAGCGGCGGACTTACCCACGGGCGTGGGAAAGGGCTCGCGGCCGCCGCGATCGTCCCGACGGAGGGTCCCCCCAGAGTCCTGTTCGGCGATGCGCCCCGTATCGATGACGAAACGCGGAACCGCCTACGTCGCCTGGCGCCCGCCGAGCAGCTTCTCCACTCCGGCGCCGCGGGGCTCGACGGCATCGCGCCCCTGTCCCTGGCTCAGGCCCTGCCCGACGGCTCGGTGATCTGGGCACAGATCGACCCGCAGCCGTTCTGGACCACGGCCGAGACCTACGCCTCACTGCGTTCCCGTGCCCGGCTGTGCGTGCTCGATTCGGTCTTGAGGCCGGTCTTCTGTCCCGGCGTGGCTCTCGAAGACTTCCAGGACGAGCTCCCCGTCAATGCGGACGCCGCGCGGAGCGTCGCGTTCGAGTGGGTGTCCGATGGCGAGAAGTACTTCGGGAGCTTTCGCCCCATCTTTCTGCGCTTCGCGTTCCGCAGCTCCAACTGGGCGGTCGTCGTCAGCGAGAGCGAGGAGAATGTCCTGGCCCACGCTGCCGGCTTTCGATTCACCTTTCCGCTGGTGGCATTCCTCTCCCTGTGCGTCGTGCTGCTCCTCAGCACCGCTCAGATTCGCAGGAGCTTGGAGCCCATCGTCAGCCTGAGCCAGGCGACCAAACGAATCGCCGCGCGGGACTTCGACTCGCGCGTGGAGGTGAGCACCAAGGACGAATTCGCCGAGCTCGGCGAGTCGTTCAACGCCATGGCGAAGCAGCTAAAGCGGCAATTCGAAACGCTGTCCGCAGTGAACGCCGTAGACCGGGCCGCGCTCTCGTCCATGGACGAGCGGAGCGTGGTGGAAACGGCGCTGGCGGAGCTATCGGCGCTCTACCCCGACGGCCACCCGACGGCTTCGGTTCTGGCCAGTGCCGACGAGGAGGAGAGCTGGGCCATGGAGTGGCTGCCCGGGTTGGGGCCCCAGGTGAGCCGTGTCCGCTGGTCCGACGCGGACGCGGCGATCCTGCGCGATCGGCTGGACGCCTTCTTTCTGTCTTCCCAGGAAGATCGTCCCGGCTACCTGCCCCCCTATCGGGTAACGGACAAGCCTGCCTCCGAGCTGGTCGTGCCCCTGGCGAAGAATGGCCATCCGCTGGGTGTCATGACGGTGCGCCTGGCCTTCGGCACGGTCGACGCCGCCGAGATCAGCCGCATCCGTCAGATCTCCGACCAGGTGGCTCTCAGCCTTTCCCACTTCCGCGTTCTGAACCAGATGGAGGCGCTCACCACGGGCGCGCTCTTCGCCCTGGCCCGCACCGTCGACGCCAAGTCGCCCTGGACCTCGGGGCATTCGGAGCGCGTCGCGTCACTCTCCGTAGAGATCGCGCGACAACTCGGCCTCCCCGACGAGGACCTGGCAATCCTGTGGCGTGGCGGCTTGCTCCACGACATCGGCAAGATCGGCGTGCCCGCCTCGATCCTGGACAAGCCCGCGAAGCTCACCGACGAAGAGTACCAGGCCATGAAGGATCACACGGTCATGGGGGCCCGAATCCTGGAGCCCATCGCGGCCTACGCGGACCTGATTCCCCTGGTTCTCTATCACCACGAACGTTGGGACGGATCGGGATACCCGGAGGGCCTCGAGGGAGAGGACATCCCATGGCTCGCGCGGATCGTCGCGGTGGCCGATACCTTCGATGCCATGACCTCAGATCGACCGTACCGTAGCGGAATGTCGGCGACCGCGGCACACGAGCTCATCGTGAAGCTGTCGCCCACCCAGTTCGATACGCGTGTGGTGGATGCGTTTCGGGTCGTGATGGGCGATCGCATACAGGAGGAGGCCGACGAGACGGTGTTGGTGACGTCCCTGGAGGAGGCCGGGTGACGGGGCGATCGGGAGTCCTCGCGACTCTGCTGGCCCTCGCCGCGTGCGGAGGCGGGCAGCATGGGCAGGTTCCGGTCGAGCTTCAGGGGCGGTGGGCCACCACCGACGCCCGCTTCGCAGGCAGGGGCTTCGAGTTGGGAGCCGAGCGGATCACGTTTCTTACGGGCGCCGGTCAACGCTCCGAGCATGCCATCGAGGGCGTCCGGGAGACCCTCGAGGAGCGAGGCCGCCAATTCGAGGTGGCGTACGTCGGCGACAAGGGCGTGACGCTTCGGTTCGTGTTCTTCGTGGACCCGGACCACTCGCGCATCAGGATCCGCTACCAGGAGGACATCGCCTGGGAGCGGGTGGAAGCGGTGTCGGTCCCGTGAGCTCGCCCACCGCACGTGTCGTTGCATCGGACCGGGCCGAGTGGTGGCGGCGCCTATGCGGCGCGGGCATGCCGCTCGGGGTGTTTCTGTCGACGCTGCTCCTCGTCTCCACCGTCGCGACGGGTTGTGAGGATGACCTGGAAGCCGCGGCCCCCGACCCACTCATGGGCACCTGGGTCACGGATCACCCCCGCTACTGGGACCGCGGATTCGACATCTCCGAGAATACGATCGTGTTCTACACAGGCGCCGGGCTCGCGGACTTCACCGCTCACCCGATCATCGAGACCCTGGTCGAGGACCGGGGCTCGGCCAGGATCTACCGACTCCGATATCGCGGCTCCGACGGCACGGCCCTGACCTTCTCGCTCCGCCTCGATCCCGACGAGGAAGGCGTCGCACGGCTCCCCAACCAGCCCTTGATCACCTGGCGTCAGGGTGAGCGCAGGGGAAGCTAGCGCGCTGACGCCAGGCGGCAGATCCTTCGACCCGCCGGTGCCATGTCTCGCCGTCGAGGTAGGCACATCTGGTGACGCCGATCGCTCGGTGGCACGCCCTCCGGCGCCAAGGGTCGCCGCCTGCCGGATTGATCCTCGCGCCCCCGCGCCACTCGCCTACATTGGAGAGTCATAAAAGGGAGAGGGGAGACGCCCTGATCGGCGTCCGGCCGGCACACCCATCGGACAGAGGGACTGCGTGGTCACCGCACCGCTGATCGCCACCGCCATCGCGAGCTCGCTGGTTCTGCTCTCGATCTTCGGCTACCTCTACGGCGTCCATCGCGAGCGCTATCTCGCGTACTGGAGTCTGTATTGGGCCTTCACCGCCATACGCTTGTCCCTGGCGCTGGCGGCCGTCGACGCGCCTCTGTCCCGGTACCTGCCCCTGCGGGAGCTTCTGGCGCTGGCCGGCGCGACGGTGATGCTGCTGGGAGCCCTGGCGCTGGCCGGAAGGCGCATGTCCCTGGCCTGGTCGCTGCTCGTGGCGGCGTGTGGGACCTGGATCTTCGTGGCCGACGCCATGGGACTCGGCTTCACGGCCGGCGCTGTGCCTACGTACACCTTCCTGGGCCTCGCGCTGATTTGGTCCGGGGTCCTCGTCGCGCAGTCTTCCGAAGTGCCCGGACCCGAGAAGTACGTGGCCGGGGGCAGCTTGGTCCTCGGGGGCCTGCATCAGGCGGACTTTCCCTACCTGCGCCCAATTGAGTCGGTCGCCCCCTGGGGCTACGCGCTGTCCATCGCGGTACGAATTCTCGTGGGGACGACGCTGTTGCTGCTCTTCTTCAAGAAGAGCCGGCAGGCCGAGGCCTTCAGTAATCTCCGCTTCGACAACCTCTTCGAGCGGGCGCGGGACGCCATTCTCATGGTGGGTCGGGGGTCGGGAGTGATCATCCAGGCCAACCCGGCAGCTCAACGGCTGCTGGGGTTCCAGCCCGGGGAGCTGAGCGGGCGCTCGCTCGCTTCCCTGATCGGCCCGGACGGCGTGACGGCGGATGACCTCCTCAGCGCGGTGGCGGGCCCGCACAAGGGCTGGAGCGGAGCCCTGGCCCTGCGCGAACGAACGGGCCGAAGGATCCAGGGCGAGGCGTCGGCCTCACTCGTGGAGGCGGAGGCCGCGACCCAGGTGCTGGTGATCTTCCGCGACCTTTCGGAGAGGCGGGCCCTGGAAGAGCAGCTGCGCCAAGCCCAGAAAATGGAGGCCGTCGGGCAGCTCGCGGGCGGCGTGGCTCACGATTTCAACAACATCCTCACCGTGATCGGTGGGTACGCCGACCTGCTGGCCAGCGATCCGGAGCTCCCCGACTCCGCGCGGGCCGGCGCGGCGGAGATCGCGACGGCTCACGACCGGGCCGCCTCCTTGACCCGACAGCTGTTGGCGTTCGCGCGACGTCAGGTCCTCCACCCTGCCGTCATCAACCTCAATGACGTCGTCGTGGGGATGGAGGTATTCCTCCCGCGTCTCATCGGGGAACACATCCAATTCGACGTCGATCTCGAACCCGACCTTCCGCCCGTGTTGGCCGACCCCGGTCAGATGGAGCAGGTGTTGGTGAACCTTGCCGTGAACGCTCGGGATGCCATGCCCACCGGTGGTAGACTGACCGTCACCACCCAGGCGGTGGAGCTCGGTCCTGAGAAGGTCGGTTCCTCCCAATTGCCGGGCGACTACGTCCGTCTCGCCGTGCGGGACACGGGAAGAGGGATGGACGACCAGACGCGGCTCAGGATCTTCGAGCCTTTCTTCACGACCAAGGCCGCCGGGGAGGGGACCGGGTTGGGGCTGTCGACCGTCCACGGCATCGTGGAGCAGTCAGGCGGCTACATCGTCGCGGAGAGCGAGATTGGCCGGGGAACCGACGTCAGCGTCTACCTCCCCGTGTCCGAGGGCCCGGTCGAGGAGGTAGAGGAGGGTCCGCGGTCCGGTGACTGGGGTGGCTCGGAGACCGTGTTGGTCGCCGAAGACGACGTCGGGATCCGGCAGCTCGTGTCCGCCACGCTCGAAGGTCTGGGCTACCGGGTCCTGCTCGCCGACAATGGGACCGCCGGCCTGGAGACGGCGACGAGGCACGACGGAGTGATCGATCTGGTCATCTCCGACGTGGTGATGCCGCGGCTCGGAGGGCCCGCAATGGTGGAGAGGATCCGCGAGCGCCACCCCGGGATTCGCGTGCTGTTCATCACGGGCTATGGCTGGGACGCCCTCGGCGCGGCGGACGAGGAGGCGCCTCTTCTCAAGAAGCCCTTCACCCCCAAAGTGCTGGGCCAGAGAGTCCGTCAGGTGCTGGACGGACCCAACGGACCCGGCTCCGATCCGGGCCGGTAGGAGCGCCGGACTCAGCCAAGACCAGCGGGCGGCTCACGCTGAGCCTTGCCCCGCGAGCGGCCGGGGTGGGGCCGGAGCGTCCTAGCTTGCGGTCGTCGGCGCCGGGACAGCCGCCACCCCGAGCTAGCCGTCGGCGGCGCTGGAGCGGCTGCGTCCTTGCTAGCCGTCGTCAGCGCTGGGGCGGTCGCGAGCGCCGAGCATCCTCCACAGGTAGCTGTAGGTCAGCGCCCACATGCGGGCTTGCTGCTCGGGTGTCACTCCGGAACCGTGCCCTCCCTCGGTGTTCTCGAAGTAGAACACGCGGTGCCCCATGTCCGTCATCTTCGCGGCCATCTTCCGTGCATGGCCCGGGTGGACGCGATCGTCCCGAGTGGTCGTCGTGAAGAGCGCCCGCGGGTACTCGACGTTCTCCCGCACGTTTTGATACGGTGAGTACTTGCCGATGTACGCCCACTCCTCAGGGACGTCGGGGTTGCCGTATTCGGCCATCCAGCTCGCTCCCGCCAGCAGCTTGTGGTACCGCTTCATGTCCAGGAGCGGCACCTGAACGACGACGGCGTCGAACAGGTCGGGCCGTTGGGTCATGGCCACACCGACCAACAAGCCGCCATTCGATCCACCCATGATGCCCAGATGGTCCGGCGAGGCCACGCCGTGCTCCACCAGCCACTCGGCCACGGCCAGGAAGTCGTCGTATGCCCGCTGGCGATTCTCCTTGAGTGCCGCCTCCCACCAGCTGGGACCGAACTCGCCTCCGCCGCGGATGTTGGCCAGCACGTAGACGCCACCGCGGGCCATCCAGGCGTTGCCCAGGATGGCGTTGTACGTGGCGGTGCGGGACACCTGGAAGCCGCCGTACGCGTTCAGCAGGGTCGGGTTCGTGCCGTCGTGCTCCAGCCCCTCCCGATGCACGATGAAGAACGGAACCTCGGTACCGTCCTTCGACGTGGCGCGATGCTGCTCGACGGTCAGCCCGGCAGTCCGGAACATGTCGGGGGTGCGCCGGACCTCGCCGATGCTTCCGTCTTCCTCCCCCAGATAAAGCGTGTTGGGCTGGGTCAGGGCGCTGTAGCTGAAGAAGAACCGATTCGTGTCGACGTCCGCCGAGGCCACGCGGACCGTCCCCATTCCGGGTACCGGGAGCCTTTCACCGATCCACTCCGAGCCGTCGAACCGGTACCGCCACAGCTCGCCCTGAACGTTGTCCAGTACGTTTACCAGCAGATAGTCCTTCGTGGGAGCGGCGCCCTGCACGATGCGATCGCCCGTCGACTCGGCCACCACGCGGAAGTCACGCTCACCAGCCAGGAAACGGTGCACGTCCATGGCGATGACCGTCGCCGGGGCGTACGTGATCTCTCCCACCGTCCAGGCCGACACGGTCCTGACCACGAGCTGGTCCCCGGCCACGAAGGCCTGGGCGTCGGCGGGCGTGTCGACCCTCACCAGCTCGCCGTCCAGCAGCAGATGCATCTCCCGCTCGAAGATCGTTGTCAGATGCATGACCACGCCCCGGTCCTCTCCGTCCATCTCGAACGTGCCCGTGAAGACGGCCATGTCGGTGACGTCCGCCTCGAAGATGGTCTCGGCCCGTGAAAGCGGCTGTCCCCGCGTCCAAAGCCTGGCCAGGCGGGGGTACCCGGAGCTGGTCATGGTCCCTCCACCGAAGTCGGTGGACACCAGGACCGTGTTCTCGTCGATGAATGTCGCCCCGTTCTTGGCTTCGGGCAGGAAGAAGCCGTCTTCCACGAACTCGAGCCGCTCCAGGTCGAACTCCCGGATCTCCGTCGCGTCCGCTCCGCCGCGTGACAGGCTCACCAGGCAGAGGCGGTGCGCCGGCCCCAGGCAGTCCATCCCGCGGTACGCCCACGGCACGCCCTCTTCCGCTACCAGGGCATCGACGTCGAGGACCGTCTCCCAGTCCGGATCACCACTCAGGTAGGAGTCCCACGTGGTGCGCCGGTAGTAGCCCCGCGGGTGGTCGTTGTCCCGCCAGTAGTTGTAGAGGAGGTCGCCTCGCATGCTCGGCATGGCGATCCGATCCGGCGAGCCGAGGATCGTCAGCGTCTCGCCCATGATGGAATCGAAGACGGGCATGTTCTGAAACTCGAGGAGGGTGGCGTCACTCCGTTCGGTGGCCCACGAGAGGGCCCGCTCTCCCTCGACGTCCTCGAGCCACATGTAGGGATCATCGACCGCGTCCTGCGCGAGGAGGATTGCCGGTGGCATCAGTGCCAGAAGGACGAACGGGACGAGTGCTTGGGTTCTCATGTCGGATCTCGGGTCAAGGGCCGTACGAGGTGTGCGCGGGGCTTGCCGGCACTCCTCGGTCAATCTGTGTCGCGGGGGTAGCCGAACGTAGCTCAGTTGAGCGAGCACCGCCCAGGGGCGGATGGGCTCGGCTGGCGACGGCCAGTGGGCACGGCCGAGCTTGGGCCAGCCGTGGACGCCAGTCTGACGGACTGGATCCCGGCTTCAACACGGTCGTAACGCGCGACGGCGAGCGGCAAAGGGCCGTATGTCGGTGCTCCGGCTCCAGGCTCACGAAGAGCCGGAGTCGCGGGGCCGCATCGGATCGCGACAGGCTGGGGGGCGGGGCTCCCGTCCCCTACGCCGGCGCCTGCTTGCCGATCAGCGCGCCGATGGCGTCGAACTCTTCGACCGCCAACTCCAGGAAGTCGTCCACGCTCAGGATGCCGGTCAAGCGTCCATCATCACTCGTGACGATCATCCTGCGCGCCTCCACGGTAGCCATCATGGACAGGGCGGTCTCGATGGGCGTGTCTTCGGTGACGGCGCTCACCGGCGTGCTCATGATGTCGCCCAGCTGGGTCAGATCCGGGTCCCGCTCCTCGGCGACGCAGCGCAGCGCCACGTCCCGGTCGGTCACGATGCCGATGGGGCGGACGTCGTCGTCGATGACCACGGTGGCGCCCACGCCGTGGGCCTTCATCCGTTTGGCCGCCGCGCGCACCGACTCGGCGGGATACCCCGTGGACACTGCACGGACAGCGATCCTACCGACGCTCATGCTCCCTCCTTTCGCAGGCCACCGGTCCCTGCCGGCCGGGTAGACGGGGGAGGTGCCCGGGGCAGAGGTGCCTGCGCCCCTAATGTCGGCGCGCACCAGCGGCCGCGGGTATCGGGGATCCACCCGTAGTCGGTGTGGGAGATGCCCCGCGGACGCGGGCGCCTTCGGTGCATTCCCGCCAGACTCGGGCGTGCCCGCGTACTCGCTGGAGCTGGACCCCGTACCTCGATTCGGGCGCCGGACCGAAAGAAAACGTTTGCGGTCCGCGGTCCGAGCCCCCTATGCTTGTCGTACAGACGCTGCTTCGCTTTTCCTCCGAGCGCCCGCCAACGCTCCCCCCCCCTTGCGTTCTTGACGGGCCTCTGAGGTCTTTCCGTGTGCCCCCGCAGGGAGCCCCTTCATGGCATTCCTAGACAAGCTCCGCACGGATTCCCGTGCGATCTTCATCTCGTACAGCAGCATCGACAGGGGTCGGGTCGACGGCCTCGGCCTGATCTTCGAAGGCCTCGGCAAGGACGTTTTCCACGATCACCGGGTCCTCAAGCCGGGCATGAAGTGGAAGGCGGGTCTGCAGGAAGGTCTCGATGAGGCCGACACGCTGGTCTTGTTCTGGACCAAGCACGCAGAGTCTTCCGACTGGGTCCGCTGGGAATATGAGCATTTCCTCGCCAAAGGCGCCCGGGCAGCGGACGCGTCGGACGACCCAGGCGAGGCGCCCAAATCCGTCTCGACACACGACCCGGCCGGGGACGACGGAGGCGAGTCCGGGGTTGAAGCTCAGACGGTGGTACCGACCGAGCCGAAGCTCATCCCGGTTCTGGTAGATGACACCCCACTGCCAGAGCCCTTGTCCCAATTCCACGCAGTGGACCTTTCAAAGCTACTCGGATCCCCCGGAAAGGAGGGTGACGCCGACGAGATCACCGTGGCGGTGATCGAGAAGCTCCAAGGCCAGGGCATCGATCTCAGCGCGGCGGGCAAAGGCGGTGACGAGGCCAAGAAGGACCCTGAGCGAGCCATGTTCCTGCTGCTGGGGTTCGGCCTCCTCGCCACCCTGTGGCGCTATCCCAGCGAAGTGTTCAAGAGGTTCTGGAACGGCCTCATGGAGAAGACCGGCCAGATCTCGAAAGGCCAGGCCCTCGCATTGCTGGCAGCCGTGGGGGTCGGCATCGCAGCGAGTGGGCCGGTGAAGAGCGCCTTGGCCGACGTTCCCCGCGGGGTGTCGGAGCTGGCGCCCGAATGGGTCAAAGGGTGGGATTGGCCACAGTTCGCGCTGACGATCCCCCCGCTCAGCTGGATCGTGTTGCCGCCGGAGGACGAGGAGGAGCGCGTCCAAGTCCTCCTTGCAGGCCTGGACCACCAGTTGGCGGCCCTGAACTTCACGCTCAACGAATGGAACGAGTCCAGGCTCAAAGTAGACGCCCTCGCGGCCATGTTGGGTGCCCCGAGCGACAGCGTCGAGCTCGTGTTGGCGAGACTGGTGGACGATTTGGCCAGACGCCAGCCGGTTCCACCGCCGGATCCGACACCGACCCCCGATCAGATCCAGCAGCAGCTGGACGTCGTCAACAACAGGCTGGGCGACCTGATCCAGAACCAGTTCACCGTCGAGAGCATCGCGGATGCGGTGGACCTGACCACGGCCGAGGTGGAGCGACTCCTCGGCCAGATCGCTATGGAGCTCGCCAGGCGGCCAGGGGGCGGAGGCGACGACCCGACACCGATCGAGATCGTGAACAACGTCGACGGACCAGAGGGGTGGCCCACCATTTCCGCCGAAAGCGTAGCGGAAGCACTAGGTGTGTCCGCCCAGGAAGCCCGCGGGCTCCTGGCCGACATCGCCGCGGACCTCGCGGCCAACCCCATCGTCATCACCCCGACGACACCGGCCTTTCCCATCCGCCTCACCAATCAGCTGGGCGGCATCTCCAACCAGCTCGGGGGCATCCAGGCCGACCTGGACCGCATGGAGGACGCCAACTCGAACCGGGACGAGATCCTCGTCGAGCTCGGGGACCTCAATGCGAGGCTCGACGCCGTGGCGGCCCTGGATCAACTCGCGACCATGAACCAGATACTGGCTCAGTGGGCGGACACCCGGAGCCTCATCGAGAGCATTGGCCTCATGGCCGGCACGGATCCGGAACGCGTCGAGGAGATTCTTGTGCAGGTCGAAGCGCTGCTCGAGGAGCAGCGTGGTGGAGGCGACGGCGTGACCGTCGACCTCTCGCCGACGCTGCTGGCCCTCCGGCGAGACCATGACCGTCTCCATCGACGTCTTGATGGGGTCTACACCCGTCTGGGCGTGGGAGCCGGCACGGCTACGGTCACGGCACGGACGTCCACCACGGCTGACGTGGTGAGAGAATCGGAAACGCGGGTTCGTCAGGACCTGAGTCAGTACCGCACCGACGTCAGCGAGCTGTTGCTCGATCAACGCCACACGCTGTCCAGGGAGCATGATGAGCTCCTCTTGAAGACCGTTGCGGTCAACACGCTCATGGAGGGGCTGATGGGTCTGAGAGACCCGAACCTGCCGGACCTACGGAGCACCAGCTCCGTGTCCGTCGAGCTGTCCCCCCAGATTGCCGCGGCCATCACGGATCAGCTCGAACAGCGGCTAGATCTCTATCAGACGCAAGCGAACACTCGACACACAGACCTCAGCGTCCAGCTGGAGCGCATCGCGACCCGCCTGGAACGGTTGGAGCGACCTGCCAACGGAGGCTGGACCGAGGTGGAATTCCAGGACGAGCCACGTAGCCGTGGCTACCGCCCACCGGTAGCCCAGTGGGTGCCCGACCCGGTGTATCCCCCCGAGGCTGGGGGCCGAGAAGGGGCGGTCCGAGTCGAGGCGCTCATCGACGAGCGGGGCGACGTTCACGTCCAGGACGTCCATCTGGTGGACGGGCCCGCGGCTCTGGCGGAGGAGGCGGAGCGGACGATCAACAAGTGGGTCTACGATCCCGCGACGGTGGATGGCGATCCGGTGTCGCTGCGCCTACGCGTCAGCGTGGTCTTCACCGTACGGTGATGACGGCCAAGCTCGGTGGAAGAGCCCACCACGGTCGGGCTTCCGGCGCGGCGGCGCTCGGAGCTCTCCTGTTGGTCGTCACGCCTCTGCAAGCCCAGGTGCAGTGCGAACCGACGACGGTCGTCGACACGGTGATCGTCCAGCTCATCGGCGGACCGGGCGTGGCCTCCGGTCGGATGTTCACCGCGTCGTTCGCCGATGCGGTCGAAGCGGCGGGCGTCGAGCGGTTGAACGATCATCGATGGGTCGTAGCACTGCCCACGCCGACGGCGTTGGATGAGCTGGCTCTGGAGCGAATCAACGCTCGACCCGTGCGGCAGGTCACCGTGACCGCCGAGCGGACGGGCCCCGGAGATGCGGCCGGCTGTCGCGGGTTGGTCTTTGCGCGGGACGAGGGAGGGCTGACCCGGGCGATCGAGGTCGTAGGAGACACTGCCGCGCTGGCCGGTGGCCAGGGCCGCCCGAACCCGGTAATCCCCCCGTTCTTCCCGTGGCCGCACCCCTACACTGGTGTTGACACCGTCCGGATGGTCACCGGCGACGGCGTAGACTCGGTCTTCGTGTCCGTCCGAATGCCCGAGCTCGATTCGACGCTGGTGAGCGACACGGTATACGCGGGCTACCTCGTCGAGCAGGTGCTCTGGTGGCTCGAGCAGACTCGTGAGGTCGGGGATTCCGTAGCGGTGGTGTACGTAACGGAGCGGCTGGGTCCGGCTGTGCACATCGACCAGATGCCCGCCCCCCGGCCGGACTCTCTGCGACTGCGGGTCGGTCTCCAGGGCGGCTTCATGGCGCTCAGGGCGGGAGGGAAGACGTTCTCGGGCGCGGTGCTCGCCCTGGTGCTTCGTCACCGGCTGAAGTGGCACTTCACCTTGATGGGGGGAGGGCGGCCGTCGGCCTCGGGCGACATTCAACCCGGCGTCGGACGAAGCCAGAGCCTGCTGGCGGGCAACGTCACCTATTACCCGACGGACGACTTCTGGGGTGTCTCGGCCGGACTCGCCGCCGCCTGGGAGAACCTGCGTGACTTCGACGCGTGGATCGAAAGGGCATACGGTATCACCGTCGGGCCGCGGCTGCGGACGTTGGACAAGTGGCACGTGGTTCTGGGTCTGGACCTCTCGGTCTCCACGTACAACCGCTTCCTGGGCGCTCGAGACCCGTCAACCGGACGGGCCGAGGGGACCAAAACGACGTTCCCCAGCTTCGGCTTCAGCCCTTCCCTGTCCCTCGCGGTCACGTTCTGACGGAGCAGTTGGATGAGGCACTCTTGGGCATTGGTGATCGCGGGCGTCTGTCTCGGCGCCTGTTCGCAGTTCGACGAGGTGGTCGACCCCATCGAGCCGCCTACGGCGACGATCGTGGCGGTGCCCGACACGGTCACGCCGGGCGAGCAGGTGGCGCTGCATCTGAACAGCACCGACGCGGACAACGGTGGGGTCGAGCCGCCGGGCCACTCCCTGGTCAACGGCACCGTGGTAGTGCGCCCCGAAGAGACCACGCTGTACGTGTTCGACGTCGAGGGCCCAGGGGGGAGCGCCAGTGATTCGGCGTGGGTGGTCGTCCGCGAGGAGGCCGACGACCCTCGGGAGGTCGCAGTCGTGCGGGACTCCCTGATCTTCGAGTTCATGCCGGTCGAGATCGTCGACGAACCGTGGGAGGACTTGGGAACCGAGACGTCTCTCGGCTTCTTCACGCTTCCGGACGTGTTCAACGACTCGACGGTCGCCATCTGGGTCGAGGTCTCACGCTCGGACACCATTCCCGCCGGGATCCTCGGAGCGCCTCAGGTCGACGAGGCCTTCGCCGTCGGCACGGTCGAATGGCTGCCGGCAGGCGAAGACCGCCGGTGGATCTATCCGCCCGAGACGGATTGCCCGGTCTTGGACGATCCCAACGATCCGGAAGTGGGAACCACCTGGGAGTTCGTGGGGCATAGCGAGCCCGGTCTGTCGCAGGCCCTCCGGCGCGAGTTCGTGGCCCGGCACGCCGTCGAGTTCAGCATACAGGGAAGCGCGGAAACGACGCCCCGATGCTACACGGCGAACGACCCGACCTTCGAGGGCCTGAACTCCGTGACGTTCCGCCGCATCAAGTTCGTCTTCTGGCGAGAGACGTAGCGGCGGGGGTGTCGGGCATTGTGCAGGGCCTTCGGACCCGACACGGGGCTCAGTCGTCGTAGAGGGGATCCAACAGGTCCACGATCACCGAGTAGACTTCCTCCAGCGGCTCCCGGAACACCACGGTGCAGTTGTCTGGCCGCCGTTGTACCCAGTCTGCCACCTTCTCGAGCGCGTGCCGCCGCTCCTCGTTCGCCTCGGTCTCGTGGGCGGTCTCGGTGAAGGTGAAGTGGATGGTGTAGTCGTCGTCGCCCCGGGCCGTCTCGATCATCTCGAGGGTCTCCCGCTCGGGATTGCCGTGCTCCCCGTCTCCCGAGATCACGTAGTGCCGGGCCGTGATACGCCGGAAGAAGTCAATGGTCACGTTCCGGTCGCTGCCGTGATGCGGCACCTTGAGCAGGTCCACCTTCATGGGTCGATCCTGCCTCGCGAGGCCGAGCTCCTCCAGTCCCTCGAGCAGGAAGTCGCCGCGAGCGTCGCCGGTGAGCAGCATGGTCTTGCCGCCCAGCTCGGCCAGTACGGAGATGCTCGCCAGGTTGAAGGGAGATCCGTCGGAGAACGACGCGGCCCGGGCGCTCGCCGCCTCCTTCGCGAGGATCTTCTTCAGGTCCTTGTCCCAGCGCTTCCGGAAGTCCTCCACGTTCTTCCGCAGCGGCCCCAGGACGGTGAGCTCGAGGCCCTCGCCCATGGGCAGCTCGCGGTCGGCGGGCGCCATCACCAGACCCTCGAACGGCTTGTTGACGTCGAGCTTGAGCTTCCGTGCCTGCCGGCGGAGGTTTCGACCCTGCCGCGTGCTCGCCACGACGGCGCGCGCTTCGGAGCTCATCTCGGCCGGGAGCTGCAGCCCCCCCCCGTCCTCGCCGGCGGCCACCGCCGCCAGCCTGGACACGATCTCCTCTTCCTCGTTGCCGAGGATGTCGTCGAAGCTGTTGTGCCAGAGGGTGCCGATGCGGTAGGGGCGGCGCTTGCGCCGGTCCATCGCATCTTCCTGGTCGTCGAAGAGCTGGAGAATCCCGTTGATGTGGTCGTCGTCGATGTGGCTGACCATGACCATCTCGAAGGGGATCGCCTCGCTGGAGTCGATCTCGAAATCCTCGCGCATCTGCTGGAGCCGAGGTCGCAGGTAGTTCTTGTACACGCCTCCCGGGCCCCCGTCGATGAGAATCCACCGTGGCTTCTCCCAGGAGCCGTAGTGGAGGATCAGCGCGTCGCCCTTCTTGGCAAACACCGCTTCCAACGAGAAGACCTTCGACATCTTCCCTCCTGATTCAGATGGACTGGAGCGCCCGCAGGATGTCGAGCAGGCCAGCGCCCTGGAAGTACCGCTCCCTCCCAAGGTCGGTGGCGGTGCCGCACAGGATCTCCTTGAGCTTTGCCGGCTTGCCGATGAACTCGGGGTGGCGCGAGAGAAGGAGGGCCGCCGCCCCGCTGACGTGTGGCGCGGCCATGCTGGTGCCGTCGAGCCTGTCCTCGCCACCCCCCGGCACGGTGGACCGGATCTTCTCGCCCGGCGCCACGAGGTCCGGCTTCAGGCGGCCGTCGCCGGTGGGGCCACGGCTCGAGAAGTAGCTGACGCCGTAGGTGTGAGGGTCGCTGCGGTGCGTGGCGCCCACGGTGATGACGGCCTGGGCATTGCCGGGGTCCGTGATACTCACCGTGCGGAAGCCCTCGTCGAGGGTGTTGGCAGGCGTGAGGTAGCGTGCTCGTCCACTGTTCCCCGCGGCAGCCACGGCCACGATCCCGCTCCCGACCATCCGCTCTGCTTCCTCGCAGACCGGTGTGCGGCCGCAGGCGTAGTTCGCCACATCGTGATCGATGGAGAAGCTGAGGTTGACCCCGTGGACGGCAACGAAGTCCCGTCGTGTGTTGAGGTCGCGGGCGAACTGCATGGCGGACATGATGGCGAATTCGTTGCCGTCGCCGTTCTCGTCCAGTACGCGAAGGTCGTAGAGCTCGATCTCCGGGGACACGCCCACCAGATCATCGCCTCGGGGTGGCGTCTCCAGCCCCGCCTCTCCGTCCGACGCCCGCCAATCCGCGCCGATGATCCCGGCGACGTGCGTCCCATGGGGATGGGGAGGCGGCCGGTACGCGCCCGGCTTGTGCTCGACCCGGATGAAGGGCTCCAGGCGCTGCCAGTCGATCACGTGTTGATCGGCCGTCCGAAGGAACTCGGCCAGCGCCTCCCTCATCGTCCGGTCCTTGACGGCCGGATACGAGTCCGCCAGGTGGTCCAGGTCGTCCGGGTCGGCCCCCAGAAGATCGCGGATGTGGACGAAGTCGTAGGTGGCGAGAACCCGCGTCTGGTTCCGATAGGTCTCCACGGATCCGCGGCGCCGGCGGCCGGCCTGGCGCCGTCTCCCGAACGGCCGCCGCATGGGAGTGCCGTCCTCCGCCCGCCGCCGAAAAGCGGGGTGCGTGGCGTCGATTCCGGAATCGATGACGGCCCAGCGCACGTCTCGCCCACCCAGTCGAAAGAGCCGTCGGACCGCGTCGGCCTTTACCGAGGCTCCGGACCGCTCCAGCGCCTTCGACGTGCGCCGGTTGAGGTTGACCGAGTAGAGCGTGACGTCGTCGCCCCAGTGAACGGGATCGATGCTCTCCAGGAGCCCGACCAGAGCCCAGGCCAGCTTCTGCGGCTCCTTCTCCATGATCCCGCGGAGCGCGCGGACCTTGTCGTCGTCCCGCTCGAGGCCCGCCATGAGCGCCGCGCCTTCCTCCGACGACAGGAAGGCCAGGACCCCTACGACCCGCGCGACCCATAGGACGTCCGGACCCAGGGCGTCGTCGTGGCCGTCCTCGTCCCACCCCGCGACGATCCAGCCGACCAGCGCCTCCGGATCGGCGAGAGCCTCCGCCAGGCGGTCTCGGTCGGTCCGCTTCAGGACCCCCGCCACGGAGCGCTGCCACCACCCGCTCAGCGGTAGCACCGACCGAACCAGCTGGTCGAACCAGAGCGTCGCCACCACCACGTTCTGATTGTGGGCGATGGCCACGGGTCGCGGGGCTCCCGGTTGTCCCTCACCCCTGCTCGTCGTGGAGTCGGTCCCGGCCCCCTGCTGCCGGTAGGCGGTTGCACCCTGAAACCCATCGTCCGCCGCGACCCGCGCCTTCATGGCGCTGGCCAGCTCCGCCGTGGTGTGATTCCAGTCGGGCACCATGAGCAGCTCGTGCTGACGGCCCGACTGCATGCCGAAACGGATCCACACGTCCGGCATCACGGGCGACTGTTGGGTGAATCGACGACTGGCGCTGTGGTAGACCAGCTGTTCGAAGAATTCGCGCAGGTCGCTCATCCGGTCTCCGTAGGGACAGGGATCGAGCTCATCGAAGCGGGGGCGCTGCCCGCGCCGTCACTCACGAGCCTCCCGGGCTGATGAGTGCGGGAGACTGTGCAGCGTGGGAGCGCGCGACTGGCACCATGACGACGACGGCTATGGGAGGGGTGCCTACACTTGGTGCCGGCATCCCCGAGCTGTCAAGCGTCCGGGCCCTCGGGCGACCCCTCTGCCAACGCCTCGGGCAGCTTGGCGCCCCCCCCTGCGCGACGGTCGCGTTGCGCTCGCCGGTGCGCCGCCCGACGATTCGGGTGCAGGCTCTCGCGACGAAGCAGGCCCATCGACCCAGACTCCTCGATCTATGCCCCCAGCCGAGCGCCCCATCGACCCGCGGACGAATCCCCGTCCGGCCCTCGCGGCACGTTTGGCGGCCGTGAGGCTGACCGGCCTGGCGGCCACGCTGCTTCTGCTCGGAGCCGGGTGCGCCGAGGCCCCGTCGCCGGCCCGGCTCGAGACGGATTCGGCCGTCGTACGCCTGTACTACATCGAGCGTCCTATCGGCGAGGAGCGATTCACCCTGCGAACGGACGACGGTGGCCTTCTGCTCACGGCGGAGCTCGACTACACGGAGCGTGGAAGCCGCGGCCAGCTCACGAGCTCCCTCGCGGTCGCTGCCGACTACTCCCCCCGTCACTTTCGCGCGGTCGGCAACACCTACCGCTTCGTCAACGTGGACGTCGAGGTGGAATACGGGGACGCGGCGGTCCACGTTCGGAACCTCCGCGACACGGTGGATCTGCCTCGTCCGGAGCATTCCTTCCCGGTGCGCTCCTACGCACCCGTGTCCGGGCGAGCCCTTCTGATCGCGTACTGGGAGCGACGGGGCCGTCCATCGGCCATGCGCGCCATTCCCGGGCGCGACAGCGATGTCATCGAGATCGAGCTCCGTGGGGTGGACTCCGTGCGGGTGGGCGAACGGATCGTCGCGCTACGGCGCTATTCCGTCGATGGCGTGGTGTGGGGCCGGGAGGCGGTGTGGCTCGACGAGCTGGGCCGGTTCGCGGCACTCGTTTCCCGGATCCACGTCCTCCCGCTGCAGGCGGTCCGTTCGGACCTGGTCGACGCGCTCCCCGCCTTGCAGACCGCCGCGGTCGCCGATCGCATGCACGACCTGGAGCGCGCGGCCGCATCGGTCTCGCCGGCGGCCGACGGTGCGTTCGCCCTGGTGGGCGCTCGCTTGATCGATGGCAACGGCGGCGCCCCGATCGAGGACGCTACCGTCGTCATCCGCGACGGAATCATCGCCGAGGCCGGCCCGAGCGCCGAGGTGCAGCCACCCGGTGGGGTGCCCCGCGTCGACGCCACCGGAAAGACGGTGATCCCTGGCCTGTGGGACATGCACGGACACGTGAGCCAGGTCGAATGGGCGGCCGCGTACCTCGCGGCCGGCGTCACCACCGTGCGGGACGTCGGTGGCGAGGCACCGTTCCTGACGGCCTTCCGGGACCTGATCCAGGAGGGCCGGGGCATCGGGCCGAGACTCGTCCTGGCCGGCCTCGTGGACGGGCAGGACTCCCTTGGGTTCGGTGCGGTGACCGCCTCGACGGCGGACGAAGCGCGGGCCGTGGTCGATCGCTACGCCGCGTCGGGCTTCGTCCAGGTCAAGGTCTACGGGCAGGTCCGACCGGATGTACTCCGCGCGCTGACACGGCGTGCCGATGAGCTCGGGATGACCGTGACGGGCCACGTTCCGGCCGACATGACGGCGGCGGAAGCCATGGAGGCGGGGATGGGCGGGGTGACCCACCTCCACTACGCCCTGGCGGGTGCTCCGCCGGGCGACGTCGGCCGCGCGGTGGAGGCGATGGCACGACACGGGTTCGTCGTCAGCCCGGCCGTCGTCTGGTCCGAGCTGCTCGGGCGCTCGCTCGAGACGCCCATCGCACGGTTCGAGCCGGGCATCGAGCAGATCTCGGGAGCGCTGGCGCTGAACTACGAGAGCGCCGGCAGTGAGCGCGACCCCTCCGCCGTCCAGACCGCCAAGGCCGAGACCCTTTCGCTGGTGCGGAGGCTGCACGAAGCCGGCGTTACCATCGTCGCCGGAACCGACGCGGGCGTGCCCGGCTTCAGCCTGCTCCGTGAGATCGAGCTCTACGTGGAAGCGGGCGTGAGCCCCATGGACGCGATCCGGTCGGCGACGATCGTTCCTGCCCGGGTGCTGGGCATGGCGGGAGAAGTGGGCACGGTCGAGGCCGGCAAGCGCGCCGATCTGCTGGTGCTCGACGGCGACCCGCTCGATGACATATCGGCGATCCGGCAGGGGGCATGGGTGGTGGCCGCGGGGACGATGTACGAGGTAGCGTCGCTCCGCTGAGCTCCCAGGATCCGCCCGCCCCCGACGTTTCCGACCGCCGGGGACGGACGGTGCGCGTGCCCTGTCAGGCGTCCCGGAGCGCCGTCGCCGGATCCACCTTGCTTGCTTGGGAGGCAGGCACGTAGGAGGCCAGGACGGCGAGCGCCACCAGGACCAGCGGGATCCCGACATAGGTGACGGGATCCGTGGCGTTGACGCCGAAGAGCTGGCTTTCCAGGAAGCGGCTCAGCGCCAGGGCGCCGCCGAGGCCCAGCGGCACGCCGAACGCGGCCAGCCCGAGCCCTTCCTTCACGTTCATGCGGATGATGTCTTCCCGCTGCGCGCCCAGGGCCAGGCGCACCCCGGTGTCGTGGGTTCGTTGCCGCGCCAGATACGCGATGACGCTGTAGATGCCGACTCCGGACAGCAGCAACGCGATGCCCGCCAGGGTACCCATGAGGAGCAGGGTGAAGCGGGTTCCCCCCATGGCCTCCTCGACATACGACCCCATCGACCGGACGGAGTGGACGGGTCGGCCCGTCCCCACGGCCTCGGCGAGACGACGAACCGACGCCACGACCCGAGAGGCGTCGCCCTCGGCCTTGACCGTCAGCCACATGTTCCCTCCCGGCCCCGTGCGGTAGGGCAGGTAGATCTGAGGCCGCACCTCCCGGCGCACGTCGAGGATCCGGCTGTGCGACACCACGCCGACGACCTCGACCAGCGCGGTGTCCAGCGCCGAGCCCATGCCGATGGTGAAGTGTTGGCCGACGGCGTCTCCATTCGGCCAGGCCTGCTGGGCCAGCGACTCGTCGACGATCACCCGGCCCACGAGCTCGTCGTTGTCGCCGTCGTCGAACACGCGGCCGGCGACCAGATCGACGCCCATGGCTTCGAAGTACCCCGGAAAGACCCACCGGTAATCGGCCGAGGAGCCGTTCCAGTTCGTGTCCAGAGAGCCGTCGGTGGAGTACGAGGCCATCATGCCCTGGTTGCTCAACGGGATGATGGACGTGCCGCCCGCCGCCGTGACGCCGGGCAGGCCACGGACATCTTCCAGGAGCTGTCCGTAGATGCCCCAGCGCTCCTCAGGCTCCAGGTCACCGCCGTGCAGTGGCGCTCGCATGGTGATCACGTGATCGGGATCGAAGCCCAGGTCCACCTGGCGCAGCTCGTTGAAGGTTCGGATCAACAGGCCCGCTCCGATCAGGAGCATCACGGAGAAGGCCACCTGGGCCACGACCAGCGCATTCCGCGTCCGGACCCGCACGCCCCCGCTGCCCCGGCGCCCTCCCTCTCGTAGCGCCGACTGGACGTCTGCTTTCGACGCCTGCCAAGCGGGGATCATCCCGAACATGAAGGCGGCGAGCGAGGCGGCTCCGAGCGTGAAGAGCAGCACCTGGCGGTCCAGGACGATGTCGTCCACCCGAGGCAGGCTGCCCGGCTGGAACGCCAACAGCGTCTCCAGGCCCAGCCAGCCGAGTCCCAGGCCAGCGGCTCCCGCCACCAAGGCCAACACCAGGCTCTCCAGCAGCACCTCGCGAACGATGCGGCCGCGTCCGGCACCGAGGGCGGCGCGTACCGCGATTTCCTTTTCCCTCGCCTTCATGCGCGCCACCAGCAGGCCCGCGGCGTTCGTGCACGCGATGAGGAGCACCAACGTCACTGCACCGAGCAAGGTCAGAATCGCGGGCCGCGCGCTCTGCACGAGGTCATTGTGAAGTGGATGCAGGTAGAACCGGATGTCCGAGTTCGCGTACTCGTCGGGGTACTCCTCGACGAGGCGTGCACCGATGGACTGGATCTCTGCTTCGGCCTGGGCGATGGTGGCTCCCTCGTCGACCCGGGCTATGGCCCGGAACGCCCAGAAGTCACGAAACTCCGGGTCCAACTGCATGGGAAGCCAGAGGTCGATGTTCGGAGACAGACTGGTCCCTGGTCCCAGCAGGAGCTGAAATCCCTCCGGCATGACGCCGACGATCGGGAACCGGGTGCCGTTCATCTCCAGGTCCTGACCCACGACGTCGGCTGCACCGCCGAAGCGCCGCTCCCAGAGCCCGTGGCTGATGAGCGCCACCCGGGGACCGTCCGGCAACTCTTCCTCGGCGGTGAAGCTCCGGCCCAGACTGGGACTCACTCCCAGCATCGGGAACAGGTTGGGGGTGACGTTGGCCGCGAGCACCGCCTCCATCCGGCCCTCGGCCGTGAGGCTCGCGGTGAACTCCCGTGACACGGCTCCCACGTCTTCCAGTAGCTCGGCACGCGCTCGGAAGTCGAGCACCTCGGCCTGAGCGATCCCGGGGTGCTGCTCCAGCCCGCTCAGGTCGATCCGCATCAGCGCCAGCCTCTCGGGGCTCGCGTAGGGGAGGGGGCGCAGCAGCACGCCGTTGACCACGCTGAAGATGGCCGTGTTGGGCCCGATTCCCAGGGCCAGGGTGGCGACCACGGCCGCCGTGAACGCGGGCCGCTTCAACAACGCCCGCACCGCGAAGATCAGGTCTCTTCTCAAGCCCGCCATCCACCCCTCCCGTCGTCTGGGCCTCCGCACGGAAGGCCGTCCCCCACGCTCCTCGTGTCGGCTCCGGCCAGGAGCCGCTCCGACCGCTCGCTCGCGCAATCGCTCCACCGCGAATCCCAGCGCGAAGCTCGTCGCCTGGCCCCAGTACCAGAGGCCGGCTCGCCATCCCCCTTCCGGAAAGGCCGCCTGCATGGCCTCGTCCAACTCGTTGACCACGCTCACCCGCTCGTCTGGCGGCAGGGTGCGCCCCAGCAACCATCGCGCCGCCGCGGGTCCTCTCATGGCCGTTCGCGCTCCGGACAGACACCCTCGCCCGGGCTGGTCCCGAACGAGGCTGTCATCGGTCCAGCATCGGCTGCAGGCCTTCCCACATGCTCAAGAGCGCGGTCCGTTGCTCGGCGAGCTTCTCGATGCCCTGGGGCTCCACCTTGAAGAAGCGCTTCGCCTTGCCGCCAGGCACCGGATCCGGTTCGGTCATCCAGGACGATACCAACCCTTTCTGACGCAGCCTTCGGAGCGCGATGTAGACCGCCGCTCGAGGCACGCTCCGGCCCGCGCAGCTCTCGATCTCTTCGACGATGGGCACGCCGTACGTCTCGTTCCCCAGTCGCAGGATGGACAGCAGAACCAGCTGCTCGATGTCTCCGAGGGACTTTCGCGCCATGAGGAACCAATCTCCGGAAGAGCCGTCGGCGGTGGACCGGCGCTTCCGATGTGGCGCTCCGAGAGACACACATCGGGATCCGGCGATCCTGCGACCTTTGTTAGCCGTATTTAGTTAACTAAAATAGTAATCCCCATTCCGAAACGCCATACTGCCGGTGAGAGCCCCTCGGCACGTCCTTGTCGCGGCGGGTCCGCAGGCCGGTGGCGACCGACTCCCCGACTTGCGCGGCCCCTGCTCCGGGCCCTCGCACTCGCAACCGCGGGCCCATTCCCCGGGAGGCTCGTGAGCGTCTCCGTGGCGAAGCGTTCTCACTCCCCACCCGCTGAACGGGGTGACGCGAATCGACCGAGTGCGAAGGGGCGGAGGAGCTCCGGCTGCTGACCATCGGCCGCCCACGCGGCCAGCAGCGGAGCCACGGCAGGCGCGATGGCCCACCCGTGCCCTGTCCACCCCACCGCGAAGATCGCGTTGTCCACGCCCGGGGCGCGGTCCACGATGGGGATCCCGTCCACGCTCGCGGTCTCGGTGCGGTCGGCCCTGGCGTCCACGACCTTCAGCGTCGCCAGCTCGGGGAACACCGCTACGGCCTCCGACCAGTTGCCTGTCACTCGCTCGGGGACGGGGACTCCACAGCCGAGCTCCGCGTCCCAGCGGCCGCGCCAACCCCCGGAGGCCATCACGGACCCATCCGGGAGCATCTTGAGGGCCAGCGGCCTGTGGGCATGGCCAATCAGGGACGAGAACGGTGGATGTGCGCTGGGGCTGCTGCGCAGAGCCTGCGGGAACACCGGCCAAACGGGCAGCTCCACGCCCAGGCTCCGGTCCAGCAGTCCGGGCGCACCCGCGTTCGCCAGCAGCAGGACGCCCCGCCCGACTCCGATCCGGGACCCGTCTTCCAGCACGGCGGCCGTCACACGTCCCCCCTGGGTCGACAGCTCGGCGACCGGCGCTCCCTCGTGAATCTGGGCTCCCAGCCGCCGAGCCGCGGTCGCGTAGGCCAACGTGGTCGTACCATGGTCGGCGACGCCATCGAGGGGGCAGAGCAGCGCTCCGATCACACCCTCCGCCAAGCCCGGCTCGATGCGCTGAACCCCCACCCGGTCGAGAACCCGCGTGGGGATTCCCAGCCCCTCCTGCGTCCACGCCCGCGCCTCGGCTGACGCGAGGTCCCGTTCACGTTCGTACAGGAGGAGGTGGCCCGTCCGCTCATAAGGCACGGGCGCGCCGAGTTCGGCGCCCAGCGCGGGCCACCGCGCGTACGCGTCCCGCATCAACGGCAGCTCCCGTGGATCGCGACCGTTGGCCCGCACGCCCCGCCACCCCAAGCCGCCCGAGGCTCCTCCCGCCACCCGACGCGCCTCCAGCACGGTTACCTGGTGTCCCCGTCTGGCCAACTCCCACGCGGTCGCCACGCCGTAGATGCCGGCGCCGATGACGACGTACTCGGAGATTCGTTGAGTCATGGACCGATGCCCGAGCGACTCCGGGCGCAACAGAGCCAGTCGGCCCTCGCCCTGGCCCGGAGCACGCGTTGCCGCCTAGTGTGGTGTGCCGAAGGACGGGGATCGTTCTGTTGCCCTACGACGCCCGCCCCTGGCCTCGTCGTCGGCAGACCGACGGGCGAGACCTCCGGAGAACCCGAACCTGGCGCGGGTCATGACGAAGAACAACCGATCGCCGGCCCACTGAAGGGCCGCTCCTCAGGGGACGGGCGGGCTCGGTGAACTTCCTCGTGGCGCTGGGAGGGTTGGGCCTCCTTCTGCTGGTGGGCCTGGCTCTGCGGATCCGGTCGCGCATCCTCCGTAGGCTGTTCCTGCCGGTACCGGTCATCGGTGGCTTCGTGGGACTGGTGCTCGGTCCGTACATGTTGGACTGGGTCCCGGCCGAAACCGTAGCCATCTGGGCCTCCTTGCCCGCCGTCCTGATCAACTTCGTGTTCGCTGCCCTCTTCCTCGGGGTCACCATCCCGCCCGCCACGACGCTGGTCCGACTCAGTGGGCCATTGTTCCGATTCGGGACGGTGACCGCGCTCGGCCAGTATGTCGTCGCCCTCGCGATCACCGCCGCCGTCCTGGCGCCCTTGTTCGGCACGCCCGAGCTCTTCGCGTGCATCCTTGAGGTGGGCTTCGCCGGGGGGCACGGGACCGCGGCCGCCATGGATCCCGTTTTCGCGGACCTCGGCTTCGCTGCCGGCGGCGCCCTCGGCCAGATGTCGGCCACGGTAGGCATCGTCGTGGCGGTGGTAGGCGGGATGGCGCTGATCCAGCACGGCGTGCGCCGCGGGCAGCTGACCCAGCTGTCCATGGAAACCGCGGACGACGCGGGACCTTCACCCGGCCCAGCCTCACTCGGACTCGTGCCCCCGGAGCGCCGAGCGTCGGTGGCTACGGGGACCGTTACGGCCAGTGTGCTGGATTCGTTCACGTTTCACGTGGCCATCACCAGCCTGGCCGTTCTGATCGGATGGGTGATACTCGGCGGTGTCCGAGCCATCCACCCGACGCTGGCCGGCTTCCCGCTCTTTCCCCTCGCGATGATCGGGGGGATGGTCGTTCAACTTTCGGCCGAGCGGATCGGGGCGGCTTCCTATTTCGACCGCGCGACCTTCGAGCGCATCCTCGGGCTCTCCCTGGAAGTGCTGGTCGTGGCAGCCATCGCTTCGCTTCGTCTGGACCTGTTCCTCCAGAACCTCGTGCCGTTCTCCATCCTGATGGTCGCGGGAATCCTGTGGGTGGCCTTCGCCTTCCTGGTGCTGGCTCCCAGAATGATCCCCTCGTACTGGTTCGAGCAGGCGATCACCGACTTCGGCATGCTCACGGGCGTGACCGCGGTGGGACTGATGCTGTTGCGTGTGGTCGATCCGCAGACCCGCACGCCAGCCGCTCAGGCGTTCGCCGCGAAGCAGATGGTCTTCTCCCCGTTGCTGGGCGGTGGGCTGGTAACCGCCACGATCCCTCTGTTCCTTCAGGGGTTCGGGCTCTGGCCCGTGCTGGCGGTGGTCGCCGGCCTGGCTCTCCTGACCTACTTCTGGCCGGGGGGTCGGAAAGAACGAGGGTCCGGCGCCCCGTCGGATCCTTGACACCGCGGGAGCCCGGTGGTTAGCTAAGCCTTCCCCCCGATTGCCGCCGCTGCCACGTCTTCACGTCGACAACGCCAGCGCGCCACCACAGGTAGTCCGCTACCGATCCGCGGCTCAGCGCCGCCGCGAAACGGGATGGCTTCGGCCCTACGGATACTCCGCGACACACGCGGCGGACCCAGCGCCGGTTGGCACCCCTCGACGCCCCCTCCACTGGAGACCCTCCATGCTCACCTCCGAAGCGGCTGGCCTGATCATCAACGCGGCCAAGGGGCTACTCAAGATCCAGAGACGCGTCGACCAGGTTCTGGCCGAGAAAGAAGCCACCGAGGCGCCGCTCGCCATACCGCTGCCAGACATCCGGCGGACACCTACGCTGCCCCAGATGCGGTCAGCCCTCACGAAGCTCCTCGAGGACACGAAGGACGACGACCCCGACCCCCTCGACCCCGATCGTGACGACATTCGCGACGCCGTGGAGAACGACGCTTCGCGCCTCTTCGAGCTCATGGGACGCCACCTTCCCGAGCAGGCCCTCGGGCCCGTTATCAGCTTGAACAGTGAGTTCGTCGCGGCGCTCCATCCCGACTGGGCTTCCGACCCGGATCTGCGCGTTGCTGCTTTCTTCGTGGGGGCCGGCAGGGACTTCCGGGAAAAGAGCTACACCTGGCGGCTCGCCCTCACCGTGGCCGACGTGGTCGCCGAGTTCGGAGCGGAGAACGCTGCCCTGTTCGTGCGGGACGAAAGCGCCCAGGGGATCGTGGCGGCCGTTCTCGCTCGCTTCGGCGAAGCGGACCTGCAGCGGCTGGACAGCACGGGCGACCTCCTGCGCGTGGCGCTTGCGGCTACGCTGGAGGGAGTGCTCGACGCGCGGGCGTTCGTCCGAACGGGCGAAGCCTGGGTCGCGTCCCTGCTGGACGCCATCGTGGCTGCACGGGCCGCGATGCCGGAGGGACAGCAGGGCGACTTCGTCCTCGGCCTGCTCAGGGGTGAGGGATACCCTCGCCTCGTAGGGAGCCTGTTGGAAGCCGCAGCGACTCGGCTCGACGAAGACGAGGCGCGAGACTTCAAGGACGTCACGGCCGACTTCCTCCGGGAAGTGGGGGACGTGGTCTCGAGCCGTCCCAGCTTTCGCGGGTTCTTCGAGGATCACTGGGGCGACCTGCTGCGTGCGGGCTTGGGTGCCCTGGAGCGCAACGGCCCGGCCCTGATGCGAGGCGAGTCACCTCTCCTCACGGCAGTCCTGACGGCCGTGGCCCGTGACCTGTCGACACGGCCCAACAGCAAGCTGCTCTCGGGCGACCTGCTGTACGGCATCGCGAACGCCGCCATCGGAGCCGTCGCCGCGAATCCGGATCTCGTTGACGACGTGGTGGACCAGGCCTGGCTTGGCGCGCTGATCGGCTCCGTCACATCGACCGTGGCGAACGAGGGCCTGCGCGAGTCGTTTTCCAAGAAGGGCCTCGAAGCATTGTGGAAGGACACGCTCACCGCCTTCGCCCGGCATCCCGAGCTGATCGTCGAACGGTCCGAGCTCGGCCGCGAGCTCCTGAGAGGCGTGCTCACCGCTCTCGCCGAGACCGAAGCGCTCGCAGCGGAGGAGCTGGCCACCGCGGCCGTCGGCGGAGCCCTCTCCGCGCTCGGTGAGCACCCCGAGCTCATCGAGTTCCAATACACGAACCTCGTCGCGTCCCTGTCCGGGAAGGTGGGCGCACTGGTGAAGGCCAGGGGCCTGACGCGCACCCAGGGTGGCGAGCTGCTCCGCGTGGTCACGACCACCGTCTCGGAGAATCCGGCCCTGCTGATCGACGGCGAGAAGCGGCTCGTTGGCTGGGCGACCGACGCCGTGATCGCTGCCGCGGCTGAGGACGGAGGCGGGCTCCTGTCCGGCGGCATGCTCACCCGAGTGATCGAGGAAACCATCACCGCCCTCGGCACGAGTGGCCGTGCCGCTCTCAAGAACCACTCGGTCGCCGATTTCCCCTCCGAGCTCCAGGCCCTCGTCACGGCAGGACTGGTGCGCGCCGAGAAGGAGTTGGGCAACCAGATCGGACTCTCTGCGGTACCGTCGGTGATCGGAGCGTTGGTCATCGCCTGGTCACGGGGCGAGATCGCCACCAGCGACGCCGAGAACGACAACTTTCGACGCCTGTTCTCCGAGCTCATTGCCCGGGTCGCCGCCTGACAGGAGAAACGCCCATGAAGACGAACCTACGAACCCGGGCCCTGGCCGGAGCGATCTGCCTGTCAGCCCTCGCGAGCTCCGCCTGTCTGGCCATGAAGAAGGACGTCGAGAACGCCGTTCAGACCACGAACGCGGCCATGGTGGCGACCGTGGCAGAGCACAGCGCGGCTCTGGTCGACCAGCCGCCACTGGACCTGCCCAGGTCCCAGCAGGGCGACGAGTGGAGGGAGCCGGTCGCCAAGCTGGAGCGCATCATCGCCATGAACCCCGACCAGACGGTCCTCGTGAACCATCTGCGGGTTCGGCAGGCCATGCTACTCACGGTCTACCAGCAACAGAACCACGCCACCTTGCTCTGGGACGCGATGGACTGTGACGTGGTCACGAGCGAACGCGACCGGGCGCTGTGCACCAACGGTCACGGACTCGTGTGGGCGTACACCCACGCGCTCGATCCCGACCCCTTCCTCACGGAGGAGGACAGCCGAAACGCCCGTAACCACCTGGCTGCCTTCGACAGGACCCTGCCGGCCGTGGAGAACCATGATATCGCGGTATACCTCGGATCCGTTCGAGCGATCACGGCGCTCCGGCTGCACAAGTCGGCAGACCCCAGGAGCGCCCAGGACGTGGCCGCGCTTCATGATGGACTGGCCTCGGATCTGGAGGCGTTCGTCGACCTCTTCACGGTCGACGAGCAGGGCTGGGTACAGGAGAACGCGACCATGGCCGTAGCCGACAGTCTGGCTGTCTCGGAGGTCAGGAACCGGGTGTTCCTACGAGGCCTCGTGCGGGAATACCGCTTCGTTGCGGACCAGTTCGCCCCGGTGGCCAGTGACTTCAACGTTGACGGCGGTCCGCCCTGGCGTCCGCCGTGGGTGGGGACCGTCAGCTTCGACTAGAGGTCCGGACTGGCCCGATCGTCCTGGCAGCCTGCCGCTGGTGACCTGCGACGGCGTGCGGTTGCTCCTGCCGGGGTTGGCGCCTACGCTGGCCCGGCAGCGGTCCGGGAGCCCGGTGGCTCCCGAACCTGAACGAAGGAAGCGCAGACCTCCGACCCATGACACCCCTGGACCGGCGAGAGTGGCTGAGGGCCCTGGCCTTGGGCGGCGGGACGTGGTGGCTCGGTGCGAGCGCCGGATCGGGGCAGGCCCCGGCGGCTCGCTCGCAGACGGGCGCCCCGCGGCCAGGCACCTCCGCCGCCCCGGACATGCCGAGGAATCGACAGGAGCCCCACCTTCTCGTGCGGAACGGCCGAATCGTGAATGCGGACGGCCAACGGGACGCCGACGTCAGGGTGCAAGGCCGAATCATCACCGAGCTCGGGCGGAACCTGGACGCGGCTGGAGCCGAGGTGATCGACGCCGCAGGCCTGCTCGTAATGCCGGGAGGCATCGATCCCCACGTCCATCTCGGGCCCCCGCTCGCGGACGACTTCACTTCGGCCTCTCGGGCCGCCCTGGCAGGCGGCATCACGACCTTCGGGGTCATGCTGTTCCCCCAGGACGGCGAGGGCCCCCAGGCCGTGGTCGATCGCGTGAGCGCTCGAGCGGCCCGCGAGACGGTGGTGGACCTGATGCTCCACCCCGTCGTCCAGGCCGTGGGCGACGACACCATGGCCCAGGTGGAAGCGCTGGCGGCGGCGGGGCACACGTCCATCAAGATCTTCATGAGCCGCGAGGGTTTCGACCGCGGGGCACCCGAGTTCCTCCGTCTCGTCGCCGCCGCCGGCCGAGCCGGTGTGCTGACCATGGTGCACTGCGAGGACGCCTCCATCCTGGCCATGGCGCGGCAGCGCCTGCGAGCCGAGGGACGGACGAGCGTAGAGCACTTCGCCGCGAGTCGACCCGTGCTCGCCGAGGAGATCGCCACCGAGCGGGCCGCTGCCATGTGCGAGGCTACCGGCTCGCCTCTCTACCTCGTGCACGTGTCATCCGAACGGGCACTGAAAGCCCTCGAGCGCGGACAGGCGCGGGGATTGCCCCTCTTCGCCGAGACCCGCCCGTTCTTCCTCCACCTGACGGAAGACCGGCTCGTGGGGCCAGACGGTCCCCTTTTCGTCAGCCAACCGCCCTTGAGAACCTCGGCCGACCAGGACGCGCTATGGGGTGGTCTGGCGCGGGGCTCCATTCACACGGTGGCCACGGACCACGTGCCCTGGACGCGTGAGCAGAAGCTGGATCCGACGCTCGACATCGAAGGCTTGCGCCCGGGCGCCAGCAACCTCCAGGTCATGCTGCCCATGCTGTACTCCGAGGGCGTGCGACCGGGGAGGATCCGTCCCGAGGAGTTCGTCGCCGCGACTTCCACGAACGCGGCACGACTCTTCGGCATCCACCCGAGGAAGGGGGTCGTGGCGGAGGGAGCCGACGCAGACCTGCTCCTGCTCGATCCCACGGAGCAACGCACGGTCCGCTCCGTCGATGCGGTGTCCGGTGCGGGCTTCTCGGTCTTCGACGGGACGGAAGTGACCGGCTGGCCGCGACACACGATCCGCCGGGGCGAGGTCCTGTTGCGCGACGGCGCGGTGGCGGGCGTGGCGGGTAGCGGGGCCATACTCGAGCGCGATCGGTGGCGGCCCCCGGAGGGATCTTAGGGTTCGGTTCTCCGTGTGCGTTCCGGGCCTCCATGCTACTCTTGTACATGACACAAGCCAACGAGATTCAGGAGGTCTTACAAGGATGACGATCGACAACCCTGCCACCGCCTTCACCGCCGTCGCCGTGCTGATGGTCGGCGCCGATCGGGTGGGCACCTTCGACGAGCACCGCTTCATCCTCGACACCATGTCTGGCCTGGGCCCGTTCGAGGGCATGGATCGGGATCACTTCAAGCAGCTCGTTCGGGACACCACCGACGAGGTCTGCCGCGCCTACCCCACCGACGGCGTGCGCATCGCTGACGCAGGCGTCTCGAGCCTCGCGCAGGCCGTATCGGGGGCCCTCACACCCGAGCTGCGTATGGAGGCGCTGAAGATGGCCGCCGACCTGGCCCGTGCGGACGGGATCAACCCAGCCGAGCTCAAGCTCCTCGAGCAGCTCCGTGAGGGGTTCGGCATCGACCCCGACGTCGCCCGGGAGCTCCTGGGGGGCGCAGCCTAGATCCACGCGGCCACCGGATCCGTGGGTAGGCGGACGAACGGGGGTACGCCGGTGTGCTTCCCCCGCCGTGCGACTACGGGTCCGGTGCTCGGCTGCCGACAACTGAGGAACAGGGCTCCTTCCCGACCGCCCGATCGGAGGGAAGAAGATGTTCACGCTCAGCCGGCCGCCGTCCCGCATGAATCACCCGCGCGCCAGACTCGTTTTCCCACCTCTCTGTGCCGTTCTCACGGCCGCCTCGCTGCTTACGAGCGGCGCCGCTGGCCAGGCGGCCCAGACCGAGGCGTCCGCCGTGGACGCCAGCAAGATTCGAACGGTGTTGGTCGAACGGAGGCAGGGCTTCCCCGCGGCGTGGGTCGGAGCGCTGGACGCCTGGGGCTGGTCGCTGGCGCAAGACGGTGACTCGGCCGTGGCTCGACGCCCGGATGGCAGCCGGGTCAGCGTTCGTGCCGGGACGAGAACGGTCCGCTCCAACACCGGCCTCATCGAGCTGACGAACGCACCCTACATGAAGGGCGAGGTCTTGTTCGTCCCGCTTCAGCTGGTTTTCGAGTTGGGGGGATGGCCGGTCGAGAGTGATCTGAGGACGGTACGGCTGTTCAAGCCACCCGATCCGGAGAAGCGACTGGTCGTCATCGACCCGGGGCACGGCGGTGGAGACCCGGGCGTGGCGGGAGCGGGCGGCACGCTGGAGAAAGACGTGACGCTATCGCTTGCCATCGCGCTGGCGGACGCGCTATCGGCTGACCCCAGCTACGAGGTCCACCTGACGCGGCATGGCGACGTCTACGTGCCGCTGGAGGATCGTGGCAGTTTCGCAACGGCTCTCAAGGGCCAGCGGCCCGGCGTGTTCATCTCGCTGCACGCCATCTCGAACCCCGACTCTCCCACGATGCGCGGCTTCGAGTCGTACGTCCTCGCCGAGGCGGGGACGGCGCGAGCCCGGCGATTGGCCGAGATCGAGAACGCGCCCGCGGTCGACCATGAAGACGACGACGGCTCGCCGGACCGTGACGTTTCGTCCGTCATGAACCGGTTCCCGAATCCGAACCAGGAGCACTGGTCCGGGCGACTCGCCGAAATGGTGCAGAGCGAGCTGGCCGGGGCCCATTCGGGTCCGAGCCGGGGCGTGGCCCGGGCGCCGTTGGCGGTTCTCGGCAACGCTCTGATGCCGTCCGTACTGGTGGCGATGGGTTTCGTGTCCAACGAAAGCGACGAGTCACTCTTGTCCGACAGCTCTTTCCGAGCCGAGGCCGCGGAGTCACTGGCCCGGGCCGTGGGCCGCTTCTTCGACAGCTATCCACCGGCGCAGGCCTGGGCGGCAGCGGGGGGATCGGACTGAAGGGAGGCGCGCTCCAGCGTCAGACGCCATCCGCCGGCAGGAGGGTGCGTCCCACGACGATCGTGACGTTGTCCGTGCCTCCATCGTCGAGGGCGTCCTGCAGAAGGTCCTCGCAAACCTGACGCGCGCTCGTCATCGTGGCCAGGCGCTCGCGGATGCGATCGTCCGGGACGTGCTTCGTCAGGCCGTCGCTGCATAGCAGCACCACCGTGCCCCAATCCCGAACGATTCTCGTGACCACGGGCGCCGCCTGTTGGCCTCCGATGGCGCTCGACAGCACGTTCGCCCATTTCGTGCTGTGGGCCTTGGTCCGTGACAACACCCCCTGATCCACCAGCTCCTCCGCCCACGTCTGGTCCCGGGTGATCTGCGTCAGCTCACCGTCGCGGAAGATGTAGCACCGACTGTCACCCACCTGCAGCAAGTAGGCGTGAGGCCAGAGCCCCAGGAACAGCGTGAGCGTGGTCGCGTAGCGCCCCCGCTCCGAGGCCCGTGCCGCCCGCTTCACGAGGCTCTCGTGGCACGCCAGGGCGGCGTCCTGCAAGAGCCGCGAGAACGCGTCCGGGTCGGTGGCCTCGGCGGACTCGGCCTCGTGGAAGCTGACCGATACCTCCCGAAGCAGCGCCTTGACGGCGGCGCGGCTCGCCTCTTCGCCCCCCCGGCTTCCGCCGACCCCATCGGCCACGATTACGAAGGAAGCCAGGCGCTCCGGCTCCGTGGCCGCCTCCACGTCTTCCCCGAGGCTCGTGCCGTCCACCAGGACGCCCCGTGAAAGCGAACCCAGGAAGTAGTGATCTTCGTTCACCGGACGAACCAGACCGGGATGCGTCAGACCCCACGCGTCAATGTCCCCATGTCCGGGCTTCGCTCGGCGGATCCCCTCATCGGGAGCCATGGGGCACCTCCAGCCAAAGGCGAAGCGATTGGGAGGGCGGGTGGCCAAATGTGGGCACGTAGGGCTCGCCGTGTCGAGGCTCTTGGTAACGCTTTTGTGGACACCGGTCCGGTCCCCCTACATTGGCCGCCCTCGGTTCCCCGTGAAAGGGTGCGGACCCGTCGAGGCTCTGCCATATCCACCGACGGCACGATGGCGACCGCGACCTGACCACGGGGGACGTGGTGAGCTACCGGCGCTCCGCCGGAGCCCCACACACCCGAGGGCAGAGGGCTAAATGGGAACCTCAACAACTCACCCGCGAGGCATCGTCGATGAGTAAGGTCATGCTCGGTGCTGGATTCGCTCTTCTCTGCGCGGCGGCGCTGCCCGCGGGCACCCCGGTGGCCACGCAAGCGCAGGAGGCCGGGGCCGCGGAGGCCCAGGTGACCCAAGGCGCCATCGCGGGCCTGAAGCTCCGTGGCATCGGTCCCGCGGTCATGGGCGGGCGCATCGCCGACATCGCCGTTCACCCCCTGGCCCGCACCACCTGGTACGTGGCGGCCGGCTCTGGCGGCCTGTGGAAGACGACCAACGCGGGGATCGTCTGGAAGCCGGTCTTCGACGACCAGCCCTCGTACTCCATCGGAACTGTGGCGTTGGACCCGGGCAACCCCGAGGTGGTCTGGGTCGGCACGGGCGAGAACGTGAGCGGTCGCCACGTCGGGTGGGGCGACGGCGTGTACCGTAGCCGAGACGCCGGGGCCACCTGGGAACGCCTGGGCCTCGAGGCCTCGGAGCACATCGGCAAGATCCTTGTGGACCCCCGGGATGGCGACGTGGTGTTCGTCGCCGCCGAAGGCCCGCTCTGGGCCGCCGGCGGACAGCGCGGGGTGTACAAGACCACCGACGGCGGAGCCACGTGGACGCAGGTGCTCGAGATCGACGAGAACACGGGCGTGACGGATCTCGAGTTCGATCCGGCCGATCCCGACGTCCTCTACGCGGCCGCTTATCAGCGCCGCCGGCACATCTGGTCGCTTCTGGGTGGCGGGCCAGAGTCCGGCATCTACAAATCCACCGATGGCGGAGAGAGTTGGCGGCAGGTCGAGGAAGGGCTCCCGGAGGGCGACGTGGGCAAGATCGGACTGGCCGTGACCCCGGCGGATCCGTCACTGGTCTACGCGACCATCGAGGCAGACGAGGAGGAACGCGGCTTCTACCGCTCCCGGGACAAGGGCGAGAGCTGGGAGCGCCGAAACCCCTACATCTCGGGGGGAACCGGACCCCACTACTACCAGGAGATCGAGGCGTCGCCCACCGACCCGGACCTGGTCTATCAAATGGACGTCTTCTTCCACGTCACCCGCGACGGCGGCGCCAGCTTCGACTTCCTGGGCACGGGGCGTGAGAAGCACAGCGACAACCACGCGCTCTGGATCGATCCCGACGACGGGCTGCACCTGATCGCCGGGACGGACGCGGGCCTCTACGAGACGTTCGACCAGGGGACCACGTGGCGTCACTTTCCCAACCTGCCCGTGTCCCAGTTCTACAAGCTGGCCCTGGACAACTCCGAGCCGTTCTACAACGTGCTCGGCGGGGCCCAGGATCTGGGCACGCTTTTCGGCCCCTCCCGCACCCTCAATGTCGAGGGGATCCGGAATCGGGACTGGTACGCGCCCATGGGGGCGGACGGCTACGGTGTCGCCATCGATCCCGACGATCCCCACACGCTCTACCTGGAGACCCAGGTGGGGAACCTGTATCGGTACGATCGCCGCAGCGAGGAAGCCCTCCAGATCCAGCCTCAGCCCGCCCCCGGCGATCCCCCGGAGCGGTGGAACTGGGATTCGCCCATCCTCATCAGCCCCCACGATCCCAGCCGCCTCTACTTCGGTTCCCAGAGACTCTGGCGGAGTGACGACCGGGGCGACTCGTGGATACCCGTGAGCGGCGATCTGACCCGCGACCGGAACCGCTACGAGCTCGAGCTCATGGGACGGGTCTGGAGCGTGGACGCGCTCTACGACAACGGTGCCATGTCCATGTACGGCACGCTCACGGCCGTCTCGGAATCACCTGTCGCCGAAGGCGTCCTGTACGTGGGCACCGACGACGGACTGGTCCAGGTGAGCGAGGCCGGCGGAGAGAGCTGGACGCAGGCGGCGCCCCTCCCCGGCGTGCCCGACCTCTCGTTCGTCAACGACGTGGAGGCATCCCAGCACGACGCCGGCACGGTGTTCGTGGTGGCCGACGCCCACAAGACCGGGGTCTTCAGGCCCTTCGTGTTCGAGAGCCGGGACCGAGGTCGCACCTGGCGCTCCATCAGCGGTGACCTGCCGGACGGCACCGTCGTATGGGCCATCCAACAGGACCATGAGGACCCCGACCTGCTCTTCGTAGCCACGGAGTTCGGTCTCTACGTCTCCCTCGACCGGGGTGAGCACTGGCACGAGCTGAGCGGCGGCGTGCCCACGATCGCCTTCCGGGACCTGAAGCTGCACCGCCGGGACGACGACCTGGTGGGCGCGACCTTCGGCCGCGGGTTCTACATCCTCGACGACTATGCCCCGCTCCGCGACATCGCCCGTGGCGTCTCGAGCAACGGCGCGCACCTCTTTCCGGTTCGCGACGCTTGGTGGTACGTGCCGTACGTGCCCATGCAGGCCCGGGGCAAACCCACGCTGGGCAGCACCGACTTCACGGCGTCCAATCCCCCGTTCGGGGCTTCGTTCACCTACCACCTGAGCGAGGTCCCCACCACGGAGCGAGAGGCGCGCAGAACGGCCGAGAAAGACCTGCGCGAACGCGGCCAGGACGCCCCCTTCCCCGGGTGGGATCAGCTTCGCCGTGAAGCGGGGGAGAGCGAGCCCCGGGTGTTCTTGACGGTCCGGGACACCCAGGGCGAGGCCATTCGCCGGCTGGAGGGGCCGGCCGAGAAGGGGCTCCATCGAGTCGCCTGGGACTTGCGGAGACCGCCCCCCGACCCTGTCGATCTGGAGACACCCGGCTTCACGCCACCGTGGATGACGCCGCCCCGGGGCCCGCTGGTTCCCCCGGGCCGATACCGGGTGGAGCTGGCTCTCGTCTCGAGCGCGGGCGTGCAACCGCTGGGCGCACCCCAGGAGTTCGAGGTCAAAGCCGTGCCGAGCGCCCCCGCGGGAACGGACTTCGACGCGGTCGCTGGGTTCCAGCAAGCCGCGAGCGAAGTGATGCGGCGCGTGGCAGGAGCCAACCAGGAGATCGAGCGTGTGCGGGAGGCGCTGCGCCACATGAGGGCCGCGCTGGTCGAGACCCCTCGGGCCGATCCAAGGCTCTTCACCCGCGTCGACGAGATCGAGGCGTCCCTCGACGAGCTCCAGACCCGTCTCACGGGAGACCCTGTCCGAGGACGACTCAACGAGGCGAGCGAGCCGTCCATACGCGGCCGGGTCGCCCTCGTGATCAACGGCCATTGGGGCACCAGGCAGATGCCAACGGAAACCCAGCGCGCCAGCCTCGAGATCGCCCGGGACGGCTTCTCCAACCTGGAGGGGGAGCTGACCGCCCTGATCGAGGAGGAGCTGTCCCGCCTCGAATCCGACCTCGTCGCGGCCGGAGCGCCGTGGAGACCTGGAGCACGCCAATGAGCCACCCCATCTCTCACCAGGCCGTCGTGGCCTCCGGCCTCCCGAAGCCCGTCGGTCCCTACTCGCCCGGCATGATCCTCGATCGCCTCGTGATCGTCTCGGGCCAGGGCGCCACCGATCCCGAAACGGGCAGGCTCGCGGGACCGGACGTGGAGACCCAGACCCGGCAGGTGTTCAGGAACATGGCGGCGATCCTGGAAGCGGCGGGCACCGACCTGGCCCACGTGCTTCGATGCGGCGTGTTCCTGGTGGACATGCGCGACTTCCAGGCCATGAACGCCGTGTACGCCCAGGTCTTCGGCGACCACCGGCCCGCACGGACCACGGTACAAGTGGCCTCGCTCCCGGATCCGGGCCTGCGGGTGGAGATCGACGCGATCGCGTATCGACCCTGACCGGGGCGCCTACGGTGGTGCCCCGAGCGCCCGGTGCCACCCGGCCCGGGCATTCGGGGCATCAACCCCGAGCTAGCGCGCGCCGCCGAAGGGCTCGACCGCCCGCCGCTGCTCCGGCGGGACCGGGAAGCCACGATCTCGCATGAGCGCGTCGATCTCGGCGTCCCGTCCCCGGAAGGCCCGGTAGGCTTCGGCGGGGTCCACCGCGTTCCGCACGGCGAACAGGTGCTCGACCAGCTTCTTCGCCAGGTCCTCGTCGTAGAACCCACCCGGCGCTTCGGCGAACGCCTCGGCCGCGTCCGCGGTCAGCACGTCGGCCCAGATGTAGCCGTAGTAACCGGCCGCGTAGCCTTCGCTGGAGAAGATGTGTCCGAAGTGGGGACTCCGGTGCCTCATGACGACCTCCGGAGGCATGCCGAGCTCCGCCAATGCATCGCGCTCGAACGTGTCGGCGTTCATCCCGGCCGGGTCCGTGGTGTGGTACATCATGTCCAGGAGGGCCGAGGCGAGGTACTCGGTGGTGGTGAACCCCTGGTTGAACGTCGCCGCGTTCTTGATCCTCGCCACGAGCTCGTCAGGCATGGGCTCGCTCGTGTCCACGTGCACCAGGTACCGATCGATCACTTCGTCGGTCGACAACCAGCGCTCGAGGAGCTGTGACTGGAACTCCGTGTAGTCCCGGACGCCTCCGTTCAGCGTGGGGTAGGCCACGTTGGAGGAGAAGTAGTGGAGGGCGTGCCCGAACTCGTGGAACAGCGTTTCGGCGTCACTCCACGAGATCAGCACGGCTTCGCCGGGGGCGCCCTTGATGAAGTTGGAGTTGTTCGACCCCAGGACCGTGCGCTTGCCGTCGAACGTCTCGTGGCCGCGGTAGGTGGTGGCCCACGCGCCCGATCGCTTGCCCGGTCGAGCGTAGGGGTCGAGGTACCACACGCCGATGTGCTCGCCGCTGCCCCTGTCCGTCACCTCCCAGACGGTGACGTCGTCGTGGAAGACAGGCACCGACCCCTCGGCGACCTCGGTGAACTCGAAGCCGAACAGCTCCCCGGCGACGAAGAACATCGCCTCGCGAAGGTTGGTGAGCTGCAGGTACTGCTTCACCTCGTCCGAGTCCAGATCGTACCTGGATTTGCGGACTTTCTCCGCGTAGTAGCGGTAGTCCCATGGCTCGATGGTGATACCGGCGCCCTGTGCATCGGCCACCGCCTGCATGTCGGCCACCTCTTGCTCGACGCGGGCCAGGGCCGCCGGCCACACGGCGTGCAGGAGCTCGAACGCACTCTCGGGCGATTTGGCCATCCGGTCTTCGAGGCGCCACTGCGCGTAGTTGTCGTATCCAAGGAGCCCGACCCGTTCGTGCCGGAGGCGCAGGATCTCCGCCAGGACTCGGTTGTTGTCGTGCTCGTCTCCATTGTCGCCGCGGCTGTAGTACGTCTTCCAGACCTTCTTGCGGAGGTCGCGCTCGTCCGAGAATGTCAGAAAGGGGTCCATGGACGAGCGTGTGTTCGTGATCGCGTACTCCCCTGCCCGGCCTCGGTCCGCAGCGGCGGCGGCCGCGGCCTGCACGAACGACGGGGCCAAGCCGCCGAGCTGACCCTCGCTCAGGAACAGTACGTAACCCTCCTCGTCGGCCAGCACGTTGTTGGCGAATTGCGTGTGGAGCTCGGCGAGCCGCCGGTTGATGGCCGCGTAGCGCTCGCTGGCTTCACCCTCGAGCGTCGCGCCGCTACGGGCGAGGCGGTCATAGGTCAGCCAAACCAACCTCTGCTGGTCGGGCCGGAGCGATGACAGCTCCGGGCTCTGGTAGACGGCCTCGATGCGGTCGAACAGGTCCCGGTTCTGGGTGATCTTCGAACGGAACTCGGCCAGCTTCGGCGCCATCTCACGCTGAATCGCCCGGAACTCCGGCGAGGACCGGTTCGAGCTCCAGACTCCCCAATAGGTGAGGACACGCTGCAGGTCACGCCCCGCCCTCTCCATGGCCTCGATGGTGTTCGCGAAAGTCGGCGGATAGGGGTTGTCCACGATCGCATCGATCTCCTCGAGGCTCTTCGACATCGCCGCAACCAGCGCGGGCTCCAGCGCCTCGAGGTCCATGCGATCGAATGCCGGAACTCCGCCGTACGGGCCCGCCCATTCCTCGAGGAGGACGTTACCCTGGGCGGTGTCGACGGTCGTGGCGTGAGCTGTCATGGGTCGCTCCATACTCGCCGTTGCCATCAGCAGGACGGTAGAGCCAGCGGCTACCGTGAGTGCGGTCTTCATTCTCCATCCCTCTCGAGCGTGGGCGGAAGCCTCCCGCCGCATTGACGCCCCTCGGCTGGTTTTCGATTGCTCGAAAGAGTAGCGAGGGGCCGGGCTCGAGTCTGTCGGGAACCTTCCGTCTCCCTCAGGCCGGTCTCAACGGCCACACGACCACGGCGATCTCGTGTGCGTACAGCACGTGGGCCGGGACGCCCTCCACGGTCAACCCGTGCGGCTCGAACAGCTCGTTCGAGTCCACGTCGATCTCCGCGGGTTGCAGGGGCCAAGGCGGGTGGTGGATTTCCGCGCGATACAGCCGGCCGTCGGACCTCGCGCTGTACAGGCAGTATCGTTCGGTGAGCCAGTGCTCCAGAGACCCCCTCTCGGCTCGGAAGACTGGCCCGGTCGGTCGGTAGCTGGCCTCGAACCGGAGACCCACAGGATCATCGACTCTGACGGACCGGAACCGTGTCCATTCCCCGTCGGCGGTGACCCGCATCCGCGCGAAGACGTAGGGGAGGCTGAACAGCGTGCGCGCGGACCAGACGGCGAGCCGATTCGCGGCGTCGAGGCTGAAGAACCAGACTCCGGGCTTGTCTCCGAAGCGCACGTAGGTGCGCAGATTCAGCTCCGGGAACGCCGAGAGGCCCGGAACGGCGGGAAGCGGCCGGTGGGTCACCCCCTTCATGTGGAAGGGGACCACCCCGATCCAGGCGACGCCGTCCCGCACGTCCAGGTCCAGTCCGGCCGGTATCAGTGGCTCCAGTCTCTCCACCCGGATCGGCCAGTGGACGAACGCCAGGTCGTGCCACGACTGTCGCCACGTCCAGGGCCCCCTGGGCACAGGCCAGGGCCGATGTCTCGTTTCAGCGAACGCGGGATGCATGACGAGAAACATGGGTCGGTGAGGCCCGTCGCGTCGAGGAGCGAGGGGCCCGACGCCTCGAGGAGCGAGGGGCACGCCACGCGTCGCCTTGCAGGCCGAGGCTCGGGTGGGCAAAGTGAGGGAGCGGCCGGCTGTCACGACCGGCCCTCTCCAGCCGGCAGCGGCGGCCCGAGCTCCTGCGGCTGCCCCGATTCACCGACCTGACCTGGATATTCCATGACCACCGACGCTCAGACCTTCCACCAGCTGCGCCACCAACCTCGTGTGCTGCTGGGCCCCGGTCCCAGCAACATGCACCCCCGTGTCTTCCAGGCCATGGCCAGCCCGGTCCTGGGATACGTCGACCCCGACTTCCTGGTCGTCATGGACGAGACCATGTCGCTCCTGCGG
>JBDHLD010000023.1:0-48481 GCA_039586035.1 Gemmatimonadota bacterium | reverse complement strand
TGCGCCGCTTTTCGCCGGTGTCAACAGTCACGGCATCCAGCAGCTCGCCGCGTGGAGGGGATCTTCCGGCCTCGAAGCCGCCGGTGAGAGCTCCGGACCGCTCACACCAGGACGAGCCGAGCCGCCGGACAAGGTGCGGCAGCGCCGCTACGAGCTGGGCCGGTTGGTCACCTCCGGATGGGAGCTGGTGGAGTACCGGGCGGGGCCGGGCTGAGGTCGGCCTCCGGCTGGGAGACCAGCCGGACCACCCGGGTCCCCGCGCTCCCCGCGCTTGGCGTCCCCCTGCTCGAGCCTTGGCAGCTCTGCCGCGACGGACCACACCCGATCGGCACACATTTCCGAAAAGAGTCACTTTTTTACCAGCGCCGGAACGACTGCGTTGTGAGCCTGGAGCGCGGCGCGCGTGCCACAACCCGGCCCCGATCTTGCTCATGCGATTATCCTTGTTATCGCGAAAGTTGGTAAACATCTTTTTACCGGAGTTGCCGCCGGCGCGGATGTCCGTGGCGGCGGCGAGAGATCCGGGCGGCCCGCGTGATGCGCCCCCGCCCTTTCGCCTGGAGGCTCGGTGATGCGTCGTTCCACCCTGATGGCAACGCTTCTTCTGATGGGCTTGTCGGCCGTGCCGGCGGCTGGCCAGGACTACGCCTGGCGGCCGAACAAGCCGGAGTACGAGTGGGACGGCCAGCGTCCCGACAGCCGGGCACCGGCGGGCGTGGCCATGGACAAGATCTACCAGAAGGGCGAGATCTCTCTAGCGTACCGCTTCAACCACCTGAACGAAGAGGACACCCATCTCGGCACGGATCTGGTGCCGGTGGACGCGCTGCTCAGGGAGTTCCCTACGGTGGCCCTCAACACCAACCGCTGGCGTCACGATTTCGAGTTCGCGATCGGTCTTTCGGAGTCGTTCACGCTCGGTGCAACGCTCCCCCTCGTGTTCTCACGAACCGACAACCTCACGTCCGACCTCACCTTCTACCAGACCGAGTCGAACGGGTTGGGTGACTTCAGGGCATTCGGCAACCTGGCACTGTACAATGAGGGAGCATACCGCTTCCACCTGACTGGCGCGGTGAGCGTCCCCACCGGCTCGATCGATCAGACCAGCGAGACGCCGTTCAGCACGCCCAGTGAGGAGCAGCTTCCCTACACCATGCAGAACGGCTCCGGCACGTTCGACGTCACTCCCGGCGCGACGCTTCAGGCGCAGAACGAGCTCGGGACCGTGGGCTTCCAAGCCCTCGCCACCATTCGGCTCGGCACCAACGACCGGGACTACAAGTACGGCAACCGCTTCGTGGGCAACATCTGGGGCGCCATCAAGGCCACCGACGGCCTCAGCGCCTCGTTCCGGCTCCAATACGCCCACAACGCCGACCTGAAGGGGATGGACAACACTCTCGACCCCTTCTCGGAGCCGGCGGCCAACCCGCTGTTCCAGAGCGGGACGCGGGTCGTCATGCCTCTGGGTCTCAACGTCTTCTTCCGGGACGGCGCCCTTGCCGGGCACCGGATGACGGGGGAATACGTGATTCCCATCCATCACGACCTCAATGGTCTTCAGTTGGGTGCCAACTGGGGCTTCCAGTTCCGCTGGGAGGCCATCTTCTAGGCTGACGTTGGTCCGCGGGCGGAGGCGAGGGTCGCTTGACCGCTTGACCGAGACACCCCGTCGGGCCCAGGCCTGGCGGGGTGTTCTCGTTGGATCAGCCCCGGATCTGCACCAGGTGATAGCGCTTCTTGCCCTTCCGCAGCACCAGGAACCGACCTTCGATGGCGTCCTGCGTGTCAACCGCTCTTCCCGCGTCCTCGACCCGGACGTTGTTGACGTAGACGCCGCCCCCCTCGATCGCGCGGCGTCCGTCGCCCCGGGACGTGGCCAGCCCGGTCTCGGCCAATAGCTCCACGAGAGGCTTGCCCTCGGCTTCGAGCTCACCCTTCGCGACCTCGCTCGAGGGGACGTCGGCAAACACCTCGGCGATCTCATGGGCGCCGACGCCCTCTATCCTGCCGCCGAAGAGAATCCGCGTGGCCGCCTGCGCCCGCACCAGCCCGTCCCTGCCGTGGAGGCGCTCGGTCACCTCCTCGGCCAGGGCTCGTTGGGCCTCCCGCTTGTGGGGCTCTTCGCGGACAGCGGACTCCAACTCGCTGACCTCGGTCTGAGTCCGGAGGCTGAAGTATCTCAGATAGCGCACGACGTCCCGGTCGTCCGTGTTCATCCAGAACTGGTAGAAGCGGAAAGGGGACGTACGCTCCTCGTCCAGCCACACGGTCCCGGCCTCGGTCTTCCCGAACTTCACGCCCCCCGCGCCGGTGACCAGCGGAAAGACCACCCCAAACGCCCTTTGCCCCCTGATGCGCCGTATCAACTCGATGCCGGCGGTGATGTTGCCCCACTGGTCGCTCCCGCCCATCTGCACCGTGCAACCATGGCGGTCGTAGAGGCTGAGGAAGTCGTACGCCTGGAGCAGCATGTAGCTGAACTCGGTGTACGTGATCCCCACCTCGTCGTCCTCCAGCCGTCGGCGCACCGACTCCTTCTTCAGCATCGCGTTGACCGAGAAGTGCTTCCCGGTATCGCGGAGGAAGTCGATGAGGGGGATGGACCCGAGCCAGTCCAGGTTGTTCTCGACCACGGCCGCGTTCGAGCTGGCGTCGAAGTCCAGAAAGTGCTCGAGCTGCCGCCTGATCCCGTGGGCGTTCTCCTCGGCCTGCTCCTTCGAGAGCAGCTTACGCTCGTCTGTCTTGCCGGAGGGATCTCCGATGAGGCCCGTGCCGCCCCCGACGAGCGCGATGGGCGTGTGTCCTGCCCTCTGCAGATGGACGAGGCCCATGATCGGCAGGAGCGAGCCCACGTGCAGGCTCGATGCCGTGGGATCGAAGCCGATATAGGTTTTGCGCGGCTCGGCAGCCAGGGCCTGGCCGGCACCGTCGGTGGCGTCCTGAAGCATCCCGCGCCACGTGTATTCGTTCCAAAGATCCATGGTCTCTCTGCTGACGTTGGGGCCGGAAGGCTATCCAAGCTCGCCCAGGCGATCAAGCGGTGGCCTCCGGATCGGGGCGCACCTACCCGACGAGCGGCACGACCTGCGCATCAGCCCCTGACAGCTCGAGCACCCTTCCGGCGAAACGCGGGATCGTCACGGCGTGTCCTCGGAGGACACCAGTCGTCGCACCGCCGACCGATTCACCTTACCGTTCGGGTTGCGCGGGATGGCCTCGACCTCGACCCACTGGCGCACGCGCTTCGCGCCGGACAGGCGCGTCTCCTGGTACGCCGCCAATTCCCGGAGGTCGAGCGCCGCTCCGGGCGCCGGCACGACGGCCGCGACCACCCGCTCTCCCCAACGCTCGTCGACCACGCCGACCACGGCGCAATCCGCCACACCGGCGGCCTCACGGATCACCGCCTCCACCTCGGCAGGGTCCACGGTCACGCCACCCGTGATCACGCGCTCGTTGATCCGCCCAGTCACGCGGAGGTAGCCGTCACCGTCCAGAGCACCGACGTCACCGGTGTGATACCACCCCTCGGCGTCGGTGATGGGTGTGGGATCGCCCTGGTAGCCCAGAGCCAGCGCCGGACCGCGGACCAGGATCTCTCCGTCGGTGGCCACCGACAGCTCCATGCCGTCCAGCGGCGGCCCCACGGCGTCGGAGCGCTCCCGCACCATCCTCGGAGTCGCGGTGGCCACCTGGGACGACGCCTCCGTCATGCCGTAGGTGAGCGCCACCGGTAGACCCGCCGCAAGCGCCCGGTCGACCAGCGCCCTCGGCGCGTGGGCGCCGCCCACCAACAGCGACCCGGCTCCTGGCCGGACCGGCTGGCCCTGTCGGGCTTCGAGCAGATCCTCGAGCATGACCGGCACGAGGGACGCGTGAGTCACCGTACCGTCATCGAGAAACCGGCTCAGCTCCGCCGCCGAGAAGCCCGCTGTGGCCACGACCGTGCTCCCCAGCACGGCGGCTCGCACGACCAGCGCCAATCCACCGACGTGCGCCAGATGAAGGGAGGCGTACCAGCGGTCGGACGGTCCGAGGCCCAGCCGGGCGGCGCTGGCGTGCGCCACGTGCAACAGGCCGCGGGCCGGGAGCTGCACGCCTCGGCGCTGGCCGCCCGTCCCCGAGGTCCACATGACAGCCGCCATTTCCGGAAGGGCGTCGGGTCGGGGGAGGACTGCGGCAGGGGAGGCCGGGGGCGGTCGGAGGCCGGCAGGATCACGAACGGCTGCAGGTCCAGCGCGGGCGCCGGCATCGGTCGACCCGTCCGACCGGGGGTCGACGCCATGGGACGCCGGGTCATCGCGCGGATCCGTCGCTTCGGGAGGGAACGGACCCACCGCTGGACCGATCGGCGTCAAGGGTGTGGGGCCGTCGCCCGCGTCCACCGTCAGATCCGGCTGGCTCGCCGCCGCTCCCGGGACGGCAACCTCTCCCAGCGTGCACCTGGGCCGGAGGGCGGCCGTGGCGGCCTCGACCTCGACGTCGGTCCAGTCCGGATGCAACGGGGCCAACACCCCACCCGCCCGTCGGACGGCGTGGACGGCCACGACGGCCGCCATGGTAGGTCCGAGGACGGTCGCTACGACGTCACCGGGCTCCACGCCCCTCGCCACCAACCCCAGCGCCGCTGCGGTCACCCGGGCGTCCAGCGCGGCGTACGACCACGCCGCTTGGCCGTCCGTGAGCGCCACACCCCCGGGTGAGATCCCCCGACCGATCGCCAGGAAGTCGGTCACGGTCGAGGGACCGGCCCACGGAAGGGCGCCGCGAGCGGGATCATCCGAGGGAAAGGCCCACGGCCAAGAGCAGCGCGTAGAGGCCGGTGAAGCGCGCCGTTTGTCCCAGCGCGGGGATGAGATCCCGGGGGTCGGCGGCGGACAGGACGCGTCTCAGGGGATGCACCGCCGACACCAGCGCCGCCAGGGACAAGAGGGCGAAGGGGCTCCACCCGTACACCACTACGCCGACCACCGGGACGGCCGCCGCCAGGGCGAGCAACGCACCGTATTCGGCACGGGTACCCGTGCGGCCCAGGCGCACCGCCAGCGTGCGCTTCCCCGCCCTGGCGTCCGTGTCGATGTCCCGCAGGTTGTTGACCACGAGAATCGCGGTGTCCAGCGCGCCGATGGCCGCCCCCGCCAGGAGCACGTCGGCGGGCAGGGCCAGCGCCTGGACCCAGTACGTGCCCCCGACGGCCACGAGCCCGAAGAACACGAAGACGAAGACATCGCCGAGGCCGTGGTAGGCCAACGGAAACGGTCCGCCGGTGTAGGCCACGGCACAGGCCAGCGAGAGGACGCCGACCACGGCGATCGGCCACCCTCCGACGGCGATCAGGTAGACGCCCACGAAGAAGGCCAGGGCCAGGGTCACCACCATGCCCCGCTTCACCACCTCCGGCGGCAGGATACCCGCCTGCGTGACCCGCACCGGTCCCACGCGCTCGACGGTGTCACCGCCTCGCACCCAGTCGTAGTAGTCGTTGGCCAGGTTCGTGGCAATCTGGATCAAGACGGCGCCCACGAGGGCCGCCAGGGCCGGGAGCGGTGCGAAGCGGCCATGTGCGTACGCGAGACCCGTACCCACGAGGACGGGGGCCACCGCGGCCATGAGCGTCTTGGGGCGAGCCGCCAACACCCACGCCTCGGCGCGCCCGACCGTGGCGGGCTCGGGCGTACTCATCGGTCCCGGACGGTCACGTGGTCACGCAGTCAGAAACCCGGTGACTCATTGGGGCGACGGGGGACTACGACGCTAGGGAAGCCATGGGTATTTCCGGAAGTCCGGCTTTCTCTTCTCCAGGAACGCGTCCTTCCCCTCCCGTCCCTCCTCCGTCATGTAGTAGAGGAGGGTGGCGTTGCCGCCCAGCACCTGAAGACCCGTCTGCCCGTCGACGTCGGCGTTCATGGCGGCCTTGACGAAGCGGATGGCCAGGGGACTCTTCTCGAGGATCTCCTGAGCCCACTGGTACCCTTCGGCCTCCAGCTCGGCCACGGGCACGACCTTGTTCACGAGGCCCATCTTCTCGGCCTCCTCGGCGTCGTACTGCCGGCAGAGGTACCAGATCTCCCGCGCCTTCTTCTGCCCCACGATTCGGGCCAGGTAGGCCGATCCGTAGCCCGCGTCGAAGCTTCCCACTTTCGGTCCGGTCTGGCCGAAGACGGCGTTGTCCGCGGCGATCGTCATGTCACACACCACGTGAAGGACGTGACCGCCGCCGATGGCGTAGCCTGCCACGAGCGCGATGACGGGCTTGGGCATGTTGCGGATGAAGCGCTGAAGCTCGAGCACGTTCAGCCGTGGAACGCCGTCGGCTCCGACGTATCCGCCGTGTCCCCGCACCCGCTGGTCTCCCCCGGCGCAGAACGCGTATTTCCCGTCCTTCGCGGGGCCGTTTCCAGTCAGAAGCACGACGCCGATGTCCTGATCGTCGGCGGCGTCCCGGAACGCGTCCTGAAGCTCGAACAGCGTTTCGGGGCGGAAGGCGTTGCGCACCTCCGGCCGGTCGAAGGCGATGCGGGCCACACCGTCGCTCTTGTGGTACGTGATGTCCTCGTACTCTCTGACCTGCTTCCAATCAGGCTGGGTCATTCTCGTCCTTCCTGGTTCAGCACCGCCCGCGCGGCCTTGCCCACCCGCTCGGCGGCGCGCTCGCGATGCATTCGGTTCTCTTCTCGGTCGGTGCGGATCACGACGACCCGGCTCTGGTCCGCGCCCAGACCCTCCTTGATCGCCACCGCCAGCTCTCCCATTCCGGTGACCTCTTGGAAAGGAAGCTCATAAAGGGCCGCCGCGTGCCGAAAGTCCAGTCCGTGCGGTGCGGCGAAATGATTCGTGAACTCCGGCTCGAAGCGCCGGATGGGCAGGAGGTGGAAGATCCCCCCGCCATCGTTGTGAATGACCACGAAGACGACCCGGGCGTCGCCTTCCCGGGACGCCAGCAAGCCGTTCATGTCGTGGTAGAAGGCGAGGTCGCCCAGGACGGCCACCACGGGCTCGCCGCTTCCCACCGACAGCCCCAGGGCCGTGGATACGATGCCGTCGATGCCGCTGGCACCACGGTTCCCCCGGACCTTGATGCTCGCCTCCCTGGCCGTGCCGAAGGCGTCCAGATCGCGGATGGGCATGCTGTTCGAGGCGAAGAGCCAGCCCTCCTCGGGCAGGCACTCCAGTGCCGCAGCCATGACCGCCGCCTCCGAGAACCCACCCCCTTCGGCAGGCCCCTGGGTGACCTCGGACACCACTCGGCTCGCCGCGGCGTCGACGCGGGCCCACGAGTCTCGCCATTCGGGGTCGCCTCCGTCGGCGCGGGCCGCGACGGCATCGGCGGTCCTTCCGGGGTCGGCTTGCACGTAGAGGCTCGCGACGGCCAGGTGATCCTTCCAGCGACGTGCTCCGTCCACCACCACGTGGGGCACGTCCGAGGCCGCGGCCAGCAGCCGCGCGAGCGGCACGGAAGTGGGCGTGGCGCCCAGTCGGATGACCAGGTCCGGCGCGAGCCGCTCTCGGAGGCGGGCGTCGCGCAGGAACAGGTCGTACGTACCGATCACCGTAGCCCCGCCAGGAGGACCGAAGCGAGCGCCGGACAGGGGGTCGGCGAGGAGCGGGAGGCCGGTGGCTCCCGCCAGCGCCACGGCGGACGGGCCGACGCGCTCGGGCTCCGGGTGCGGCCCCGCCACGATGAGCCCCCGGCGAGCGGTCCCCAACAGCTCCAGCAGCTCGTCCACGACCGCCTTGCCGGGCAGGGCGCCCGACGCTTCGATGCGGGTCGGCGCCCCTGGACCCACCGCGCCCGCGTCCGGGCCCGTTTCATCAACGGGACGATCCGGCTCCAGGGGTTTGGCGAACGGGAAATTCAGGTGGACCGGACCGGGATCTGGGCCCCGGGTTTCCGCCACCGCACGAGTCGCGAGGGCGCGGAGGTGCCGGAGCGCGTCGCCATCCAGGCTGGCCGGAGCCACCTCGACGAAGCGGCGAACGTAGGGGCCGAAGAGCCGAAGCTGGTCGATGGCCTGGTTCGCGTCCGCGTCCCGGAGACGGTGGGGCCGGTCCGCGGTGAGGAGAAGCAGGGGCACACCGGCTTGCGAGGCTTCGACGACAGCCGGGAAGAGGTTCGCCGCCGCCGTGCCCGACGTCGTTACGACCACCGCGGGACGTCGAGTCGCCTTGCCGACGCCCAGTGCGAAGAAGGCCGCCGATCGCTCATCCAGATGAGTCACCACCCGCAGCCTGCGGTCACCGGCGGCGGCGAGCACGAGGGGGGTTGAGCGAGACCCCGGTGCGAGGCAAACGGTGTCGACGCCCGACCCCGCGAGGGCGTCCAGGAACGACCGGGCCCAGGCGAGGTTCGCGTTCTCGCCGCTCATACGGGCCTGCTGGCCTCCAGCGCCCGGAGCACGGGTTCGAACTTTATGCCCGTCTCGGCCCATTCCGCATCGGGCGTGGAGCCCGCGACGATGCCCGCCCCCGCGAACAGGCGCCAGGTACCCTCACGACCGACGGCACAGCGGAGGGCTGGAGCGAAGACGCCGTTGCCGGCGAGGTCGAACCACCCCACGGGACCGGCATACCAGCCCCGCTCGAAGGGCTCCTCCGCGTGGATGAAGGCCAGCGCCTCGTCACGCGGGAGGCCGCAGACGGCTGGCGTCGGATGGAGGGCCTGCAAGGCGGACAGCACGGTGCCCTCCTCGGGCAGGCGGGCCCGTATCCTGGTCTCGAGGTGCTGGATCCGTGAGAGCGTGATGACGTGGGGCTCCCATTCGGCTCGCACGTCCGCTGCGATCTCTTCCAGCCGCTCCACCATGTCCTCGACCGCGAAACGATGCTCGAGTTGGTCCTTCCGGCTGGCCAGCAGCTGCTCGGCAAGGGCGGCGGTCTCTTCCGGTGAGCTGCCCAAGGGCACGGATCCGGCCACGGCCGTGGCGTGGAAATCGCTGCCCGAGACCGTCGCCACCGTCTCGGGCGCGGCCCCGAGGAGCGTCGCGCCCGGCTCCGGCTCGAAGAGGAAGACGTGAGCCCTGGGGTTGTCTGCCCACAGGGCCAAGGTAACGGCGATCGGGTCCAGCTCCTCGGGTGGAGCCACGTCCAGCGTCCGGGCCAACACCACCTTCGACACGTACTCTCGACCGATGGCGTCCAACGCGTCGTTGACCACCTGCCGCCAGGCGTCTCGCGCGCCGGGCGCCGGCGCGGCCGGAAGGTCGATCGGAGGCCGGTTCGAGGTGCCGGCGGCGGCCGCCGGTCGAGAAAGGGCGCTCAGGACGGCCTCCAGCTCCGCCTCCAACGCCTCGTCCGTCTCGTGGGGATCGGCCCAGGCCTCGACGAGCCTCTGGACGCGAACGCGGGAGACGTCGCCACGGGACTCCAGCTCCACCGCGGGCAGCACGAAGAGCCCGGACGGGAACCCCCGCCACATCCCCGTCGGCCGATGATCGGCCCGGAACGAGAAGCCCCCGAAGAGCCTGGGTGGAGCGGACGCCCTCCGTTCCCCGGTGCCGAGCACCTCGACGGCATCGGCCCAGACGGCGGCCATACGACCGTGTGCCTCGGGCATCCGGTCTACGTGAAGCAGCTTCGTGGCGCCCGCGTGCGCCACCCACGCACGGCCGCGCGCCCAGAAGCCCCGGGGGGTCTGGCCGGCCCTGCGCAGGAACGCCTCGGGTCTCACGGCACCGAGCTTGGCGGTGCGCGTGGCCAGGCGCAGTCCCTGGGCGGCGGGAGCGCCTAGTGGCTCCACGGTCTTCGGCGTCGGGTGGTCTCGGTCAACACGCCACCGAATATAGGGCGGGCGGCCGAATGACCAAGTCGGGTGGCCGAGGTCGGCCCCCCTCGAGCCGACCGGCAACCCACCGGCTCGGCCCCCGAGGATCAGCAGTGGCTTTCCGGCCAATCGCCCATCAGCGCCCGTACGTGCCGTCGGCCCGGTCGCGCGAGCCCGACGAGCGGTAGATCCGGAGCTCCATCCGGCCGGCCTCGAGCGCTGACGCGTCGGAGGGCGGAGCCCCCGTGGACGCCTCCCCGACCGCGCGCACCACCAGGACCTGAACGATCTCGGGCCGCGGGACCTGAACCGGAGGCAACAACAGCGCTGGCACGAGCAGCAGGACGCTCCACGGCGAGGTCGTGTGGGCAGATCCGGAGTCGGACGTGGCCAGGATGGCGCGGACGCGACCGATGAGCGGCGACTCCGGTCGCGCCATGGCGACGACGCCCCCTGGCCGAACTCCCTGCAGGGACCAGAGCGAGACCTTTTCCAGAGCGCGCGCCAGGGGCAGGCGGGAGCCGGTGTGGCGGACGGCCCACCCATCGGCCAGGAAGTCGGAGGCGTCCTGGAAGGCCCGTCGTGCCACCCGGTTCAGGGGCTGCATCCAAAGGAGCGCCTCCAGAACCAGCAAGAGCCGGAGCCACGCTGGATCCCGCTCGACCAGATGTCCGACTTCGTGGGCGAGGACGGCCGTGAGCTCGTCCTCGTCCAGATGGTGGACCGCGCGTGAGGGCAGCACCACACGACGGCCGGTGAGCGCCACCGGAGTGCCCAGTCCGGGCGCCTCGAGAAGCCGCACCGACGGCAGTCCAGCGCGCTCCCCGATCCGCCCGATCAACGCCGAGACTCCCCCGTTCGGAGTCCGCGGCGGATGGAGGGTCCGGTCCAAGCGGCGGCGGCGGCGCCGCAACAGACCGCCACCGAGGAGACCTCCGGCTACCCAGAGCCCCAGCAACAGCCAGGACCAGCGATCTGCGCTGGCACCTCCGCACTCCTCGACCAGCGCATCGACCTCGGCGGTCGAGGGTGCGGCAAGGCCCCCTCCCGGATCGGCCAGCCGTACGCGCGCCTCGAGGACCGTGCTTTCGACAGCACGGTCGCACGCCGTCGACCACGTCCGCGCCGGGACCGCCGGTGCGATCCACAAGGGGGCCTCGCCCCGACTCTCGACGCGGGCAGTTCGGATGACGCGAGCGGAGCCGGGCGCGGCCGCTCGACCGACCTCTCCGTCGGGCCCGACGGGGGAGCCCGACGGGAAAGCCACCTGAACCGTTGCAGTGACGAGGCCGGCGAGCACGCCCGTCTTCCACAGGGTGGCCCGCTGCCGAGCGCGAGACAGGGGGCCGGCCCGCGTCAGGAGCCATACACCGCCCAGGATGACGGAGCTGTGGAGCAGATAGGTGAGGAGCCACGTGGCCGGCGCCACCCATGGTGACGCGACCATCAGCCCGTTCGGCTCCACGGCTGGCTACTCCGGCCCATCGAGTCGGTCTTCGGCCTCCCGAATCAACGCCCGGATGCGGGAGAGATCGTCCACCGTCACCGTGTCGGGATCCACCAGGTGACTGACCAGGGCGGCAGCGTCGCCGTTGAACAGCGTCTTCGTGAGCTCCCGCACCTTCGAGCTCCGGACGTCGTGACGACTCACCGTTGGACGGTAGACGTGCTGGCGGCCGTCCTTCCGGTGGGCCAGCACGCCCTTCTTCTCGAGCCGCGTGAGGAGGGTCGCAACGGTCGTCAGCGCAAGAGCCCGCTCGGGGCCCAGGGCTTCGTGGACCTGGCCGGTCGTGGCCTCGCCCCGCTCCCAGAGGATCCCCAGGATGGCCAGCTGAAGCTCCGTCAGTGTCTTTGTCTCGGCCACGGATCGCCTCGCTGGTTCGCCCGTCCAATTCTTCTGACGTGCTCACCGGCCTCTCCGTTGCCCGAGCATCGGGAGCTCGTGTGGGCGGCTCCCGGCCTCAGCTCACTGGAGGATCCTCCGTCACCCGACCCTCCCTGGGCGCCGCATTCTTGACGTGGAGCTCCAACCAGCGATTCGTCTCCCACAGCAGGTGCAGGATGGACTCCCGGGCCCGGTAGCCGTGGCTTTCGTGTGGCAGCATCACGAGCCGGGCCGTGGCGCCGAGGCCCTTGAGGGCGTTGAAGAACCGCTCGCTCTGCATGGGGAAGGTCCCGGAGTTGTTGTCCGCCTGGCCGTGGATCAGGAGAATCGGCTCGTTCACCTTGTCGGCGTGCATGAACGGCGACATGTAGAAGTAGATCTCGGGGGCCTCCCAGAAGAGGCGTTCTTCTCGCTGGAACCCGAAGGGCGTCAGTGTCCGGTTGTAGGCGCCGCTCCGGGCGATTCCCGCCCGGAACAGGTCCGAGTGGGCCAGGAGGTTCCCGGTCATGAACGCCCCATACGAATGCCCGCCGATGCCCACCCGGTCGGGGTCCACGACGCCTCGCCGCACGCCCTCCTCGATCGCCGCTCGGGCGTTGGCCACCAACTGATCCCGAAACGTATCGTTGGGCTCCGCCTCCCCCTCGCCCACCACGGGCATGGACGCGTTGTCGATGACCGCATAGCCCTGGGTCACGTATGGGATCGCCCCCCAATAGCTGACCTGGGTGAACCGGTGGGGGGAGTCGGAGCGCTGCCCCGCCGCGTCCGCGCTCTTGAACTCTCGGGGATAGGCCCAGACCAGGGCCGGCAACGGCCCGTCGCGAGCGGCATCGTAGCCGGGCGGCAGGTACAAGGTCGCGCTGAGCTGAACCCCGTCCTCCCGCGCATACGACAGGGGCTCCTTCTTGATCGCAGCCAATTCGGGATAGGGGTGTGGCAGGTCGGTGACCGCTGTCGCCGAACCCGAGTCCAGGCCGCGCACGAAGAAGTTCGGCGGACTGTCCACCGACTCCCGACGCGTCAGCACAGTCGAACCGTCGTCGTCGAGCACCGCCAGCGGTGTCTCGTAGTACGGAGCTTCAGAGCGGAACAGCTCGTCCACCGCGCCGCTGGACAGGTCCAGGCGACGAAGGAACGGACGATTCCCCTCCGGCGAGGCACCCTCGCCGGACATGATCACCGAACTACCGCCGTCCAGGCTGAGGAGCACCTCGTGGCCGCTCTCGGTACGCCTCGTCAGGGGGAATCCCGGGTGCCGGTAGCGATCTTCAGTGGAGACGTCGATGATGGGCTCCGGAGCGGGCCCGGGTCGCGTGGGATCGACGACGTAGGCACGGCGGATCCGGGTGGACCACCAGGTCTCGTTCACGAGGGCCCGACCGTCTTCGGTCCACCCCACTCCCGTGAACCGGAGGGGTAACCTCACGATCTCGATCGCCTGGCCGTCGAAGGGCTCAGCGAGCATCATGACCGCGTCGCGGGCGTCCACTTCGGCATGGGCGTCACCGCCATCCAACGCCTCGGCCCAGATCAGGGTCGCGTCCGCGTCTCCGCGCCACTCCACCTCCCGCGCCCCGGTCCTGACCGAGCCGAACGCCGTCGGCACGTCTTCGGCCAAGGGCAACGCGGCGACCTGAATCACCCCTCCCTCTTCGTCCCAAACCTCGATGGACTCGGGGAAACGGTAGTAGGGCACGAGGTAGGAAAACGGCTCGTGGATTCGGCGAACGAGCAGGTATCGGCCATCCGGCGAGGGATCGGCCTCCACGAAGAGGCTGGGCTCACCCAGCGCCGTCGCCACCCCGTCCAGGGTGACCCGCGTCAGTTGGCTGGCCATGAAGTGGGCGAACACGGCTTCGTCGTGAGGATCCTGCAGGAGGTCCTGGTAGGTGCGCGCAGGTGCCTCGCCACCAGGATGATCCTGGATCACCGGGCCCGCCGGAGCGGCCGGACGCTCTGGCGCCGAACCCCGCCCTTCCGGCACGGCCATCACGATGAGAGTGCTCTCGTCCACCCAGCGGAACGGCGTTCCGGACGCCACGTCGTTCACGGCCAGATCCACGACGCGACGGGCCTCGCCGGTCGTCACGGGAACGACGTGAAGCTCGACGCGCTCGGGCCGGTCGAGGAGGAACGCCACGTGTCGCCCGTCGGGAGACCACCGGGCGTCGCGGATGCGGGGAGCCTCCGGCAGACCCGACACCGGGGTCCGAGCCCCCGACAAGGTCACGATCGTCAGGCCGTCGTAGGTGGCTGCCCGACTCGGTCCCGAATTGGCAGGGTTGATGCGCAGGCCCGCCAGCCGGAGCTCTGGCTCGGCGAGTCGCTCGATGGAGCTCAACGCGGGTCGGTCCATCAGGAGGAGCAGATCCCGCTCGGGGCTCAGGCTGGCCGCCGGCGTCTGGGGAGCATCCACGAGCCGGGCCAGAACCTGCGGCGGTGTCTGGTAGGCTTCCTGTGCCGAGAGATGCGTCGCTGCCACCGCGACGAGCGCTAGTGCGATCAGGCCGATTCGCGAGCCATGGAGCATGAGAGCGTCTCCTGCCGTGACCAGGTGTCGGATGTCGGGGGGGTCCGGTCATTGGACCCGTCGAGGAGGACTCGCGCAAGGGGCCGGTGCGGCGCGGGCGCCCCCTCAGCGGGGCAGGCGCAACACCTGGGTCGGAACCGACCGGTTGCCGCGGGATCCATCACCGAGCTGACCGTCCACGTTGTAGCCCCAGCAGTAGGACCTGCCCGCGGTATTCGACCCGCAGGTGTGGGCACCGCTGGCGAACAGGGAGGCCAACGTCAGGTCGCCGGACACGGGCACGGGCGTGAGCTGGTCGGTGGTAGTGCCGTTACCGAGCTGGCCGTACGTGTTGCGCCCCCAACAGTAGGTCGCTCCGGCCTCGGTCAGCGCGCAGGTGTGAACGCCGCCCGCCGCGATCCGAGCGACGCTCTCGATGCCGGACACGCGCACGGGCGCCGTTCGGTTTTGCGTGGTGCCGTCACCGAGCTGGCCGTAGGTGTTCTGCCCCCAGCAGTAGGCGTCGCCCGCTGGCGTCACGCCACAGGTGTGCGCGCTGCCGGCGGACAGGGTGCGGAACGTCGGCACTCCGGTGACCTGCGCGGGCTCGATCCGGTCGACGCCGCTACCGTCACCGAGCTGGCCGTGGGCGTTCCTGCCCCAGCAGTACGCGGTACCGCCGCGAGTGAGGGCACACGTGTGGGTCCAGCCGACCGCGATCATCCGGAACGTGTTGACCGGGGCGACCACCTGTCCCGGCGTAGAACGACTCGCCCGCGTCCCGTCGCCCAGCTGCCCGTTCAGGTTGCCCCCCCAGCAGAAGGCTCTCCCCCCGGCGGCCAGGGCGCAGGTGTGCGAAACTCCGGCGGCAACCGCCGCGAAGCGCAGATCACCGGCTACCGGACGGGGCACTGCGCGCCCTCCCGTCGTCCCGTCGCCGAGCTGTCCGCTCTCGTTGCCGCCCCAGCAGTAGATCACGCCGTCGGGCGCCACGCCGCACGTATGGCCGAAGCCCGCCGCGATGGTCGCCAGAGTGAGCGCGCCGTCCACGAGGCCCGGCGTGGAACGGCGGGCGCCCTCCTCCCCCAGCTGGCCGTTGGCGTTTCCTCCCCAGCAGTACGGCGTGCCGTCTCCGGTGACGGCGCAGGTGTGCGTGCCGCCGGCCACGATCGTTCGGCCGACCGACAGAGCGCTGGGGATGCCCCGGGCCGTCAGGACCACGGGCACCTGCTCCAGCCCTTCAGCAACGACCGAAACGGCGTTCTCGGCGGATCCGCTGCCCAGAACCCACCGGGCCTCGAGTCGCCCGTCGGCACCGGTGACACCCCGGGCGGGAGTGACCGAGCCACCTCCCACCGTCACGTCGAAGCGGACGGGAACACCGGCCACGGGTTGGCCACCACCATCGGTCAGCTCGACCACCAGGCTCTCCGGCAGAGCGCCTCCCATGGGGGCTTGCTGCCCGTCCCCCTCGACGACGGTGAGCGCCGCCGCGGTTGTCCCCGCCTCCGGGGCGGCGTTGGCCCTGAAGCGAGCCCGGGGACCGGGCAGACCGCGAACCGACGCTACGACCGACTGCTCTCCCTGGTCCATGCCGAGCATCCACTCGACCGACACCAGACCGGACGCGTCGGTGACGGCGCTGGCGGGGTTCACGAACCCTCCGCCGGCGCTGACCGTGAACTCCACGACGGCGCCCTCGAGGGGCCCGCCGAAGGCGTCCTCGACCCGGACCACCAGCGGGTCGGTCGCCACCGTTCCCGGGTCGGCGTCCTGACGGTCGCCGGCCAGCGCCTGTAGGGCCGCGGGAATGGGCCCGGACGCGGGCGGCGGGTCGTCAGGCGTGCGGCCAGCGTCCGACTCCGGCGACGTCCCTTCGGCGGGGTCGCCCTCCCCGTCGCCGGCAGCGGCCGCGTCTGACCCGTGGACCGATGGCTCGATGCCGACAGCCGCCGGATCGGTCTCGGCCGCGAGGGCCTCGCCATCCAAGCCCGGCGGATCGTCGGTTCCCGTCGCCCGGCCCTGAGAAAGGGCCCACAGACCACCTGAGATCACGACGATCGCCGCGGCCATGGCGGCAGTGGTCGCGACCGTTTGGCGCCGGCCCTGGGCCTTGCGCCCTGGGGCAGCGGGCGCGGGAGGGGCGGCCGTCTCCTGGACGGCGACGCTCGTACCCGCGCTGGGAACGGGCGGCGCCGTATCCTCCGCCGGCGGCTGGCCGTCCGTCTCGCCGGCCTCCGGGCGACGGTACATCAGTGTGGCGGCGTCTTCCGAAACGCCTGGGCCATCCGGCCCACGCGGGCGCAGAACGAGCTCCCGAGGCGCCGGCGTCGCCGGAAGCGGACCGGCTTGAACCTGCTGGACGAAGTCGTCGGCGTCGGTCCAGCGCTCGTCACGATGCTTGGTCAGCGCGACGTCGATGGCGCGCTGAAGATGCGGCGGGATGTCGGGACGCAGGTCGGCGAGCGGCACCAGCTCATCCTGCTTCTGCCGATAGATGATGGTGTACAGGTTCTCCCCTGCCCACGGCTGTTGCCCGGTGAGCATCTCGTAGCCGACGAGACCCAGGGAATAGAGATCGCTCCTCCCGTCCAGGTCGCGGCCGTCGATCTGCTCCGGCGACATGTAGGCCGGCGTGCCGAGAGCCATCCCGGGGAGGGTCAGGTTGGAGTCGCTGTCCCAAGCTCGGGCGATGCCGAAGTCGGAGAGGCGAGCGATACCGGTCTCGTCGTCGACGTAGATGTTCTCGGGCTTGATATCGCGATGGACGACGCGGCGCCGATGGGCGTAGGACAGCGCCCGACCCACGTCGGTGAGCACCTGCCCCGCCTGGGCATAGGTGAGCGGTCCCGATGCGCGGATGACCGCCTTCAAGCTCCGACCCGGCACGTACTGCATGACCAGGGCGAGGCTGCCGTCGTCCAGCTTCCGCGTCCCGTAGAGCTGCACGATGTTGGGATGCTGCATCCCGGCCACGGTCCGCGCCTCCCGAAGCAGGCGGGCCATGGCCTCCTCGTCCTCCACGTAGGTGGACCGGATGACCTTGACGGCCACGTCGCGCTCGAGGTCCGTGTCCCGAGCCAGGTACACCACGGCCGTGCCACCCCGGCCGAGCTCGCGAACGATCTCGTAGTTGTCCCCCAAGCCCACCAGGGTCGGAAGCGTGCGCTGCTTCTGGCTCATTTCCTCAGACCCAGTACCGGAAGACCACTTCGCCCATCTCGATGCGGTCACCGTCGCCCAGGTGGTGCCTGGACCCGTCTCCGGAGCTCAGAGGCTCCCCGTTCACCATCACCGGGTTCGTCGTCGACAGGTTCTCGATCCACCATCCGCCCTCGAGGAACCGCATCCGCGCATGCATGCGGCTCACCGTGGCGATCTTGAGCTGAATGTGCCTGTATTGTGGACCGGACGCCCGGCCGAAAGTCACCTCCGGCTCTTCCGTGGGAATGCGAACGAAGCGGATCACGCCTCGCCCCGGGTCTCCGCCCACCACGTCCAGCCGACCAGGGAGGAGCTGCAGCGTGCCGTCTGGCGGCCGATGAAAGCGGACCTGGCCCTCGTCGATGGTCTCGCCCTCCGGCAAGAGGGCGGCGTCAGACTCCGCTGCCGGCACCGAAGGGGCACCGTTTCCGGAAGACACGTCCGGGCCGGGCGCCTGCAGGGGCGGGCCTGGAGGGGCGGACGCGCCCCGCTCGGGGGCGGCGCGCCCCTCGGCAGGCGTCACCGGAGCCGGCTGTTCCGTCGGTGGCCGAGGCGGGGGTTGCTGAACCGGATACGCCGGCGGAGCGCCTTGAGGCTGAGGGGGATAGGGCTGGGGGGGATAGGCCTGAGGCGGGTAGGGCTGCGGATAGTATCCGGGCTGAGCCGGCCACGGCTGTGGGGGGTAGCCGGGAGCGGGCGGCGGATAGCCCTGTCCAACCTGCGGATACGGCTGCCCGTACCCGGGCTGCACCGTGTACGGGCTCGGCATCTCCGGTCGTGGCGGCGGCGCCGGTTGATCCGGGCGTGACTCGGCCGGCTTGATCCCCGCCTCGCCCGCTTCCGAAGAGAAGGGCAGGACGACCCACTCCTCTTCCGCGTCCTCGAGGTCTGGCCCGTCGTCCGACCGCCGAGCCCACCATTGCACTCCGGCCACGGCCACCACGAAGAGCACAGCGGCGCCCCCCGCAACGCCGATCCACCCCAGGCCCGACTGCTGGACGCACCCCGACGGATCCACATCCACGCCGAGGCGGGTGCCTGGACAGGCGTCGGCCCCGTCGGGGACGCCGTCCCGATCCGTGTCCGCCGCTTCAAGGACCTGCGCGGCGCGAACCTCCGCGGCGCGGGCCTGACCGGCAGAATCCTGGATGATGCCGGGAAGAAGGCCGGTCTCCTGTGCGAGGGCCCGCGACCCCGGCGTCTGGGCTGCGGCGGCCAGAAGGACACAAAGGCCCACCAAGACCTTGCACGTTCTCCGTGAAGGCCTCCCAGACCCGAGGGCCGGTGCGCCGTCTACGTGCGACGGCCGAAGGTGGCTTCTTCCGAGCATCTGTTCAGTTGTCGCGCCTCGGTCGGTGGCTCGTGAGCCCGAGGCACTCGATCCGTCAACCATACAATAACAGGCGCACCGGCCCAGGGCTCAAGAATCCGGAGGCGGAGCGCCGGCGTAACTCACGGCGGCGTGGTCGCCTGCGCCACATTCGAGTAGCCCGACGAGCCTGCGTCGTTCACCGCGCGTACCCGGTATTCATACACCGACGCCGCGGCCACCGTGACGTCGGAGAACGAGGTGGCATCGGCCGCCGTCGTCGTCAGCAGCGCGAACGAACCTCCGCTGAGGCGGCGCTGGATCTCGAAGCCCGTCTCGCTGTCGGATGCGTCCGTCCAGCTCAGGTCCACCTGGCTGGAAGAGACGGGAGTCGCCGACAGCCCGCTCGGCGGCGCGGGGGGGCCCAACGGCGTCGTCGCGGACGCCGTGTTCGAGTAGCCGGACACACCGGTGCCGTTCACCGCCCGCACGCGGTACTCGTACGACGTTTGATCGTCGACTGCCAGATCCGAATACGAGGTGGCCCCGGCCCCGGTGGTCGTGATGAGCGCGAACGAACCTCCGCTCACGCGTCGCTCGACCTGGTAGCCCGTCTCCGTCGCGCTGTTGTCCGTCCAGGACAGGTCGATCTGGCCGAACGAGATGGCCGTGGCCGTGAGCCCCGAGGGCGCATCCAGGGGCGTCGTCGCGGATGAAGTGTTCGAGTAGCCGGATGGGCCGGCGCCGTTGATGGCCCGAACCCGGTATTGGTACGCAGTCCCGTCGGCGACGGAAGCGTCCGAGTACGACGTGGCGTCTGCCGCCGTCGTCGTCAGCAGCGAATACGAACCGCCGCTGGGACGCCGCTCGATCTCGAACCCGGTCTCGCTGTCCGACGCGTCCGTCCAGCTCAGGTCCACCTGGCTCGACGACACCGTCGACGCCGACAAGCCGCTCGGGGGAGCCGGCGGTCCCAACGGCGTCGCCGCCGACGCCGTGTTGGAATAGGCGGACTCGCCCGTGCCGTTCGCGGCCCGCACGCGGTAGTCGTACGTCGTTTGATCGTCGACGGTCAGGTCCGAGTGCGACGTCGCGTTCGCCGCGGTGGTCGAGAGGAGCGAGAAGGACCCGCCGCTGACGCGGCGCTCTATCTGGTAGCCCGTCTCCGAGGCGCTGTTGTCCGCCCACGACAGGTCGATCTGGTCGAACGAGATGGCCGTCGCCGTGAGCCCCGAGGGGGCATCGAGGGGGGTCGTCGCGGATGACGTGTTCGAGTAGCTGGAATTGCTGCCCGCGTTCACAGCACGCACGCGGTACTGGTAGGCCGTGCCGTCGCTGACGGTGCCGTCGCTGTACGCCGTCGAGTTCGCCGCGGTCGTGGTGAGAAGCGAGAAGGATCCGCCGCTGGGACGCCGTTCGATCTCGAACCCCGTCTCCGAAGCGCTGTTGTCGGTCCAGGACAAATCCACCTGGCTGCTCGAGACCGGCGTCGCCGCCAGTCCGGACGGCGCACCGAGGGGAGCCGTTGCCGACGCCGTGTTGGAGTAGGCGGATTGGCCAGCGGCGTTCACCGCTCGAGCACGATAGTCGTACGTGAGGCCGTCGGTTGCGGTGAGGTCCGAAAACGTCGTCGCGTTGGCGGACGTCGTGGTCAACGGCGCGAAGCTGCCGCCACCGACGCGTCGCTCGATCTCGTAGCCGGACTCTGCGGCACTGTTGTCGCTCCAGGACAGGTCGATCCGACTGCCCGAGACCGGCGTGGCGCTCAGGCCGGAGGGCGCGCTCAAGGGCGTGGCGGCCGAGGCCGTGGGGGAGAAGCCCGAGCACGAAGCCGCGTTGCAGGCCCGTACGCGGTAAGTGTACTCGGTGCCATCGTTCACGCTGCCGTCGGTGTAGGCCGTCGAGTTTGCAGGCGACGACGTGACCGGTGACCACGTTGCGCCGCCGTTGGCGCTGCGCTCCACCTCGAAGCGGGATTCGTTGGAGCTGTTGTCCGTCCACGCCAGGTCGATCTGGCTGCTCGAAGGGGCCGAGGCGGACAGGCCCGACGGAGCGGCGGGCGGAAGCACGGTGGTCGATCCGGCTGCGGAGTCGTTGGAACCCTCGGGATCGGTCTCACTGCCGCTGACGGTGGCCGAGACCAGAATCGGGCCGGCCGCACCGGCGTCCACCGTGACGGACAGGTCGAGGGTGGCCGAAGCGCCGCTGGCGAGCGAGCCCACCGACCAGGATCCCGTGTCGCTGGCATAGCTGCCCTGCGTCGCGGCATCCGAGGCGTAGGTGACGTCCCCCGAGAGGCTCACGCTCACGGAGACTCCGGAAGCGTCGCTCGGTCCGCCATTGACGACCTGGATCCGGTAGTCCAGCGTGCCACCCGGCGCCACCGGATCCGGCGAGTCCGCCACGGTCACCGCCAGGTCGGTGCGCTGAGCGACGCTCGTCGACGTGTTGGCGGTGTCATCGCTGCCGTCGGGGTCGGGCTCGGTCCCGTCCACCGTGACCGAGTTCACGAGCGGTCCGCTGGCCGAGGGATCGACGGCCACCGCGAGCGTGAGGGTCGCGGTGGCGCCGGGATCCAGTGAGCCGACCGTCCACACGGCGGTGCCGCCGTCGTAGCCGCCTTGGGTGGCGTTGGTACTCGTCACGGTCACTCCCCCGGGGAGCGACTCGGTGGCGCGCACGGCCGTTGCCGAGCTGGGCCCACCGTTCGTGACCTGCACGACGTAGGTCAGGGTGCCGCCGGCTGCCACCGGGTCCGGACTGTCCGTCTTGGTCACGGACAGGTCCGCAGATCTCACGACGGCCGTGCTGACGCTCGCCGCGTCGTTGGCCGGATTCCGATCGGTCTCGTTCCCGGAGATCGACACGGCGTTGACCACCTCGCCCGACGCCCCCGGATCCACGTTGGTGACCACGTTGAGGGTGGCGCTTTGCCCCGCCCCCAGGACGCCCACCGTCCAGCTCCCGGTCGCTGGGCTGAACGAGCCCTGAGACGGCGTGTCCGAGACGTGGATCAGGTCGGTGGGAAGCACGTCGGAAACGGTCACGCCGCTTGCGTCCGACGGGCCGTCGTTGGTCGCCGTCAGCGTGTACGTGAGAGGGGTCCCCGCGGTGACGGTGTTCGCGGACGCGCTCTTCGTGACCCCGAGGTCCGTGAGCTCGACCACGGTCGTCGTCTGGGACGCCCGGTTGTTGGCAGGGTCTGGATCATCGGTGTCGCTGGCCGCAGCCGCGACGTTCGTTACATCCCCGGAGGGTGGCGCGTTGGCCGGCGCCGTGGCGTACACCGTGAAGGTCGCCGACTCGCCGGCCTCCAGGGTCCCGATGGCGGGCCAGGTCAGCACGCCGCCCGACGGGGTGACACCCGCCGTGGCGGAGTCGAAGACGAGGTCGCCGGGGAACGTGTCGGAAACGACCACGTCGATGGCGTCGCTGGGCCCGTCGTTCCTCACGGTGATGGTGTAGGCCAGGGGCGCGGCAGCGTCCACGCTCCCCGGGCCCGTCTTCTGCACGACCAGGTCTGCCAGCTCGCGGATCGACGTCAGCACCCGATGCTGGGCGGACGATCCGTCGTTGTTCTCGGAGACGGGGTCCTCCGTTGTCGCCGTGCTGGCGGCCACGTTCAGCAGCTCACCGGTCGACGGCACTCGTACCCGGACGCGCCGCGTCACCGCTTCGCCCACGGCGATGGACTCGATGGGCGGCCACGTCACGACCCGTCCCTCCGCGGTCCCGTTGCCGGTCGTCTCGACCAGTCTCACGCCCTCGGGGAGCGTGTCGATCACGACCACGCCCACCGCCAGCGCCGGCCCAACGTTCGTGACCTCGATCAGGTAGTCGATCTCCGTAGCGGCGTCCGCCGTGGACGGACCCGTCTTCACCAGCGCAACGTCAGTCGGGGGCGGCCGTCCCACGGTGAAGCTCACGTCCACGTCCTGGGGGCTGTTGGCAGCCGCGGGAGCACGCACACGCACCGAGGCCGAATAGGTGCCCTCGGTGAGGGATCCCGTCCGCGCCTGGAGCGTCAACGTGGTCGGGGCCTCGCTGGCCGACAGCGTGGCCTCGAGCCAGCCCTGGGGGCCGCTGCCGTAGACGATCTCCCGGGTCAGGCCGACGAGGGAACCGCCGCCCTGGTTGGTGATCTCCACCTGCCGGGGGTTCGGGTCGCTCTCTCCCTCGATGGCGCCGAAGCCCACGCTCGCCGGGGCCAGGCCGATGCTGGGCGGCTGCTCCGACACGGCCAGCGTTACGGGCAGCGTGACGGGGCTGTTGTCGGCGGCCGGGGACGCCACGGTGATCGTTGCGCGATACGTGCCCGGGACCAGACCCTCGACGGCCGCGCTGAGCCGCAGCTGAGCGGGGGCGGTGGTGGTAGACAGCGAAGCATCGAGCCAACCTTCGGCGCCGGCGGCGTACGCGGCCGCCGTCGTCAGGCCATTCAGGGTCCCGGCGCCGCCGTTCGTGATCACGACGGTTTGGGCGGGAGGCGGAGGCTCACCTTCCACTGCGGTGAACGAAACGGCACCGGGGTCGAGAGCGATGGCCGGTCCAGTGACCACCCGCACCGAGGCCGAGCCGGTCTGCCCTTCCACCGACGCCCGGATGCTGGCGGTTCCCCGCGCCACCGCGGCCACGCGACCGAGCTCCGACACGGTGGCCACGCCCACGTCCGACGTGGTCCAGCGGACCTCACGCCCGGCCAACGTGTTCCCGCCGGCATCCAGAACACGGGCCGTCAGCTGCATCGATTCGCCGGGCAGCAGCGTCGCGGCGTCGGGCGTCACGACGACCTCGGCCACATCCGGGATGGTCACCTTGACGGAGTCACAGGACCACAGGACGACGGTGGAGAGGAGGGCCATTCGGGCGATCGTGACTCGGCCTGGCCCCTTCGGTCCGCGGCGGGGCTGGGGTCTCACCGGCTAGCAGACTCCCGCGCGTGCCGCGTCTGTCCCGGCGGCGCCGCGTTCCTGGGCACGACCGTGAAGACGACGGTCACCGCCTGCGGGCTGTTGGTGGCGCCGGGAGCGGTCACGGACACCCGCGCCTGGTAGGCACCCGGCGCCAGGGTTCCAGCCGTAGCCGCGACCTCGAGCGAGCTGGGCGCTTCGGCCGAGGTGAGGCTAGCGTCCAGCCACCCGGTCGGCTGACCCGATCCGTACTCGATGTCGGCCCCCAATCCCTCCAGCTCGCCTCCGCCACCGTTCGTGATGCTCACCGCCGCTCCCACGGGAGTCAGGGAGGTTTCGGGCGCCTCCAGCTCCACCCGTTCGGTGCTCAGCTGGATGACGGGCGGCGGCTCCACCACCTCGAACGTGACGGTGACGCCCTGGGGGCTGTTGTCGGCAACGGGCGACGTCACGTCGACCCGCGCCCGATGGGTGCCGGACGACACGCCCGCGACCGACGGCGACAAGGTGAGCGTGCTCGGCGCCTGAGTGGCGCTCAAGCTCGTCACCAGCCACCCGGCTGCGCCCTCTACGTAGGTGACCGACGTCGCCAGGTTCACCAGCTGTGCCTCCCCCGGGTTCGTGATCGCGACCTGCTGGGCGCTCGGGTCCGCCCCGCCGCGCATCGCCTCGAATGACAGATCGGCGCCGCTCAAGCGAATGCTCGCTTGCAGACGCACGGACACCTGGGCGGACCCGCTCACGCCTTCGCTCGTGGCCGTCACCGTCGCGCTGCCGGAGCCCACCGCTGTCGCGGTGCCGTCCTGAGAAACCGTCAATACGGACGGAGCGCTTGTGTTCCACGAGACCGAACGACCTCCCAGCAAGTTCCCTGCCTGATCTCGGAGCTCGGCCCTGAGTCGCAGGGTTTCGCCGGTGACCATCTGGGATGAGGGCGGCACGACGGACACGGATGCGACGCTCGCGAGCCCGGTCGACGTGCTCTCGCACGCCGGCACCGCCAAGAGCAGCGGGAAGAGAAATGGAAGGCGAACCTTCGCCCAGGCCGTGATCCGGGGAATACGGGGACGGATCGTGACATCCTCCGTCAGGAAACCGCGAGTGAGACGACCTGAAGTGTACAGTCGATGGGCCCTCGGAGATCCACGAGGCCAGCCCCCGCGCGCCCGCGCTCGCAGGAGCGTCAGCGTGACCAGAGACCCCTGAGCGTCGGGGGTGTTGCAGGAACGCAACGATTGGGCGGCGGTGCCACGGGGACCAGGAACAGCTGGCGACGGGGGGAGCGGGCCCTCAAACGTGGCGCCCCAGAGCTCATTGGCGCTGCTCAGGGGCCACGATCAGAAGCGGAGGCGCACCCACTGCAGGGCCACGCGGCCGTCCGCGGTCGCGCCAACGGCCGGCGGAAGCAAGGTCGGTCCGGATTGTTGGCCGATCTGTCCACCGACGGACGTGGCCTCGGCGTTTCTCCGCTTGGCGGTGAGGTATCCCTCGATGGCCGCCCCGATGGTGATTGCCGCCGCCGTCACCAGACCGGGCACGAGCAGGGGCTGAGTCGAGGTCTCGTCGATGATCTGGCTGGGTGGGCACGGATTGGCCGGCGTCGCGCAGGTGATCTCGGTTTCGGTGTACGCGATGCCGAATCCGGCCGCGGCGGCGGCCAGAGTCAAGACCGTCAGCCCACCCACGGGCCGGTCCGTGTGGAACTGCCCAAAGCCGGGGATGAAGGCGCCGGCAACGAGGGCGGTGCTCGGATTGTAGACGGCCGGAGGATTCCTGAGCGTCCCGATTCGCTCCAGCACCTGGTCCGCATCGGACGCCTCGGGCGCCAGGTCCAGGTACCGGCGAAAGTCCTCGATGGCCAGTTCGTACCGACGATCCGCCGAGTATGCGAGCGCCCGATTGTAGTAGGCGAGCGCCATGCTCGGCTCTGCGGTCAGCGCCGTCGTGAACTCACGCCCGGCATCATCCATGTCGTCCGCGTCGAAGGCGTCCACCCCCCGGGCGAACGCGAGCTGAGCCTGCGGAGACAGGGGCGTGTCCGGCGGGTTCAACGCGAGGACGGAGGCTCGCACGTCTCGCGCATCGGGCGACGCCGGAGCCAGGACCAGGAACTTGCAGTAAGCGACTACGGCGTCCGTCGTGCGACCGAGGGCTTCGTAGGTGCGGGCCAGCTCGTAGGCGATCCCATCGTCCGTGGGGTCGAGGTCCGCGGCACGCTCCAGGAAGTCGAGGGCTCCTTCCCGGTCGCCCAGAATGGCGGCTTGGCTGGCCGCAGACGCCAGGCGGTCGGCCTCCTGCCCGTCGGCGTCGGGGGGGGACGCCGGAGCGAAAGTCGGCAGCACGGCGCATCCGCCCGGACTCGGGTCCGGCAGCGTGCGCTTCAGCGTCAGCTCCTGACCGACCAGCGGTTGGGCCAGGAAGGCTAGCGCCACCGCGATGCTGGGAAGCCCACAGAGCCCCGGAACAGCCCTCCGCCACCGCCTCGTGTGAAAGAACCTGCCCAACCACCCTCCTGGCCGCGCGGGGCCGTCGGATCGACGACCCGCGATTGAATCCCCCACGGACGCGCACGTCGACGCCCGTTGAAGCAGCCCGGCGACTCCGCTCGGCGGTAGTGTCGCTAGACGGCTGTGTTGGGCGCAACGTGCAGAAGTCGTGCCGCGATTCGTCTGCGCGGTCGCGGCAGCCAGGCTGCGCCGCCACGCGGGGGCCTCGGTTTTGATCGGTGTCGTGAGGGAGCCGGGGCGTTCCTTGCTACAGGCAGATCGGGGCGCGTCAACGTATTCCGCGGCAGAGAACCGACGCAAGCCGTTGCGTATCGTCAGGGAGGCGGAGAGTATCTTCCTCCTCCCGTGCCCGAGTCTCCAAGGGATCGTGCGCATGCAACCTCGTTTCCGTCTCGTCTGCTTCTCTTCTATCGGCCTGTTGATCGCGCTCGCCAAGCCTGGAGGAGCGCAGGAGGCGACTCCCGCCGGAGTCTCGCGGGCGGGTGCGAGCGCTCCGGCCGGGAGGTCACGAGGGGAGGTGGGCGTCGTCGCTCTTACGGCAGCCGGACTGGGGCTCGACGGAGATCCGGACGGCGAGGTCCGCCCCGTGGGCCCGTGCTGATTTGAGGCCGCTCCTTTTCGTCGCCTTCTGGGCATCGGGCGTCGCGGGCCTCCTCTACGAGCTCGCCTGGAGCCGGTATCTGGCCCTGTTCGTGGGCCACGCCGCCTACGCCCAGGTTCTGGTCATCTCGGTCTTCCTCGGGGGCCTTGCCGTGGGCTCCCTGGCCGTCGGGGACAAGTCCCGGAATCTGCGACGCCCCCTTGCGTGGTATGCCGCAGCCGAGCTCGTGCTGTGCCTCGCGGGCATCGCCTTCCACCCCGCCTTCCGGGGGATCACGGGACTCGCCTACGATAGCTGGCTCCCCGCCCTCGGGTCTCCGGCTCTTGCGGGCGTCGTCCAATGGGGCGTGGCCGGGCTCCTGATCCTGCCCCAGTCGGTTCTTCTGGGCACGACGTTCCCGCTCATGGCCGCCGGCGCGCTACGCCTCGATCCGCGGGGGGCCGGGAACACCGTGGCACTGCTCTATTTCGTGAACAGTCTCGGCGGGGCCGGAGGCGTGCTCCTGGGGGGATTCGTCCTCATCGCCTGGGCGGGGCTGCCGGGAGCCGTCCTCGGAGCCGCGGCCCTGAACGCGGTGGCGGCCGGTCTCGCACTCTGGGTGAGCGGTCGAGCCGCAGATCGGTCCTCAGCGGCTGGAGAGCTCGAGCGGGCCGCCTTGGCGGACAGCCCCTGGACCCTTCCGGACCGTGTCAGCCAGCAGGGACTCTGGAGCGTGCTGCTGGGCTTGAGCTTCTTCACCGCGCTGGCGTCCTTCATCTACGAGATCGGGTGGATCCGCATGCTGTCCCTCGTCATGGGCAGCGCCACCCACTCGTTCGAGATCATGCTGTCAGCGTTCATCCTGGGGCTCGCCATCGGCTCGTGGTGGATCCGTCGGGCCGTGGACCGCTCGACCCGGCCGCTGCGCCTCCTGGGCTGGATCCAGTGGACCATGGGCCTGACCGCGCTGGCCACGCTGCCGGTCTACGAGGGAATGTTCGACGTCATGGCCTTCCTCGTCCGAGCGCTCCCCGAGCGTGAGGGTGCGTACGCACTGTTCTCCCTCTCGCGCTACGGCATGGCCCTCGCCGTCATGCTCCCCTCCACCATCTGTGCCGGAATGAGCCTGCCCCTGATCACGGGGACGTTGCTCCACGCGGGTGCTGGCGAGCGATCCCTCGGATGGGTCTACGGGATCAATACCCTGGGTTCGGTGGTGGGGGTCGCCCTGGCCGGCCTCCTGCTGCTGCCCTCCCTCGGTCTCCAGGGGATGCTCGTGGCCGGGGCGGCACTCGACATGGCTCTGGGCGTGGCGCTCTTCGCCTACGCGGCCTGGGCGGGATGGGGCGTCCGGCGACGCCTGGTGCCGCTCGCGGCCGTCGCCGGGGCCGGTGCCGCAGCGCTCGTCGTCTCGAGCGCGCGCTTCGACGAGGCGGTGCTCACCAGCGGAGTCTTTCGGTATGGGACCGTTCCGAACCCGGATGACCGGGCGATGCTGTTCTACCGCGACGGCCGGACCGCCACCGTCGCGGTGCACCGGGAGAGCTCGGGGCTCACCGTGCAGAGCACCAACGGCAAGCCCGACGCGTCTCTGGGGGAGCGGTGGATGCGGTCGATCAGCGAGGATCTGGAGCCGGCCCCCATCTACTGGCAGGACGAAGCCACTCAGGTTCTGGTCGCCGTGGCGGTGATGGCGCACGCGCCCGCGGCGCGATCTGCCGCCATGGTGGGGCACGGCTCGGGGATCACCGGCCACTACCTGCTTGCCAAGCCCGACCTCGAGCGGCTGGTGACGATCGAGATCGAGCCCGAGATGATCCGGGGCTCGAGACTCTATTATCCCGCCAACCGAAGGGTCTTCGACGATCCTCGCTCCGTCGTCGTGATCGACGACGCAAAAGCCTACTTCTCGAACCGCCAGGAACGCTTCGAGGTGATCGTGTCGGAGCCCTCGAACCCGTGGGTCAGCGGCACCGCGAGCCTCTTCACCGTGGAGTTCTACCAGCGGCTGGGCGACTACCTCACCGACGATGGCGTGTTCGGCCAGTGGTTCCAGCTCTACGAGATGACCGACGAATCCGTGGTGAGCGTCCTGACCGCACTTCATCAGGGCTTCCGGCACTACCGAGCGTTCCTCGTGGGAACCACCGATCTCATGGTGATCGCCACCAACGCAGACCGGCTCCCGGACCCGGACTGGGACGTGGCGCGGTACCCGGCGCTCGTGGAGGACCTGAGCCACGTCCACCCCCTCGACCCGATCCATCTGAACGCGACGCGGGTCTTCGACTCCGAGACCCTCCGTCCCGTGCTCGAGTCCGGCGCGTTGCCCAACTCCGACTATTACCCCCGGCTCGATCTGGCCGCCGAGCGGAGCCGGTTTCTGGACAGCTTCGCATCCGGCTTCTACGGCTTCTGCAGTGATCGCTTCGACGTGGTGGCGGCGCTGGAGGGTCGCCGCGCGGGCTTCGTCCCCTATGCTCCGGTGCCGGCCTGGGGCATCGCCCAGATGCGGGCGCGAGCGCTGGGTGCATGGCTTCGGGACGACGGCTGGCTGCGAAGCCGCTGGGGTGACGCGCCCGCCGAAGAGTACACCCGTGCCGGTCAACGGTACGCCGCGTTCCTGGCCGGGTTGGACGGCACCGGGCGGCCGGCGAGCTGGCCCAATTGGGCCCGGTCGTTCCTGGCGGTCGAGGAGAGCCTACACGGGGGGACGGCCGGCGTGGCCGACTCCCTCCTGTATGGCCGGGCCCGGACCTATGTGGAGGCGGCCGACGCCCCCCCCGAGGCACGCGCGGTCGTCGAGTACATGTACGGACTCGCGGCCTGGGACTTTGCCGCCGCGGCTGGGGCGGCTGACGTCTTGGTCCCGGCCGCGGCCGAGGGCGAGACCTGGATCGAGGCCGAGCTGCTCCTGGACGGATCCGTGGTCGCGTACCTCGCCATGGGAGACTCCGCGGGGGCCGATCGAGCCATCGCCACGCTGGTGCCACACACCGGTCGCAGCCCCGATGACTTCCGGACCTCGCTGCTGAGAGCCTACGTCCGTGAGGGCCTCGCGCCGGCGGCGGCTGCTGGCCAGTAGAGCGCTACGCGAGCCCGGCGAGCGAACGGAGTGACAGCGGCGGGGGTTATTCTTTGACGCTCTTGAAGACCACGGCGGGCGCGAACCGAAGGTGATCGAAGTCCCGAAAGCTCATGGGCTGATCGGTGTGAAATCGGCCGCCCGGCTCGTCCGGATCCGCCTTTCGGCTGGCGGCCCACGCCCGCGCGCGCATCCACCGTAGGAACCGATCCACTGGAGAGAGCACCCTGCGTCTGAACGGGCGGCTCCCGACCGGAAGCAGGGCTCCGTACAGCGTATACGTGAGGCTCTGCGCTCCCCGAAACCACTCTGGCCGTAGACCGGCGTCCTTCATCAGGACGGATAGCGCTTGATGGGTCATGTGGAAGTACGAGTCGTGGAAGGCCTTCAGAAACGCCACCGATCCGATGCACCAGCCTCCGGGCCGGAGGATCCGGGCCATCTCTTTCATGGCGACCCACGGGTGAGCGAGGTGCTCCAGAACCTGCATCGACAGGACCACGTCGAAGCGTTCGTCCTCCAGGGGGAGGTTGTGGGCGTCCGCGAGAAAGTCGGTGCCCGTGGACCGGCGGATGTCGAACGCGGTCACCTGGAAGCCGCGCTTCTCCAGAGACGGCCGTTCTCCGCCGTCCCCACACCCGACGAGGAGGATGCGCGGGTGCTGCTCCGGGTCGGGCAGGATCTCCTCGATCCGATACTCGTTCCAGTGGTACGCACCGCCGGATCCTGACGATTCGTCCGCGATGAGCGGGGGTCGACCCGTGTCGTCCCGCAGGAAGCCGTCGACGTCCTCGGATCGGAACAGGAACGGCACGCCCTCGATCACCGGATAGCGCGTTTCGCAGGACCTGCACACCAGCTCGTCGACGTCGACGTCCAGACGCGACTGTCGGCAATCGGGGCACCGATAGACGTCCAGCAGGGCCGGAGTGCCGAGGGGTGTGCCGACGGTAGGAGCGTCCTTCACGGGACCACGGGTTGGGGGCTTCGATGCTGGGTCTACCGGATTGTCGACCGGGCCCGTTGGAAACGCAAGCCGCGCCCTCCGGCCCCGCCTACAGGCACTTTCGCAGGACCGCTCGTTCCCCTTTCCTCAGCTGGTAGGGACCAATCGGCGTATCGGCAGCCCCGAAGCTTCCCCCCAGGCTCATGCGGTCGCCACGCACGGCTCCCGAGTACACGGCAGGTTCGGGCTCGGGCTGGTGATCCTCCTGAACGGGGCCACCTTGCCCGGGCGTGAACGTGCCCGGCCAGGTGAAGCTTCCCGATCCGTCGAGACCCAGCGGCACCTCGACCGCGCCCGTGGCACAGTCGAACTCGAGCGAGACGCCTTCGTCCGTGATCTCGAGAGCGACGCCCTCCCCGCCCCACGAGCCCTCCAGGCTCACGGCCGTTGGTGACTCGGAGCACGACAAGAGGGCCAGCACGCCCAACAGGAGCCCGCGGCGCCCGGCTCCGCATCGCCACTCCCCCTGCGTCCCCTGCGTGACCCGATGTGCCGTGCGATCGCGCTGCATGAGAGTCGTCATGTTCTCGAAACGACCGGGTCCGGCGCCTCGTGACGCCGGACCCGGCCCGTGCCGCTGGACGATCACCCCTGAACGTCCTCCATGGGGGCTACCTGGGGAGTCGAGACAGGTCCCGGTACTTCTCGAACAGCGCCTTCTGCCGGGAGTCCAGGGACATCTCTTGGCCCTCGATGAACACGTGTCGGGCCACGGTGGTCAGCTCGAGTGGGTCCCCGCTCCACACCACCACGTCAGCCACGCGCCCCGGCTCGATGGTCCCGATACGGTCCGCGACGCCCCAGATCTGGGCTGGCCGCAAGGTGATCGCCTCGAGCGCCGCATCCCACGGCATGCCGTGCGAAACGGCCATGCCAGCTGCCTGCTTGATGTTGCGGGAGTTGTGCGAGTCGAAGCTCGCGATGGCCACCGTCACGCCCGCGGCGTGTAGCCGGGCCGTATTCTCATAGGTCGCCGCCAGACTCGCGAAGCCCGGGAGGTTGACCAGGGGATTGACGAGAACGGGTACCCGGGCCGCGGCGATCTCCGTGGCGACGGTCCACCCCTCCTGAACGCCGCTCAGAACCAGATCCAGCTCGAGCTCCGTCGCGAGGCGTAAGGCGGCCCGGATGTCGCTGGCACGGTGGACCTCGAGCACGAGGGGAATGTCGCCGTTGGCCACGGGCACGAGCGCCTCGAGGTCCATCCGGCTGAGCGCATAGTCCCGACGGTTGCCCTGGGCGAAGGCGTCGCGGTTCGCGGCGTAGTCGCGGGCGTCCTGCATGGCCTCCCGCAACTGTTGAACCGCCGCGCTGCGGGCCCCACCGGCCATGCTCGCGCCCGCTTCGCCCAGCGAGGCGAACATGGCCACCGGGTTTTCCATCAGCATGGCGGTCACGGGGCCGGGGCCGAGATCGATGAGAACGCCCTGGCCGGCGATGAGCGAGGTACCATTGCCGGGGGCCACGATGGCCCGGGTCACCCCCTCGACCCGGGTGACGGGGATGAGCGTGGACGCCGGGTTGATCCCGTCCACCGGATTGAAGCTCGCGGTGATGCGTTCGTCGGACGTGGCGCGGTCCACCGTGCCGTCGGCGGAGAGGCCGATCTCGACGAGACCCAACTGGGTCCACGAGTCGAACAGCCCGGGCGTGACGACCAGACCGGTGCCATCGACGATGCGAGCACCCGCCGGGATCTCGGCGTCCCTACCGACCCGGAGGATCTCACCGTCCTGGATCACGACCGTGCCGGACTCCAGGGGGTCCTGCACGTTCGTGTAGATCGTCGCTCCCTGGATGGCCACCGTCTGGGCGCCCACCGCTCCCGCCGTCGAGGCCAGGGCGCACGCGGCGAGCACCGGTACGAGGCGGATCGTGAGGCGCTTCATCGTCCCGTCCCCCCCGGCGCCATCCCGGTCATGAAGTCACGGTGCAGCAGCGGATCGGGGGCCGTCCGATCGTAGAGGTGCGCCCCGTCCACCCAGACGTGCTCGGCCTTCGAGTAGACGCTGAACGGGTCTCCCGACCAAACCACCACGTCGGCGTTCTTGCCCGCCTCCAGCGTGCCCGTCTGGCCGAGGATGCCCAGGGCCTTGGCCGGGTTCGCGGTAACCCAGCGGATCGCCTGCTCCGGCGGGATCGAGATCCCGGACTCGGCGGCCGCGCCCAGGACCTTCGCGGCCTCCTGATTCAGACGCTGGATGCCGTGACCGTCGTCAGAGTGCACGATGGCGCACCCCCCGGCGTCGTGAACCAGCGCGATGTTCTCCTTGATGCCGTCGTAGGCCTCGAGCTTAAAGCCCCACCAATCGGCCCACATCGATGCGCAGATGTCGTTCTCCGCCAGGTAGTCCCGGACCTTGTAGGCTTCGACCGCGTGGTGGAACGAAGAGATGGCGTACCCGAACTCGCGGGCCACGTCGATCATGGTGACCATCTCGTCGCCCCGGTAGCAATGGTTGTGCACCAGGATGTCGCCTTCGAGCACCGCGGCCAACGTCTCCAGCTGGAGGTCCCGCTCGGGGCGGTCCGCAGCGGGTGATCCCATGGCTTCCCAGCGCTTCCATCGAGCCCGGTACTCCGACGCCTCGATCCACGCCATCCGGTAGCCCGCCACGTTGCCCATCCGGGTGCCCGGGCCTCGCGCGATGCCGCCCTCTCTCGCGGTGCCGTACACGCGTTTCGGATTCTCGCCACAGGCCATCTTCAGACCGTGGGGGGCGCCCGGGAACTTCATGGCCTGATAGGTCCGGGCCGGCACGTTCTTGACCGTGACGCCCCGGCCCCCGATCAGGTTGGCGGAGCCCGGCAGCACCTGGAGCGACGTGATGCCACCGGCGATCGCGTGCCCGAACCCCGGATCGTGGGGCCAGATCGAATGCTCGGCCCAGACCTCGGCGGTGACGGGATCGGTCATCTCGTTCCCGTCCGACAGCGAGGCGATTCCGGGTGAGGGGTAGACGCCCAGGTGCGAATGGGTGTCGATCAGGCCAGGGGTCACCCATTTCCCCGCCGCCTCCACGATGATGAGCGTGGGGTCGTTCGGAGGCGAAAGGGCGGCCGTCGACGCGACACCGACGATCTGGCCGTCACGGAACAGGACGGCGCCGTCCTCGATCACCGCTCCCGTTCCGGTCAGGACCGTGGCGTGCCGGATCAGGGTCTGTTGGCCCGGCATGCGCTCGTAGGTGGACGGGAACGGATCCGTCGCGAACAGATCGGTATGGGGTCCGGCCGACTGGGGCGATGGCCCGTCCGCCGGCTCCGGACCGGAGGAGCTGCACGCAGCCGTCACCAAACCGAGGGCTAGGATCCACAGGCTTCTCCGCATCAATCGTCTCCTGGTACGGTCTTGGACATGGCATGCAGCATAGGCCGGCCGTCGCAGCAGCGGCAAGGACTTCGTTCGCTGTTGCGGCGCTCCGGCGGGACGCCCACAGTGTCCGGCTCCGGTCGGCCTCTGGCCGCCCCGGAGACACACGCTTCTCTACCGCGCCGAGGTTCGACCTCTCGTGAGCACCACCGAAGCCGTTGACGAGGTCCTGCCCGTCGACGCGATCCGCCGACAGTTCCCGGCTCTCCGGCGCCTCGAGGCCGGACGGCCGGTGGCGTATTTCGACGGGCCCGGGGGGACCCAGGTCCCCGGGTCCGTGATCGGCGCCGTCACCGACTACATGCAGGCCAAGAACGCCAACCGTCACTGGCACTATCCGACCAGCGCCGCAACCGACCAGCTGATCGACTCCGCCCGGCATGCCTTGGCCGATCTTCTCGGGGGGGCGCCTGCCGAGATCGCGTTCGGGGCCAACATGACCACGCTGACCTTCCACGTTGCCCGGGCTTTGGGACGGCGTCTTGGTGAAGGCGACGAGATCGTGGTCACGGAGCTGGATCATCTGGCCAACGTGGACCCGTGGCGGGCCGTCGCGAGCGAGCGCGGCGCCGCGGTCCGCGTGGTGCCCATGCAGCCCGATCAGGGAACCGTCGACTGGGGTGCGTTCGATGCGCTGGTCGGCCCGCGCACTCGGATCGTCGCGCTGGGCGCCGCCTCCAATGCCCTCGGCACGATCAGTGACCTCGGCCCTGCGCTCGAGCTCGCCCGGTCGGTTGGCGCCACGACGTTCGTCGACGCCGTTCATGCCGCCCCCCACACCCTGACGGATGCCCGCGGCATGGGGTGCGATTTCCTGGTTTGCTCGGCCTACAAGTTCTACGGGCCACACATCGGCGTCCTCTTCGGGCGAGAGTCTCTGGTTCGGAACCTGGACGTCCCCAAGGTCGCCTGTCAGTCCGACCTTCCTCCCGAGCGCCTCGAGACGGGGACGCTGAACCACGAGGGCATCGCCGGTGCAGCGGCGGCGGTGGACTTCCTGGCGTCCCTGGCGACGGGTGCGACACGGCGCGCACGGCTGGCGCGCGCCTTTGCCGTGCTGCACGAGCGAGGCGAGGCGCTGGGCGCCCGCCTCTGGGAGGGGCTGACGCAGATCCCCGGCGTGCGACTGTACGGTCCGCCCCCGGGGCAGCCGCGCACGCCGACCGTGAGCTTCTGTGTGGAGAACGTCCCGTCATCGGCCGTCGCCAGGAAGCTGGCGTACGAGGAGGCAATCTTCGTGTCGCACGGGCACTTCTACGCACCGAACGTGATCGAGGCGCTGGGCCTCGGGGCCGAAGGGCTCGTGCGGGCCGGGTGCGCCTGCTACACGACGCGCGAGGAGGTCGATCGGCTCGTCGCGGGTGTGGCCCGGATCGCGGCTGGGGGCCGCCGCGGGCGGTAGGAGCGGATCTGGCTGCCCGGCCGTCGCCCTCACGTCGACGCCACCACGGACCGACAACCTGGGGCACATCCCTCGGTTCAGGAGTCGAGCGACATGCACAGGGTACTGGCCGTGGCGGGCCTCTTCTTCGTGGCGGCGTGCAGCATCCCGGAGCCCCAGCTGGCGGTGGACCGGGACACGCTGACCCAGAGGCAGAAGGACAGCATCGCCTCCACGCTGCCCCTGCCCGGAGCGAGTGGCATCGGACGCGCCCTACGGGCCTCCGACGCGGCCAAGGCCCGGGCAGAGCACCACGACGCTCTGGGCGCCAACCCGTAACGTGCGCCTGGCTGAGGCTCGGCGACGCGGTACCCTCGCTGCGCGGCAGCCCGCGCAGCCTGGCAGCGGGAGCGAGACACGTCGGCGATGATGCCGATCAGTTCCCGAACGTGCGAATCTCCACGGCTGCGGGGCCCAGCCCCGACTCGATGGAGTCGGCGAGAGCGAAGCTCCCCGAACGATAGACGAAGGTGAAGGGGGACAGCCCCTCGCCCGGGCTACCGAAGAACGCCTGATACAGATCCCCGTCGATATCGGCCCGGGCATGGAAGGCGCCGCGGCAGCCACCCCCGGCGACCGGTGCGCAAACGGGGTTGTCGGGCCCCCGGACGAAGCTGCGCGTCTTCGTGTCGAATACGATCGTGCCGAAGAAGAACCCCGAGACGTAGGCCAGCCCGCGAGCGTCGATCGTGATGGCACCCGGACCCACGCCCATGCCCTCGATCAGGTCCACCCGCTCCAAAGCCACGGGGTCGATGACAGCCATCGTTCCGGGATTGAAGAAGTCGCCGGTATTGACGACGTAGACGAGTCCGTCGGCTCCGACGGCCGCGTACTGGGGGTTCGAATCCCCGGTGTCGATGGTCGCCTCGACCTCCAACGTGCCGGGATCCAGCACCGTGACGACCCCGTTACCCAGCGGCAGGAAGTCGTCGCCCAGGTTCCCCGACACGACGAAGGCCCGGTCGCCGGCCATGACGATGTCGGCCGGGGCGGGCGCGACCCGCGTCGACTCTTCGATCTCGTCGCCGGCCTGGTCCAGGCGGATCCGCCCGACCTCGTCGGACACGAGATTGCTCACCAACGCCGTCCGGTCGTCGACCCACACGGATCCCGACGTGTTGCCCGCCGGGAAGAGGAAGAAGCGCTCGACCCGTTCGGCAGCGGCGTCGATGAGCGCCACGCTGGCGGCATTGCCGAGCGGCACCAGGATGCGCGTTCCGCGAACGGACAGGCCGACCGGCGTCACCGAGCTACTCGCACCCAGAGGGATGGTCCGCCGTTCGCCCGGAGCGGCGAGGTGGAACATGGTCAGTGTACGGCCCAGGGACGCCACCACGATGCCGATCTGGGGATCGTCGACCGTGCCGGCCAGAAATGGAAGCACCTCGGGCTCGGGCCCGGTGCCCGTGTCCTCGTCGGAGCAACCAGCCGTCGTGGTGACGAGAAACGCGATGAGCCATGGGATACGCGGTCGACGATACAACGTGATCTCCGGGATGCGGTTCAGGGATTGGGGTTTATGCTCAGCTCGAGCCCCCAGGCGCGCCCGGGGAGCGGATAGTCGGGGATCATGGCCGCTTCCGCGCCGAGCACGTTGAGAACCGAAAGGCGGCCCTCCATGGCCCACCCAGCCAGCCGCCACAGGAGGCCGGTCCGGATGTCCCAGAGCCAGTACGGACCGAGAGCGTTCAGCGCCGAGCCGGGCACCGTGCGTCGGGTCCCCACATAGCGGCCCGAGAGCTCGCCACTCCAGGAGGACAGGGAGGAAGCCAGTGATACGTTGGCGGTCCATTCCGGGCGATAGGCGACCTGGCCGGTCAGGAAGCCGGTGGCGTACTCGACGCTCGATCGGGCGGCCGCGATCCGCAGTCGGCTCCGCGCCGGAGCCACTGCCAGGTCGACGCCCGCCTCCCACCCTCGCCGCCGCACGTCGAAGTTGTCGGGCGACCAGACGAACCGGTGGTCCGGGAACCAGAGGATCATGTCCTCGACGTCGGCCCGGTAGAGATCGAGCGTGCCGTCGATGGACAGGCTCCGTGTCGTGAGCAGCTCCAGGTCCGCACCCAGCACGACCTCGCCCTTCACCCGCTCCGGCTCGAGCGCGGGATTGGGCCGTACCAGGACACCCTCCTGGAAGTACTGATCCGCTGGAGACGGCGGGGAGAATCCGCTGCCGACGGAGGCCCGGAGCGTCCACCGGTCTCCGGACAGCGAGGCCGCCAGCCGAGGCGACAGCTCAGCGCCGCTGAGGGCGGTGTGACCGTCCACGCGCAGCGCACCGGACACGGAGGCCGACCAGCCCTCCCCGACTCCCGTGCGGCCGGTAGCGGCGAACCAGGCGCCCAGGGAGCGCTGGTCGGCCGGTGCTCCCTCGACGAGCGTCGACGAGCTGATGTCGAGGAGACGACCCTCGATCCCGCCCTCCACGGCCAACACGCCGGCAGAGTCCGAGACGGTGACCGCAGATCCCGCGCCCCGGGCCACGGTGGTCTCGGCGTACGGCGACCCGGCGGGAGGCGCGGGGTCGGCGAAGCGCACCTCCTGACGTTGTCCGTCCAGTGACACGCTCCACCGGGGCCCTGCGGTGACCGTGGCGGCGGCCGTGCCCATGACGCGCCGTTGCACCTGTCTGGCCGTAGGCGTCGGGGAGGTGACCGGCCCGGGCATGCCCCGGTCGACATCGAGGAGGTCGCCGAGGACGCGAACTTCAGCGTCACCGGCCAGGAGGCGCCCCGAGCCCGACGCGGTGACCGTCCGTGCATCCGCATTCAGGCGTATAGCCGCGCCCCCACCCCTGACGTCCGGCACCGCATAGCCGAAGTTCCCGTCGGTGCGACGCCACGCCCCGCTGATCCGGCCTGAGACCCGGGGGCCCGACGCGCCGTCGGTTCCGCCGCCGAGGCCGAGGGCCACCCGTTGCGACCCCCAGCTGCCGGTGGAAGCGGCGGCGCGGGTCTCACCACCGCCTGCACCGCGACCGTCGATGAGGACGACGCCGCTCAGTGCCCGGGGGCCGAAGCGGGCGGATTGGACACCCGTCAGGACGGTGATCCGCTCGACCGCGTCCAGGCTTATCGTCGACAGATCCACCCCGCCGGTCAGCGGCGCGTTCACGGGTACGCCGTCGAACAGCACCAACGCTTGATCCCCGGATCCGCCCCTGATCGAGAGCGACGCGGGGGAGCCCGGCCCGCCGCGTCGCGTGACCACGACGCCGGGAACCTGCTGGAGGGCCACGGCCAGGTCTGCCGATCCCAACGCATCGAGCTCGGCGCGCTCGAGCACGACGGCGTCGGTCGTGCCGTCAGGGCCGGCCTCCACCCTCAGCCCCGCCACCTGAACCGGGGCGGGCGACAGCTCGGCGCGTGCAGAGGACACCTGACCGTTACGTGCCTCAACGGTCAGCGTGAGCGAGCGGTACCCAGGTGCGCGGACCTCCAGGATCACGGTCCCCGGGTCGAGGCCCCGGAGAGTGAACGCGCCGCGCGCGTCCGTTACCGCGCCGTGCGCCGCGCCGAGGGCGGTGACGCGGGCGCCGGACACCGGCGCCCCGGACATGCGGTCGAGAACCTGTCCCTCCAGCACGGGAGGGTGCTGGGCCGCGATCGCAGGGGGAAACAGGGCACCCAGGACCAGCCCGAGCCGGGTGGCATGGGCTACCTTTCTCCGTGCTGCCGCCATCACTGGTCCCGTCCTCGGTACGCCGGAACGGAAGGAGAAAGGGTGAGCTCGGAAGGTGCCGCCAAACGACTTCGCCATCCGGAACCGGTCTGACCCATCCCCTCCCGCGAGGGGTTCTTCAGGACTACGACGGGGCCAGGTCTCCTGGCTCGAGGCAGCGTCGCTCGCCTTCCCAGGGCTTTGCCCCAGTGGCATTCGAGCGGGCCTTCAGGCGCCTCTCACAGTGGCGGGGCCGCGCCGGACTTTCACCGGACTTCCGTAGTGGCCCCCGTCGTGCTCTTCTTGCCGAGCATCGTACGCCGGGACAGGAGGCGGATGCAAGCCCACCTCACGGGCCGCGGTCGGCGGTCGGCGGCTATGCGGAGGACGAATCCACGGGATCGGCGCCCCGCGCTCGGGCCGTCGCCAACCCGGCCAAGACGAGCGCCGCCAGCATGACGCCACCGCCCAGGGCGAGCTCGGGCTGGGTGCCCACGAAGATCCCCAGGATGGCCAGGTAGAGGGCTATGGTCAGCCCGGGGAGCCACGGATATGCAGGCACGCGCAGCGGCCGCACCAGATCGGGCCGGCTCTGCCGGAGCTTGAAAAACGCGAGGAGCACCATCAGGTCCACGCTCACGGCCACCATCATCATGAACCGGATCAGCAGCTCGAACGTGCCGGTCAGGGCCAGGACGCCGATCACCGCACTGATGAAGTAGAGGGCAATGGTGGGTGTGCCCCGGGGCGACACCTTCTGGAACCGCCGGGGGGCCAATCGGTCCCGGGCCAACGCGAATGCGACGCGTGGCAGGCCCAAAAAGTTCACGTTCAGGCTGCTCACGAGGATCAGCAGGGACCCGACCGTGATGACTACGCCCGCGGCGTCGCCGAATACCGCGGCGATGGCGTCCCGAGCCACGAGGTCGGAACCGGCCATCTCGGCCGGAGTCAGCGCGGTCAGGAAGGCGACGTTGATCAACAGATAGAGCACCGCCACTGCCGCGGCACCGCCGATCAGGATACGAGGCAGCGCCTTTCCGGGATCCCGCGTCTCCTCCGCCATTTTCGCGGCGTCTTCCCATCCATAATAGGCGAAGGCGACGCTCTGGTAGGCCAGGGCGAAGCCCAGGAGGAACGAGACTTCCGGCGTGAAGGCGGCCTCGGTCCCGAGGCCTCGGGCGTCGCCAGCCGAGAGCGCGGCGGCGGCGACGACGGCCAGGAAGGCCACCTTGATCAGGGTGGTCACGTTCTGGAAGACGGTTCCCACCTTCAGGCCGCCGAGATGAAGAAGCGCGAATCCGAGCACCACGACGCCTGCCAGCAGGTTCACCGATCCAGAGCCGCCGGCGAGTCCGATGATGTAGGTCGCGATCAGGACGGCCTTGATGGCCCCCGAGAACGCCCGGGTGACCAGCAGCTCCGACCACCCCGCCACGAACCCGGCCACGGGACCGAACGCTTCGGCAGCATACACGTACTTGCCGCCCGCGCTGGGCAGGGCGGCGGCCATCTCCGCCAGCAGCAACGTCGACAGGCCCGCGACCACGCCTCCGAGCAGCCAGACGGCGAGGATGATCCAGGGGTGGCCCAAATAGCCCGCGATCAGTCCGGGCGTACCGAGAATCCCGGCCCCGATCACGATGCCCACCGTGACGGCCAGGCCGTCACGCACCCGCATGATGCGCTGAAGCTGCGGGCCGTCGTCGTCGGGGCGTGCCAACCCGGCTGGAGGTGGCGGGGACTCGTTCAACGGAATGGCGGGGGTCGGCGGGTCAGGGCATCCACGCACTGCTCCTGGATCGGTGTCGGGACGGTCGGGATCCTCCGATTCGCGTCGGCTCACCGTCGACTGCTGCACATCGACGACCGTCGGCGGGGCCCTGGGCCCCCGGGCAGTCGGGTGGAGGGACGGATCGGAGTCGATCCACTATGCGAGCCGGGGCGGCCGCGCGGCAACCTCCACTAGGCGCGAGGCGTCCGCGGACCGTGACGGCGGAGCACCGATCGTGCCGCGTGATAGCCGCACATTCCGTGAACGCCGCCACCAGGCGGCGTGGAGGCGGAGCACAGGTACAAACCCTCGACCGGCGTCGCGTATGGATCCAAACGCGGCACCGGCCGGAACAGGAGCTGGCGGAGGTCGGCCGTGCCGCCACCCACGTCCCCGCCCACGAGGTTGGCGTTCCGGGCCTCCAGCGCTCGAGGGCCCAGGCTCCGCCGATCGAGGATAAGGTCCTGGAAGCCGGGCGCGAAACGTTCGATTTGCGCCTCGATCCCGGCGGTCACGTCTCCGTCGTAGCCCAGCGGAACGTGGCAGTAACCCCACGCGGTATGGCGGCCTGCGGGGGCCCGCGTCTCGTCGAACAGACTCGGCTGCGCCAGGATCACGAAGGGGCGTTCCGCGACCGTCCCGGCCCAGGGTGCCGCCTCGCCGGCCGCCACCTCCTCGAACGACCCACCGACGTGGACCGTGGCCGCTCTGCCGCACTCCGCCGCCGCCCAGGGGATCGGCCCCGCCAGGGCCCAATCCACCTTGAACGCCGCGGGTCCGTAGCGGAAGCGCAGGAGGCGACGACGGTAGCCGGCCGGCAACGCCTCGCCAGCGACCTCCACGATCTGTCGGGGCGTCAGGTCCAGGACGACCGCGGTGGCCGGGGGCAGGTCCGCGAGGGACGCCACCGGTGCGTCGGTCACCACCTCGCCGCCCAGCGAGCGCAGGCATGCGACGAGCGCCTCTGCGATGCGCCCGGCGCCTCCCTGGGGGACGGGCCAGCCCCGACCGTGCCCGGCCACGGACAGCACGAGACCCACCGCGCCGCTGCCCACGCGATCGAGCGGGAGCACGGAGTGGGCGGCGCTGCCCGCGAACAGCGCCGCCGCCGGCTCGTCCTGGAACGCGCGCACCAGGTGGCTCGCCGGACGCAGGGCACGCGCGCCGAACCGGCCCAGGAGCACGGGATGCCGAGGCACCCGCGCCAGGGGCCCCAGCAGTTGTCGCAGGAGCGTGTCGTCGTGGCGGGCCAAGGGTCCCAGAAGCCGGCGGTACGCCGGGCCGTCTCGACCGAGCCCCGCAGCGGTGTCGTCGACCGAACCCTGGAGCAGGGCCGCCCGGCCACCGTCCAGCGGGTGGGCAACCGCCGCAGGGGGCGTGTGCCACCGGAGCCCGTGCCGCTCCAGTCCCAGCGACCGGAAGAACGGCGAGGCCACGGCGAGCGGGTGTACGGCCGAGAAGGTGTCGTGAACGAAGCCCGGGAGTGTCAGCGCCTCCGAACGGGCGCCGCCCCCGGGCACGGCCGTCGCTTCCCGCACCAATACTCGCCAGCCCGCCCGGGCGAGCTCGATGGCGGCCGACAGCCCGTTGGGGCCGGCGCCCACCACTACCGCGTCGTACTCGGGCACCCGAAGGCGGTGAGGGAGACGCAGCGCGAGGAACGGCGGGTCATGGCCCAGAACCTCCGCTCGAGGTCCCCGTCGTACGGGCTACCGCGATCCGGTCGCGGCCGCCGGTCTTGGCATCGTACAGGGCCCGATCCGCCGCCTCCATGAGGTCTTCCGGAGAGGACATGTCGGATCTGTATTGAGCGATCCCGGCGGACACGGTCAGAGGGCCCGCCTCTGGTTGAGACGCCGTCAGCCCCTCCCGCACCCGCCGGGCGAAGACTTCGGCCCCGGTGTCGGGCGTCGACGACAGGATGGCGAGGAACTCCTCGCCCCCGTACCGGGCCGAGAGGTTCATCTGACGGGTGTTCTCCATGAGCACGGAGGCGAACCCCCGCAGCGCGTCGTCGCCGGCGCGGTGGCCGTGGCGGTCGTTGAAGGCCTTGAAGTGATCCAGATCGAATAGAACCAGGGTCAGAACACGCCCGCGCCTGGCACCGGCGAACTCCCGCGCGAGCGCCAGGTCGGCATACCGGCGATTGGGAATCCCGGTCAGCGGATCCGTGAGCGCTGCGGCCTGGGCTCGATCCCGTTCGCGGTGGATCAGCTCCGACAGGATCCCCAGACCGAGGCCGATGCCGATGCACGCCGTGATCACGCCGACGAACAAGGCGTCTCGTTCGATGCTTCTGCCCAGCACCAGGGTGGCCACCTGGACCAGCACCAGCACCCCCATTCCGATGGCCATGGCCATCGCGACTCCCCTCCAGCCTCTGTAGTAGGCGAGGAGGAAAGCGGGGATCAGGGCGCTGAGCCAGAGTAGCGCCTCGTAGGGTCCGAAGAAGTCGGAGAAGAACAGCGTTACGACGGAGGGGACCAGCAGGGCACCGAAGGCGAGCAGGAGGGGGCGTATGGGGATGTCCGGCCGCTGGAACTGCCTCATCTCCTCCATGCCGCCAAGGTGCGGCTCCGGGGGAGCCGCGGCAAGAGCCGGATATGCGGGACGCTAGGGCTCCTCCCCGGCCCGCACCCCGTACTCGACCGCCACCTCCCACGCACCGGGTGGCAGCGAACCCTGGGCCCCACGGATTCGGTGGGCGACCGTCACGGTGCCGCGCCGAGCTCCTGGCGCCGAGATCCAAAGTGAGACGGGGCCCTGGAGGGTCACCCAGGATCCGTCAGCCGCGCGGGCCTGTAGCTCGACCGGGGTCGCTTGCCCGCCGGCCGGCGCGCGCACGACCCGGTACCCCTGGACCTCGAGCACCTGCGTCACGTTCCCAGCGTGATTCAGCGCGACCGGGGACGGGCTTTCCACCCAATCCTCGGCTCCCTCCGTTACGGTGAACGCCACCGTGGCCGTCACCGGGGACAGCGCGACCAGCGGTGGGACGGTAACGCTGACCCGCACGATCTCGTTGGATTGACCCTCGACCGACCCGGGGGCCGCAGCCACGGTCACCGCGACCATGACCGCACGCGTCAACACCCTCATGGCGTCGCCTCGCTTCCTTGCGTCGTTCGGCTTCCCTGCCCTGGCGTTGGCCGGGCCGCCCTCCGGGTTCCCTCCCGGACCGTACCTCGAAACCGAGTATCGGTCGATTCCGAAACGACTGGAGTTATCGGGCACTTTGGGGCGTCGAGCGACGGAGCGCCCGGGGCTGGACGCTCTCATCCGGGCACCTCCTGACCCTGCCCTTCGGCCCGATCCAGCACCCGACGTACCATGCTCAGCAGGTCCTCGACGGAGAACGGCTTGGACAGGAACATCCAATTCTCACCCGCCTCTATGCGACCGAATGCTTCCTGGTCGGCGTAGCCGGACATGTACAGCACCTTGAGGCCCGGGTACTTGTCCCGTATCACCTCGGCCACCTCGGGCCCGGACTTTCCGGGCAGCATGACGTCGGTGATGAGCAGGTCCAGGCCGTCGGTCACCTCGTTGAGACACTCCAACGCCTCGTTGCCGCCAGGCGCCTCCGCAACGCGGTAGCCGAAGCGTGTGAGGGCCCTCACGACCACCTGGCGAACCGGAGCCTGGTCCTCGACCACGAGAATGGTCTCGGACCCGCCCTGCATGGCCTCGGCGCTCCTGCGCGGCCGGCTCAGCGGCTCCGCCGCCGCATCCACGGCGGGCACGTACACGCGGAACGTCGCGCCTGACCCGGGAGAGCTTTCGACCCTCACGAATCCGCCGGCCTGCCGGGCAATGCCGTACACGGTGGCAAGCCCCAGGCCCGTCCCGTGGTCCTTGGTGGTGAAGTACGGCTCGAAGATCCGCTTTCGGACGTTCTCGTCGAAGCCCATCCCGGAATCCGATACGGTCAGGCGCACCCATCCCACCGGTGCCTCCGGCGCATCGGACCGCACCGGGTCGGTGGTCGGATCGACGTTGGCCGTGACGACCCGCACGGCACCTCCGGTCGGCATGGCGTCTCGGGCGTTCACCACCAGGTTGACCAGGAGCTGCTCCATCTGCGTGACGTCGACCACCACCGTCTGGAGGTCCCGCTCCAGCTCCGTGACGAGCGACACGTCCGCGCCGAGCAGCCGTCCCAGCATGGGCTCCAGGCCCCGTACGACCTCGTTCAGATCATGGGGACGGGGCTGGACCACCTGCTTGCGACTGAACGCCAGGAGCTGGCGGCTCAGGGCCGCGCCACGCGCGGCTGCCGATTCGACCTCTTCCAGGTGCCCTCTGAGGGGGCTGTCATCGCCGAGGTCGGCCAGCGCCAGCTGGATGGGTGTGATGATGGCCGTAAGCAGGTTGTTGAAGTCGTGCGCGATGGCGCCGGTGAACTCACCGATGGCCTCCAGCTTCTGGGACCGGCGCAGCTGACGGGCCAGCACCTGGCGACTCGTCTGGTCGATCATCACCCCTGCCAACGCGGGGTCTCCCTTCCAATCAGTGCCGCGCCCCCACACCTCGACCGGAACGGCGAGACCGTCCTTCCGCACCGCACGGAAGCTGTGATTGACGTCTTGCGGCCGCCCCTCGAGGCGTCCCCGCATGCGCTCCAGCACGTCGGCCCGGTCCTCGGGATGGATCACGGCCTCCACCGCCACCGACTCCACGAGCTCTTCAGGAGTGTAGCCGAGCGTCTCTGCGAACTTCCGGTTCACGAAGCGGAAGCGGCCGGCCTGGATCAGATAGACACCCGCCAGCGGCTGATCCACCATCTGTTTCAGGCCATCCTCGGCAGCCGTCCAGGCTCCACGGGACTGCCTGACCTGTGCGAAGATCAGCGCGCATGCCGCGGCGAGGAACGCGACGTCGAAGAGCGCCTGCGGCAGGTTGTAGGGCGCGGCGCCTCTGCCCAGCACGAGGACGCCCGCGGCGACCCACGCCACCACCAGCCCGACGAACAGAGCCGTGGTCCGGAGGGCTCCTACGGTGCCTTCGCTCATCGAATGGCTCCAACGTGACCAAACCCGAGCCAGACAATCGGTCGAGGCAAGGTGATGACCGCGACCCGTGGCAGGCTCGATGTGTTTGCCAGACGGGGGTTTCCTACGAATAAGCTCCGGCTGCGGCAGGCGCCAGACGGCTGTAGCTCCTCCGGGCGCCGCGAGGGGTCACGGGCAGCTCCCCTCGGCAGCTCGAGGCTGGCCGCCGTCCGGACGTCGACGGTACACGACGCTAGAGATCCAGCCGAAGCCCCTCGTACGCGGCCGTGCAACGGATTCCACCCGGACCCAGCCGCCCTCGAGCATCCTCCTCCATGGCCCGGAGCTGGTCGTCGGTTCGATCCGGATCGTGGTGAAAGAGCACCAGGTGCTTGACGCCCGCCGCGACTGCCAGGTCGCAAACGCGTGGCAGGGCACTGTGTCCCCAACCCCACCGGTCGTAATGCTCCCCTTCCACGTACTGTGCGTCGTGGCAGAGGACGTCGGCGGCGCGGCAGAAGTCCACCAGCTGGTCGAAAGACGTGGCGGCACCGCTCGGCGGATCGATCTCGTTGTCGGTCATGTAGACCAGGGAGGCCTCACCGTAGGCGAGACGGTATCCGTACGCCCCTCCGGGATGGTTCAGCTCGAGGCGGCCGGCTTCGAACCCGCGTCCCCGCAGGGTGGCCAGGCCGTCGCCGTCCACCGTGGTGCAGCGAGCCGCCAGCTGATCCTGCCTCAGAGGAAAGTGGATACCGTCCAGCGGGGACAGCGGAGAGTGGCTCGTCCCCTCCGCCTGGAAGGGGATCACGTCGATAGGTCGATCCTTCTCGTACAGGGGTGCGAAGAAGGGCATTCCCATGAGATGGTCCCAGTGGGGATGCGTGAGGATCAGCACGAGATGCGCATCGCCACCGACGAGGCTTTCGCCGAGGCGCTTGATCCCCGTTCCGGCGTCAAGGACGATCACGGTGTCCCCCCCCTCCACGCTCACACACGCCGTGTTCCCGCCGAAGCCCACCGTGTCGGCGCCGGGCACGGGTATCGAACCTCTCACTCCCCAAAAACGGACGATCATTCGCCAGCGTGGTCTGTGCGTGGGTCCCCTCCGCGATCGGGTACCAACAGGCGGCCCCGAGTCGCGACGGTCAAGGTCCCCCGTCCCGATTCCCGCACGGGCGGCCCCGTCCAGAGTCCAGTCGACAGATGACCGGCGTGGACACACGTCCTAGATTCGAGCGGCAGGGAATGGCGAGACGGCGAGTCCCGAGGACCCGTCGAACCCCTACCAGGACAGCTCATGCGGCAGCTGACGGCCATTATGTTCACGGACATGGTGGGCTTCACGGCCATGATGCAGGAGAACGAGACCCGAGCCCGCGCGGCGGTCGACCGACATCGGGCAATCGTGAGACGAGCGGTGGACGACTGCCGGGGCGACCTGGTCCAGTTCTATGGCGATGGCACTCTGAGCGTGTTCGCCAGCGCCGTCGACGCAGTCGACTGCGCGCTGAAGGTCCAGCAGGAGGCGGCGAAGCCCCCATCCGTCGCCCTGCGCATCGGTCTCCACACCGGCGACGTGGTACACGACGAGGGCTCGGTATTCGGCGACGGCGTGAACGTGGCCGCCCGTATCCAGGGTCTCGGGGTGTCGGGCTCGGTGCTCCTGTCCGCGAAGCTGCGTGACGAGATCAAGAACCAGCCTCATTTCCAGACACGGGTCATCGGCGCATTCGACCTGCGCAACGTTCAGCAGCCCATGCGCGTCTTCGCCCTGACCAACGAAGGGCTGGCGGTCCCCCGAGCGTCCGAGCTCCCGCGCCCAGCGAACGCCCAGAGCAGCGTGGCTGTGCTGCCCTTCGTCAACATGAGCGCCGATCCCGAGAACGAGTACTTCGCCGACGGGGTCACTGAGGAGGTCATCAACGTCTTGACCCGCATCGAAGGCCTCAAGGTCACGGCCCGGACATCCTCGTTCGTGTTCAAGGGGCATAACGTCGACATTCGCGAGATCGGCGAGCAGCTCGGCGTCAGTCACGTCCTGGAAGGGAGCGTGCGCAAGGCGGGCGACCGGGTGCGGGTCACGGCTCAGCTGATCACGACCCGGGACGGCTATCACTTGTTCTCCGACGTGTACGACCGCCGGATCGAGGACATCTTCGCTACGCAGGACGACATCGCCGCCGCCATCGCCGAGGCCCTGCGGGAGCACCTGGGATCCGGGCCGAGACCCGAGAAGCGATCCGGTGCGGATACCCGCGACGTCCGCGCCCACGAGCGCTACCTCCGGGGCCTTCACTTCTGGAACAAATACACTCCTCAGGCTGCCCGGACTGCAATCGGCCACTTCCAGGCGGCGGCGAGCCTTGACGGGGACTGGGCGCCGCCCCGCTTCATGGAGGCGAGCGCTCTTGTCTTTCTCTGCACCCTCGGCTACGAACCCCCCAAGCGGGGATTCCCGCAAGCGGAGGCGGC
>JBDHLD010000219.1:0-3597 GCA_039586035.1 Gemmatimonadota bacterium | reverse complement strand
GAGCCTTTCCAGGAGGCGCCGCGCTTCCTTGATGAGATTCGCGTTGAACGCACCCGCGAGCCCCCGGTTGGCGGTGAGCAGCAGGACCGCGGCCCGGCGCGTCGCATCGGGCTGCCGCAGAACTGGGAAGCTCTCTTCGAGGCCAGGCGCCTGTAGGCCCTGCACGATCTCCGCCAACGCCTCGCCATAGGGACGCGCGGCGCGCACACGGTCCGTGGCCCGCTTCAGCTTCGAAGTGGCCACCATCTCCATGGTGCGCGTGATCTTTCGCGTATTCTCGACGGAGCGGATCCGCCGTTTCAGCTCTTTGGTCTGCGCCACTTGGGCTTAACTCCCGCTGGGCCGGATCACGAGGCGGCCGCCACCGTGGTGGCGCCCTCCCGGCTGGCTGCCCATTCCTCGTTGTACGCCTTCACGACCTCGACGAGCGCCGCCTCCAAGTCCTCGCTCAAAGCCTTCTCTTCCCGGATCCTGCCCAGCACCTCTACGCCCTGGCTGGCCAGGTACTCGTGGAAGCCGTGCTCCCACGACCGAATGTCGGTTTCGGGCACGTCGTCCAGGTACCCGTTGGTCACGGCGTAAATGACGGCCACCTGGTTCTCGACCGGCATCGGCGCGTACTGGGGCTGCTTGAGGATCTCCACGGTGCGGGAGCCCTTGGCGAGCTGCCGCTGCGTGACTGCGTCCAGGTCGGAGCCGAACTGCGCGAACGCCTCCAGCTCCCGGTACTGGGCCAGGTCCAGACGGAGCCGTCCCGCGACCTTCTTCATGGCCTTGATCTGCGCGCTTCCGCCGACGCGGGAGACGCTGATGCCCACGTTCACGGCGGGCCGCACGCCCGCGTAGAACAGGTCCGGCTCCAAGAAGATCTGGCCATCGGTAATGGAGATCACGTTGGTCGGGATGTAGGCCGACACGTCCCCGGCCTGCGTCTCGATGATCGGCAGCGCCGTGAGGGAACCGCCGCCGTGCTCGTCCGACAGCTTCGCCGCCCGCTCCAGGAGCCGGGAGTGGAGATAGAACACGTCGCCCGGGTAGGCCTCCCGCCCCGGGGGACGGCGCAGCACCAGAGACAGCTGACGGTACGCCTGGGCCTGCTTGGAGAGGTCGTCGTAGATGACGAGCGTGTGCTTCCCCTGCCACATGAAGTGCTCGGCCATGGCGCACGCGGCGTACGGGGCGATGTACTGCATGGGCGCCGGATCGGAGGCGTTGGCCGCCACGACGATCGTGTAGTCCATGGCGCCCTGCTCCCGGAAGGTCTCCACCACCGACGCCACTTTTCCGGCCCGCTGACCGATGGCGCAGTAGATGCAGATGACGCCGGTGTCCTTCTGGTTGATGATCGTGTCGACGGCGATGGCGGTCTTGCCCGTGCCCCGGTCCCCGATGATCAGCTCGCGCTGTCCGCGTCCGATGGGAATCATGGAGTCGATGGCCTTGATGCCCGTCTGGAGCGGCTCCTTCACGGGCTGACGGAGCACGATCCCCGGCGCCACGATGTCGATCTGGCGGGTGCCCTCGTGATCGATGGCACCCTTGCCGTCGGCCGGGTTTCCGAGGGCGTCCACGACCCGGCCCAGGTATCCGGCGCCCACGGGCACGTCCAGGACACGACGGGTGCGGCGGACCTGATCCCCCTCCCGGAGCCCGAGCCAGTCGCCCATGATCACGGCGCCGATGTTGTCCTCTTCCAGGTTCAGCGCCAGCGCGGTCACGGTCTTGCCCGTGTCCGAGGACTGGATCTCCAGCATCTCGCTGGCCATGGCGTTGGTGAGGCCGTAGATCCGCGCGATTCCGTCCCTGACCTCCAGGACCTCACCCACCTCTTCGGCTCGCAGGTCCTCCTCGTAGCTCTCGATCTGCTTGAGGAGGATGTCCTTGATCTCGCTGGCCCGAAGTCCAGATTCGTTTGCCATCTTCTTCCGTGTCTCCGAGTGGGTCTCGGGCTCGTCCGCTGGACGCCCCTTTTCCGTTATGTGGGTCGGCCGGCCTCCGCCTGCCCTCCCGCAGTCCTGTCATCGGGCAGGGCGGCTGCGAGCAAACGCCGTCTCATGCCCGCCATCTTCCGGCGAAGGGATCCATCGTAGATGGTGTCCCCCGCCCGGATTACGATACCTCCGAGGATCTCCGGCCTGACGCGCACGTGCGGCACAGCCCGCTTGCCGAGCATCTCGGAAAGGGACAGGGCGAGGGCCTCGACCTGCTCGTCATCGTACCGGCGCGCCACCGTCACCTCGACGTGGGCCCGCCCCAGGTGCTCGTCCAGCAGGTCGTGGTAGGCGGCCGCGATCTGCTGCAGCAGCCGTTGGCGGCGTTTGTCCACGGTGACCTGCAAGAAGCTGAGCACGTGCCGTGGAAAGCGACTCCCGAAGGCCTCTCGGAGGACCCGCTTCTTGTCCTCGGCGGCGATCCTCGGCGTCTCCAGGAAACGCTTCGCGTCCGGGTTCTCGACGAGAAGCCGGGCCACCGTTTCCATGGCCGAGCCGTACTCTTCGAGACGATCCTCTTTGCGGGCCAATTCGAAGAGAGCGTCGGCGTAGCTCCGGGCGACGGTCTCGTCTCTCACGCCTGGGCTCCATCGCCGCGGCCCTGGAGGGTCTCGATGTACGAGGCCGCCAGCTGCCGATCCTGCTCGGCATCCAGCTTCTGGCTCACCAGCCGTGAGGCGACGGCGAGGGCCAGCTCGACGGACTCATGGCGGACCTCCTCCAGAGCGGCTTCCTTCTCCCGTCCGATCTCGCGACGCGCCGCCTCGATGAGCGCCAGCCCCTCCGAGCGTGCCTTCTCTTCGATGTCTCGACGCACGCGCTCGCCGGCCTCCCGGCCCTCGGCCACGATCTGCTGGGCCTCTTTTCTGGCGGCGGCCAGGTGCTGCCGCTGCTCGGCCACTAACGCCTTGATCTCCTCGGACTGCTTGCTCGCCTGGTCCAGAGAGTCCTGGATCCGCTGCTCGCGAGCGTCCACCGCGGCCAGGATCGGGCCCCAGGCGTAGCGCCCGAGGACGAAGACCAGGAGAAGGAATACGACGATGGTCCAGATGCTGAGGCCGGGATTGATGTCGAAGAGACCGCCCCCGCCTTCGGCCGCGTGCTCCTGTGCCACCACGGCGGCGGGGCTCGAGACGAGCACGGCCAGGGCCAGCAGAAGCCTTCCTTGAACGTTCATGATCCTCTTCCTCGTAGAGCTTCGAGAGTTGGCGCGCGGGTGGGGCGGACGGGCGCGACCCCCGGGGGGCCTTGGCCTGACGTCCGCGACCCGGGCAAGCAGCCCGACGCGTGACCTCGAGTCCTCTAGAAGAACTTGAAGAGGATGGTGATGACCAGGCCGAACAGCGCGGCCCCTTCGATCAGGGCGGCGAAGATGATCCCCGCCGTCTGGATCGTCCCTGCGGCCTCGGGCTGCCGGGCGATCCCCTGGACCGCGTCCCCCCCGATGCGACCGATGCCGATCCCGGCGCCGATCACCGAGAGGCCGATGCCAATCCCGGCTCCCAGGAGGCCCAGGTTGTTCTTGGCCGCCTCGGCGGACAGCTCCTGAAGCGCGCTGAGCGTGGCAATCAACATGATGCTCTTCTCTACTCTCTAGGGTTTGAGT
>JBDHLD010000005.1:0-118709 GCA_039586035.1 Gemmatimonadota bacterium | reverse complement strand
ACGCCCAGATCGTCGGCCATGCCGATTGCCGTGATCACGGAGTCCAGCGAGAACACGAGATCGAGGACCATGATCTGCAGGATCACTCCCCAGAATCTGGAGGCCCAGCCACGCTTCGCGTCACCGTGCCCTTCTCCCTCGAGCCGATCGTGGATCTCCCGCGTGGCCTTGGCCAGCAAGAAGAGGCCGCCCCCCATCAGGATCAGGTCCCGGCCCGAAAACGGCTTGCTCAAGAGCTCGAAAAGCGGATCGGTCAGCCTCAGCACCAGTGATAGCGAGAAGAGGAGGGCGACGCGCATGAACATGGCCGCCAGCAGCCCCACTCGGCGGGCTGCGGGCTGCTGTGCGGCCGGCAAGCGCTGGGAAAGGATCGAGATGAAGACGATGTTGTCGATTCCCAGCACGATCTCCAGCGTGGTCAGGGTGCCCAGGGCAATCCACGCTTCGGGATTCGTGATCCAGTCCATGGTCGTTGGGGCTACCGTTGAGTCGGGAGAGGTGGGGAGCGGGACCTAACATACGTGTCGACGCGCCCCGAGCGAGGGTCGGGCACGCGGCCCGGCCCGCGCGGCCGTCCGCCCCGGGCCGGAGCAGGGCCTTGCATTCCGGGTGGCGCCCGCTACGCTACGCCCAATGACCTGCTCTCACTGCGTTGGAGCCGGCCGACTCTTCAACCGGAAGCGGGCGGCACGGGATCTGAAGCGCTACCGTAAGTCCGGCCCCAGCAAGACCACGAGCTGGCTCCTGGACCACCTGCTCGCCCACGGCGTCGAGGGACAGACGCTCCTCGACATCGGCGGGGGCGTGGGCGCCATTCAGCACGCCCTCATCGAGGACGGGGGCGTCGTCCAGGCCACCGCCGTGGACGCCTCGCCCGCCTACGTCGAAGTGGCAACGGAAGAGGCGCGGCGGCGGGGGCACGAGGGTCTCGTGCGCCACCAGGTCGGCGACTTCGTCGACCATGCCGATGGAGTGGGGGAGGCGGACATCGTGACCCTGGACCGGGTGGTGTGCTGCTACCCGGCCATGGAGGAGCTCGTGCGCTTGTCCGCAGAGCGGGCACGGAGGCTCTACGCCCTCGTCTTCCCGAGGGACGAATGGTGGATTCGGGCGCTTCTCGCGGTGCCCAACCTCTTCTTGCGGGCGACCCGGAACCCCTTTCGCGTCTTCGTGCACCCGCACGACGAGGTGGAGCGCGTGATCCAGGAGCAGGGCCTCCGACGGCGGTTCGCAAGAACGACTCCGTTCTGGCGGGTTGCCGTGTACGAGCGCGCCTCATGACGGTCGAATCCACCGGGGCCGACGCGTTGGACGTGGCTCGACGACCCCGTCTCAGCGCCGACGAGGCGGCGCAGATCCTGGCGAGGCTCTACGGGCTCGAGGGGGGCCTCGCGCCGCTGCCGAGCGAGCGGGATCAGAACTTCCGCGTCAGCACGGAGGACGGCGGCGTGGCCGTGCTCAAGATCAGCCATCCCGCCGAGGACCGGGGCTTCCTCGAGCTGCAGCACCTGATCCTGGCGCGCCTGGCGGAGGCCACCCCTCGCTACCGATTCCCCGGGCCGGTCGTGTCGCGAGAGGGCAGGGCCATCGAGACGATGGACAGTGACGGGGCGCCGATCCTCGTGCGGGTTCTCTCGTGGGTCCCCGGCGTGCCCCTGGCGCGGGCGCGTCCGCACACCGCGGAGCTTCGGGAGCGCCTCGGGTCGATGCTGGCCACCGTGGACCGGACGCTGGAAGGCCTGGATCACCCGGCGGCCCACCGCTCGCTGCGCTGGGACCTGCGCCAAGCGAATGCGGTCATTACGGCGAACCTGCCCCATCTGGCCGACGCGGCCCAACGTCAATGGGTCGCCCGACTGGCGCACGAGGCCGCGGCGGGCGTTGCCGCGCGTGCGGCTGCGCTCCGCACGGGCGTGATCCACAACGACGGCAACGACCACAACGTGCTGGTAACCGCTGTCCACGGCTCGCCGGCTGCAGCCGAGACCCGCGCCGTGGAGGGCCTCATCGACTTCGGCGATGTGATCCACACCTGGCTGGTTGCCGAACCTGCCATCGCTGCCGCGTACGCCATGATGGGCCAGCCCGATCCTCTGGCCTCGGCTGGTGACCTGGTTGCGGGATACCATCGCGTCCACCCCCTCACCGAGGACGAGCTGGCGGCCCTTCCACACCTGATCGTGCAACGACTGCTCACCAGCGTGGCGCTGTCAGCGGCCCAGGCCGCGGCAGATCCGGACAACCACTACCTGTCCGTGAGCGAAGCGCCGGCCTGGGAGCTGCTCCACCGACTGGCGGACGAGGGCCCGGAGCTCGTGCACTACACGCTTCGCCATCGGTGCGGGTTGGAGCCCTGTCCCGGCTCGCGGGCGCTCGTGACGTGGCTGCGGGACAACGCCGGCCGGGCCGCGCCCGTGTTGGATCCTGATCCCTCCGACGTACCGTCCTGCGTGCTGGACCTCTCGGTGGGAAGCCCCGGGCTGGGGAGCGATGTGGAGGAGCTGGACGCTGCGGGCTTCACGGAGCTCATCTTCAGACGCATGGCGGCAGCAGGCGCCCGTGTCGGGATCGGTCTGTACGACGAGGCCCGTCGGTGGTACGACGGCCCGGCGTACGTGCGACCCGGCGACGCGGCCGAGGGGCGGACGGTCCACCTGGGCATCGACCTCTTCGCCAGCCCGGGGACATCGGTTCACGCCCCGTTGGGGGGGGTCGTGTACTCGGTTCAGGACAACGACGCGCGCCTGGACTACGGGCCCACCCTGATCCTGGAGCACGAGCGCGGCGACGGGGGGCGCTTCCACACCCTGTACGGGCACCTGGACCCCGCGGTTCTGGACGCGCTTTCCGTGGGGGACCAGGTAGTGGCGGGCCAGGCCGTCGCGGCCGTCGGAGACCATCCGCGCAACGGCGATTGGCCACCGCATCTCCACTTCCAGCTGATTGCCGACACCATGGGGCGTCGGGGCGAGTTCCCCGGAGTCGCGGCGCCGGCACACCGGGAGGTCTGGCTCTCCCTGAGCCCCGACCCCAATCTCCTGTTGGGCATAGCGGGCCTCGCGCCGGCGAGCAGGGGACTGGACAAAAGGGAGCTGATGGAGGCCCGGCGAGCCCACCTCGGGCCCACGCTGAGCATCAGCTACCGAAGACCCCTGAAGATCGTACGGGGCACCGGCCAGTTCCTCGTCGACGACATGGGCCGCCGTTACCTCGACTGCGTCAACAACGTGGCCCACGTGGGGCACTGCCACCCCAGAGTCGTGGCGGCAGGCGCCCGACAGATGGCCGTGCTGAACACGAACACGCGCTATCTGCACGACGCCCTGGTGGAGTACGCCGAGCGACTGACGAGCACGCTGCCCGAGCCCCTGTCCGTTTGCTTCCTCGTGTGCTCCGGGAGTGAGGCGAACGAGCTGGCGCTGCGCATGGCCCGCACCCACGCCCGAGCTCACGACGTCCTGGTCGTGGAGGGCGCATACCATGGCAACACGTCCTCGATGGTGGAGCTGAGCCCGTACAAGTTCGACGGGCCTGGGGGCAGCGGCGCCGCCGAGCACGTCCACAAGGTCGCGATGCCCGACCGCTACCGCGGCCGTTTTCGGGCCGCGGACGGCGACACGGGTGATCGATACGCGAAGGACGTGGCGCAGGTCGTGGCGGACCTGGTCGAGCGGGGGCGACGACCCGCGGCATTCTTCTGCGAGTCCCTGTTGAGCTGCGGCGGACAGATCGTCTTGCCCGAGGGATACCTGAGCGAGGCCGTGAAGGCGGTGCGGGGGGCGGGCGGTGTCTACGTCGCGGACGAGGTCCAGGTCGGGTTCGGACGCGTGGGCTCACACTTCTGGGGCTTCGAGACCCAGGGCGTCACCCCGGACATCGTCACCATGGGCAAACCGATCGGGAACGGCCATCCCATAGGCGCCGTGGTGACCACGCAGGAGGTGGCCGCCAGCTTCGACACCGGTATGGAGTACTTCAACACGTTCGGTGGCAATCCCGTGTCGTGCGCGGTGGGCCTGGCGGTCCTCGATGTGATCGAGGACGAGGGATTGCAGGATCGGGCCGCCGTCGTGGGCGGTCGCCTGCTGGCCGGCCTGGGCGCTCTCGCCCGACGCCACGCGGTGATCGGCGACGTCCGGGGCCTGGGTCTCTTCGTCGGGGTTGAGCTCGTGGTGGATCGGACGGCCCGGACGCCGGCGCCGGATCACGCGGCACACCTCGTGGAGCGCATGCGGGACCACGGGATCCTCCTGAGCACGGACGGACCGGATCACAACGTGATCAAGATCAAGCCGCCCATGGTGTTTGGCGAGGAAGACGCCGATCGGGTCGTGGCGACGATGGACCGGATCCTCGAAGAGGACGCCTTTCAGCTCGGTGGATGACCGATCGTCGACCGGGCTCCACCGATCTGGAGGGGGACTGAACCACCGATCGTGGCTGGCACGGTACCTGCAACCAAACATCCCGACCGTGCGTCCAACACGGTGAAGAGGTGAGATGCCTGTGTGGGGTTTGGGGGGAGGATGAGGACGATGTATCTGACCGATCTCAGGGTCTCGGCCCTGGCGCTGTTCTGCTCCGTGGCGTTGGTGCTCGGAGCGACGCACTACGCGAACGCGGCTCCCGATCCTTGCGCGGGTTGTGTGGACGTCGAGTCCGTATCCAAGGCGAGCGCGGTTCAGGCCGTGCCCGCAGCGTCGGAGGAGACCGAGGTGGCGACCGCGCGCAGTTCCATGTGCTGACGCGGTCGGCCGAGATCTCGAAGGAACGCCGCCCCGAACCATCGGCTCGGAGCGGCGTTCGCCCGTCGGGGCTTCGACGGCTGTTTCAAAACCGCGCAGGCCGTCCCGAGACCGGGACAGGAACGGGGATCAACGCCCCCGGGGCTGGCGTTCCCGCATGCGCTGACGGGCCTCCTGGCGGTGCTTCTCGAGAATGCGCTCTGCAGATGCTCGCTGCTCCTCCCCGAGAAGCGCCAGAGCCGCCGCTTCGGCTTCCCGGTTGGCGGTCTGCAGCTCACCCATCAGGGGCTGGACCTCGTCGCGGCGCGACCGCATGTCCCCCTCGGCTCTCATCTCCTGCAGCTGCTCCAGCGTAGGGGCCGTATTCTCCCGGAGCTCGTCCCGCACGGCGCCCAGAGCCTCGATCTGCTCCGCAGTCAGATCGAGCTCTTCGGCGTTGTCGAGGACGACCTGCACGGAAGACATGCCCGGCCCCGGGGGGCCCCTTCGCTGGCGCTCCTGGGCGGCGCTGGACCCGGGCCAGGTCAGCAGGGCGGTCGCGACCGCGAATATGATGATACGTTTCATGATCGATCTCCCAAGGCGAATCTCCGATGGACGTGCGCCGACATCGGGTTCGACAGCCGCCGCCTCGCATTCGTTAGCAGGGGGCGCCCACGGAGACCCCGCGGATGCTGGCGCACAGGTGTGGGAGAGCAAAAGGTTGAGGAGTCTCAGGGCACGCAGGTCTGGTGCTGCGCGCAGGGTTTTCGCTCCTGCTTCGGACCTCTTTCTCGCTTCTCCCGGGGGAAGGCAAGGATGAAGAGCGCAGGCTACTCCGGCACGCCGCTGGCCCGGAAGCTGGGCATCAAGGAAGGGCATCGGGTGGCGGCGCTCAACGCGCCCGAGGGATTCGGGGCCCTTTTGGAGCTACCGTCCGGCGTCCGTCTTATGGATGCCCTCACCGCTGACGAGCCATTCGACGTGATCGTCCTCTTCGCCACGGAGCTCGCCGCCCTCGAGGCACAGTTTCCCGCGGCCGCGCGTCGCCTTCGGCCGGCAGCGGGGCTCTGGGTCGGGTGGGCCAAGAAGAGCTCGCCATTGGCCGGGGAGCTCACGGGTGACGTCGTGCGAGCGGCCGGGCTGGCGGCGGGCCTCGTGGACAACAAAGTGTGCGCCATCGACCAGGACTGGTCCGGCCTACGATTCGTCTACCGTCTGAGGGACAGGGATTAGCCCGGGAGGCGCACGATCGATCAACCAACCCCTCCCACGCGCCCCTCCTTCCTGGCGGAGCTCCAGCGACGCCGGGTGATTCGGGTGGCCGTCATGTATGCGGCCGCCGCGTTCGTGGTCCTGCAGGCCGCCGACATCGTCTTCCCCGCACTCGGGCTTCCAGACTGGTCGTTCCGCCTGCTCGTGGTCCTGTCGCTCCTGGGATTCCCTGTCGCCATGGTGGCTGCCTGGGTCTTCGACATCACGCCGGAGGGCGTGAAGCGGACGGAGGACGGTGTCGAGGCGGGCAGGGTCGCATCGACGGCCCGACTGGCGCTGCTGACCGTCACGGTGGCGCTGGCGGCGGGTGCCGCCTGGCTCTCCTATCGCTGGGCTCGAGAGGCCGCCCCCGGCCGCGTGGGCGACCCGAGAACGGTGGCCGTGTTGCCCTTCGAGGACTTCAACCGGCAGGAGGAGACGGCCTTCTTCGCCAGCGGGCTGCACGAGGACGTTTTGAGCCAGTTGGCCAAGATCGGCGACCTCCGGGTGATCTCCCGAACGTCGGTGCTCCAGTATGCGGGTGGGACGAAGACCGTCAGGGAGATCGGCGCCGAGCTCGGAGCAGGCTCCATCCTGGAAGGCTCGGTGCGCCAATCCGGCGACAGCATCCGGGTCGTGCTCCAGCTCGTGGATGCGGAGTCCGACGCTCACCTCTGGACCGCGACCTACGACCGACCCAAGGCTCAGGTCTTTCAGGTTCAGAGCGAGATCGCCCAGGCGGTCGCCGCCGCTCTTCAGGCTGAGCTGTCCGAAGAAGAGCGGCAGCGCATCGCGTCGACCCCGACTGACGACATCGAGGCGTACGATCTCTACCAACAGGGCCGAATCCACTCCGACCGCAACGAGGATCTCAGAGACGCCCTGGAGGCCGTGTCGCTCTTCCAGGCGGCGGTGGACCGGGACCCGGCTTTCTCGGCCGCGTGGTCGTCGCTGTCGGTAGCCCGCATGTGGCTCTACTGGAACTGGCCGGACCACGCGGACCAAGCGGCGTTGGCGAGGGAGGCGCTGGCACGCGCCGAGGCGCTCGCTCCCACGGCGGCAGAGACGAGCCTGGCGCAGGGATACTTCGAATACTGGGGCCGCGGGGACTATGCGCGGGCGCTGGAGCACTTCGAGGCCGCGTCTCGACTGATTCCCGGCGACGCTCGGCCGCGCGAAGCCATCGGCTTCGTCCTTCGCAGGCAGGGTCGCTGGGAAGACGCCGTGGCGATCCTGCAGGAGGCGTCGAGCCTCAACCCCCGCTCCTACAGCCTCGCCTACGCGCTGGCCGAGACCCTGGCACGCATGCGCCGCCTCGAGGAGGCAGAGCGTCTCCTGGATCTGGCCATCACCCTGGCCCCGGATCTTCCGGCGGCGTACGAGCTGAAGCTGGACGTACAGCTCTGGATGGCGGGGGACACGGCCGGCGCCCGCGCACTCCTGGCCGGAAGCGCGCAGAGGGTGGGACCCCAGCTCGTGGCGGGGGGCGAGGCGGAGCTGGCAGCCGCCCGCGGCGACCTGGACTCGGCCATGGAGCGTGGCCAGACGAGCCGCCCCGGGGACGACGAGGGACTGCTTCGGTACTTCCGGGGCATGGGCCTGCTGCTGCACGCGGCAGGTCGTTGGGACGAGCGGGCCGCGTACGGCGACTCGCTCCGGCTGCTGGCGGAGACGTTCCTCGGCGAGTCGGGCGGACGGCCCGGCACGACCCGACCGGGGATGGTGGCGGCGGCCCACGCGTCGCTCGGAATCGCGCACGGGTTGATGGGCGATCGCATGCGGGCGCTCCGGGAGGGTGTCACGGCCACGGCCATGCTTCCCCTGTCACAGGACGCGTTCGCCGGCGCCGATCAGCTACGGTCGTTGATCGACGTGTACGTACTGGTCGGCGAGCTCGAGACCGCGCTGGACGAGATGGAGGGGCTGTTGGCCGTTCCCTCCACTCTCACGCGCGCCCGGCTCAGGTCCACGCCCCATTTTGAACCGCTCCGAGACCATCCCCGTTTCCAGGCCCTGGCGACGGGGCCGACCGGCCCGGCATCCTGATACGATGACGTCCGGCCGGTTCAAACAAATCGCACCGCCGCGGGATCAAAGGTTGTGAACGACGACGAAGCTCCGACGAGGGAAAGGATGACGGCCGTCCCTGCCCGCGGGTACCCGATGGAGGCCGAGGGCGAGCTCAGCACGGAAGTGCTGGTCCGCCGGGCGCAGCAGGGCGACCCCGACGCCTACGAGGGCGTCTATCGTCGCCTGTCGGGTCGAGTGTACGGGTTGTGCCTGCGCATGACAGCCGATCCGCAGCGGGCCGAGGAGCTGACGCAGGACGCGTTCGTTCGCGCGTGGGAACGACTCGGGTCGTTTCGCGGAGACAGCCGGTTTTCGACCTGGCTGCACCGCCTGACGGTGAACCTGGTCCTCCAGAGCCGGAGGAGCGATTCACGCCGCGCCTCGCGGGAGGCGCCGCTACCCGATGACGAGCGGTACGCCGGAATGGTCAGAGAGGCTTTTCCAGGCACGCGTATCGACCTGGAACGGGCCATTGCAGGACTGCCCGAGAAGGCCAGGCGGGTGCTCGTACTACGGGACGTGGAGGGGTATAAGTACCGCGAAGTAGCGCAGATGGTCGGGGTCACCGTGGGTACGGTGAAAGCCCAGATCCATCGTGCTCGCAAGCTGTTGAAGGAAGCATTGGAACGATGACGGAATCGAAAAGCGCCGGAGACGCACGGTTCGGAGACCCGACTCGGGACGCTCTCGAGGGCTCAGGCCCGGAAGACGAGATCGTGGCGGAGCTGGGACCGATGCGTGAGCTGGTGGAGGACCTGGCGGCACTGCCCAGCGAGGCGCGTCTGCCGCGGGACCTGTGGCCCGGGATTCGAACGCGGATCGCGGGCGCGCCGGCTCCCAAGGTCGTGCCGCTCGAGCGAGCGGTGCCCTCGAGCGGCCGACGATTCACCTTCTCGCTGCCGCAGTTGGTCGCCGCGGGCATCGCCCTGGCCTTCATCTCGGGTGGGACGGTGTGGCTGGCGCTATCGACGCAGCCGGTCGGGAGCAGCACGGCGGTAACGCCCGTGTTGCGCGCGCCGGCGGCCGTGGCTGTCTCGGACGACGGTGGGATACCGGCCACCACGGTACAGGACTACGAGAACGCCGTGGCCGAGCTCGAGATGATCCTCGAGGAGGGCCGACTGGTGCTGGGGCACGAGACCATCGAGCGGATCGAAGAGAGTCTTGCAGTGATCGATGACGCCATCGACGAGGCGCGTGAGGCATTGGACGCCGATCCGGCCAGCGACGTCTTGAACCGTCTCCTGACCCGGAACATGTGGAAGAAGATGGAGATCCTCAGACAGACTGCCGTGGCCATCCGCGCGCGCAGCACATAGACCGAGAGCGAGAGCCATGATTACGACCATTGCAGCGCTGGCCCTGACCACGTTCGCGACCGTACAGCAGACCGATACGATCGTGGAGCTGAGGGGCGCCAGCCGCCTGGAGCTGGAGAACGACGGCGGCCAGGTCGTCGTCCGAACCTGGGACCGGGACGCGGTTCGCATCCAGGCAGACCACTCCAGCCGGACCTTCATCGAGATCGACCGCAGCGGAGACGTCCTGGAGATCGAGCCCGACGCCGAGCGGGGGCCTGCCACCGTGGTCGACTTCGAGCTCACGGTTCCGTCGAGCCTGGACTTGGACATCGAGGGCATGTTCACCGACGTAACCATCGAGGGCGCCAACGGTGAGGTCGAGGTGGAGACCCTCCAGGGCAACATCCGCATCCTCGGAGGCCGAGGCACCATCGTGGCCGAGGCCACGAACGGCGAGATCACCGTAGAGGGGGCCGAAGGGACGATCGAGGTCGCCTCGGTGTCCCAGGGCATCGAGGTGGTCAATTCCTCGGGCGAGATCCTGGCCGAGTCGGTGGGAGGCTCCATCGTGATGCGGGGAATCACGGCCAGCTCGGTGGATGCCGGCACCGTCGGCGGGCGAATCCACTACGAGGGCGACATCCAGGATGGTGGGCGCTACTTCTTCGGATCTCACGGCGGCCGTGTGACGCTGCAGCTTCCCGGCGGCGTCAACGCGATCGTCACCGCCGTGAGCTTGACCGGCAGCGTTCGCGTCGACTATCCCGGTGCGCCCACCGAGTTCTCGCCCCGAGAGCGGGACAGCTTCACGCTCGGGACCGGGAGCGCCCGGATCGAGGCCGAGACCTTCAGCGGGGGCATCGTCATCGAGCGGAGCGGCGGTAGTGGGGATGCGGGCCAGCCAGACGCCTGATCAGGTACCGATGTGACGCGGGGAGCGGGAGGCTGCCACTACGCCTCGCCCCCGCGCGTGTCCTCCGCCCGAGCCCCACGCACCGCCCACCCTCCCTGGACGCTTCGGGTGCTTGGTCCGGGGCGTTGGGTTGCGCCCGCGCGTCTGCCCCGCGTCTGTGCCCGCCGTAAGCCGTGTCCGCCTGGCGCGCTGGCCGGCCGGCTCGTGTTTCCTCGCCAGGGGATGTGGCGGCGCGCCGCGACTCGGCGTTAGGCTAGGGGCGCCAGCACGATCGTCCCTCAACCGGGGCTTCGATGAGATACCGGTCGAAGCGCGAGTTCCTCGACGATATCACCGCGGAGCGCGACGCTCTGCTCGAGCTCGTCTACGAGATTCCCGAGTCGCGCCGTACCGAGCCCGGCGTCTGGGGCGATGCCTGGACCGTGTGCGACCTCCTCGCCCACCTGGCGGAGTGGCATCGCATGTTCCTTCGCTGGTTTCGCGAGGGCAGCCAGGGTGGACGTCCCGAGATGCCCGCTCCGGGCTTTCGATGGAACGAAACGCCTCGCCTCAACCGGGCCATTTGGGCAGAGCACCGCGAGCGTCCGTTCTCGGATGTCGAAGCCGATTTCCTGTCCACCCACCAACAGATCTTCGACATCCTGACCGGTCTCTCCGAGAGGGAGCTTCTGGAGCCGGGGCGATTTCAGTGGACGGGCAAGAATCCGCTTTCCACCTACGCGGGAGCGAATACGGCCAGCCACTACCGCTTCGGCCGGAAGGTGCTCAGGCGCTGGATTCGCGGCTCCGCCCCCCCGCCAGGTGTGCAAGATCAGAGCGTTCCATCGTCATGAGAAGTGAACGGCATCGGGAGCATGCCATGACGAGCCCGAAGCACGGAACGGTGGCCACGCTGTGAGCACGGATTGGTCCGAGCTGTATCGCTCAACCTATCCGGACCTGGTCCGGTTCATTCACCGAAAGGTCTGGGATGAAGAGCGGGCCCGTGAGCTCGCCCAGGAGGCGTTCGTCCGGGCCCTCAGGGACGAGCCGGAGAGGCCGCGCCCCTGGCTCTTCACGGTGGCCGCCAACCTGGCGCGGGACGAGGCCAGGACGGGAATACGTCGCAAGGCTCACTTGACGCTCCTGCGCTCGGAGGCCGAAGTGAAGCAGGAAACCGGCCAGGTCAGCCCGGCCGACGACATGGTCCGTCGCGAGACTCAAGCCCGGGTGCGCCACGCGTTGGACGCCCTGAGCGAAAGAGACCGCGAGGTCCTGCTCCTGTGGAGTGGTGGCTTGAGCTATACCGAGATTGCCGACCAGACTGGTCTCGCGATCGGAGCCATCGGGACGACCCTGTCGAGGGCCCGACGGCGCCTTGTGGCTGCGTACGAAGAAACGGAGGAAGAGCATGCCGCACGTCGGTGACGGCGAGATCCACGCCTACCTGGACGGGGCATTGGACCTGTTCCCGCCGGAGGACGCAGAACGGATCCGAGATCACCTGCGGTCCTGCCCCGACTGCGGCCGGCGCCTCGACGAGGAGAAGGGTCTTCGGGAAGGGGCGGAAGCGATCCTCGGGGCCGCGGGCCCGGAGGTCGGGGAAATGCCGCCCTTCGAGGAGATCCGGGCCAGGGCCGTTGCCGCTACTCCCGCCCCGCGAGGCCGCCGGGTTCCTCCCACGCTCCTCCCCTGGGCGGCATCCATCGTCCTCGCGGTGGCGGTCGGTTGGGGGACTCGCGGAGCCATGCTGAGCCGAACCGTCGGCGCACCGGACGTCGCTACCCAGTCGGCCATCGAGGGCGTCGGTGGTCGCGGCGCCTCCGCCGAACCCGTGTCGACCGAAGTGCTGGACGCCATAGCGACGGGTGAGGCCGACGCTGTCACCGTCCGGAGCGCCGAGCTCACCCCCACCGGCGACATCAGAGCGGACGCGGACCCGATAGCCGGCGACGCCTTCCGGGCCGTCGACGCAGCTTCCGGCCCGGAGGTGGCCGAGGCCCAGGACGCGCCTGCCCAGGTCCAGAACGCTCCCCCCCGGCCTTCGTCGCCCCGCAGCAACGATCTCGGGGCGATGGCCAAGTCCGTGGCCGAGGCGGCCGCGGAAGAGTCTCCTGCGGACGACGAAGAGGTAGCGCCACAGGCGCCAGCCGAGTCCGAGGTGACCGCGTTCGCGGACCGGAGGGAACCCGATCGCGAAGCGGAGGAGCCGGCCGACGTCCAAGCTCGCCGTGCGCTGGCCGAGTCTTCCTCGGCGCTGGCCCCGGCCCAGGAGCGCTTCGACGAGGCCAATGAACGTGTGGCGCAGCAGCCCGGGGAAGGCGGCGAGCTGCGTGCCCGTGCGGGCGCCTTCGAGTCTTCGGCCGTCTCGCCAGCGGGGCTGATGGTCCCGGGACTGCCGGTGGAGTCCATCGCCGTCGATCCGGCCCTGGGCCCTACGGGAGGTCTCCGGATCGTTCAGCGCCTGCCGGGCGGGGAGCGACTGGAGCTCCTGTTCATCTCGGGAGGGGCGGACGCCCAGTACCGAGACGAGGTGGCGACCGCGAGGTTGGCCGGGGGCGACCGCGTCGCCGCTCCCGACGAAACCGAAGAGTGGAGCCGAATCGAAGTTCCCCGGTCCGGTGGCCTGCTGATCGCCCGGAGCGCGGTTCCCGGGGACTCTCTCGCGGCGCTCGTGGCCCACTTGCGTTGATACCGCTTCTTCCCGAGGGCGGCGTTCCCGGCGACTCCGCACCCTGGGCTGGGCGTGTTCCACGGATCTCGAGCCGGATGTTGGAGTAGACCCCTCTCTTGTCGAACGCGACTCACGCAACAAAGGACCGTACTGCATGAAAGCCGTGTGTTACGTGGCGTTGGCGCTCACCGCCTTGCCCCACCTGGCCTGCTCCGACAGACACGAGGCCGCAGCAGGAGACGCGGAGGCGGCCACCGTGGCCACCAGCGAAGCAGACCGCACGGCCCCGGTCGTGCTCGAGACCGAGGCCGCCGCCACCATCACCCCGGACGACGTGTCGCGCCGCATCGGCGTGATCGCCCACGACTCGATGCGGGGTCGCAGGACTCCCAGTCCCGAGCTGGAAGCCACTGCCGTCTGGCTGGCTGGAGAGCTACAGGCCATGGGGATCGCCGCCGGCGGCGAGGAGGGCTACCAGCAGCGGTACGAGGTCGAGCTGACCGGCGGCACTTCGGCTGGCAACGTGATTCGGGCCCCGAACGTGGTGGGCATCCTCGAAGGGAGTGATCCGGTCCTCCGGGACGAGTACGTCGTGCTTTCGGCGCACATGGACCACGTGGGTGTCGGACAGCCGGACGCCTCGGGAGACAGCATCTACAACGGCGCCGACGACGACGCCTCCGGCACGGTGGCAATCCTGGAGATCGCCGAGGCGTTCGCGGCGTTGGAGCCCGGTCCCCGTCGCTCCATCATCTTCCTCTGGGTGAGCGGCGAAGAGCGAGGGCTCTGGGGCAGTCGGTATTTCGCCGACAATCCCCCCGTGCCCAGCGATCGGATGGTCGCGAACCTCAACCTGGACATGGTGGGCCGAAACTGGTCGGACACGATCGTTGCCATCGGCAAGGAGCACTCGGACCTGGGCGCTACCCTCCACGCCGTGGCGGCCAGGCACCCCGAGCTGGGAATGGAGCCCATCGACGACCTGTGGCCGGACGAGAGCTTCTACACGCGGTCCGACCACTACAACTTCGCGCGGAAGGGCGTCCCGGTGCTGTTCTTCTTCAACGGGACGCACGAGGACTATCACCGTCCTTCTGACGAGCCGGAGTTGATCGACGCGGAGAAGACGGCGAGGATCGCGCGCCTCGTCTTCTACCTTGGCCTCGAAGTCGCCAACGCTCCCGATCGTCCGAGCTGGGAACCCGAGAGCTATCGCCGGATCGTCGAACAGGGACGATAGCGTGGTGCAGGGGATCTCGGCTGGCATCAGGACCTCTTCAGCGCCACACCAGGTCGCCCGCGAGGCTGGTCACCTCTCGAGACGCACTGTATTGTCGGTTCTTCGGACGAACGTTCGATTCAGTCACGCCGCACCGCCGAGGCCGCCCGGGGTAGGTGCGCTCCCACGAAAAGGCCGGAGGACGTTCCACGCATGACGCCGGAGATGATGGAGTTGATCACCGAGTGGGACGGAGTCGGCGTCGTCGTGCGCTACGATCGCCCCACCGGCACCTGGATCTTCGTGGCCATTCACGAGGCCATTCTCGGGCCGACCACGGGCGGATGTCGCATCAAGCAATATCCGACGCCGGCCGACGCCTTGAAGGACGCCATGCGCCTTGCCGAGGGGATGACCTACAAGTGGGCGTCGATCGGCTTTCCCTTCGGCGGTGGGAAATCCGTGTTGGCCATCTCGCGACCCGTCGAGGGTGAGGAGCGGGTGGGCCTGTTCAAACGCTTCGGGCATCTCCTTGCATCACTCGAGGGCGCGTACTCCACGGGGCAGGACATGGGTACGACCACGGCGGACATGGGTGTCATCGCCAGCGCATGCGACCACGTGATGGGCGCGCCCAAAGGGGGCGGCGAGCTCACCGACCCAGGACCCTTCACCGCGCTCGGCGTGTTCGAGGGCATGAAGACAGCCCTCCGTCACGCCACCGGGAGCGACGATCTGGCGGGGAAGCGCGTGCTCGTCCAAGGCGTCGGAGACGTAGGAGCTCCTCTGGCCCATCTGGTCGCTGGGGCAGGCGCCACGGTACTCATCGGCGACCTCGACGCGGTCCGGGCCAGGGGCATGGCCCGCGAGTTGAACGGCGAGGTCGTGGACGGGGACGCGATCTTCGGGACGGAATGCGACGTCTTCGCGCCGTGCGCGGTGGGCGCCGTCCTCAACGAGCAGACGATTCCCCAGCTCCGTTGCACGGTGGTCGCCGGCTCGGCCAACAACCAGCTCGCGGTGCCCGAAGACGCCGAACGGCTACATGCCCGCGGCATCCTCTACGCGCCGGACTACGTGATCAACGCCGGCGGCGCGATGGCCTTCGGTCTGATTCACCAGGGCGTCCGGGAGGTTGACGCTCTGGTCGACCGCGTGCGGTCGCTGGGCAGCGTCCTCGACGAGATCTTCCGGGAGGCCGGCGAGCACGACACGACGCCCGTCAGGGCGGCGGCGAGCCGCGTGGAGCGGCTGCTGGCCCAGGCTCGGGCGGAACGGGGCATGGGACCGGAGTTCGATCGCTGATCCAACGACCGAGAATCGTCCTCTGGAGAGGACACTCGGGTCGCAGGATGGCACAATCCTCGCAAAGGGCAAAGAAAGAGCCCCCCGCCCTTGGACCAGGGCGGGGGGCTCTGCTGTCTCGCGATCCCGTAGAGTCAGCTCCTCAACTCGTCGGAGGGCGGAAACGGCTTGAACAGACCCTCCAGGCCCAACGCCTCCAGGAGCAGCCATGAGCGTCGCGACAACCCCGCGACCCAGACGCTCTTGTGGTCCTCATGCGCCATCTGGCGAGCGGTGAGCAGCAACGAGAGCCCATAGAGGTCGAGCTCTTCTCCGCCGGAGAAGGCGAAAATCAAGTCATGAGGCTCTTGGTCCGCGCCGGTCGCCTCGAGAGCGGTGACGGTCCGGGGACCTCCCTCGTGATCGGGGCCGGTTCCTAGCCGATCGGTGTGTCCGTGCTCCCTCATCGTGGGTCTCCTCGGCTGCGAGTGCTGATGTCACCGCGACGCCTTCGTCCCTCTGCTGGTTCAAGAGTCGTGCCACGCCCTCTCCTGACAGAGTCTCGGCACGTTGAGGCCACGCTACAGCGTCGAGGGGCAGCGGGGCCCCTTCGGAGTCGAGGTCAGTGGTCGCCGAATTCGGGGCGAACCCGGAGGAAACGCAGCGCAGACGGGGGTATGACGGACGGGCGTTGCAACGGCGGGGGAGTCTCCCGACATTAGAGTCGGGTTCGGGCTCTGAAGGGCTCGGACCCTTTCTGTCCCGGGGCTCGGGCGTACCGAGCGGGCTCCCCCCGGCGACTCGGGACGGGAGGGCGAAGATGAGAATCCCTGGCAGAATGCGACGGACGCTCCTGACCGGCGGAGCTGCTACGCTGGTCGTGGCCGCGGTCGCGGCCGAAGGTTCGCGCGCCCAGGAATCCGGTGCCGCACGTGATCGCTACTACCAGGCGGTCGCGGGCTACTTCCGCGTGACACCGGACGAGGTGGCGATCCTCGGGGAGTGGGATCTGTCTCCGGACGAGGTGCCGGTCGTGCTCTTCGTGGCCCGCCGGGCGGGAGTACCGCCCGACGTCGTCGTCGCGGTTCGGCAAGGCGGAGTCGCGTGGGGCGAGGTGGCCCGCCGACACGGCCTCGGCGCCGGGGCGTTCTACTTGCCGTTCGCGGACCGAGCCCGCGGCTCCCTCGCCCGTGCCTACGACGCCTTTGGCGAAACGCCGGAGGCGGACTGGTCCGGCGTTCGGCTGGAGGACGACGACATCGTTTCACTGGTGAACCTGCGGGTGATCTCGCAGGACCTGTCTGTCTCGTTGTCCACGGTGATCGCCGCTCGAGACCGGCGAGGCGGATTCGTCTTGGGCTATGAGGAATTGAATCGGGAGCGCCGATGAGCGAAGCCAGGTTCGTGCCCCTGACGGGCTACCAGGAGTATCCCGTCGACGAGATGCGTCGCCGGGCCCTGGCGTTTCGGGACGAGCTTCGGCGGCGTCGGACGGTGCGGGAATTCTCGGATCGCGCGGTACCGAGAGAGATCATCGAGGATTGTATCGCCGCCGCAGCGACCGCCCCCAACGGGGCGAACCGGCAGCCCTGGCATTTCGTCGTCGTCACGGACCCCGCGGTGAAAGCGGCGATCAGGGGCGCCGCCGAAGAAGAGGAGGCGGCGTTCTATGGAGGACGGGCTCCCGACGACTGGATCGAGGCGCTTCGCCACCTCGGAACGGACGACCGCAAGCCCTTCCTCGAGCGGGCCCCGTACCTCATCGTCGTCATGGCCGAGAGCTACGAGGTCGACCCGGAGGGGACCAGGTCCAAGAACTACTACGTGCAGGAGTCGGTCGGCATCGCGACCGGCATGCTGATCGCCGCGGTCCACAACGCCGGACTCGCGAGTCTCACCCATACGCCCTCTCCCATGGGCTTCCTGAACGAGATCCTCGGACGGCCGAAGAACGAACGGCCCTTCTTGATTCTGGTGGTGGGGTACCCCGAGGCTGACGCGACCGTGCCAGAGATCCAGAAGAAGCCTCTGGACGAAATCACCAGCTTCGTCTGATCCTCACTCCGGTGTCTCGTCGAGACACCGTGGGCGAGGGAGGCCGGCGCTGCACTGGCTGGCGGCGGGTCGAACGAACGACGAGGAGGAACATGGGACAGGAAATCGTTCCCAAGCTCGATCCGGCCGAGGTCCGGACCTTCACCAAGGCTCTACTGACCGACCTGCAGGCTCTGGAGCGCATGGTGGACGAGGGCATGATCGAGTCCGGCATCCGCCGGATCGGGGCAGAGCAGGAGCTCTTCCTCGTCGACGCCGGCTGGCACCCCGCGCCCGTGGCGACCGACGTGCTCGAGCAGCTGCCGGAGGGCCAGGGCTTCACGACCGAGCTGGCCCGCTTCAACCTCGAGATCAACCTGGATCCGCTGGAGCTGGAGGGTGACTGCTTCACACGCTTGGAGCAGTGCATGACCACCCGGGTGGGGCAGGTGAGGGACGCCGCCCGAAGCCTCGGGGCCGAGGTCATTCTGACCGGGATCCTGCCCACCCTCAGCAAGTCGGACCTGGTCGTCGACAACATCACGCCCCGAACCCGCTACTACGCGCTCAACGACGCCATGGGTCGGCTCCGGAGCGGGAGGCCGTATAGGCTGCAGATCGAGGGCGCGGAGGAGCTGCACTTCGAGCACGACTCGGTCATGCTCGAAGCGTGCAACACGAGCGCACAATTCCACCTCCAGGTCTCGGCCCCCGAGTTCCCCATATTCTACAACGTGGCCCAGCTGGTCGCGGCGCCGGTCCTGGCGTGCGGCGTGAACTCTCCGCTCCTGTTCGGACGCCAGCTCTGGGCCGAGACCCGGATCGCGGTCTTCCAACAGTCCATCGACACACGAAGCACGGCCCTCCACATGAGGGAGCTCAGCCCGCGGGTCCGGTTCGGTGATCGGTGGCTCAGCGGCTCCGTCTCCACGCTGTTCGAGGAGGACGTCAGCCGCTTCCGGGTCCTCGTGGCCACGGAGGTCGGCGACGACTCCATCGACGTGTTGGACCGGGGAGAGGTGCCGGACCTGCGTGCACTGCAGATCCACAACGGCACCGTCTACCGGTGGAATCGGCCGTGCTACGGCGTCGGCGGCGGCGTGCCCCATCTCAGGATCGAGTGTCGTGTGCTCCCCTCGGGACCCACCATCGCAGACGAGGTGGCCAACGCGGCGTTCTGGATAGGTGTCGTATTGGGCGGGGCGGAGGAGTGGGGCGATGTTCGGGACACCATGTATTTTGGAGACGCCAAGGCCAATTTCCTCGCGGCGGCGCGGGGAGGGCTGCGGGCGGGCTTCCACTGGTTCAACGGGGAGAGCGTCAGCGCCCGATCCCTCATCCTGGAGCGTTTGTTGCCGCTGGCCCGGGAGGGTCTGCTGGCGGCTGGCGTCGACTCCGTGGACACGGCTAGATACCTTGGCATCGTCCGCGACCGAGTCGAGTCCGGACAAACGGGATCGAGCTGGCTGCTCCGCTCTCTCGCCGCCACCCGTGAGGGGACGAAGCGAATCGAGCAGGTGACGGCTCTGACGGCCGCGACCCACGCCCGTCAGAGGACGGGGCTACTCGGCCACGAATGGGAACTGGCCCGGATGGAAGAGTCAGGCGGCTGGCAGCAGAACTACACGCGCGTCGAGCAGTATATGACGACGTCCTTGTACACGGTGCACGAGGACGAGCTGGTGGACCTGGCGGCCTTCTTGATGGACAAGAACCGGATCCGCCACGTGCTGGTGGAGGACGCCAACAATGAGCTCGTGGGCATCGTCTCCTACCGATCGTTGCTGCGTCTGCTGGCCCGGGGCGCCCACGCGCCCTCGGCCGATGAGCTCCCCGTAAAGGAGGTCATGGAGCGAAACCCGGTGACGGTGGGCCCCGAGACCGCCACGGTCGACGCCATCGAGACCATGCGGGCACACCAGGTCTCGGCGCTGCCCGTCGTGAAGGACGGCAAGCTCGTGGGGATCGTCAGCGAACGGGACTTCATGCCCGTGGCCGGACAGCTGATGGAAGACCGGCTACGACAGGACTAGGTGCACTTGAGCAACAGCATCTCCGCGAAGGTAGAAGCGGTACGACATATTGATCGGCTCCTGGGCCGAATCCGGGGTCCACGCCCCGGTCCGACCCTGTTCTGCGTCGGGGGCATGCACGGGAACGAACCCGCGGGCGTGCTGGCGCTCCAGAACGTCCTTCCACAGATAAGCGCCGCCGGAGGCATCGAGGGGGGCGAGTTCGTGGCCCTGGCGGGGAACCTGGAGGCGTTGCGCCAGGGCTGCCGCTTCGTTCGTCAGGACCTGAACAGGGCCTGGAACCCCGAGCGGTTGTACGACCTCCAGAACGGTGGACGGCAGGGCGCGAGCTTCGAGGACCGGGAGCAGCTCGAGTTGCTCGACGCCTTCGAGGAGAACCTTGGCCGGGCTCGCGGTGCGGCGTACCTGCTGGATCTGCACACGACCTCGGGGGGTGGAGGGCCTTTCGCCACCGTCTCCGACACGCTGATCAATCGTGAATTCGCCCAGGCGATCCCCACGCCCATGATCCTGGGCCTCGAAGAGCTCGTCGAGGGTACGCTCCTCGAGTACATGAACGAGCGGGGGCTCATCACGGCGGGTTTCGAGAGCGGCCAGCATGCCGAGGAGGTCGCGGTCGACCGGGCCGAAGCCGCAGTATGGCTCGCGCTCGCCGGAACGGGTCTCCTCCCACCGGCCCTCCAGCACCGCGCCGACGCCGCGCGGAGGTACCTCGAGCGTGACACGGCCTCGCTACCCCGCGTCCTGGAGATGCGGTACAGACACGGCGTGCGTGAAGCCGACGGATTCCGCATGATGCCCGGCTACGAGAACTTCCAGCCGGTCGTCGAGGGCGAGGTGGTGGCCACCGACCAGGACGGTGAGGTGCGAGCGACCGAGTCGGCCCGGATTCTCATGCCCCTGTATCAGGAGCAGGGAGAGGACGGGTTCTTTATCGTCCGGGAGTTCAGCCCGTTCTGGCTGTGGCTCTCGCGTCCGCTTCGCCGCCTGCCCATCGCGTCCTTCGTCCACTGGCTTCCCGGGATCAAGCGTGATCCGGGCGATCCGAGGGTGCTCGTGGTCGACAAGCGGATCGCACGGATCTTCGCGCTTCAGCTGTTCCACCTCCTGGGGTATCGCCGGAAGCGTGAAGACGGGAACCAGCTGCGAGTGATGGCCCGGCGGGCCGGGGACCGGACTTGACGACGCTTCACCGCGTCGCAGCCGTGTGTCTGCCGCTCGCCATGGGCGTGGGAGCTTGCGGCCAGGAGACCGAAAGAGAGGCCGTCCCAGAGCCGGCGGCCCCGGCCGTGCTGTCGCTCCTGGGTGAGCGTCTGCTGCCCCTCGCGGACACGACGGGGAGTCTGCAACGCGCCCTCGACGCCTTGTCCGCGGCTCCGGACGACGTGGAGCTCCTGTTGGCCGCGGGGCACGCCCACGCGTCGCTGAGGGACTATGTCGAAGCCATTCGCCTATACGGCGGTGCCATCGACGTAGCGCCCGGTGACTGGCGCGGACCCCGGTACAGGGGGCACCGGTACGTCTCGATTCGACGCCTGCCACAGGCCCTCCGCGATCTGGAAAGGGCCCGGGAGCTCGAACCCCGGAGCTTCGATGTCGCCTACCACCTGGGCCTCGCCTACTACCTGGCCGGAGCCTACGGACCTGCCGCCGATGAGTACGGCCGGTGCATGGCGCTGGCGGAGGACCCGGAGGCTCTGACCCTCGAGGCGTCCGGCGCCCTCGGCGAGGGCTTCCGGAGCTGCATGTCTATCGCCACCGACGACAACGCCCGCGTGGCCATGACGGACTGGCGATTTCGGGCGCTGCGCCGGGCCGGACGACTCGAAGAGGCCGACGCGTTGTTGCCGGGCATCACCGCGAGCATGGACGTGGCATCCAACACTGCCTACCACCACGTGCTCCTCTTCTACAAGGGGCAGATGTCCGAGGACGAGCTGCTGCACGCCGAGGACCCGGCGGAGTACCGTTTCGAGACGGTGGGCTACCCGGTCGCGACCTGGTACCTGACGGAAGGCGACACGGCCCGGGCCCTGGAGCTGCTGGAGTCGGTCGCATCGGATCCCCACTGGCCCGGCTTCGGGCGCATCGCAGCCGAGATGGACCTCACGAGCCTTCGCTGACCATGTGCGGACGGTACAGCCTCACCTCCGACGTGGACGAGCTTGTGGAGGTCTTCGACGTGCCGTTGCCTGCTTTTGACCACGCGCCGCGCTACAACATCGCGCCTACCCAGCTGGCTCCGGTGGTGGCTCGGGATCGTCGAGGTCGCCGTCTGGGCCTCATGCGGTGGGGGCTGATACCATTCTGGGCGAGGGACCCCGCGATCGGGAATCGGCAGATCAACGCGCGCCGCGAGACGGCGGCCCGCAAGCCGGCCTTCAAGGAAGCATTCGCGCGTCGTCGCTGTCTGGTGCCGGCTGACGGCTTCTATGAGTGGGCGCTGGAAGCGGGACGCAAGCAACCGTACTGGATCAGCTCGCCCGGCCAGCTGCTGAGCTTTGCCGGACTGTGGGACCGCTGGAAGCCGCGTGACGGTGAGCCCTTGTACTCGTTCACGATCCTGACTACGGACGCCACGCCCGAGCTGCAGGCCATACACGACCGCATGCCGGTGATCGTCGGCCCGGACGACCGAGATCGCTGGCTGGATCGCTCCACCGACTCGGCGGAGGTGGCCGCCCTCCTGGACCGACCGAGCGACGCGCTGCTCGAGGCTCGCAGGGTGTCCACATGGGTCAACAAGCCGGATCACGACGACCCTTCCTGCGTCGAGCCTGTGGACGACCACGCCCCGTAGGCGGCGGCCCGCCTCGCCCTCCACAAGACCCCGGCCCGGGCTAAGGGCCGTTCCGGTCTCGGCCGATACTAGTGACCGGGACGGCGGGCCGTCCGCCCTGCCGCGGACGCCTTCGCTGCTCGTCCCCTTCACCTCTTGGGGGACCGGAGCGAGCGGGCCCTCGAACGTTCGGTCAGCCAAGGAGAAAGCGGTGACGCGGGAAGCCTGGGAAGGGCAGCTCGAGGAATCCCGGATCCTCATCGTCGACGACGAACCTCAAAACGTAAGACTTCTCGACGCGTTGCTCCGGCGTGCCGGCTACCGTGAGGTCACCACCGAGACCGATCCCCGCAAGGTGCATGCGCTGGTCCGCTCCCTGGAGCCCGACCTGATCCTGCTCGACCTGCACATGCCGCACCTGAGCGGATTCCAGGTGATGGAGCAGATCGTTCCGGAGATCCCCCACGGCGTGTACCTGCCGATCCTGGTTCTTACCGGAGACACCGACTCCCACCGAAGGGAGCGTGCGCTCTCCGCGGGAGCCCGCGATTTCCTCACCAAGCCTTTCGAGTCGGGAGAGGTGCTCCTCCGCATCAAGAACCTCCTCGAGACGCGATTCTTCAACAAAGAGCTTCGCGGGCACAACGAGACGTTGGAGGAGAAGGTCCGAGAGCGGACCCACGAGCTGGCTGAGGCCCAGGTCGAGATCATCCGCCGCCTGGCCGTCGCGGCCGAGTATCGGGACGACATCACCGGGCAGCACGCCGAACGGGTGGGCGTTCTTTCGGCGCTCCTCGCCGAGGAGCTCGGACTCCCTGCGGAGCAGGTGAGCCTCATACGCCGCGCTGCGCCGCTGCACGACGTGGGAAAGATCGGAATCCCTGATTCCATCCTCATGAAGCCCGGGCGCCTGACTCCCCAGGAGTTCGACGTCATGAAGACCCACACCATCATCGGAGGGCGCATCCTCTCCGGGAGCCGGTACCCGCTGCTCGAGCTGGCAGAGACGATCGCGTTGACCCATCACGAGCGCTGGGACGGGCGGGGGTACGACCGCATGAGGGGCGAGGACATCCCGCTGGTCGGCCGCATCGTGGCGGTGGCCGACGTCTTCGATTCGCTTACCCACGAACGGCCCTACAAGCGGGCCTTCACCATCGACGAGTCGGTGGACGAGATCTTGCGAGGGCGGGGCGAGCACTTCGATCCGAACGTCGTAGACGCTTTCAGCCGCTTGCTGGTGGGCGGTGCGCTCGTCGAGCTGGGAGCGAAGGCACGGCCCGCTGAAGCGCTCTCGTCCGCGGAGGTGGCGGAAGCGCTCCAACCCGCCGCATCGGAGGGCACGGGGGTCACGACGTGAGCGGCGCCGTGAGCGCGGCCTGAGACCGAACCGCTCGGGGGGCCGGGTCGGGCGCATCGGCCCGCTCGGTCGCTACGAGACCTCCGTATCACCCCACTAGTTTGCCCGGATCGTCCTACCCTGGGCCCAGGACCGCATCGCGTCGATCTTCTCGGCCATGGTGATGGCAAGGGGCCGGGTCCCCTGGATCTCCCGGGCAAGGGCGGCCGTGTCCAGCGTCGCCTTGGAGGTGAAGGCAGAGTAGAGTCCGGATAGTACGACCTGCTCGATCTCCGCTCCGCTGAAGCCGTCGGCCTGCGCCGCGAGCGCGGCCAGGTCGAAGGTGGACGGATCCTGCGCCCGGCTGGCCAGGTGGATGCCGAAGATCTCGGCCCTGGTGGTCGAGTCGGGGAGGTCCACGAAGAAGATCTCGTCGAAGCGTCCCTTGCGGAGGAACTCGGGCGGCAGCCGCTCGATCTGATTGGCGGTCGCCACCACGAAGACGTCTCCGCGTCGCTCCTGCATCCACGAGAGGAAGCTTCCCAGAATCCTCTGGGATACGCCACCATCCTCGGAGCCTCCGGCCGCGAAGGCTTTCTCCAGCTCGTCGATCCAGAGCACCACCGGCGCCATCCGCTCTGCCGCTTCCATGGCGCGCTTGAAGTTCTTTTCCGTCTCCCCGATGTACTTGTTGTAGAGGTTGGACGTGTCCAGCCGCAGCAAGGGCAGCCCCCATTCCATGGACACCGCTTTTGCACAAAGGCTCTTGCCGCACCCCGGCACACCCAGCAGCAGGACCCCCCGGGGAAACGCGAGCCCGAACTCCTTGGCGCGCACCGGACTCTCCACGACCGCCTTGCGCTTGGTCAACCAGGCCTTGAGCGTGGAGAGGTCGGCGACGTCGGCCATGCTCTCTTCCGTGGGGTAGTATTCGAGCAGCCCTTCCTTTTCCACGACCGCCTTTTTCGCGTCGATGACGTGCCGGATGTCACCGGCGTGCAGGCGACCGTCCTCGATGATGGCTTTCGTGAGGACCTTCTCGGCTTCCAGCAGCGTCAGGCCGCTCAGATGTCCCAGCAGCGCACCGATCTCGTCCTTGCTGAGCTCCACCGCCACGTGCCCCCGCCGCGACCGGTCCCGGATGAGGTGAGCGAGCAGATTGCGGTAGTCTTCGGCGCCCGGGCCGGGAAGCGAGACGGTGGCGATGCGGGGGACCAGGGACTCGGGGATGGCCAGGCCTCGCCCGGTCAGGAGGACGGCGCCGTCCGCGGTCTCCATGGCCTTGCCGGCGTCCCGGAGGTGCTCGGCCGTAAGGGGCTCCCGCTCCAGCGCGGTGGCCAGGCCGCGGAAGTGGTACACACCGGGATGGGCCGAGCTCGCGACGTGCCGCAGCGCCTTGCTGGGGTCCGTGGTGTCGTAGACCGCTCCACCCAGGTCGGCCCGTCCCAGGCCCTGCGTGGGCGACCAGGTGAAGAGCGCAACGTCCAGCGCATCGGCCAGGTGGGACAACAACGTGGCGACCCGCTCCTCCTCGTCGGTGTCCAGATGTACGATGCCGTATCGCGACTGGATGAGCAGCTTCACATCGTGCAGCGTGTCGTGAGCCCAATCAGGCACTCGCCAGCACCTCCCGGAACGCACCCTCGAGGCGGCCGAGGGCGATCTCCAGCTCGGCCTGTGGCGGACCGAACCCGATGCGCAGGTAGTGATCCATCCCGAACTGGTCTCCCGGCACGACGAGCAGGTCCTGCTCTACGCGCAGCTTGTCGGCCAGGGCAGTGGATCCCATGGGAGCGTCGTAGCGAACGTAGCAGATGGCGCCGGCGTCGGGCGGGCGGTAATGGAAGAGGCCATCCTGCCGATCGAGCCACGCCGTTACGACGGCCAGGTTCTCCCGGATGATGCGTCGCGTGCGGGCCAGGATTCGGGCGCGGGTATCGGGCTGCAGGGCCGCACGGGCCAGGGCATCCGAAAGCGACGCCACGGTGATCGTGGTGTAGTCGGTTCGCGCCCAGAGGTCGGCGGTGACGTCTGTGGGAGCCATCACCCATCCCACGCGGAGACCAGGCAGACCGTAGGCCTTCGAGAGCGAGTTGGTGACGATCACCCGCTCGTACCGGCCCCAGAACGAGGCGGTCTCCGCCTCGCCCACTTCGGCACCACGGTACACTTCGTCGGACAGGATCCACGCGCCGTGGCGTCGGGCCAGCTCAACCACCCCATCCATGGTCGGTGGGGTGAGGACGGCCCCGGTGGGATTGTTGGGGTTCGTCACCAGAATGAAGCGAGCGCCTGCGTCCAACGCATCGGCCAGCTGATCCAGGTCGGGCTGCCAACCGGCGTCCTCCCGGAGATGGACGGGCAAGATCCGGCCGCCGAACGAGGCCACGAGCCCGGGGATCTGCATGTAGTTGGGAAGTAGGATGGCGGCTGCGCCGTCAGGCTCGAGCAGGCGCCAGCACGCTGCGAAGTTGGCCTCGGCTCCACCGGCGGTCACCAGGACCTGGTCGTCGCCGGTCCCTGGATGAAGGGCCGCGATGACTGAGCGGAGCTCGTCGGATCCGTTGGACTGACCGTACCCCAAGCCGACGTCTTCCAAGCCGTCCAGGCCCGCGAGCTCGAGTAGCTCCCCAAGGGTCAGCGGGTGCACGCCGCTCTCGGAGAGGTTGAACCGAACGCGGTGCTCGTACGTCGACTGCCACCGCTCCATGTCGAACTTCGTGAAGCGCACACCGCCTCCTGGCTGCGGGGTTCCTGATCGCAGGCCGACGCCCGGCGACTCGATTCGACAGAACCCCGTGAGCCCTCGTCGGATCCATGCCGGAACCGGCGGTGGCCAGCAGGGTCCGCGGGACCGCTCCGGTCTCTTCAGCTCCCTCGCCACTCGGTTGGAGCACTCCAGCCGCAGGGGTATATTCCGCGCCCCGGGGACTTGCGGAACGGTATCACCTTCGAGACGAGGAACAGCATGGCGATCAGGGCGCTACCGGACGGGTTGGTGGAACGCGACGGAGACGGGGGCAAGATCGTCCTTGCGGTGATGGACGGGGTCGGAGGCCTTCCCGATCCCGACTCGGGCCTCACCGAGCTGGAGGCCGCGCGCACACCCAACCTCGACAGGTTGGCCTCGACGGGCTCGTTGGGAATGCTGCTGCCCGTGGCTCCCGGCGTGACGCCCGGCAGCGGCCCCGGGCATCTCTCGCTGTTCGGCTACGACCCGCTCCAGTATCAGATCGGGCGTGGTGCGCTGAGTGCCCTCGGCGTGGGCTTCGCCTTGAAGCCGGGGGACGTGGCGGTGCGCCTCAATCTCGCGACCTTCGATGCGGCGGGCCTCGTAGTGGACCGGCGCGCCAGCCGGCCTTCGGATGAGGAGGGGCGGCGGGTCGTGGACCTCATCCGTGGGGCGCTGTCCGCCCCCGACGGTGTCGAGCTGTTCATCGAGCACGTAAAGGAGCACCGAGCGGTGCTCGTCTTCCGGGGTCAGGGGTTGTCCGCCGATCTGTTCGACACGGATCCCCAGGACACCGGCGTCCCCCCCGAGGCGGTGCGGGCCACGACGCCGGACGGGGAGCCGATGGTCACGCTGGCGGATGAAGTGCTCGCCCAGATCCAGGTGGCTCTGCGGGACGAGCCCGTGGTGAACGGCGTCCTGGCGCGGGGCTTCGCGATGTTCGAGGGATATCCCACCTTCCACGAGCGCTTCGCGCTCCGAGCGCTCGCCGTGGCCCAGTACCCCATGTACCGCGGCGTAGCTCGACTCGTGGGCATGGAGGTCCAGGAGGTTCCCGGCTCCGACGAGGAAGCGGTAGAGATCGTCGAGCGCCGCATCGGTGACTACGACTACTGCTTCGTTCACTTCAAGGCGCCGGACGCCCGCGGCGAGGACGGAGACTTCGGGGCGAAGGTGGCGGCCATCGAGCGCATCGACGCCCTCATGCCCCGCCTGGCCGCCCTGGAGCCCGCGGTGCTCGCGGTGACGGGCGACCACTCGACGCCAGCCGCCTATGGGGCTCACTCCTGGCACGCGGTGCCGGTCCTCCTGGCCAGTCGCTGGTCCCGGCCCACAGGGGGCACTTTCGGGGAGGCCGCCTGCAGCGCCGGAGATCTGGGTCACTTCGAGGGCAAACACCTCATGACACTGGCGCTGGCCCATGCGGGTCGGCTCGCGAAGTTCGGTGCCTGACCGCTCGTTCCAACCGGACGCCGAAGGTGTCCTGGGCCGGGCACTGGTCCTCGGCGACGACGGCGACTGGGAGGCCATGGCACTCCTGCTCTCCGAGGGGCTGGAAGCCGACCCGGACGACCCGTATCTCCTGTGCTGGCTCGGCGTGGCCGAGCGCGAGTTGGGCAACGAAGGTGCCGCCTACGAGCGCTTCAAGCAGGCGTTGGCCCAAGAGCCCGACGATCCGCACCTCCTGACGACGGCCGGGGCAGGGCTGGCGGCGTTCGACGATCCCGATGCCGAGCGCGCGCTGCGCACCGCGGCGCTCCTGGCTCCGGAGGAGGTGGCGACGCGTCTGGCCTACGGTGCCTATCTGTCCCGGGAGGGCTACCTGGACGACGCCCTGAAGGAGTTGGAGGCCGCGGCGGAGCTCGATCCCGAGGACGGAGTGATCTCCACCGAACGGGGCGTAGCTTACGCGTTGGCGGGCAAGCTGGAAGAAGCCGCGGACGCGTTCGAGGAGGCCGCGCGACTCGCGCCGGGAGACGGCTGGCCCCGGGTCCTGTTGGGGTTGGTGCTACTCGAGACGGCTCGTCCGGAAGAGGGGGCCGGAGAGCTCGCCAACGGGGCCAGGCTCCGTCCATCCGACGTGGAGGCACAGCTCCTGGCCGCGCTTGCGGCGGCCGCCACGGGGTGGGACGACCTGGCGGTCGAGATGATCGAGCGGGCCCGCCAAATCGCCACCGGACTCGATGCTGCGACGGTCGAGGAGGCGGACGATCGGATTCTGGACGGGCCGGACACGGCTGGGCGCTTCCTCCGAGAATCCGTTGCGCCGGGAGCTCTGCGAGATCGGCTGATGGCCCGGCCCTGAGTGGCCCGGCCCCGTCGGCCTCAGGTTTCGCGCGGGCCCACCGGCCGCAGCTTCCGCCCGGCGTCTCCGGACTCGCGGGGTCCGGCGTCCCGAGGTCCAACACGACCTTCCACGCGCCACTCGCGTCTCTCCCCAGGCTCCACGTTCGCAGCCGGAGAGCCGGGCGCGCAGACGCGGTCGGACACGTGCTGGTTTCCGGCTTCGCGTCCGTTGATCCTTCCTGGGTTGTGGGTATCTTTCTGGCTCCCGTGGCGCACGGGTGGGGTGGTGAAGCCTACCGAAGACGGTGCCGACCCCGGGTTCTCTCGCGAGCCCCCTCAGCGAATGGCTCTTGGACCGCATGCGAAGACCAGGCCTCACCCTGGCACTCATGATCCTCGGCCCGTGGGCCGGCACCGCCCAGGAACGTGTACCCATGGATCTCCACATCCCCTTCACCCAGTTCACGCTCGCCAACGGCCTCAACGTCATCGTCCACGAGGACCATGCTCTGCCCATCGTGAGCGTGAACCTGTGGTACCACGTGGGGTCCGGCAACGAGAAGCCTGGCCGCACCGGCTTCGCCCACCTCTTCGAGCACATCATGTTCGAGGGGTCGGCTCACGTGCCCGAGGGCGACTTCGACAACTTGCTCGAGGCCGTGGGCGGGACCAACAACGGATCGACCAATCCCGACCGCACGAACTATTGGGAGAACCTGCCGGCCAACGCCCTCGAGCTGGCCCTTTGGCTCGAGGCGGACCGCATGGGATGGCTCCTCGAGACCATGGACCAGGAGAAGCTCGACATCCAACGCGCGGTGGTGAAGAACGAGCGACGCCAGAGCTATGAGAATCGCCCCTACGGTCTGGCCTTCGAGCAGCTGGGCTTCGCGATGTTCGGGGAAGACCACCCGTACCACTGGCCCACCATCGGCTCCATGGAAGATCTGTCCGCAGCGACACTGGCCGACGTCACGGAGTTCTTCCGTACGTACTACGTGCCCAACAACGCGAGTCTCTCCATAGCGGGTGCGGTATCCGCCCGGAGGGTCAGGGAGTTGGTGGAAAAGTACTTCGGCCCCATTCCGCGGGGACCGGAGCGCCCGCCCGTCGAGCCCCCGCCGGTCGGGTTGGACCGGGAGCGGTACGTCCTGCTGGAGGACGACGTCCGCCTGCCCCGTCTGTACATGGGCTGGCACTCGCCTCCCATGTTCAGCGACGGGGACGCCGCCATGGACATGGCCGGGGCCGTCCTCGCCGAAGGCAAGAGCTCACGGCTCCACCGACGCCTGGTCTACGAGGAGCAGGTGGCGCAGGACGTGGCGGCCTTTCAGCTGAGCCAGGAGCTGGGCAGCCGGTTCATCGTGATCGTCACCGGCCGTCCCGACGTGGAGCTCCAGGACCTGGAGGCCGCGGTTCGGGACGAGGTCGCGCGACTCGCCGAGGAGGGACCCACCGAGCTCGAGATGGAGCGGGTCGTGAACCAGATCGAGACCGCCTTCGTGGGCGGCCTCCAAAGGGTCGGCGGGTTCGGCGGCAAGGCGGATCAGCTCAATCGGTACTACTTCACTACCGGTAACCCAGGCTTCGTCCGCAAGGATCTGGCCCGCTTCCACCGGCAAACGCCCGAGACAGTGGCGGACGAGGTGCGCGAACGCCTCGATGGCGCACACGCGGTCGTGCTGAGTGTCGTCCCGAGGGGACGCGCCGACCTGGGAGCTCAGGGGGGCGGGTGAGGCACTCGCGCCGGGGTTCGGGGTTGGCCAGTGCGCTGGCCCTGGCCGGCTGCTCCGTGTCGATGGGAGGCAGCACCGGGTCCGACGGCGGCTCGGTGTCCATGCAGGCGGGATCCAGGGAGGAGACTCAGGTGGAGCAGCTCGATCGCACCGTGCCCCCCGAAGCCGGGTCACCTCCGCCGGTTTCGTTACCGGCCGTGGCCGATTTCACCCTCGGGAACGGGCTTCGGGTCCTGCTCATCGAGAAGCACGAGGTGCCCGTCGTGGCCATCGAGCTCCAACTCCGCGGAGGGGCTTCGGCCGAGACCGGGGAGCAGGCGGGACTCTCTGCCCTCACCGCCGATCTCTTGGACGAGGGCACGCCTTCGCGAACGGCCATGGAGATCGCTAGCGAAATCGAGCGTCTCGGAGCGAGCTTCTCGTCCTTCGCGGGACGTGACGCCAGCCGGGTCCGCATGTCCGTGGTGAGCGATCGGCTCGAGCCGAGCCTGGCGATCCTCGGCGACGTGGTCCGGGAGGCGTCGTTCCCCGGCCGCGAGGTCGAGCGCGTGCGGACCGAGCACCTCACGCACATTCTGCAGGGTCGGGACGAGCCCAGGGTACTGGCCGACAACGCCATGTCCCACGTGATCTATGGTGACGCCCATCCCTACGGACAGCCCGTCATCGGGACCGAAGCCTCGGTCGCCTCCCTCACCCGGGAACATGTGCTCGACTTCTACCGGGAGCGGTATCACGCCGGCAATGCGACCCTGGTCGTGGCAGGCGACGTGACCCAGGAGACGCTCGAGCCGCTCCTGGAGACGGCGCTCGGGTCGTGGCGAGCCGAGTCGGTCAGCCTACCCGACGGGGACACGCCGCCTGGCCCCGAGGCCACCACGGTCTACCTCGTCGACAAGCCGGGCGCCGCGCAGTCGGAGATCCGGGTGGGACGGGTGGCTACCGACCGTCGCACGGACGATTTCTACAGGCTCACCGTCCTCAACACCGTCCTCGGCGGGTCGTTCACCAGCCGTTTGAACATGAGGTTACGAGAGGAGAGGGGATTCACCTACGGCGCGCGTTCGGGATTCGCCCTGCGTCGGATGGCCGGACCCTTCGTCGCGAGCTCTGCCGTCCACACGCCGGTCACGGACAGCGCAGTCGTGGAGTTCCTGACCGAAATCCGACGCCTGGTGGACGAACCGATCCCCGAAGGAGAGCTCGAACGAGCCCGCAACTTCGTCGCCTTGCGCTTGCCTCAGAGTTTCGAGACCGTATCTGACCTGGCCTCACGGATTTCCGACCTGGTGCTCCACGAGTTGCCCCTGGACTACTACGACGCGTACGTCGATTCCGTGTTGGCGGTCACGAGCGCAGATGTCCAGGCCGCGGCGGAGCGATACCTGTCCGGCGGGTTCGCCATCGTGGTGGTGGGTGACCGATCGGTGGTGGAAGCGCCGCTGCGAGCCCTGGGGGCGGGTCCCGTGGAGGTCTTGGAGGTGCAGGACGGCGACGACGTCGAAGATCCCGCGGCAAGGTAGGGAACCCGGCTGCCGGCTGCGCAGCCGGTCGAATCTGAACCCGAAACCGAAAGACCTCGCGTGCTATCGATCCCTTCACACCGACACACGCTGGACAATGGCTTACGCGTAGTCCTCTCGCAGGATTCGGCGGCGCCCGTCGTGGCCGTCAACCTGTGGTACGGTGTGGGCTCGAGGAACGAGCGAAGGGGCCGCACCGGCTTCGCACACCTCTTCGAGCACATGATGTTCCAGGGGTCGGCCCACGTGCCCAAGAACCAGCACTTCGAATTGATCGAGCGCGCCGGTGGGTCGCTGAACGGCTCTACCTGGTTCGATCGCACCAACTACTTCGAGACGGTCCCGTCGCACCATCTGGAGCTGGCGCTTTGGCTCGAAGCGGACCGGATGGGGTGGCTTCTGCCGGCGATGACGCAGGAGAAGCTGGACAATCAGCGCGACGTGGTGAAGAACGAGAAGAAGTGGCGCTACGACAATCAGCCCTATGGTGACTGGGACGAGCGCCTCCAGGCGCTGGTGTTTCCCGAGGGCCACCCGTACCACCACTCGGTCATCGGCTCCATGGAGGATCTGGACGCAGCCGACCTCGATGATGTGGCGCAGTTCTTCCGCACGTACTACGTGCCCAACAACGCGGTCCTCACCGTCTGCGGCGACTTCGAGGAAGATCACGCCCTCGCGCTCATCCACAGGCTCTTTGGGGAGATTCCGGCCGGTGAACCGGTGCCACCGATTCCCGGAGAGTGGGACATCCCGCTCAGGATCGGCACCACGGTGCGTGAGCGAGTCGAGGCGGAGGTACCGCTGCCGCGCGTGTACATGGCGGGTCGTGTACCTCCCTACACGAGTGACGCCTTCTACCCCGCCTACGTGGCCAGCGCCCTGCTGGGGACGGGCCGGGCCAGCCGCCTGTACTCGAGCCTGGTCCGGGACAAGAAGATCGCCAAGGACATTGTCACGTATACGTTTCCGCTCGTGACCGGGACATCGATCTTCCTGTTATGGGCCACAGGGTACCCCGGCACGGAGCCCACGGCGCTGGAGCAGGCCCTGGCTTCGGAGCTTCGGGCCATGGGCGGTGTCCGCGAGGAAGAGGTGGACAGGGCCATCGCCCTGATCGAGACCAGCTTCGTGAAGGACATCGAGCAGGTGGGCGAGCGCGCCGACCTGCTCTCCATGTACGAGACGTTCTTCGGTGAGCCGGAGCGCATCAACACGGAGATCGAACGACTACGGGAAGTGACCCTGGAGGATCTGCGGGATTTCGCTGGGAATCACCTGGGCGAAGACAACCGCGCCGTTCTCACCTATGTCCCCGGAGGTGGCCGATGAGCGTCGCCAGCCAGGGATTCGACCGGGCCACCGTGCCGCTCCCGGGTGACATCCGCCACTTCGAGTTTCCGGACGTGCGGTCGTTCGATCTTGACACGGGACTGTCGGTGCGGGTGGCACGCATGCCGGGACTCCCGGTGGTGTCGGCGAGCCTCGTGCTCGAGGCCGGCGAGACCGGCGTCCCGGCGGATCGCGCGGGGCTGGCCGTGCTCACCGGCGACGCCCTGCAGGCCGGAACCGCGCGCCGGGGCGGGGCCGAGCTCGCCGAGGCCCTCGAGCGGGTGGGGGTGGGCCTGGCGGCAGCGACCGGATGGGACGCCACGACGGTATCGCTCGGATGTCTGTCGGAGCGCCTGGTGGACGCGTTCGAGCTCATGGCCGAGGTGGTCGGCGAGGCGTCGTTCGAGGACGAGGAATTCGGTCGCATCCGGCAGCAGCGACTGGCCACCATCCAGCAGCGCCTCATGGATCCCCGGCGCCTCGCCGATCAGGCGGCGGCTCACTTCATCTTCGGCGACGGCGTGGCGTACAGCCGGTCCGCCGGGGGCACGCGCGAGTCGATCGCGGGGGTGGGGCGCGAGCAGGCCGCGGCCTACGCCGCCGCCCACTACCGGCCTGAGGGCGCAGGGCTGGTCGTGACCGGGGACGTCGACCCCGAAGCGGTCGCGCAGCTGGCAGAACCTCTCTTGGCACATCGCGGCGGTGGGGTCGTCGGTCGTCCCGAGTTGGCGGTGGAGCCCCGCTCGCGGGAGCGTGCCGTGCACCTGCTGCACCGACCCGGGGCCGTCCAGTCGGAGATCAGGATCGGCCATGTGGGCGTGGCTCGCAGCTCGGACGATTTCTTCGCCCTGAGCGTGCTGAACACGATCCTGGGCGGTGCGTTCACCAGTCGGCTCAACCTCAACCTTCGCGAGCGAAACGGCTTCACATACGGCGTACGGTCGAGCTTCGCGTTCCGCCGTCACCCCGGTCCGTTTCGGGTCGCCACCGCGGTCGCCACCGAGGTGACGGCGGATGCGGTGCGGGAGGCCATGAGCGAGCTCGAGGGAATCGTCAGCGACGGACCGACCGACGCCGAGGTGCAGGCGGCCCGGGACTATATCGTGGGCGTGTTTCCGCTGCGGCTGGAGACTACCGGTCAGGTGGCTGCGCGGATCGCCGACCTGATCGTCCATGGCTTCCCCGATGATTACTACGCCACCTATCGGGAGCGGGTGGCAGCGGTGACCACGGCCGACGCCACCGAGGCCGGTCGCCGGGCCATCCGGCCGAATGAGATGGCCGTGGTCGTGGTGGGTGACGCGGATGCGCTGCGCGGGCCTCTCGAGGCGCTGGAGCTCGGGCCGGTGGAGGTGTACGACCCCGAAGCCCTCCTGGGTTGACGGTGCTCGCCCGCGCCCCCGACCCTGCCACGGGAGGGACCCTCGGTGCCTTCGCCTGACGTCGGAGCGGGTGGGCGGCCACCGCCTCACGACGCCGGGGCGCTGATCGAGCGGGAGGCGGTGTTCGACGGCCACGTCGTCCGGCTGAGCGTGGACACGGTCCGATTCCCCGACGGATCGACCGGGAAGCTGGAGCTCGTCCGGCACCCCGGAGCCTCGTGCGTGCTACCCATTTTCGGCGAGCTCGGTGAGAGCGACCCGGACGTGCTGCTGATCCACCAATACCGCTACGCCGGCGGTGGCCTCATGTACGAGGTGCCGGCCGGTATTCCCGATGGGCCGTCAGAGTCGTGGAGCGCCTGTGCGCACCGGGAGCTCGAAGAGGAGACGGGCTACCGGGCCACGACCCTGCACCCGCTCACCCACATCTACACGACACCCGGATTCACCGACGAGGTCATCCATCTGTTCGCGGCGACGGGGCTGAGCCCAGGCTCGACGGACCACGACGATGACGAGTTTCTGGAGGTCGTCCGGATGCCTTTTTCTCGGGCGCTCGAGCTGATCCGTACCGGTGAGATGGTGGACGCGAAGAGCATCGCGTGCCTCCTTTTCGCCCGCGCGTTCCTGCTCGAAGGCGCCGACCCTCCGGCGTAGCACGCCTCCCCGCACCGCGCCCTCCTCGGCCACCCGGCCAACGTTTTTCTGACCCGTACTGTCTCCATGAGAGGGCGGAGCCGTTCCGAAGTGGGACGACAGGGTGTCCTCCGGTGAGGACAACCAACGGTAAAGACCGTTGAAAACCAGCGTATTCCAAGCAGGTTCCAGGTGGTACGGAACGTGCTAATACACGTACCGCGAGTCAGACAGTGAACCCCCGGGTCGGGGTTTGGAATATCACCATGACAGCGAGGGAAACATCCAAAATGGCCGCCACAACGCTCGAGCAGAGGAACGACCACACGCCCGAAGCGCGCGACGGCTCCCTGGAACTACGGCGGGAGCTCAGCTCTCTCAACGACAGTCAGGTCGTGCAGCGGTTCCTGGATGGTGAGTCCCGCGCCTTTGGGGAATTGGTGAATCGGTACGACAATCGGTTGCTGAACTTCGTGTATCGTACCGTCGGGGATCGGGAGCGCGCGCAGGACCTGGTCCAGGAGACTTTCGTGCGGGTGTACCGTCACCTGCATCGCTTCGACCAGTCGAAGAAGTTCTCGACCTGGATCTACACCATCGCCGGGAATCTGGCGAAGAACGAGTTGCGCAACCGCTCGCGCAACCCGTTGGTCCTGTTCCAGACGATCAAGAAGAACTGGGACGCCGACCACAGACCGTTGGAGTGGGAGGATTCCAGCCTCAAGCCAGACGATCTGTACAGGAAGCGGCACCTGAAGGAGCTGGTGGACCGCGCCGTGCAGCAGCTGCCGGAGCATCACCGGATCGTCTTCGTCTTGAGAGAGCTGGAGGGCAAGACCTACGAGGAGATCGCCGACATCACCGGCTGCAACCTGGGGACCGTGAAGAGCCGACTGAACCGGGCGCGAAACAACTTCGCCCGAATCATCGGCCCCTGGTTGGACTGACCCGGGCTTGCCTCGAGCCCCAGAGAGGGCCCCCGCCGCAGCCGCGGCGGGGGCTCTTCTTCTTCGGGTCGATCGTGCGGAACCTGACCCACCGGCGCCCTGTACCACGAATCGGATACGAGGCGCGGGTTTCGAGCCGGAACCCGGGATCGGCCACGGCAGTAGAAGTTCCCGACGGCGAAGCGCGGATCGGTGTGACTGGACTGATTCGCAGGCTTGAGAAACCTCGACGGAGTTGTTGACTAGGGATGGATTGCCGGGAATTCATCGCGCGATTCTCCGAGTACTACGACGGGACGGGTGGAGCAGACGAGACGGGGCGGATGGAAGCCCACCTCGAGGCCTGCGCCTCCTGTCGCCGCTACCACAGGATCGTGACCAAGGGAGGCCAGCTCCTCCGGTCCCTCCCCTCGCCCGAGCTTCCCCCCGACTTCGAGCCACGGCTACAGCACCGCATCTACCACGTCGCCGACGAGGCCGCCCTGGCCCGCACCGTGAGCTCCGGAACGACCGGGGCGACCGCCTTTGCCATGGCCCTGCTCCTGACCGCGGTGGCTTGGTCTCCGAGCATGAAGGACACGGGCCCCGCTGCCGACCTCACACCGATCCTCACACCGATCGAGGTGCCGTCCGTGGATCCGTTCGGACCCAGCGCGGCTGGTGGCGGAGGGGCGACGCTCACGCCGGAGTTCAACGCACCGCGCTCTCTCTTCGGCCCACCGAACCGGCTCACCGGCGACCAGCAGCAGCCGGAGAGCGGCCAGCGACTCTGGGTTCACACGCACTCGCTCCTCTACGAGTATTCGCCGCTGTCCGAGAAGTACCGTCAGGACACCCGGCTACGCAGAACCGACTTCGACCGCTAGAGGCTGTCGGGTGCCCCCTCCCCAACTGCCTCCTTCCCTTCGCGACGCTCCGGAGGGTGGAGTCTTCTTCCTACACGGCCAGGATCGCTTTCAAAGGGCCGAGGCGCTCGACGCGCTGGTGGACACGTACGTCGATCCGGCGACGCGCGACTTCAATCTAGACCGGCTGCGCGGGACCGAAGTCGATGTCGAATCCCTGGCAAGCATCCTGGCGACTCCCCCCATGATGGCCGAATTCCGGGTGGTCGTGGTCACGGAGGTAGAGGCTCTCGTCGGCAGCGTGAAAGCCCGCGAGGTCCTGCTGAATCTGGCGGCGACGCCTCCGCCCGGCCTGGCGGCGATTCTCGAGGCCGACATCCCGCCCGGGTCCAAAGCCAAGGTGTACCGGACCCTCAAGACGGCGTGCCGCGCGGCCGAGTTTCCGGCCGTATCCCAGGACGACGTCCCTGGTTGGCTCATGGGGCGAGCCCGAGAGGCGCACGACCGCGAGCTGGAGCCGGACGCGGCGCGCGCCCTCGGCGCCGCGGTCGGGAACGACCTGGGGGTGCTGGCCCGAGAGTTGGAGAAGCTCTCTGACATGGTGGACGACGGGGAGCCCATAACCGTCGAACAGGTAGAGGCGGCGGGCACCACGATTCTGCAGCAGGACCGCTGGAAGTGGTTCGATCTGGTCGGCGAAAAGCGATTCGCTGCGGCTCTCGAGGGCCTGTCGATACTCTTGGCGCGCGGCGAGAGCGCCGTGAGCCTCACGATTGGCCTGGCAACGCACTTCCTTCGCCTGGGAGTGCTCGTGGAGGATGGTGCGAGTGCCCTCGAGCAAGTGCTGCCGCCTCATCAGAAGTGGTTGGCCCGGAGGCTCTCGGGGCAGGCTCGCCGGTGGAGCCCCTCGGAGGTGGAGGCGGCGGTGATGGAGCTTCGCCGGCTGGACCAGCTGCTGAAGGCCAGTCCGTTGCCTCCCGAGCATCTTCTGGAGGAATGGCTGCTCGGGGTCATGGTCCGAGCGCGAGAGGCGGCGTGAGCCGAGCCCGTGGTGAGAGCGTCGTTTCCGCCAGCGTCCGTTGGCCGCGCATTCCCCGGTGGCGAGCCGGGGTCCGGTCGCTCTCGACGCTGCTCGCCGTCTGTGCCCTCGGCGTGCCGATACGGCTCGGGGCGCAGGACTCCACCCTGGACGCCGTCGAGGTGCTCGTGCGGGAGGGCAGCACCGAGGAGGCGCGGGCCCTCATCCGCGCGTGGTGGGCCGCCCCGGTCCCGGATGCGCCGGCCGAGGAGGTTCAGCGGGCGCTGTGGCTCAAGGGACGCCTGACGCTCGACCCCGCGGCTGCCGCCGCGGACTACGGGCGCCTGGTGGAGGAGTTTCCGGGTGGACCCTACTCCGACCGGGCACTTTGGCGTTTGGCCCTCGCCGCCGAGGCCCGGCACGACCTCGCGAGCGCCACTGAGCACTACCGGGCTCTGGCCGTCGATTACGCGTCCCGCCCATCCGGCCGGAACGCGGAGGCCTGGCTCGCAGCCAACGGCCCGAGGTCCGCTCCGACCGTCCAGGCCGCCGTGGCCGGGGCGACGGCCGGCCCGACTTTGGAGCGCGCACGACCGGCGCCGAAGGAGGAGCCCTCACCGCCGGCTGCGGAGGGGGGTGCGGTCGCCGATGCACGCCCACGGCAAAGTGCCGCCACCGGACCGTTCACGGTCCAAATCGGCGCCTACCTCAGCGAAGCTCGGGCGAGCCGGATGACGGAGCGGGTCACCGAGTCAGGGTTCGCCGCACGCATCGTCCACGTGCCCGGCAGCCCTCTCTTCCGCGTGCGCGTCGGTCGCTTCGGCTCTGCGGCGGCGGCTGTACCGGTCGCGGATTCGATCGGAAAGGCGGGATTCGCGACCTACATCACCGACAACGCCGCCACGGAGCGCCCGTACCGGTAGCGGTTCCCCACCGACCGCTCCCTGCCCATCGGACTTCTTCCGCCTCCTTGAATCCCGCGCGTCTGTCCACTACCCTTCCTTAGATACCCCCGGGGAGTATCCACCGGCAGGGATCGGCACGTCGAATCGCCCAAGGTCGGCAGACAGCGAAGATCCATGAGCACCCATTCGGAAGACAATCAGAGATCCCTGCGGGTCGCGCCCAGCCCGGAGGACGCGGAGGCCTGCACGCTCACGCTGCCGCTGGAGGGTCTCCATTGCGCCGGATGTGTCGGGCGCGTCGAGGGTGCACTCCAAGGCGCCGAAGGCGTCGAGTCGGCCAGCGTGAGCCTGGGCGACAACGAGGCCCGGGTCCGCTTCGACCCCAGCCGGGTCGGGGCGGACGTCTTGGCCGACGCCGTCGCCGATGCCGGATATGGCGTGTCCACCGAGTCGGTGGAGGCGCGCATACGGGGCATGCACTGTGCGGGCTGCGTGGGTCGTGTGGAAACCGCGCTTCGTGCCGTGCCGGGGGTGATCTCCGCCGACGTGAACCTGCCCGAAGAGTCGGCCCGCCTGACCGTCGTTGCCGGTGCCGTGGAGGCAGGGGCCCTCGAAGCGGCCGTCGCCGGAGCCGGATACGCCCTCGAGCTGGGCGACGAGCTGGCGGACGCGGCCGACATTGCCGAGGTCCGCGAAGAAGAGCGAGACGCCGAGTTCCAGGACCTGATGAGGCGGTTCCGGGCCGGGGCGCTGCTCACCGTTCCCGTGCTCCTCATCGGGCACGCCGAGTGGGTCCCCGGCCTGCGCGATCTGGATCCCGGAACGCTGCGGTGGCTTTGGGCCCTCAGCGGGGTGCTGACGGTGCCCATACTCGTCTGGGTGGGGCGACGGTTCTTCACCGGCGCGTGGACCGCCCTCAGGCACCGGAACGCCACCATGGACACCCTGGTGGCGCTGGGCACGGGGTCCGCCTGGCTCTACTCCACCGTGGCCGTGCTCGCCCCGGCCCTCTTCCCGGCCGGGACGGCTCACCCCTTCTACGAAGCCACGGCCGTCGTCATCACGCTGGTCGTCCTGGGTCAGGCCCTAGAGGCCAGGGCCAAGGGCAAGACCACGCGCGCGCTCCGGGCGCTGCTGGACCTTCGTCCACCGACGGCGACGGTGATGCGTCACGGCGTGGAACGCGAGATCCCGGCCACCGACGTCGTTCCGGGCGACCTGGTGATCGTTCGACCGGGCGGGCGGATCCCGGTGGACGGCGTGGTGGTCGAGGGGCGGAGCGCCGTGGACGAGTCCATGATCACCGGCGAGAGCATACCGGTGGAGAGAGGACCCGGTGATCCGGTAGTGGGCGGTACGGTGCTGAAAGGGGGCAGCTTCCGGTTCGAGGCCCAGCGCGTTGGGAAGGACACCGTGCTGGCCCGCATCGTCGAGCTCGTGCGGGAGGCGCAGGCATCCAAGCCGCCGATCCAGCGGTTGGTGGACGTCGTGGCCAGCTACTTCGTCCCGGCGGTCGTGCTGATCGCCGCGGTCGCCTTCGTGTTCTGGTACGTCAACGGACCCCAGCCGTCGCTGAACTTCGCCACGGTCGTGGCCGTCGCGGTGCTGGTCATCGCCTGTCCGTGCGCCCTGGGCCTGGCCACCCCCATCTCGATCATGGTGGGCGTGGGCAAAGCCGCGGAGCACGGCGTGCTGATCCGGTCCGGCGAAGCCCTTCAGGTGGCCCGCACCGTCGACACGGTCGTGCTGGACAAGACCGGCACGATCACGGTGGGAGCCCCGGCGCTGAGCGAGGTGGTGACGCTGTCGGACCTCGCCGAAGAGCGGGTGCTGGTCCTGGCCGCCGCGGCCGAGACCGGATCGGAGCACCCGCTCGGCCAGACGATCGTGGCGGCCGCCCGGGACCGGGGCCTGACCGTCGCCACCGTGTCGTCCTTCGAAGCCGAGGCGGGGAGGGGGGTCCGTGCCACCGTCGACGCGCATGAGGTGATCGTGGGATCGGTGCGCTTCCTGGCCGAGTCCGGCGTCCCCACCGACGACATGGCGGACGGTGCCGCGGGGCTCTCCACTCGGGGGCAAACACCCGTGGCCGTGGCCGTGGACGGCGTACCCGCCGCTCTGCTCGGACTGGCGGATCCCGTCAAGCCCGATTCGGCCGAGGCGGTGCGCCACCTTCAGGAGGCCGGTCTACGGGTCGTCATGCTCACCGGGGACGACACGAGGACGGCCGCGGCCATCGCCCGTGAGGTGGGCATCGAGGATGTCCGCGCCGAGGTGCTCCCGGGTCAGAAGGCCGCCGCGGTCCGTGCCCTCCAGGCCGAGGGCCGACGGGTGGCGATGGTGGGAGACGGCGTCAACGACGCGCCCGCGCTGGCGGCGGCCGACGTGGGCATCGCGATCGGTGGTGGGACGGACGTGGCCATGGAAGCGGCCGACGTGACGTTGGTAGGCGGATCTCTCCGTGGCGTGGTCACGGCCCTGGAAGTCTCCCGGGCCACGGTCCGCAACATCGGTCAGAACCTGGTGGGCGCCTTCATCTACAACGTGCTCGGCATTCCCATCGCCGCCGGTGTCCTCTACCCCACGTTGGGCGTCCTGCTGTCTCCGATGATCGCGGGAGCCGCCATGGCCTTCAGCTCGGTCACCGTGGTGACCAACGCCAATCGGCTCCGCGCGTTCCGCCCCTCCATGAGCGCGCACGAATAGGAACGAGCACGCGAGGACGGACGTCTCGGGCCATCGAGGGGCGCCCCGGCTCCCGCCGTCCCATCCGAGCCGGAAGGCCCGAGTCCCCGTCTAGCCGCCGATGAAGTCCTCGGGGATCGGTAGGTCCTCACGCTCCGCCGTCCAGTAGACCGTCACGATCCACCAGCGTTCGCCGTCGTGCATGGCCTGGATCGAGTTGATCCCTCGGGCGAACGGCGCCGCGTCAGGAGAAGTGCGGGAGTCGTAGGCGCTGAACATCTGGACCAGCGACCCCCATTCGTGGGTCGCACGGCCGATCTCCCGCTCGTAGAAGGGGTTCTCGGCGAACCAGCCCTCGGCCTGCTGAATCCACTCGTCCAGCGTCCAGACCACGTAGCCGAACTCGCCCTCCGGGTTGGGTCCGGACGGGATCAGTCGGGCGCCCGGGATGAAGAGCGAGTGCATCCGGTCCCAATCCCGGGGCTCACCGGCCTCGCCGGAGATGACGTCGTACAGTGCGGCGACGATGGCGTCGAGGGACTCCACGTCCGCCGGGTCGGCGGCACGAGTCTCCTGGGCGCTGCTCGTGCCCGCCAGGGCCAGCGAAAGAGCCAGCGTCGTGGGCACGCCACTTCGAACCATGAGTGCCTCGCTGTGTGTCGGGTGGGTAAAGGCGCAACATGCCGCCGAATCGTCGCGGCCGCCACCGGTCGAGAGCGGTGCAGGGCGTCCGAAAATGCCCGTCGGACCCCTGAGCGGACCGGCCCCCGTTGATCGTCCCTGCCCCCTTCGGTATCATCCGGCCACGGATGGACGATTGCCGGTGTGGTGCCGCCGGACGCCCGCCCCTGGCCCCGCCGGGTGAGCTCCGTGGCATCGCCCTCCACCCCCTCCCAGAGCCGGATGCCGCAGGTTGAAGACACGCCGCTCATGCGGCAGTGGCGTGAGGTCAAGTCCCGCCACCAGGACGCACTCGTCTTCTTCCGCGTCGGCGACTTCTACGAGCTGTTCTACGGCGACGCCGAGGAGGGCTCACGCCTCCTGGGACTGACGTTGACGTCCCGCAACAACGGGGCGGCCGCCCGGGTGCCGCTGGCCGGCGTCCCCGCCAAGGCGCTGGACGACTATCTGGGTCGGCTGGTCGGCCATGGGCGTCGGGTGGCGATCTGTGATCAGGTCGAGGACCCGGCTCGAGCCCAAGGCATCGTGCGGCGCGAAGTCGTGGAAACGGTGACGCCGGGAACCGTCCTGCACGAGACCCTCCTGACCGCCCGCAGAAACAACTTCCTGGTGTCGCTTTGCCCCGGACCGGGCAGCTGGGGTCTCGCCGCGCTGGACCTGTCCACCGGCGAGCTGGTCCTACAGCAGGTCCTGGACGACGAGCTGGAAGACGAGCTCGGACGGCTGGAACCGTCGGAGCTGCTGCTGCCGCGGTCGCTCGACGCCGACGCCCGGTTCGTGGGCGACGGCGCGGAGGCGCCCGTACGGACCTTCCGCGACGACTGGTTGTTCGATCGGGAGATGGCCGCCGAAGCGCTCCTGTCCCGCTACCGGGTGCAGTCCCTCGAGGGCTTTGGCCTCCAGGCGGGCGACGGTCTGCTGGTCGCGGCCGCGGGAGGGCTCGTCTCCTACGTCCAGGAGATCAGGCCCGGCGGTGCGGAGCACCTGCGGCCGCCCCGCATCCGCAGGCCCGGCTCCGCCATGCTGCTGGACGACATGACTCGCCGTAACCTGGAGCTGGTGGAGTCGCTTCGTCCGGGCGGCGACGACGCCACGATGTTGGCGGTCCTTGACCAGACGGTTACGGCCATGGGTGCCAGGACGCTACGCCGCTGGCTCCTGATGCCGCTGCTCGGGCCGGAGGCCATCTGGGCTCGGCAGGACGCCGTGGCCGAGCTCCACGAATCTCCCGAGCTCAGGGGTGGGCTCCGGCAGCACCTGGGTCGCATCACGGACCTCGAGCGGGTTGCGGGCCGGGTGGGCACTGGCAGGGTGGCGCCGAGAGATCTGGTGGCGCTGGCGGGGGCGCTGGCCGCGCTGCCCGAGCTGCAGGCGGCGTTGCAGACGGCGACGTCGGATCTGCTGGCCGACCTCCGGGACGGTCTCGACGTGATGGGCGACGTCCTCGACCTCCTGGAACGGGCTATCGCCCCCGATGCCCCCGCAACGCTCCAGGAAGGCGGCGTGATCCGCGAGGGCTTCAGCGCCGAGCTCGACGACTTGCGGGGCGCGAGAGACGGCGCTCGGGACTTCATCGCGTCGCTCCAGTCGCGCGAGCGGGATCGCACCGGGATCGGGTCCCTCAAGGTCGGCTTCAACAAGGTCTTCGGGTACTACCTGGAGGTCACGAAGGCCAATCTCGCCCGGGTCCCCTCGGACTTCGTGCGCAAGCAGACGCTGGCCAACGCCGAGCGGTACTTCACGCCCGAGCTGAAGGAGTGGGAGGAGAAGGTCTTCGGCGCCGAGGACCGAATCGCGCACCTCGAGGCCGAGCTGTTCGGCGGCGTACGCCGGACGCTGTCAGCCGAGGTGGCGCGCCTCCAGGAGACCGGGGCGAGGGTCGCGCGCATGGACGTGCTCTCCGCGTTGGCGGAGGTGGCCGAGCGACGGGGCTACGTCCGCCCGGAGGTCCACACCGGCTTCGAGCTCGAGATCCGCGGAGGGCGCCATCCCGTGGTCGAGACCATGATGCCGCGGGAGGAGTTCATCCCCAACGATCTGACGCTCGACGACCTCGGTCGCATCGTGATCCTCACCGGACCCAACATGGCCGGGAAGAGCACCGTGCTACGGCAGATCGGACTGATCCAACTGCTGGCTCAAATGGGGGCGTTCGTTCCGGCGGATCGTGCCCGTCTTCCCCTGTGCGACCGGATCTTCACCCGGGTCGGCGCGTCCGACAACCTGGCGCGGGGACAGTCGACGTTCATGGTCGAGATGAACGAGACGGCCGCGATCCTCCATGGCGCCTCCGACCGCAGCCTCGTGCTCCTGGACGAGATCGGGCGGGGAACGTCTACCTACGACGGGGTGTCCATCGCGTGGTCGGTGACGGAGCACCTCCACGAAGTGACGGGGTGCAAGACCATCTTCGCCACCCACTACCACGAATTGACACAGTTGGGAGACCTGCTGCCGTCCGTGAAGAACCTGAACGTATCCGTGCGTGAGGTCGGGGAAGACGTCGTGTTCCTGCGTCGCCTCGAAGAGGGTGGCGCCGATCGATCCTACGGCATCCAGGTGGCCCGCCTCGCTGGCGTCCCACTGGGCGTCATCGATCGCGCCAGGGAGCTGCTCGTGGAGCTCGAAGGCACCCACTCGGGAGGCGGCGAGGGGTTGGGTCGCCACGGAGCGCACCGGCCCGCCTCGGAGCCACCCCCCGACCAGCTGTCTCTGTTCTACGGGAGCCATCCGGTGCTGGACCGCCTGAGAGGCGCCGAGGTCGACCGTCTCACACCGCTCGAAGCGCTGAACCTACTGGCCGAGCTCCGGCGTGACGCCGGCGTGGGGGACTCATGAGCCGCAGGGTTCGGGCCCGTCCGGGGCGGCGCGCCGCTCGGTGGACGGTGGTGCTCCTCGCGCCGGTGCTCTGGGGCTGTGGCGAAGGAGAGGGTGTCGATCCGCCGGAGCCGCTCTTCGGCGAGGCCTCGGTGAGATACCCTCTCGAGCTGTGGGACGAAGACGTCGAGGGCGAGACCCTCCTGCGGGTCCTGGTCAACGCGACGGGAGGGGTCGACAGCGTGGAGGTGATCGAGCCCAGTGGCTTCGCGGCGTTCGATTCGGCTGCCGTCAAAGGGGCCCGGGACTTCCGCTTCGACCCGGCCCGCCGCGGAGATGAGCGCGTGACGGCCTGGGCACAGGTGCCGGTGCGATTTTCCAAGCGGCCGCGCTCGGAGATGCCTCCATGACGTCGTGGCTCCGTCGCCGTGGCGGGTTCGCCGGAACATCCTTCCCGACTCCAACCGAAAGACAGGAAGCACCGTGAAGATCGCCGTTCTCATGGGCGGGAATTCCGAGGAGCGGGACGTCTCCCTGTCGTCGGGCTGCCAGGTCGCCAAGGCACTCCGGACGGCAGGCCACGACGTCGTGGCGGTCGACACCGCTCACGGTGTGTTGAGCCGCGCGGAGGAGCTGGCGATTCTGACCACGGGCGTGCAGCCGGAGCCCCCGGACCCGGACGCACTCGACCTGGTCGAAACCGGCGACACGACGGCGCTCACTCGAGACCCTCGCGTCGGCGAGGCCGAGGTCCTGTTCCTGGCCCTTCATGGTGGGGCGGGCGAGGATGGCACGCTTCAGACGGTGCTGGACATCGCTGGGGTCTCCTATGCGGGGAGCGGGAGCGTCGGCTGCGCCCTGGCCATGGACAAGGACCTGACCAAGCGACTGCTGCGCGACGCGGGGGTCCCCACGCCGGAGTGGCTGACGGGCAGCCGGCCTCCCGCGGACGTGGCCGCCGTCCTCGACCTGCCGGTGGTCGTGAAGCCCGCGTCGGGCGGATCGTCTCTGCGTCTGGCCCTCGCGCACGACCTCGACGAGCTGGCCCGCGCCACGGAGCTCATCGAGGCCGACGGCGACACGGTCCTGTACGAGCGATACATACAGGGCAGAGAAGTCACGGTGGGGATCCTGGGCGACGAGGCCCTTCCGGTCGGCGAGATCATACCCTCGCACGAGCTTTTCGACTACGAGTGCAAGTATCAGCCTGACCTGGCCCGCGAGATCTTCCCCGCCGACCTTCCGGAGGAGTTGGCCGAGCGGATCCAGCGGCTGGCCTTGCAGGTGCACGAGTGTCTGCGGTTGAGGGATTTTTCGCGGGTCGACTTCATGTTGGACGGTACCGGCACGGCTTGGTGCCTGGAGGCGAACGCGCTGCCGGGTCTCACGTCCAACAGCCTGCTCCCGAAGGCGGCTCGGGCAGCCGGCATCGAGTTCCCGGACCTCTGCGAGCGGATCGCCAGGATGGCGGTCGACCGAGCGGCCGGTCGGACCCGGCCCGAGCGGTCATCGGCTCGATGAGCGGGCGGTGGGGGTCGATAAATAGCTCGAGATCCCGAGGCGTCCACGGGCGTCGGGCCCACGAGAGGACGGACGGAACAAGGCGATCGGGCCGGGGGTTCCACCCCTTACGGCACGATGCCCGCGCCCCGGTCCGCTCATGAGCCAGCGGGTCCGGCGGTCTCGCCGGAAAGTTGATTCTCGCAGTCCTCGCTGAGTATGGCCTACGACACCGGCACGCAAAGCTACGGGTTCAACTTCAGCTACCTCCTGACGCCCTGGGTGAAGCGGCTCCTGATCGCCAACACGGCGGTCTTCTTCATCTCGTGGATCGTGGGGCAGGAGTGGATCTTCCGCTGGTTCGCGTTCGGGCCCTCGGACGTGCTGTTCCGTCCGTGGTCAGTGATCACCTACATGTTCCTGCACGGCGATCTCTGGCACCTGCTGATCAACATGCTCGTGCTGTTCTTCTTCGGCCCCCCGCTCGAGGCGCGCTGGGGATCGAAGGAATTCATCCGGTTCTACCTGATATGCGGGCTCGGGGGCGTGGCCCTGAGCTTCATCTTCGCACCCAGCGGCATCATCGGCGCGTCCGCGGCCGTGTATGGCGTGATGTTGGCCTTCGCGATCACCTGGCCCGAAGCCCCGATCTACGTCTGGGGCATCTTCCCCGTGAAGGCCAAATGGTTGGCCGCATTCCTGTTCGTGATCACGTTCCTGAGCGCGTTCGGTGGGGCCGGCGGGGGGATCGCCCACTTCGCCCACCTGGGCGGCCTCCTTACCGGCCTGATCTACCTCAGGGTCGACTGGCGAGGCGGAAAGCGAGAGCGGCATCAGAAGACGGGCAAGGCCCGACGTCGGCTGGCCATCGTTCCTCGCGAAGAGTCGGCACAGGAGAGCGAGGGACAGCAGCCCGGGCGATCGCGCAGGCCAGAAGACGACGCGCTTCTCGACCGGGTCGACCAGATCCTGGACAAGATCTCGGCCAAAGGCATGTCTTCCCTCTCGCCGGAGGAGGTACGGATCCTGGACGAGGTTTCCAAGCGCCATCGCAGCAACTGAGGGCCACCGCACGCCATCCGGCGGCTCGGTGAGCACTGGCCCCGCCCACACCACCCAAGTCTCCCTCCTTCTCGGCAGCGTCTCGTAGCGTGGCTTTCCTCGTCCGCCACTAGTCTGTCACGGCGCAGGTCTGTAATATCAGCCCCCCCCGGAAATCCCGGACGCGCGACCGACCCGACGTAGGGGCCCGGGGCGCGGGTCGGGAGCGGGGTGAGAGGCGGTCGGGCCGACCCTTCGCGGAATCGCGCCGTTACCGGTCGGCTCACCGATGAACCGAGGGCGGGAACGGCAAAGCGGGCCGTCCGCCCACGACTGTGATATTCCCTTTCAGGAGGTTTCATGGGGTCTGCCAGAGAATACTCCACTGACCGCATCCGCAACGTGGCGGTACTGGGGCATGGCGGCTCGGGAAAGAGCACGCTGGTCGACGCGTTGAGCTTCGTGGCCGGCACCTCGCGGAGGTTGGGAGACGTAGAGGCCGGTCACTGTCTGACCATGACTACGGAAGAGGAGCTGTCGCACACCATTTCCATGCAGCTCACGCCGGCATACGCAGAGTGGATGGATCACAAGATCAATCTGCTCGACACACCCGGATACCTGGACTTCACGGGAGACGCCATCGCCGCCGCCCGGGTTGCGGACGCCGCCGTCATTGTCGTGGGGGCGACTTCCGGCGTGGAAGTCGGCACCGAGACGGTCTGGCGGTACGTCGAGGCCCGGGGGATTCCCCGGGTCATCTTCGTGTCCATGATGGACAAGGAGCACGCCGACTTCGCGGGCGTCTACGAGGACATCAAGAAGCGCCTCACGGACAAGGCGCTGCCCGTCGAGATACCCGTCGGCGCAGGCGCTGACTTTCGGGGCATCATCAACTTGTTCTCCGAGCGGACCCACATGTACAAGCCCGGCACCACCAAGGGCGAGTACGACGAGGCCGACATCCCCGACGAGCTCAAGGAGGTCGAGGCGAAGTGGGAGACCGAGTTGTTGGAGACCCTGGCAACCACGGACGAGGCCCTGCTCGAGCGGTACCTGGAAGGTGAGACCATCACCCGCGAGGAGGCCATCGAGGCCATGGCGCGAGCCGTGGCCAGGGGCGAGGTGGTGCCGGTCTTCTGTGGCTCTGCCAAGAAGACATACGGGATGAAGGCGCTCCTGAAGAAGATGATCGAGCTGTTCCCCAACCCCGCGGAAACAGGGGGCGACGCCGGTTCGAGGCCGGGTCTGGACCAGGATGTGACGGTCCACGCCGACGACAGCGAGCCCTTCTCGGCGCTGGTCTTCAAGACCGCCAACGAGCCGCACGTGGGCGAGCTCAGCTACTTCAAGATCACGTCCGGCTCGGTGGGGAACGGCACCGAGGTCACGAACGCGGAGCGCGGCGGAACCGAGAAGCTGAACCACCTGAGCATCGGTCTGGGGAGGGATCGGCTCGAGGTGCCGCGCCTCCACGCCGGGGACATCGGCGTCGTGGCGAAGCTCAAGAACACGCACACGAACGACACGCTGTCTTCGCCGGAGCGTCCGCTGATACTCGAGAAGATCTCGTTTCCCAAGCCCGACATCGCGGTGGCGGTGAAGGGCGTGACAAGGGGTGACGAGGACAAGCTGGGCGAGGTGCTACATCGTCTCCACGAGGAGGACCCGACCTTCCACGGGGAATTCAACGGCGAGCTCCATCAGACCATTGCCAGGGGCCTCGGCGAGCTTCATCTGGACGTCAACTTCGAGCGCATGAAGCGCAAGTTCGGCGTCTCCGTGGAGACAGAGGAGCCGAAGATCGCCTACAGGGAGACCCTGACGAAGTCGGCGCAAGGGCAAGGCCGGTTCAAGAAGCAGAGCGGCGGGCGTGGTCAGTTCGGTGACTGCTGGGTGCGGCTCAAGCCGCGCACCCGCGGTGAAGGCTACGAGTTCGTCAACTCCATCAAGGGCGGGGTGATTCCCGGGAAGTACGTCCCTTCAGTGGACAAAGGCATACAGGAAGCCGCCCAGCGCGGCGTGGTGGCGGGCTTTCCCGTCGTGGACTTCGAGGCCGAGTGCTACGACGGTTCCTATCACTCCGTGGACTCGTCCGACATCGCCTTCAAAGTGGCGGGCTCGCTGGCGTTCCAGAAGGTCGCCGCCGAGGCGAGACCCGTGCTCCTCGAGCCCATCATGGAGGTCGAGGTGACGGCTCCGGAGGAATACATGGGTGACATCATCGGAGACATCACGCAGCGGCGAGGGCGGCCGCTCGGCACGGAGATGGCTGGCGGTCGCGCCGTGATCAAGGCTCGGGTTCCGGAGTCGGAGCTCTACAAGTATGCGTCCTCACTGCGCTCTATCACCCAGGGGCGCGGTCACCATGCTCGGACGTTCGTGGGCTACGAGCCCGTCCCTCACGACCAGACCAGCAAGATCGTGGCTGAAGCCAAGGCGGCCGCCGAAGCCTGAGCGAGGGTGCGTCGGCTGCGGCGACGGTAGGTCAGTCCACGGGGGACTGGGGACTGGGGGCAGTGATGCAGGGCGGGGGGCCGACTCCGATTGATCCGGAGTCGGCCCCTCCTTAGTTTGAGAACGCCGAAGATAAGCCAAAACCCCCACGAGCGGCCGGCCCCGAGGGCGCCTTGGGGCAAAGCGGGAGACGCCCGGTGGCAGGTCACAGCAAATGGTCGCAGATCAAGCGGAAGAAGGCGGTGAACGACGCCAAGCGAGGCGCGATGTTCACCAAGCTCATTCGCGAGATCACCGTCGCCGCCAAGGAGGGCGGGGGAGATCCTGACGGGAACGCGCGGCTTCGCCTGGCCATCGATACGGCCAAGGCGGCCAACATGCCCAACGACAACATCGACCGGGCCATCAAGAAGGGCACAGGCGAGCTCGAGGGCGTCAACTACGAAGAGATCGTCTACGAGGGATACGGACCGAGCGGGGTTGCCCTGTACATCGAGACCCTGACCGACAACCAGAAGCGCACTGTGGCCGAGGTCCGTCACATCCTGACCAAACACGGTGGCAGCCTGGGGACAACCGGGTCCGTCGCCTGGCAGTTCGACCGTAAGGGTCAGATCATCGTGGACGGCACCCGCTACACCGAGGACGCGGTCCTGGAAGCCGCGCTGGAAGCGGGTGCCGAGGACGTGGCGAAGGAGGGCGACGAGTTCGTCGTCACCACCGACGTCGCCGACTTCCATGAAGTGCAGCAGGGAATGAAGGCCGGGGGCGTGGAGTTCAGCCAGGCAGAGTTGGCGATGATCCCCAAGAACGAGGTCGCTGTGGAAGGCAAGGACGCCGAGCGGCTCCTCAAGCTCCTGGACGCGCTGGACGACTCCGACGACGTTCAACGGGTCTCGTCCAACGGCGACATCGACGAGGCCGTGCTGTCGGAGGTGGTCTGACGGCCGGCGCGGCGCTTCAGCCCACGGAGGGCGCGGGCCGCCGGGCGGCCGACTCACTCCCCTCGGTTGTCCTCGGCATCGATCCCGGCACGGCCGTGACCGGGTACGGTGTGGTCGCGCGAACGGTCGAGGGCGCCGTCTCCCTCCTGGAGTGCGGCGTGATCAGAACATCGGCCGCCGAGCCTCTTCCTGCGCGTATCCGTGAGATCTACGACGAAATCGTGGAGTTGATAGCCCGCCATCGCCCCGCTGCCGTTTCGGTCGAAGAGGTCTTCCAGGGCAAGAACGCACGCAGCGCTCTGACGTTGGGGCATGCGCGGGGTGCCATCCTCCTGGCCGCCGCGCACGGGCACCTGGACATCGCCGAGTATTCCGCCCGGGAGATCAAGAAGGCCGTGGTGGGAACGGGAAGCGCGACCAAGGATCAGGTGGCCTTCATGGTCCAGAAGCACCTGAGACTCGAGTCCCCCCCGGCGCCGGCAGACGCGGCGGACGGGGTGGCGGCGGCCCTGTGTCACTGCATGGCGGGGCGCTTTCATGCATGAACGAAACCGGGAAGGCGGCCTAGGCGCGTGATCAGCCGGATCAAGGGTACGCTCGTGGCTCGGGATCTGGACCGGGTTGAGGTCGAGACCTCGGGCGGCATCGTCTACGAGATCGAGGTCCCCCTCACGATCCTCGACCGGCTGCCATTGCCGCCCTCCACGGGCTTCGAGATTCGGACGCTTCACGTCGTGCGGGAGGACTCGGCCACCCTCTACGGCTTCATGGAAGCACACGAGCGGGAGCTGTTCCGACGGTTGCTGGGGGCGACCGGGGTGGGGCCCAAGGTGGCCCTGGCCATGCTCTCCACGTACACCGCCCCCCGGTTGGCGCGAGCCCTCGCCGAGCGCGACGTGAACGCTCTGAAGCAGGTGTCCGGGGTCGGGAAGAAGACAGCGGAGCGCATAGTCCTGGAGCTCGCCGACCGGGTGCAGGACCTGGCCGTCGCACCGGCCGGAGGCGCGCCCGGCGGAGCGCCCGGCGCTCAAGAAGCGGTGGCTGCTCTGGTCACGTTGGGGTATGCGTTCCCCGACGCCGACGCCGCCGTGCGGAGGGTGCTGGAGGACGGGGGCGCCCACAGCACGGAAGAGCTGATCAAGCGAGCCCTGGCGACGCGGTGAGTCGATGAGCGACCGAACCGAGATCACGACCCCCGAGGCCCTCTCGGAAGACCAGCAGGCCGAGCCCTCCCTCCGGCCGCAGCGCCTGGCAGAGTTCATCGGTCAGGACAAGGTGCGTGACGCGCTCCGGATCGCCATCAAGGCGGCCAATCAACGCCGGGAGCCCCTGGACCACACGCTGTTTCACGGTCCACCGGGCCTGGGCAAGACCACGTTGGCCTCGCTCATGGCGCGGGAGCTCGGGGTCAACATCAAGACCACGTCCGGGCCCATTCTGGAGAAGCCGGCCGACCTGGTGGGGATCCTCACCAACCAGCGCGAAGGGGACATCCTCTTCATCGACGAGATCCACCGACTCCGGCCCATCATCGAGGAGTTCCTCTATCCGGCCATGGAGGACTGGAAGGTCGAGATCCGCCTGTCGGACGGACCCCGGGCCCAGACCATGACCATGGCCATCGAGAAGTTCACGCTCGTCGGGGCCACGACGCGTTTTGGCATGCTGACCGCGCCCATGCGCGCGCGCTTCGGCATCGTCCAGCGGCTCAACTTCTATCCGCCCGAGGAGCTGGCCGTGATCATCCGGCGCAGCTCCGACATCCTCGGCGTGGAGTCCACCGACGACGGGGCGGAGCTGCTGTCGCGTCGCTCCCGCGGTACACCGCGCGTGGCGAACCGCTTGTTGAGGCGCGTGAGGGACTATGCCCAGGTCGAGGCGGACGGCGTGATCACGACCGAGGTGGCCGAGGCGGCGCTGACCATGCTCGACGTGGACGAGTACGGCCTGGACGAGATGGACGGCCGCGTGCTCAAGACGATCATCGAGAAGTTCGAGGGCGGCCCCGTGGGGCTCAGCTCTCTGGCGGTGGCCATGGGCGAGGACGTCAGCACGCTCGAGGAGGTCTACGAGCCCTTCCTGATCCAGGAGGGATTCCTCCAGCGCACGACGCGGGGCCGGGTCGCGACGCCCCGGGCCTACCGACGTTTCGGATACACGCTGCCTTCCGGAGGCGCGGCTCAGGCGGAGCAGTCGTCGCTGTTCGGCGAGTGAGCCTCCTGCCGTGGGGCCCCCACTGACCCATCGTGCGCCCAGGGCCAAGCCCGACGGCACGCGGGTAGCCGACTACGACTACACGCTGCCCGAGGACCGGATCGCTCGCTACCCGACGGAGCGGCGCGACGAGAGTCGGCTGCTGGTGCTGAATCCGGTGAGCGGGGCTGTCCGCCATCGAATCTTCCGGAACGTGGTGGAGCTGATCCAGCCGGGCGATCTGCTCGTCGTGAACGAGAGCCGGGTGATGCCCGCGCGGCTCCTCGGGGTCAAGCCCACGGGCGCGCCCGCCGAGATCCTGCTGCTGAGACCGGCCGGCTCCGTGGACTGGTCCCGGCCGGGCGCGCTGTGGGAGGCCCTGGTTCGCCCTGGTGGCAAGCTGAAGCCGGGTCGGACCGTCGTGGTCTCGGAGCAGTTATCTGTCCAGATCGTGGACGGCGCGGCCGGTGGCGGACGCATCGTGCGCCTGGACACGGACCTCGATCCCCTCGAGGCGTTGGAGCGGTTCGGTCATGTGCCGTTGCCGCCCTATCTGGGCCGCCCCGACGAACCGATGGACCGTGGGCGATACCAGACCGTCTACGCCCGCACACCGGGGTCGGTGGCGGCGCCCACGGCCGGGTTGCATTTCACCGAGGGGCTGCTGTCGGAGCTAGAGGCGCGAGGCGTCGAACGGGCGGTGATCACGCTCCACGTAGGGCCGGGCACGTTCCGGCCGGTGGAGGCGGAAGACCCGGCTGAGCATCACATGCACACCGAGATGTTCGAGATTCCCGAGGAGACGACTCGGGCGGTGGCCTCGGTGCGTGCATCGGGTGGACGGGTATGGGCGGTGGGCACGACGGTCGTGAGAGCCCTGGAGAGCGCGGCGACCGATGACGGGAGAATCCGGCCCGGAAGCGGCGTCACCGACCTTTTCATCCGGCCGCCATTCCACTTTCGGGTGGTGGATGCGCTGATCACCAACTTCCATCTGCCTCGATCGACCCTGCTCATGCTGGTGGCCGCGTTCGGCGGGTACGAGCCGGTGATGGCGGCGTACGCCGAGGCGGTCGGGGAGGGGTATAGGTTCTACTCATACGGAGACGCCATGCTTATTGGGGCGGGCTCCGCATAGCGGCGCAGGGCGGCGTTAGGCTCGTCGCGACTCCTCGACGTAGGATTTGCCTACGCCTGCGTCGTCGCTCCTCGCCTGCCTACCCCTGCATCCACTCTGCGAAGCCCCACACCGGGTGGCCACCTGGGCGATCGGAACGACCCCTCGCTGCGCGAGGACGGTAGGCCCGCCTTGCGCGTCCCGCCCCGCACCCCGACCCTCCTCGCTCACCCCCGCCACGATCCGGGCGCGAGTCCACCACCCATGTCGGCCGCGACAACCCCCAATGTTCGACTTCGCCCTCGACGCACACGACGGCCCGGCCCGCGCCGGCACATTCACGACGCCCCACGGGGATCTGCTCACGCCGGCCTTCATGCCGGTGGGCACGCTCGGGAACGTGAAGGCGCTGGTGCCCGAGGAGGTGGAGGCGCTGGGCGCCACCATGGTGCTGGCCAACACCTACCACCTGTATCTCCGGCCCGGCCACGAGGTGGTGCGGGAGCTCGGCGGGCTCCACGCGTTCATGCGTTGGAAGGGACCGATCCTCACGGACTCCGGCGGCTACCAGGTCTTCTCCCTGGCCCACATCAGCCGGATCCGGGACGATGGGGTGGAGTTTCAGAGCCACATCGACGGTTCCCGTCATCTCTTCACGCCGGAACGGGTGATGGAGATCCAGCGGGCGCTGGGCGCCGACGTGATCATGGCCTTCGACGAGTGTCCTCCCGGGGGATCGAGCCGGGAGAAGGTGAAGGAGGCAAACCGTAGAACATTGGACTGGCTGGTCCGGTGCCGGGACCGCTTCGGAGCGCTGGAGGCCGAAGGTGCCTCGCCCGAACAGGCTCTCTTTCCGGTCCTCCAGGGAGGCGTCCACGAGGATCTTCGGCTGGAGCACCTGAGAGACACCCTGGACGTGGGGGACTGGAAGGGGTTGGGCATCGGAGGATTGAGCGTGGGGGAAGCGAAGGAGAACATGTGGCGGGTGCTGGAAGCCACCGACCCGGCGATGCCGGTGGGCATTCCCCGCTACCTCATGGGCGTGGGCTACCCCGACGACCTGTTGGAGGCCGTGGGCCGGGGCTGCGACATGTTCGACTGCGTAGCACCCACCCGAAACGCCCGGCACGGGACGGTGTGGACGCTGCAGGAGGGCCAGATCCACCTGAAAGGGGCCCGATTCCGGTTGGACACCGCGCCGCTGGACGAGGACTGCGATTGCTACACCTGCGGAGCCTACGACCGAGCCTACCTCCGGCACCTCATCGTGGCGGGGGAGCTGCTGGGCCGCCGACTCCTCTCGGTCCACAACCTGCGGTTCCTGGTGCGCCTCGCCGCCCTTGCCAGAGAGCACGTTCAAACGGGATCATTCGACGGCTGGTGCCGTGACTGGCTGGAACGCTACCGGGGTGCGAGAGTGTAGCACCTTTCTTTCATCGAACCGCTTGGAGCTTTCAACTTGGACGTAGCCCTCGCCGTTTTCGGCGTGCCCCGGGAAGGTGCCGACGGCACGATGATCTTCCTGATTCAGATGATGGCCATCTTCGCCATCTTCTACTTCCTGCTGATCCGCCCCCAGCGGAAGGAGCAGCAGAGGCATCAGGAGCTCATCCGCAACGTGAAGAAGGGCGACTCGGTCGTGACCGCCGGAGGCATCATGGGGACGGTCGTCCATGCCCAGGAAGACCGGGTGACGATCAAGACCGGTGAGAACACCCGCGTCGTGGTGGAGCGGGCCCGCATCGCCCGCCTGGACGCCGAACCGACGTCCGACGAAAAGCCGTCGCAGTAGGAGTAGAGAGCAGGAGTATGGCGTTACGGGAAATCCGCATCTTCGGTGACCCGGTCCTTCGGGAGAGGGCCCAGGAGCTGGAGGCCTTCGGCCCGGACCTCGAAGAGCTGGTGCAGGACATGTTCGAGACCATGTACCACGCGAGTGGCATCGGTCTCGCCGCCCCGCAGATCGGTTTGTCCGTTCGCGTGATGGTCGTCGACGTCCCCGAATCCGAGGAGGAGGAAGGCGGACGGTTCGCCCTCGTCAACCCCCGGATCGTGGCCGTCGATGAGCAGACGGAGCGGGCTCCCGAAGGCTGCCTCAGCATTCCGGGCTTGGAAGAGATCGTAGAGCGCCCGGCCACGGTCGTAGTGGAAGGCAGGGATCCGGCCGGCGCCCGCGTGACGGTCCGGGCCAGTGGCCTGCTCTCGCGAGCCCTGCAACACGAGATCGATCACCTGGACGGTGTCTTGTTCCTCGACCGGGTCTCGGCCCTCAAGCGACGTATGCTCTTGAAGAAATGGAAGAAGGCGCAGGCCGAGGCGGCAACGCCGTGAGGGTGCTGTTCTGGGGGACGCCGTACTTCGCGCTTCCGTCCCTGGGAGCCCTCGCTGGAGAAGGGCACGAGATCGTCGGCGTGATCACGCAGCCGGACCGCCCCGCCGGCCGCGGCAGGAAGCTCCGAGAGTCGCCCGTAAAGCAGATGGCCGAGGAGGAGGGGTTCCTCGTTCTCCAACCGGAGCGGCCGTGGGGAGATTCATTCCTCGAGGCGATCCGAGGCCTCGAGCCCGAAATCTCCGTCGTGGTGGCCTACGGGCACATCCTCAAACCGGAGGTCCTTGCCGTGCCACCCCACGGCTCCATCAACCTGCACGCCTCGCTTCTCCCCGAGCTGCGCGGCGCCGCTCCCATCACCTGGGCCATCGTCCGGGGGTACGAGGTGACGGGCGTAACGGTCATTCGGATGGTGAAGGAGATGGACGCCGGGCCGATCCTCTTCCAGAACGAGGAGCCCATCCTGGAGGGTGAGACGGCCTCGGATCTGTCTCTGCGGCTTTCGGAGGTCGGTGCCGGGGACCTGGTCGAGACGCTGGCCCTTCTGGAGGGCGACGCGTTGGAAGAGGTGGAGCAGGACCACTCGCTGGCGACCTTCGCGCCCAAGGTGACCCGGCAGCTGGCTCGCATCGATTGGGATCGCCCCGGCGTGGAGCTGTCCAACCTCATCCGCGGCATGGACGAGGTGCCCGGCGCCTGGACTGTCCTCGACGGTCAGCCGGTGAAGGTGTTCCGGCCGAGCTTGGCGGCCGGCGAGGGCCCCGTGGGGACGGTGCTCGCCGCAGATCGGGCGCATGGTCTGGTCGTCGCGACGGCCGACGGGGCTCTGAAGCTCGACGAGGTGCAGCCGTCCGGCCGCCGGCGCATGCTGGCCAGCGATTGGATCAGCGGACGGGGAGTCGAGGCGGGTCAGACGTTCGATTGATCGCACGGCTCCACGTCGTCACCGACGACCGAATCCTGGCGCTGCCCGCCGTCGTGGCCCGGGCGCTGCCCGTGCTCGAGGCCGGTGCAGAGCACCTGGCGCTGCACGTGAGAGGCCCCCGGGCCACGGGAGCCCTGGTGTACGAGGTCGCTTCGGCACTGCGCGAGTCCGCCTCGAGGCTGGGCGCCCAGCTCCTCGTCAACGATCGGGTCGACGTGGCATTGTGCCTCGACCTGCCGGGGGTCAACCTGGGCAAGCGGTCGATCCCGGTCGGGGCCGCACGACGGCTTGTGGGGCCCCATCGCCTGGTGGGGGCCTCGGTCCACGACCCGGCTGCAGCGCGCCGCGCGGCGCGCTCTTCGGCTGACTTCCTGGTGCTCGGGACCGTGTTCCCTTCGGCGTCGCACCCGGACGGGCGAGGCGCCGGCGTCGACGTCGTCGCGGAGGTGAGCGAGGCCACTGCCGTGCCGGTGCTCGCCATCGGCGGAATCACGCCCGAACGGGTTAGGGGGGTGGTCGAGGCCGGGGCTCACGGCGTGGCCGTGCTCTCCGGCATCTGGGACGCGGCGGACCCGGGCCAGGCCGTGGGAGACTACCTGGCAGCCTTGAGGAGCTAGGCAGATGGATACAACGGATTCGACGGATCAGATCGCCGTACAGCTCAACGGAAAGCCCCGGCAGATCGAGGCCGGCCTCACCGTCCGGGCGCTGGTCGAGTCCCTGGGGCTCAACCCGGCTCTGGTCGTCGTAGAGCTGAACCGTGAGATTCTCAGCAGAGGTCGGTACGGCGAGGTCGGGGTGCACGACGGAGACACCATCGAGCTCGTCCACTTCGTGGGCGGAGGGTGAGTCGGAGCACGATGAAGGAAGACACAGGGATGACGGCTACGGCCGCCAGAACCGATGTGACGGACGATCCGCTGGAGATCGGTGGGAGAGGCTTTCACACGCGGCTCATCGTCGGCACGGGCAAGTACCCGGACAACGAAACCATGGTCGAGGCCATCCGGGCCAGCGGCGCGGCGATGGTGACGGTGGCCGTACGACGGGTCGATCTGGACCGGACCAAGGAGGAAGCGATCCTCCACCATCTCGATCCGGAGGAGTTCTTTCTCCTCGCCAACACGGCTGGCTGCTACACGGCCGAAGACGCGCTGCGCTACGCCCGCCTGGCTCGGGCGGCTGGCTTCAACGAGTGGATCAAGCTCGAGGTGATCGGCGACGAGCGCACGCTCCTTCCCGACACCCAGGCGACCCTGGAAGCGGCCCGTGTGCTGGCTGACGAGGGTTTCAAGGTGATGGCGTACACGAACGACGATCTCGTCATGGCTCTTCGACTCGAAGACGCCGGCTGCGTGGCCGTCATGCCCCTGGCCAGCCCCATCGGCAGTGGCCTCGGTGTGGTGAACCCCTACTACATCCGCGAGATCAAGAGCCGGCTCGCGGTGCCCGTGATCGTGGACGCGGGCGTCGGGACCGCCTCGGATGCCTGCGTCACCATGGAACAGGGCGTGGACGGAGTCCTGATGAACACCGCCATCGCGGCGGCGGACGACCCCGTGGCCATGGCGGCCGCCATGCGCCACGCCGTGATCGCCGGACGCATGGCCTACCTGGCGGGCCGCATGCCGAGCCGAGAGATCGCGGTGCCCTCGTCCCCCACCGCCGGGATGTTGGACTGACCGGGGGATCGGTCCACCCCTCGCCGCCATGACGCCGGGCTCTGCCCTGACGCCGGCGCGGCGTGCGACCCTTCGCACGCTCGGCCGCGTGTCGGCGGGGGCTCTCTTGGACGGTGCCTTCGCGGAAGCCACCGCCGGCCTCGACGATCGGGACCGTCGGTGGGCGCGCGAATGCACATTCGGCACCCTGCGGCTGCGGGGTCGCCTCGATCACCTGCTCGACGCGCACCTGCGTCGGGGTCTGGCCTCTGTCGACGCCTCTCTCGTCGACCTGCTCCGGATGGGGTCCTTCCAGCTCCTGTACATGGAGGGCGTTCCAGCCTACGCGGCGGTCTCACAGGCCGTGGACCAGGCGCGCCGCGTCGGTGGCGCCGGCGCGGCGCGTATGGTGAACGCCGTTCTGAGGGCAGTGGGCCGTGGGGGAGCGGATCGGAGCCTCTTTCCCGACCGCGCGTCCGATCCCGCCGGTTTCCTGTCCACCTGGCACTCCCATCCCCGGTGGCTGGTGGAGCGCTGGTTGAAGCGGTGGCCCTTCTCGGTCGTTCTGGATCTGGTCGAGGCGAACAACAGGGTGCCGTCTGTGTATCTGCGCCCGCTGGGAGTGGCGGCCGAAACGGCCCTGGAAGCGCTCGGGCCCGGCGCGCTGCCCAGTGCGCTCGGCAGCGGTTGCGTCGAGTTGCCCTCGGGGTTGTCACCCCGGGAGGCGCTGGGTCGTGTCCGCGGCATCATCCAGGATCCGGCCGCCGCCCTCGTGACGCACTACGCCGACATCCCGGACGGTTGGCTCGTCGCGGACGCATGCGCGGCCCCGGGCGGCAAGGCGGTCGCCCTGGCCGAGACGGCCGGATACCTTGTGGCGGCAGACAAATCGTTGGCGCGTCTGCAGCGCCTCCGGGAGACGGTGGAGAGGTTGGGGAGCCGGATCGGGGTGGTGGCCGCCAGGGCCGAGGCGCTCCCCCTGAACGAGGCGCGGGGCGTCCTGGTCGACGTGCCGTGCAGCGGAACCGGCACCATCCGGCGTCACCCGGACTTGAAGTGGCGCCTGGGGAGCAGGGACCTCGAGGCTCTGGTCGGCGTACAGCGTTCGATTCTCGATGGCGCCGCTTCGGTGGTACCATCAGGCGGGCTTCTGGTGTACTCCACGTGTACGCTCGAGGCCGAAGAAAACGAGGAGCAGGTGAAGTCTTTCCTTGCGAGACATGGGGAATACAGGATCGAGGCGACCGATGCAGTGCTCCCTGAGCTGCTCGACGAGGTCGGACAGCTGTTCGTGAGACCGTGGGCCTCCGGTTCCGACGGAGCGTTCGCGGCCCGGCTCCGTAGGGTATCATGAATCTGGGAAGCTCGATTCGCAGGCGACGGTTCGGCCGGAGGCCCGACGACGGAGACGACCAGCACGGTGACGCATCCGGGTCAGGGGCCGGGCGCAGCCTGACGTTGGCCGGGGCCGCCGTGGGCATCTGCCTGGTCGGGCTCGGCCTGGGTTACCTCATCAGCACGTCTTTGCTATTCCCTGCGCCGCCGCCGCCCGACGACCTCGTGGGCGCGCCGGATCTCAGGGGGCTCACGCTCACCGAAGCCCTCCAACGACTCGACGGCATGGGGCTGAGCATGGGGCGTTCCGATTCCATTCGGCACCCCACCGCGCCCCAGGGCATCGTCCTGGGACAAAGTCCCCTCCCCGGGCAACTCACGCGCCCCGCCTCCGAGGTGGAAGTGACCTACTCGATGGGCCCGGAGCGTCGTCAGATCCCCGACGTCCTGCGCTTCCGAGCGGAGAGGGCGGCGACCGTACTCCAGGCGACCGGATTCCAGGTCGCGTTGGACAGCGTCGACTCCAGGGAGTTTCGCGGGACCGTGGTGGCAGTGGACCCGGAGCCTGGAACCGAGTTGGCGCTGCCGGGATCCGTGGCCGTGGCCGTGAGCCGCGGGCCGCCCCTGGTGGAAATGCCGGACCTCCTCGGGCTCCCGGAGGCCGAGGCCCTCACGCTTCTCGAGGGGTTGGAGCTCCGTGTCCCGGAGGTCGAAACACGCTTTCGCTTCGGGCTCGACCGGGGCACCGTCATCGAGCAGGAGCCCGAGCCCGAGACCATGGTGGAGCAGGGCAGCGCCGTCCGCGTGGTGGTGGCGCGGGACGCCCGTGACTCCAGGAACAATTGACCCCTGAACTCGTAGAAATCCGGGGCTCGTCCCCGTCAATGAGTCACCCCGACCGGAGTCGTCCGTCTTCATGGAGCGTCGCCCGACCAGGTTGCCTTACGCCGTAGCCGCGCTGGCCGCACTTCTGGTGCTGCTGGCGGCGTGGGCGGGCCGTGACCGATTCGCGCCCCTGGGCCCCGGGAGCGTGGCTCCGCACTTCGTGGCCCTGGGCCCCGACGGACAGGAATCGCGCCTCGACGAACGCGGCGAGAAGGTCGTCCTGGTCAACATCTGGGCGACCTGGTGTCCTCCGTGCTTGAAGGAAATGCCTTCGATGCAGCGCCTGTGGGAAGCGCTGGAGCACGAGGACTTCGAGATTCTGGCGGTCAGCGTGGACGCCCGACTGGGAGAGGTCGATTCGGCTGGCCGACCAGGTGGCAATGTCTGGGCTTTCGCCGACTCCCTGGGCCTGACGTTCACGATCCTGCACGATCCCTCCGGCGGCATCCAACGGACCTACCAGACCACCGGGGTCCCCGAGTCGTTCCTCATCGGACGCGACGGCACGATTTACAAGAAGGTGATCGGCGCCATGGAGTGGGACGCCGGAGAGAACCGGGAGCTCATCGAACGCCTTCTGGACGGCTGACGCCATGGGACTGATCCCCGGCGTCCTCTCGCGGAACTGGCAACTCAAGCTCTCCGCGTTCGCGATCGCAGTCTTGCTGTGGGTGACGGTGCGGATCGACTCCGCGAACCGGCAGAGCATTCCCGCCCGGGTGAACGTCGAGGTCAACGACGCGAGCTGGGCGCTGGTGGGCGAGCCGCTCCCCGGCACGGTGCAGGTCCTCTTCGGGGGGCCCGCCAGCGAGATTCTGCGGGTAGCGGTCGAGGGCACGTCGGTCCGGGTGCCCATCGAAGCGGTGACGTCACCGGACACCTCCATCGGCCTACGCAGCGAATGGGTGGCCAATGGCGGTCTCCAGGGCCTGGTGGTTCAGGACATCCGTCCCGGCAGCGTGCGTCTCCACTTCGAGCCGATGGAGACTGCGGATCGCCCCGTGGGCATCAGGACCCGTGGCACGCTCGATGAGTCGGTGGCGCTGACGCAGCCACTGGCTGCGGTCCCTCCGACGGTGCGTCTGAGGGGCCCCTCCAGCCGAGTCGCCGGGATCGACACGGTGTTTCTGGCGCCCATCGAGCTCGAGAGCCTCCGGGAGTCGGGCGCGCACACGCTCCCCGTCGACCGGGCGGGCCTGGCGGATCTGGGCATCAGTCCCGATTCGGCCACGGTGCGCGTGGCCCTCGAGGAGTCGGCTGAGCGGGTCGTGACGCTGTCCATCGCCGCTGACGATCCGGGCGGCGGCGGCCTCGAGCTCAGCCGGGACACGGTCCAGGTGCGGCTCGTCGGGGCTCGAAGCCGCATCGAAGGACTGGAGCCCAGCCTCCTTCGCGCCCTGGTCCGCGCCGAGGACCTGACGGACCTGGCGCCTGGAGAGGAACGCAGGGTCCCGGTGCGCCTCGAGGGCTTCCCTGCGCTGGTCATGGCAACGCCCGCCTCGGACACCGTGGTGGCCCGCCGATCGATGGAGCAATGAGCGAGACCGTCATCCTCGGACTCGAGACGAGCTGCGACGAGACGGCGGCTGCCGTGCTGAAGGGGGAGCGCGAGATCCTCGGGCACGTGATCCTGTCCCAGGACGTCCACGAGCTCTATGGAGGCGTGGTCCCGGAGCTGGCCGCCCGAGCGCACGTCCGCCGCATCGATGACGTCGTCGATGGCGCGCTCGCCCAGGCCGGCTGCGCCCTGCGGGACGTGGACGCCATCGGCGTGACCGCCGGTCCGGGGCTGATCGGCGCGCTGCTGGTGGGCGTGGCGTGGGCCAAGGCGGTGGCGTACGCGCTGGACAAGCCGCTGGTCCCTGTGCACCACATGGAGGCCCACCTCTTCGGACCCGTTCTCGAGGATCCTGAAGCTGCGCCGCCGTTCGTGGGCCTGCTCGTGTCGGGAGGACATACGCTGCTCCTGTCGTGCCCCGAGTGGGGGCGCTACCGATTGCTCGGGGAAACCAGGGACGACGCCGCCGGCGAGGCCTTCGACAAGGTGGCCAAGCTTCTCGGCCTACCCTATCCGGGTGGTCCGTCGATCGAGCGCACGGCGCTGGCGGGCGACGGCGCCCGCTTCCGCTTCCCGCGGCCCATGCTGCGAGGGAACCAGCGGCCCGGAGACTCCGGCTACTACGACTTCTCGTTCAGCGGTCTCAAGACCGCAGTGGCCCTGGAGGTGGATCGGCTGCGGCAGTCGGGGACGCTCGAAGAGGAGCGGGCCCACGTGGCGGCCAGCTTCCAGGAAGCCGCGGTAGACGTGCTGGTGAGCAAGACCGTCCGCGCCGTGAAGGAGACGGGCTGCGAGCGGGTGGTTCTGGGGGGAGGTGTCTCCGCCAATGGTCGGTTGAAGGAGCGGATGGTCGAGGCGCTGGCGCCCGGCGGCCGCTCGTTCCACGCCTCTCCCCGTCTCTCGCTCGACAACGGCGCGACGGTGGCCCGTGCGGCGCTGTTCCGCCTGGAGCGCGACGAAGTGGGCGGGCTCGACTCGTCAGCCCGCGCCGACCTGCCGTTTCCCGGGATGGTACGACACACGGACTCGACGCACTGACCACCCACAGGAAACCGACACGTGCTTCCGATCCTTTTCCGCATTCCCGAGTGGATCCCGATCCTCGGCGGCGAGCCGGTCACCTCGTTCGGGGTGATGATGCTCCTGTCATTTCTCACCGCGGGCTTCCTTCTCCGGGCCGAGATGGAGCGGAACGGATTCGATCCCGATCGAGCCTGGGATTTCGTCTTCGCGGCGGTCATCGGCGGGATCGGCGGCGCGAAGCTCTACTACATCCTGCTCAACTGGCCCAGGCTCATGGAGGACCCGGCGGGGTTGATCTTCTCCCGGGCCGGCCTCGTCTGGTACGGCGGCTTCATCTGCGCCACGCTGTTGATCATCTGGCAGGTCCGCCGCTTCGGTTATCCTTTGGGGAAGATGGCCGATATCCACGCGCCGCCCCTCGCCATCGCCTACGCCGTGGGCCGGGTCGGGTGTTTTCTGGTCGGTGACGACTACGGCCGACCCACGGGGGGCTGGTACGGGGTTCGTTTTCCCGAGGGGAGCCCGCCGACCACGGTTGCCGTCCTGGAGGACTACTTCGGCGTCGAGGTGCCCCCGGAGCTCGTGGAGCAGTACGGTCAGGTCGTCCCGGTGCACCCAACGCAGCTCTATGAGGTCGCCATGTCGACCCTGATCTTCCTGATCCTCTGGCGGCTCAGGGATCACTCTCACCGAGCGGGTTGGCTCTGGATGCTATGGATGGCGATGGCCGGAGCCGAGCGGTTCCTGGTGGAGTTCGTTCGCGCCAAGGACGATCGTTTCTTCGGTGTGCTGACGGTCGCTCAGGTCATCAGCCTCGGACTGATCGCCATCGGGATCCTGGGCATGCAGCGGCTATCTGGCCCATCGACTCCTTCGTCTCCGCGCGAGGCGTCCGCGACGAGCTGAACCGTCATGATCACGATCCTCCACGGCTCGGACATTCACTTCGGCAAGCCCCACCTTCCGGTGGCGGCCGAGGCGTTTCTGGAGGCTGCTCGGGCCCTCACGCCGGACGTGATCGTGATCTCCGGGGATTTCACGCAGCGAGCCAAGGTCCGGGAGTACGAGGATGCGCGCCGTTACATCGACCAGTTCCCGGACGTGCCGTTGGTCGTGACACCCGGCAACCACGACGTGCCGCTCTATCGATTCGCGGAGCGGCTGCTGGCCCCATACCGAAACTACCGCCAGTACATTCGGGACGAGCTGGACACGGTGACGCGGGTCGAGGGCGCGACCATCGTCTCGATGAACTCGGCGGCGCCCCACACCGCCATCGTGAACGGACGAATCCGGTCATATCAGCTGGAATTCGCCGAGCGGGCGTTTCAGGCTGCACCGGCCGAGGACGCGCGCATCGTGGTTCTGCATCATCACCTCGCGCCCGCCCCGGACTACGAGGGAGACCGCCCTCTGCCCCGCAGCCGCCAGATCCTCGACGCACTGGAGGGGATGGGCGTGGAGCTGATTCTGGGAGGCCATCTGCATCGGGCGTACATCGGCAACTCCCTGGACGTGTACCCCGGCGAGGACCGAGACCGCGGGATCATCATCGTACAAAGCGGCACGACGACCTCGGCCAGGGGGCGAGCGCGGGAGCGGGCGAAGCAGAGCTTCAATCTGCTGCGCGTCCACCCGGAGCACGTGGAGATCGAGCACTTCATGTACTTCGATGACGTCGCCGGATTCGCTCCGTTCAGCTTCTACGCTTTTCCCCGCGGTGAGGTCGGCTATTTCCCCTTGAACGCCGTCCCGCAGCGATTCCGCAGCTTCTTCGAGGAGCCGGCGACGTGACCACTTTCTACCGGCGTCGTGCCGCAGCCTGGCAGGAGACGGTCACGTCCATGATCGCGGCGGCGGGTGTGGGCGCCCTGACGTTCTACGTCATTCGCGGCCTCCTGGCACGGGATGCGGTGCCGGCGGCGCCACCTCGACTGGAGCACGGGCAGGGTGGCCGCGACGCGCGGGAAGGGGCGCGGAAGCGGCTCCGCCGCTCCGGCCACCAGGAAGCCGGAACGGGATGATCCACGCGAGGCGCTCGGGGAGGTGTCCCCCGATGCTTCGTCTCACGTTCGCACTGCTGGCGCTCGCGGCCTCACTACCGCCAGCAGTCGAGGGACAGGGGCGCCTGGAGGTGACGCGGCTGAGCTTCGAGGGCAACGAGACCTTCGGCTCAAAGGCGCTGGCGGGAGCCATCGATACCCGGGCCACTTCGTGCCGGTCGGTGGTGCTCGCCCCGTTCTGCTGGATCGGAGCCGGCTTCTCGTCGAGTCCGGCCTACTTCAGCCGGCGGTCACTCCGGCGGGACATGACACGTCTGGCCATCTTCTACTACCGCCGGGGATTCAGGGAGACGAGGGTCGATACGATCGTGGCCTACCCGGACTCTGGCCAGATCGAGGTGAGGTTCGTGCTCGACGAGGGCCGGCCGGTCACGGTCGATTCCGTCACGTTCGTAGGGGCGGAGGAGCTCGGTGAAGATGTCTTGCGGGACCTGCCCCTTCGGGCCGGTGACCCGCTCAGCGTCCTGCAGCTCGACGCGACCCGGCAGGCCGTCATCACCCGGCTACGGAACCTGGGGTTCGCCTACGCGGACGTCCTCCAGAACTACTTCATCGACGCCGACGCCCCCTACCACGCCTGGGTCGAATACGACATCGATCCGGGTCCGGCCGCACGCTTCGGGCCGATGTTCATCACCGGGAACGACCAGATCAGCGACCAGGTGGTCAGGCGGATGCTGCCCTTCCAGGAGGGTGGGCCGTACAGCCGCGAAGCGGTCCTGGCCGGTCAACGCAACCTCTACAGCCTCGAGATCTTCCGACACGCGTCCATCAGCGAGCGGATGAGCTTCGTGCCGGACTCCATCGTTCCCGTGCAGGTTACCGTGAACGAGGGCGAGGTTCACCGAATCCGCACCGGCGCGGGGTGGAGCACGGCCGAATGTTTCGCGGTTGAAGGACGGTGGATCAGTCGGAATTTCCTCCAGGGGGCCCGGCGCCTCCAGCTCAGGCTCCGGCTCGACAATCTGGGCGCCGACCGACTGGACCAGTCCATCTGTCCACAGGCGGGCTCGGGAGTCTACGGACAGGTCAATTGGCAGCTCTCGGCCGACTTCACCCAGCCCTGGGTGTTCTCGGCGCGAAACTCCATCGCTCTGGGCCTCTACACGGAGCGGCGCAGCCTCCCGGACATCCTCGTCAGAGAGGGCGTGGGTGCGAACCTGGCGTTCATCCGTTCCGTGGCGCGGAGCTCGTCGCTGGCCGTGTCCTATCGGCCCCAGCTGTCCACGGTCGAAGCCGCGGGCGTGATCTGGTGCGCCAACTACCTGGTGTGCACCCCGGAGGAGATCGACGTCCTGCAGCGGCCGAACTGGCTGTCGCCCATGGGGCTCAGCCTCACGCGGGACACGCGGAACAACGCGCTGAACCCCACCAGCGGCTCACGACTCCTGGTGGACTACGAGTACGCCGATCAGTGGACGGGCTCGGACTTCGAGTACCAGCGCATCATCGGGGAGCTGAGCCTGGCGCGTCGCATGCCCGGGTGGGTAGGCGCGGCCCGGATCCGAGCCGGATTCATCGAGCCGAAGCCGTTCCAGCAGCTCGAGGGCGTCCAGGGCTCGTCGGAGATCACGCACCCGCAGAAGCGATTCTACGCTGGCGGTGCCAACAGCGTGCGGGGATACGCCCAGAACCAGCTGGGGCCCAAGAGCCTGACGACCGACGTCCAGAACCTCCTGGCGCCGGTGGGGCAGACGGAGCAAGGCCTGCTGCCGGCGGCGTGTCAGCCGGAGGAAGTCGTCGACCTCACCTGTGACGCCACCCCCCTGTCCGACAACCGCTTCACGGTCCGTCCCACCGGTGGCCGGGCCATCTTGGAAGGGAGCGTGGAAGCCCGGTTCCCCCTCTTCGGACCCCGCGCCGAGGGTGCCGCCTACGTGGACTTCGGTCAGGTGTTCGATGAAACGCAGAGCTTCGGTCTCCAGGAGATGGAGTTCACCCCCGGTCTGGGTGTCCGGTACTTCACGCCTATCGGCCCGATCCGGGTGGACGTGGCGTATCGGTTCACCGGCGGCGAGGAGCTGGGCGTGCTCACAGAGCAGATCCGGGAGTTCGATCCCGACGTGGACGATCCGGCGAACCGTCTGATCGGGGACGCCGGCCTGCCCATCGACTGGGTCAAGACCGACGAGTTGGCCCCGCTTCTGCCGCAGGTGCTCTACAACGAGAGCTCGCCGCTTTCGCTCGGTCGATTCCAGCTGCACTTGTCCATCGGGCAGGCGTTCTGACATGTCACGACTGCGCGCCGCCGGGGGCATCACGCTCGTGATCGTGTTGGGCGTCGGGATACTGCTGGCGTCGGCAGGCCTGGTTCTCACCCGCACGCGACTCGGGCAGGAGGTGGTGCTCCGACAGGCGCTCACCCTCCTCGCGGGCAAGTTGAACGGTCAGTTGGACGTGGGGCTCGTGCGCTCCCGCCAGATCCTTCTGGGCGGCACCTTCGTCGACGTCGCCTTTTCGGACCCGGACGGGCGGCCGTTCCTGGTCGCCGATTCCATCGAGGTTTCCTACAGCATCCCGCGCCTGATTGCCGGCGACCTGCGCTTCACTCGCGTCATCGTGCATCAGCCTCGCATCTCGCTGGAGAAGCTCCCCGGTCAGGACGCCTTCAACTTCATGCGGATCTTCGCAGGTAGGCCCGAGGCGGACTCGGCGGCGCTCGTGGGGGCCGACACCGTGGGGGCCGAGCCGGGCGCCGGCGGGGAGCTCCCAACCGACTCTCTCCGCCCCGAGCCGGGTGCGGCTGAGGAGGCCTCGGCAGGGGAGGGCGGCACCCGCGTCGTGTTCCGGAACCTGGAGCTCCGGAATGGCCGCGTGGACGTGGTCTATCCCTTGGATCCCGACGCGCCGCCGCCCGAGCGCGGGATCGTCGAATCGATTCCAGGCGTGGACGGACGTGTGCGCCGTCTCGTCTTCGAACAGGTGAATGGCGTCCTGGACGAGATGCGCCTCGTGGACCCGGCGTTTCCCGGGCCGCTGTTCGTGGTCGACAGCTTGAGCCTGGTGGGGACCGTGTTCGACGACCCCTTCACCGTGCAGCGCTTCTCGGGGAACGTGACGTGGCGGGACGGGGGCATCGGCGTGGAGGCGGACCGCCTGTTCATGCCGGGCACCGAGGCCGCCGTGACCGCCAGGGTGGAGCTCGGTGACGGCGGTCCCCGGGTGCGGGCCGACATCGACGCCTGGATTTTGAGCCTGGCCGACCTCCGGTGGGCGGTGCCGGTGCTTCCAACGGACGGGACGGGCAGCGCCCAGCTGGTCCTGTCGATGGGCCCCGGGTTCACTGAAGTGGGGTTCACGGGGGCGGACATCGACATGGGCGACAGCCGGGTTCGGGGTCAGGGATCCGTACGGCTCGATACCGGACTGTCGCTCGAAGGGGTGGACCTGGAGCTGGCTCCGTTGGAGTTGGACCGTCTACGACCGTACTTGCAGGACACACTGCCCGTGGACGGGCACCTCAGGGGAAGGGTGCGGCTGGCGGGACCTGCAACCGGACCTTGGGTCAGCGCCCAGGTCACCCTCGACCAGACCGGCCAGGGTCGGGCACCCACGGTGGCCGACGTTACGGGGATCGTCCACCTCGATGGCGCACCCGGGGTGACGGATCTGAACGCGGTCATGGAGCCGGTTCAGATGGACCTGCTCACGGACCTCTTCCCGCAGCTCGGGATCAGGGGGCCCGGCGGCCTGCGCCTGGAAGCGACCGGACGGCTGGCGGAGGGCATCCGGTTCACCGCGGACCTCACGCACCGGCCCGTCGACCTCCCCCGCTCCCAGGTGTCGGCCTCCGGTACCGTGACCAGCCGGGCGGACTCTCTCGTGCTCGCCATCGACGCCCGGCTGGACCCGCTCTCGTTCACCGCTTGGCGCGTCTACCGTCCGGATTTGCCCATCTCCGGAGAGGTGACCGGTACCGTCAACGTCACGGGGCCGCTGCGAGAGCTCCGCGTGGTCAGCGACCTGGAGACCGGGGTGGGGTCGCTGGCTCTCGATGCCTCGTTCGATGCCCGGGACCCCCTGGCCCGTTATCGCCTCACGGGAGAGCTGGAGGACTTCCGCGTCTCCGAGATCATCCCGGAGCTGCCGGATCCCTCGACCGTGACGGGGGCGTTCCAGGCCGAGGGCCAGGGCCTGGGCAGGGATCGGGCCACCGGGGCGGCCAGCGTGACGGTTTGGGGCTCACGGCTGGGCAAGCTCGGCGTGGATACGGCTGCCGCCGAGCTGCGTCTCGCGGGCGGCTTTCTCCACATCGACACCCTCTCGGCGCGTACCAGCGTCATGGATCTGGGAGCCGCTGGAAGCCTGGCCCTCCACGATTCCCTGGGCTCCGGCCAGGTGCGCGCCGACTTCCGGAGCGCCTCCCTCGCCAGCGTCCGTCCCTTCCTCATGGGCGACTCCCTCATCGCTCGCGACACGCTTTCGGTGCTGGAACGAGAGAGTCTCGTGGTGGAGGGCATCGACCCGGACACGCTGCCTCGGCTGGCGGACATCCTGGTCGACGGCGCCGCCAGGGGTACGGTCACGCTGAGCGGCTCGGTGCAGTCGATGGACGCCCGCGGCGAGGCAACGGTGGAGGAGGTCCTCTACGCGGCGAGCTACGTGGGAAGGGCCGACGTGGCGTTCGCTGGAAGCGGCTTCCCAGGACCCGACCCGGCCATCTCGGTCACGGTCGAGGCCGATTCCGTGCGACTGTGGGGGCGCCACTTCGATGCCGGCCGATTCGAAGGTGAGCGACAGGGTGGGCACGGCCGGTTGGCGGTCGGGTTACAGCGATCCGCGACCGAGGAATACAGCACCAGAGCCACCTTCGAGCGCGACACGGTCGGAACCCTGGTCCACCTGGACGAGCTCACGCTCCAGTTCTCCGACCGCCGATGGAATCTTGGGGGGCCTGCCCGTGTCCTCTGGGGTGACGGCCTGCTGGATGTGCGAGACTTCCGGCTCCGTAGGCCCGATGGCGATGGGGTGGACCTGAGCGTCGAAGGTCGAGTCACTCGCGGTGAGGAATCGGGCCTCGCCGTCGTGGCGCGTCAAATCCCACTCGTTCAGGTCGCCCAGCTTCTACAGCTGGGTCCCGAGGCCGACTTCGGGGGGCTCATCGATCTGGAGCTGAGGGTCCAGGGCCGCCCCTCCGATCCCATCGTCTCCGGAACCGTCAGCGGCACCGACGCCGGGTACGAGAGCATCCGCCTGGATCGTTTCGACGGATCGCTCGAATACGCTGACCGGCGGATCGACACCCGCTGGACCGCGTCACGAGATGGGCGACCGGTGCTCGAGGCCGAGGGCACCGTTCCCGTCGATTTGGCCCTCGACGCCGCGGGAAAGCGAATCCCCGACGAGCCCATGGACCTCAGCATCGCCGTGGACGCCTTCCCGGCCGGCCTGGTCATGGGCTTGTTGGAGTCCTTCGAGAACGTGGAGGGTTCGCTGACGGGAGAGTTCCATGTGGCCGGCACCCTGACTTCGCCGTCGCCGTCCGGCAGCCTTCGACTCACGGACGGGGCAGCGGTCGTACCTGCCCTGGGCGTCCGCCATTCGGGCGTAGAGGCGGACTTCCGCCTCTCACCCGACGGCACCGTCCGGGTCGACGGCGTGCTCTCGTCCATCGGAACCATGGCGGTGACGGGGAGCGTGCGGCTGGATTCACTCTCGAACCCCTTTCTGGAGCTCACCGCCGAGGGATCGGGCTTCCTGGCGGCGGACCGCGCGGACGTGTTGGCCACCGTGGGCGGGCGAATGACAGTGGAGGGTCGCTACCGACGTCCTCTCGTCGAGGGTTCCGTGAGCGTGGCGTCAGGCGTGCTGTTCCTGGACGAGATCCAGCGCACTTCGGAGATGGTCGACCTGACCGACCCCTCGTTCTTCGACGTCGTGGACACGACGACCACGGCGTCGCAGCCCTTGCTGGATGTTGGCGAGAATCCGTTCCTGCGAAACCTGCGTTTGAACGTGGACCTGTCGCTGAGCCGGAACTTCTGGCTCCGCAGCGACGAGATGAACGTCGAGATCGAGGGAGACCTCCAGGTGGTCTGGGCCCGGGCCAACCGGGACCTGGCGATGCTGGGTGAGCTTCAGGCCGTCCGCGGGACCTATTCTCGCTTTGGCCGGCAGTTTCAGGTGCAGCAGGGCATCGTCCGCTTCATCGGCACGCCCGGGTTGGATCCCGATCTCAACATCCTTGCCGTGAACCGACTGCGCGTTCGGGACGGAGAGCCCCTGAACATCTTCGCGCTGCTGGAGGGGACGCTGCTCTCGCCTCGCGTCACCCTTTCGAGTGATGCCCAGCCGCCCATCGCACAGTCGGAGCTCGTGAGCTACCTGATCTTCGGCCGGCCGACCTACGAGCTGGCGTCCTCGGAGTTCAGCCTCGTGCAGGGCGAGTTCGGTGGGCTGTTCGGGAGTGCGGCGGGGGCGGGCGCGTCGTTGGCGTTCGGGGCCCTGGGCACGCAGCTCGGGTCCGCGGTCGCCCAGGAGATCGGGCTGGACTACTTCGCGATCTCCCAGGCCCAGGGCGCAACGACCTTCGGGACCGGCTTCGAGAGCGCACTCCGCGCTACCCAGGTGGAGGTCGGCTGGTACGTCGCGCAGGACATGTTTCTGGCGCTGCTTCTGCGCCCGCTCCTGGGCATCAACTCGGCCGGGATCAGCGGCGCGCGGCTGGAGTGGCGAGCCACGGATCTCTGGACGGTCGAGGGTTTCCTGGAGGACCGCTTCGCCCGTGACCTGAACAGCGGCTTCTCCATCAACGAAGCGTTTCAGGTGCCCAAGGTCTGGGGGCTGTTCCTGGCCCGGGAGTGGGGGTACTAGGCGGAAGGCTGGAGGGGACGGGTGGACGCGCGACGTGGGTCCCCCCTGCTCCACCGGGCGCGCTCAAAGCCAGCCCTTTCTCTTGAAGTATTGAAGCATGCCTACCGCCAGGACTCCCATCACGCCGAGAAGTACCGGATACGCCCACCGAAAGGCCAACTCTGGCATGTACTGGAAGTTCATGCCGTAGAGGCCGGCCAGGAACGTGAGTGGAATGAAGAGGCTGGCGATCACCGTGAGCACCCGCATCACCTCGTTGGTGCGCTGTCCCACTGTGGACAGGTAGAGGTCCATGAGGCTGGTGGTGAGCTCCCGTAGCGTCTCGGCGGCGTCGATCGCTTGGACGGCGTGGTCGTAGACGTCCCGCAGATAGATCCGGGTGTCTGCGGTGATCAACTCGCTCTCGCTCCGAAGCAAGCCGGAGGCGAGCTCGCGGACGGGCCAAATGGACCGTCGTGCGACCAGCGCCTCGCGCTTCAGGGCGTGAAGCCGGCGAGCGGTGTCCGGAGTCGGGTCATCGGCGATCTCGCCGTCGAGGCGTTCGGCCGCGTTCCCCAGGCGCTCAAGGACGCCGAAGTACCCATCGACCACCGCATCGATGAGCGCGTACATGAGGTAGTCGGCCCCCCGTGCGCGGATACGTCCGGACGCTTCCCGCAATCGTCTTCGCACCGGCTCGAAGACGTCACCCGTTCGCTCCTGGAACGTCAGCAGCTTGCCGCCACTCAGGACCATGCTCACCTGTTCCTCGCGGATCTGCGCCTCGACGTCGTCAACTGACAGCATGTGGAGGACGACGAACAACCGGCCGTCGTACTCCTCGAATTTGGGCCGCTGTCCGACGGAGATCACGTCCTCCAGGAGCAGTCGGTGCAGGTCGAACCGTTCACCGATCTCGCGAAGGATCGAAACATCGTGCAGGCCGTCGAGGTTGAGCCACCGGACCGAGAGCGACGAGGCCACCACCGCTTCCAGGGACTCGACCTCGCCCTCCTCCAGCCGGTCCTCGCTGTAGGACATGAGGCGAAGCGTGGGAGGCCCCTCGCCCCGGCCGGGAGGAGGAACGAGGGTGCCTGGAGGAGCGCCGCGCTTCGTGGCGGTGCCGCCCAATCGTCGGCCGAGGACGCGCAGCGCGTGGGCCGGGTGAAGGGAAAACGAACGTTCGGGGCCATCGGCTGTGTGATCCGCCACGCAGCTCTCCGGGCTTGGAGGAGGGTCGAACCTGGACGAGTGTGGCGCGTGGTCGGCCCGGCCCGCAAGCATGGGGGGACGGCGGCGGCGCGCCGTCCCCCCATGCGCCCGCTAGTCGTCGTCCCGGAAGTGTCGGCGGCGATGGAGCGGCTCCCGGGTCTCGTCGCCGAACATCGCCTCCCACTCATCGTCACCGACGCCCTCCTCATTGTCTCCGTCGTCCTCCTCGTCCTCCTCGTCCTCCTCGTCCCAGTCCTCGTCGTCGTCCCAGTCGTCCTCGTCGTCGTCCCACGCGAAGCCGCGGGGTTCTTCGACGGGCCCGGCGGTGCCTCCGACGTCGAAGGGATCGGCGCCGGACATCCAGGTGCCGGTCGCCGCGTCGAGGGGTCCAACGTTCTGGCTCATTCGTGTCCTCCATCGGGGCACGGTGTGGTGTCTCCCGCGCCGGGGGATCCGGCGGGGAGATTGGGGCGCGCAGGCCCCTTGCCGGGGTCCGCTCGCCCCCGGAGGAGCGGGTACGGACCTAACCGGGGGCTCTGTCGGGGAGAGGACGCCAGGGCGCTCCCCAAGCCGGACGGACGGCGTCCGCGGCGGGTCATCATGGCAGTGATGAAGGCTTCGGTGAGGCGCTCTGAAACCCGGGAACTTGAACGAGATTTCCTGACGCGAGAGAATCTGCAACGATCCCCTGCTCGGACGCCAGCATTTCCTCACGTCGAGCACTTTCCCTCGACGTGACCGTCAGGCAGAATGGTGCCCACACTTTTCGCCGCGAGGACCCGGATGCGCGTAAGAGCCACGCCTACGAGAAACTCGGTTTCGGTCTCGGTCCCGTTGACCGTGCCTTCATCCGAGGGCGCCGTCGACTGGCGTCCGGAGGACGCTGCGCGATTGTACCGGGTCGCGGAGTGGGGCAAGGGCTATTTCGACGTCAGCCCCGAGGGTACGGTTACCGTGCGACCGGGAGGGACGCCGGGGGCAGCCATCGACCTTCTCGACGTCGTCCACGGCCTCCGGGACCGGGACCTGAACCCGCCGTTGCTGATTCGCTTTCCGGACGTGACCGCTCACCGCATGGCGGAGCTCAAGGGAGCCTTCGCCCGCGCCATCGAGGAGGCTGGCTACGGGGGCGAGTACGCCTGCGTGTATCCCATCAAGGTCAACCAGGCCCGCCAGGTGTGCGAAGGGGTCCGGGACGTCGGGGCACGGCTGGGCTTCGGTCTTGAGGTGGGCACCAAGCCCGAGCTCCTGGCCGCGCTGGCGTTGACGGAAGGGCTCGACGAGATGCCGATCGTCTGCAACGGCTTCAAGGACGAGGAGTTTCTGGAGGCGATCGTTCTCGCGACGAAGCTCGGGCGCACGATCTATCCAGTCATCGAGCGCTTCGTGGAGCTGGAGATGATCTTGCCCCTGTCGGAACGGGTAGGCGTCCGGCCACGGATCGGGGTTCGCGCCAAGCTCGCCTCACAGGGGACCGGGCGGTGGCAGTCGTCCGCGGGCGGGCGCGGCAAGTTCGGCCTGGCTACGACCGAGATGCTCGCTGCGGTCGATCTGCTGCGGGATCGGGGCATGCTGGACTGCTTGTGTCTGCTGCACTGTCACATCGGGTCCCAGGTGTCCGATATCCGCAGCGTGAAGCACGCCGTGTCCGAGCTGGCTCACATATACGTGGAGCTGGTCAGGCTCGGGGCACCGATGGGTTGGCTGGACTTCGGCGGCGGGGCCGGAGTGGACTACGACGGGTCGTCCTCTCCCACGGAGTTCTCGACCAACTACGACCTCGACGAGTACGCACAGGACGTGGTGTACCGGGTAGCGGCCGTCTGTGACGGCGCCGGAGTACGCCACCCCAACCTGGTCTCGGAATCCGGTCGTGCCATGACGGCCTACTCCAGCGTCCTGGTCTGCGAGGTCCTGGGCGCCCGGGTCTTCGATCCGACCCCGGAAGTGGACGCCATCAGAGCCGACCTGGCCCGCCGGGACGATCCTCCGCGTCCCCTCGTCGATCTCCTGGATGCGTACGATCGTCTGGACGAGGGCGACGGCGCCGAAATCTACCACGACACGACTCACGCACGGGACGAGGCCACGAACCTCTTCCGCCTCGGCTATCTTAGCTTGGCCGACCATGCTCACGCGGAGGAGCTCTCGTGGGCGATCTACCGGGGGATTCTGAAGGCAGGCACGGACGCGGTGCCCGCAGAGATGGAAGGACTCCGAGATACACTGAGCGACATCTACTTCTGCAACTTCAGCTTGTTTCAATCCCTGCCCGATTCATGGGCCATCGATCAGCTGTTTCCGATCATGCCGATCCACCGTCTGAATGAGCGGCCGACCCGTCAGGGCATTCTGGCGGACGTAACGTGCGATTCGGATGGAAAGATCGAGCGCTTCGTAGGCGGCGGAACGGTGAAGCGAAGCCTCGAGCTCCACGAGCTGGGCGATGGCGCTTCGGATCCGAGACATCCGTACTACCTGGGCGTCTTTCTCGTGGGCGCCTATCAGGAGACCCTGGGAGATCTGCACAACCTCCTCGGCGACGTTCACGCCGTGCACGTGTCCCTGGACCCGCAGGGCGGTTGGAACCTCGACACCGTCGTGGAGGGCGACACGGTGCGGGAGGTTCTGGGCTACGTCCAGTTCGACGTCGAGGAGATGCGTGCCAGCATGCGGCGGAGCGTGGAAGGAGCGATCCGGAGCGGCCGCTTGAGCGTCAGGGAGGGCAACCTCGTTCGCCGTTTCTACGACGAGGCTGTGGAGGGGTACACCTATCCCGAGTAGGCACACCGGCGGAAGAACAGGGGTATCATCTCCGTCGTCTTCGATGTCAGAGACCGAAGAGGAGGAACTGCTCCGATGCAGCAGATGAAGGTTTTCGGGATGATGGCGGGCCTGACGGCCCTTTTCGTTGTGCTCGGCGGCTACCTGGGCGGACAGCAGGGAGCCGTGCTGTTCTTCGTAATCGCTGCCGTGATGAACTTCGGGATGTACTGGGCTAGCGACAAAGTCGTCCTGCGCATGTACAAGGCCAAGATCGTCGGTCCCGAGGATGCGCCCGAGCTGTACGGCATGGTGGACCGCCTCCGGCAGCGGGCCGACCTGCCCATGCCCACGGTGGCCGTCGCGCCATCAGAGCAGCCCAACGCGTTCGCCACGGGCCGCAATCCCCAGAACGCGGTGGTGTGCATGACGGCGGGCATCCTGAGGCTCATGCCCCCGCAGGAGCTCGAGGGCGTGATCGCTCATGAGCTCGCCCACATCAAGCACCGTCACATGCTCGTCGGCACCCTGGCCGCCACGATCGCAGGCGCCATCGGCATTCTCGCCAGCGTCGCTCGGTGGGGCGCGATCCTGGGCGGCGGGGATCGTGACCGGAATCCGCTCGAGCTCATCGTCGTGGCCATCGTGGCTCCGCTGGCGGCCATGGTCATCCAGTTCGCCATCAGCCGACAGAACGAGTTCCAGGCGGACCGTACCGCGGGCCAGATTACGGGCGCCCCCAGGGATCTGGCCAACGCGCTGCAGCGTCTGGACGCCTACTCTCGCCAGATCCCCATGGACGTCAATCCAGCGGCCGCCCAGCTGGCGATCGTGAATCCGCTGGCAGGCGGCAGAGGCATGGGGATGTACCGCTTGTTCAGCACCCATCCGCCCACCGAGGAGCGGGTCGGACGCTTGCAGTCTCAGGCCGCCGGGGCCTGATTCCCTGGGCCTGGCGCGAGCCGCAGGGGCCCCGTCGCACTCGAGTTGACGGACCGGTTACCTTACCGGACTCGATTCCGATGGCGGTGGGGCCCGGCGCGCTCGGGGACCCGTCATGACGCCCAAGCCGCCGGGCCGGTCCAGGGGCCCGAGTCTGCCGAAGGACATGCCTCAAGAGTACCTCGTCGTCCGGGGCGCCCGGGAGCACAATCTCCGCAACATCGACGTCGAGCTTCCCCGGGGGAAGCTGGTCGTCATCACGGGGCTCTCCGGCTCTGGGAAATCGTCCCTGGCCTTCGACACCATCTACGCCGAAGGCCAGCGTCGGTACGTGGAATCGCTGTCCGCGTATGCCCGGCAGTTCCTGGGGCTGATGGAAAAGCCCGACGTCGACACCATCGAGGGTCTGTCGCCCGCCATCTCAATCGAGCAGAAGACCGTATCCAGGAATCCGCGCTCGACGGTCGGCACGGTCACCGAGATCTACGACTATCTCCGGCTCCTCTGGGCGCGTGCCGGAATCCCGCACTGCCCCGAGTGCGGGGAGCCGGTGCTCCGCCAGTCCGCGACCCAAATCGTGGATCGACTTCTGGAGCTCGACGAGGGCGTCCGGATCGAGGTCCTGGCGCCGTTGGTCAGGGGTCGCAAGGGCGAGTTCAAGGAGCTCTTCGAGCGGGCCCGCAAGGAGGGTTTCGTCCGGGCCCGGGTGGACGGCGAGATGGTGGAGGTCTCCGATCCCCCTGCGTTGAACCGGTACGAGAACCACGAGATCTCCGTGGTCGTGGACCGACTGGTGGTCCGTGCCGCCGACCGGACACGCCTGGCCGATTCGGTGGAAACGGCCCTCCGCACGGCGGGCGGGATCCTCGAGGTGCTCGAGTACCGGAAGCGGAAGGGCGATCCACACAGCCACCTCTTCAGCGAACGCTACGCGTGCACCAGCTGCGGCACCAACCTGCCGGAGCTTGAGCCCCGGCAGTTCTCCTTCAACTCGCCGTATGGAGCCTGCGAGGAGTGCGGAGGCCTGGGCACACGCAAAGAGGTGAACCCGGACCTCATGTTGGCGGACGGCTCGGTGTCGATCCTGGAAGGGGTGGTCCTGCCATGGGGTGAGCCCAGCGGATACCTGAGGCGTTCCGTGATCCCTGGCTTGGCCGAAGCCTACGAGTTCGACCCGAGCACGCCGTGGTCGGAGCTCGACGGCGAGGCCCGGTTGGCGGTGCTGTATGGATCCGGCAAGATGAAGATCCGCTTTCCCTACCGCAGCGCGAAGTGGGACGCCCACTACGAGGACGTGTGGGAGGGGGTCGTCGCCAACGTGGAGCGCCGCTACCGGGAGACGAAATCCGAGCAGGTACGTCAGCAGTTGGAAGACTACATGTCTACGCTGCCGTGCACGGCGTGTGGGGGGACGCGGCTCGGTCCGGCGTCGAGGGCCGTGACCGTGGGCGGCCACTCCCTCGGGGGAGTGGCGGAGCTGTCGATCGCGGCGGCCCTCGAGTTCTTCCTGTCACTTCCCCTGTCGGGCTCGGGGGTACCTGCCAAGAACGCGCCGGGTGGTCACCTGCTGCCGGCCGAGATCGCGGGCCCGATCCTGAAGGAGGTCCGCGAGCGTCTCGGGTTTCTCACCAACGTCGGATTGGGCTACCTGACGCTGGGACGCTCCGCCGACAGCCTCTCGGGCGGCGAGGCGCAGCGCATTCGGCTGGCGACCCAGATCGGCAGCCGGCTCGTGGGGGTGCTGTACATTCTCGACGAGCCCTCCGTCGGCCTCCACCAGCGCGACAATGCCCGCCTGCTCGAGACGCTCCAACAGCTTCGGGACCTGGGCAACACGGTGATCGTGGTCGAGCACGACGAGGATACGATCCGCGCCGCTGATCACATCGTCGATCTGGGCCCCGGCGCCGGACGGGCCGGCGGCGACGTGGTGGTCGAGGGGTCCCTGGAGGACGTGCTGACGGAGCCGCGGTCCCTCACGGGCGCCTACCTGCGGGGCGCCCGGGAGATTCCGATGGCCTCGGAGCGGCGCTCAGCCGACCCGGAGCGGCAGCTGGTGGTGCGGGGTGCCCACGAGCACAACCTGCAAGACCTGGACGTGCCGTTCCCGTTGGGCTGCTTCGTCTGCGTCACGGGCGTGAGCGGTTCGGGCAAGTCGACGTTGGTCACGGAGACCCTCTACCGGGCACTGGCGCGGCGACTCTACCGGTCCAAGGTGGTGCCCGGCGCCCACGAGGGCATCGACGGCCTGGATCTGGTGGACAAGGTCATCGAGGTCGATCAGTCCCCAATCGGGCGAACGCCCCGCTCCAACCCCGCTACCTACACGGGCCTCTTCACGCCCATCCGCGAGCTATTCGCGTCGCTCCCAGAGTCCCAGATTCGTGGGTACGGGCCAGGCCGCTTCTCCTTCAACGTGAAGGGCGGACGGTGCGAGGCGTGCTCGGGCGACGGCCTGGTGAAGATCGAGATGCACTTCCTGCCCGATGTGTACGTTCCTTGCGACGTGTGCCGGGGGCGCCGCTACAACCGAGAGACGCTCGACGTATTCTACAAGGGGAAGAACATCGCCGACGTCCTCGACATGACGGTGGACGATGCCCTCGAGTTCTTCACCGCCGTGCCGCGCATCAGAGGCAAGCTGGCCACCCTCTCCGACGTCGGTCTCGGCTACATCCACCTTGGCCAGTCTGCGACGACCCTGTCAGGTGGCGAGGCCCAACGGGTCAAGCTGGCCACCGAGCTCTCGAAGAAGGCCACGGGCAAAACGCTGTATATCCTCGACGAGCCCACCACCGGGCTTCACTTCGAGGACGTTCGGGTTCTCCTGGAGGTCCTGCACCGGCTGGTGGACCTGGGCAACACGGTGGTGGTCATCGAGCACAACCTCCACGTGGTCAAGACGTCGGATTGGATCATCGACCTGGGTCCTGAAGGCGGGGAAGGTGGCGGACGTATCGTGGCTGCGGGGCCTCCGGAGAGGATCGCCGAAGCGACGGAGTCCCACACCGGCCGGTACCTCTCGGATCTCCTCGGAGCGGTGGGGGTTCATTAGCAGGCAGAACGGGGATTGTGGGACGGTCCGGTGAGGGCGCGAGGCAGGCCGATTCGGCTCGCCGGCCTCCGGAAGGCGTGTTACCTTCCGAGCCCCGTGGGCCGGAGGTGTCGGAAACCGGCACTTCCCGGAGATCGTAGGGCCACGTACCATAACCCACGATCAGCCTGCGGCCGCACGACGACGCTGCGGCCCAACCTCATGGAGACGGCATGGTCACCCGAGAAGATCTCGAGAGCTTCCTGATCCGCATGGATGCGGATTATGAAGAGCTGGAAGAGGGGATGTTCCTGGTCAAGAGCAAGGCCGATGGGGCGCCCATGGTCGTACATCATTCACCCCCTCTCCTCCTCGTCCGCTTGAAGGTCGTAGACATGCCCCAGCAGGATCAGGGGCTCATGGAGCTGTACCGGCGCCTGCTGGAGCTCAACGCGACGGACGTGGTCCACGGCGCCTACGGCATCGAGGAGGGAGAGTTGATCCTGAGCGATACGCTCGAGCTGGAGACCCTGGACTTCCACGAGCTGCAGTCGTCTGCCGAGAGCATCCAGCTCGCGGCGTCGAGTCATCTCGAGGAGATCAAGTCCCTCATGGGCTCCGCCGTGGAGGGCTAAAGCGATGAGCATATTCACCAAGCTGTCCACCCTGATCAAGTCCAACATCAACGACCTCATCTCCAGGGCCGAGAACCCGGAGAAGATGTTGAACCAGATCATTCTGGACATGCGCGACCAGCTCGCCAGCGCAAAGCGCGAGGTTGCGGCTGCGATTGCCGATGAGCGCAAGCTCAGGTCTCAGTTGGACGACGAGGTCAAGCAGGCACGGGATTGGGAACATCGAGCGATGCTCGCGGTCAAGCAGGGCAGAGACGAGCTGGCGAAGCAAGCACTGGTTCGGCAGCAGGAGCACGCCCAGCGCGCCCACGTGCTGCAACAGACCTGGCAGGCTCAGGCTGCAGAGACCGAGAAGCTCAAGAACTCGCTCCGGCAGCTCAACGACAAGATCGAGGAGGCGAAGCGCAAGCGGAACCTGCTGATCGCCAAGCAGAAGCGTGCGCAAGCCCAGAAGCGGATCCACGAGACCATGTCGGGTCTCAGCGACACTTCGGCCTTCGATGCCTTCAACCGCATGGCGGAGAAGATCGAGGAGTCGGAGCGGCGCAGCCTGGCTGCGGCAGAGGTGGATCAGGCGCTGGGTGGCGACACGCTGGAAGACGAGTTCCTGCGTCTCGAGTCCGGCACCGGCGGTGGCTCGGAGGTCGAGGATCGGCTCCTGGCGCTGAAGGCCGAGATGGGACTGATCGCTGCGCCTCCGTCCGAAGAGCCGAAGCAGATCGGCGCTGGTGACGACGCTGAAGCCGAGACTGAAGCTGCCGAGACCAGCGAAGGAGGCGACAGGAAGGCCGAGCCTCCCACCCTCGACGCGGAAGCGGCCGAGGAAGGTGAGGGCGACGCCGTGATCCACGAGGCCGAGCTCATCGAGGAGTTCGAGCGCCTGGAGAAGGACCTGAACTAGGCGTCGGTCCGGTGCGGCGGTCTCGACGTTCGGGTGCGGTGGGTGCGGTCTCGCGCCGCCGCGGCCAGACAAGTCGACGGTCGGGATGTGGAGGGAGTCCTCCACATCCCGACCGTTTCTCGTGAATCTGGAGGCCCAGGAGTGAAGCGATGTCCACGGTCTATCTGAACGGGAAGTACCTTCCGGCCGACCAGGCCACCGTATCCGTAAACGATCGCGGGTTCGTGCTCGCCGACGGTGTCTACGAGGTCACACCCGTCTATCGGGGTCGGCTGTTCCTCTTCGACCGCCACGCCGGTCGCCTCCAACGTGGCCTGTCCGAGCTACGCATCGACGCGGACCTGTCTAGGTGGGAAGACATCCACCGCGGTCTCCTCAGCCGGAACGACCTGGAGGAGGCCGAGACGTCCCTGGTCTACATGCAGATCACCCGAGGCGCGGCGCCGCGGACCCACGCGTTTCCCAAGGACCCGGTGCCGCCCACGGTCTACGGCTTTGCCAAGGCCTTCCAGCGGCCCGCCCGAGAGCGCTGGGAGCGGGGGTTCCGCGCCATTACGTGGCCAGACCAGCGCTGGCACCGCGTGGACATCAAGACCATCCAGCTGCTGCCCAACGCCCTGGCCATGCAGGCCGCAGCGGAGGCCGGGGCGCAGAACGTCATCTTCCTGCGGGACGGCATGGTGACGGAGGGCGGCCACGCCAACGTCTTCGCGGTGTTCGACGGAACGCTCGTCACTCACCCGGCAAACAACCTGATCCTGCACGGGATCACGCGCGGATTCGTCATGGAGCTCGCCCGTGAGCTAGGCGTGCCGGTCGAGGAACGGGCCTTTTCTGGTGAGGCGCTGAACGATGCGGACGAGCTCTTCTACACCGGCACCACGACCGAGGTGTATCCGACCGTGGCGGTGGACGACCGACCCATCGGCGACGGTCGGGTGGGACCGGTGACCCGCCGGCTCCACGCCGCGTTCATGGACACCGTCGCCTCCCTTGCCGTGGGAGAGGGCGTGACCTGATCAGAACGCCGCCGACCTCGCAGTAGGCGGCGCGGGCGCTACATGGTCGGCCGTTACCGCCGGGAGCGGGCTCGGGCGACGCTTCCTCGGGAATGGATCAGCTGCCTCCGGGATAGATCAGATACGGTGTGCGGAGGGCCCTGAACGCCTGAAGCGGCTCGGTCCACGGGGCCACGGCCCGGTCCCACGTCCACCCCGCGTCCAGGGACTGCCGCAGCTCGTCGGTGCCGGCCAGTCGGTCGAAGTGGCTGACCCGCCATTCCCAGCGTTCGCCGGACATGAGGCGGGCGGCCGCCAGCGCGGCCACTGCCGCGTGGGTTGGGTCGTACGAGTCGTCCAGGGCCACGAAGCGCACGCCGTGGACGGCCGCCCCGGGGAACTTCCCGTCTCCGGGGCGATCGGGGGTGAAGGACACCGCCTCGAAGCGCACGCCGGGGAGCCCCAGAGCGTTCAAACCGCCCGCAAGCGCCACGCCGTCGATCCAGGGAGCGCCAACCTGCTGGAAGGGCCGGTTCGTGCCCCGGCCCACCGACAGATTCGTTCCCTCGAACAGGCAGGTGCCCGGATAGTGGAGGGCGCTCACCGTATCCGGCATGTTGGGTGACGGGGCGACCCAGGGGAGGCCGGTCTCGCCGAACGGCATGTCGCGCCTCCAGCCGTCTGCCGGAATCACGGTCAGCGAGACGTCCACGCCGAACTCCCCTACCATGAGGCGTGCCAACTCTCCCGGGGTCATCCCGTGCCGCATCGGCACGGGGAACAGGCCCACGAACGTGGCGAATTCCGGATCCAGCACGCTCCCCTGGACCGCGACGCCGCCGATGGGATTGGGCCGATCGAGCACGACGAACGGAATGCCCGCTTCGCCTGCGGCCTCCATGGCCAGTGCCATGGAGGAAACGTAGGTGTAATACCGAGCTCCGACGTCCTGCATATCGAAGAGCATCAGGTCGATACCCTTCAACATGTCGGGCGTGGGCTTGCGCTCGTCGCTCGAGCCGTAGAGCGAGTGCACCGGGAGGCCCGTGACGGGGTCCTGACCGTCGGCGACGTGCTCGCCAGCCTCGGCCTCGCCCCGGTACCCGTGCTCCGGGCCGAAGATGGCCACGAGCTCGATCTCGGGGTGGGCGAACAGCCGGTCGACGATGTGGACAAGCTCCCCGTCAGTAGCGTGGGAGATGCCGGTGTGGTTCGTGAGCACGCCCAAGCGGCGGCCGCGGACCAGGTGGAGCGAATCGGAGAGCAGCACGTCGATCGCGGCACGCACGGCGCCGGCCGAAGAGGACTGGGCGGGAACGGGACCGCCGCCAGCGGCGCCCCCCGCCGGCGAGTCACCGGCCTCCGTGTCGGGAGCCCGCGCGGCGGAAGCGTCGCCGGACCCGCCACAGGCGAGGGCTCCCAGGAGCGGGAAGAGGGTAAAGAACGATTGTGGGCGGATCGCTGACGTCATATGTTTCCCCCGGGATAGCTGCACCGGACGAGCTCGGCGGGCGGTCAACATCCGCCGGTGAACCGGCACCGTCAAACGAGCACGCAACCGTACGCGAAGGAGACGAACGAGCTACGATGCGGTCCCCTCTCAGCCGCCACCGTCTCCCGCTCCCGATCGTTGCCTTGACCTGGCCCCTGCTGCTGGCCGGGTGTTCGGCTCCGCCGCCGCCACCTCCACCCGCGGAGCCTCCCGCTCCAGAAGTCGTACCCGTGGATGAAGGTCCGGTCCCATCGGATCCCGACCCCAGTCCGGAGGCGCCCATCGAGCCGGAGCTGCCTCCCGCCGCTGACTGGGCCGAAACCACGCTTCGTCGGCTCACCCTGGAGCAGAAGGTCGGGCAGATGCTCATGCCCTTCGTGCTCGGGGACTTTTCGCCGAACGGTAGCAGCGGCTGGGAACGCATCACGGAGATGGTCGACTCCCAGCAGATCGGCGGAGTGATCACCTCGGTGGGCACGCCCGTGGACGTGGCGGTGAAGCTCAACGCCCTGCAGCGGCGCTCTACCCTGCCGCTCCTGGTGGCCGCCGACCTCGAGACCGGAGCCGGCTTCCGGATGCAGGGGGCGGTCCACCTGCCCACGACGATTCCGCTGGGCGGCGCGACCATGTTCCCTTCCATGATGGCCATCGGCGCCACCGGCGACCCGGAGCTGGCCTATCAGGTCGGGGCGATCACCGCCCGGGAGGCCCGGGCAGTGGGGATTCACGTGCCGTTCGCGCCCGTCCTGGACGTCAACAACAACCCCGACAATCCCGTCATCAACGTCCGCGCGTTCGGTGAGGACCCCGACGCCGTCTCCTCGATGGGCGCCATGCTCGTCCGAGGAATCCAGGACAACGGGGGCATCGCCACCGGCAAGCACTTCCCGGGACACGGCGACACCGACGTGGACTCCCATATGGATCTGCCGCTCATCACGGTGAACCGCCTCCGTCTCGACTCCATCGAGCTGGTACCGTTCAGGCGGGCGATCGAGGAAGGCGTCGGCGGTATCATGACCGCGCACATCGCGGTACCGTCGATCACCGAGGACAACGGGACGCCAGCGACCCTGAGCGAGAACGTCCTCACGACGCTGCTCCGGGGCGAGATGGGCTTCGAGGGGCTCATCTTCACGGACGCCATGGACATGGCGGCCATCGCCCGTCGGCACAGCCGCCAGGAAGCGGCCGTCCGGGCCGTGCTCGCGGGAGCCGACGTGATCCTCATGCCGCCCTCTGCCAGCCGGGCCATCGAAGGCGTGGTGGCCGCGGTGCGGAACGGCAGGATCACCGAGGCGCGCATCGATGCGTCCGTGCTGCGCATCCTCAGGGCCAAGCAGGATCTGGGATTGGACCGCAGTCCTCTGGTCGACATCGAGGCGATCCCACGGAAGGTTGGGATCCCCTCCCACACGGAGCTGGCCCAGGAGATTGCCAATCGCTCCATCGCGCTGATGAAGAACGAAGGGGACTTGTTGCCGCTGGCGGGCACCCGGAGCGCCAGCGTGTTGTCCGTCACCTACCGCAGGCGGAACGACCTGTTGGCGGGACGCTACTTCGACGGCACCCTCCGGTCCACGTACCCTCGGCTCCGCACGGCCACGGTCGAGCGTGACACGGACCCCGAGGTCTACGAATCGCTGCTCCAGAGGGCCCGGCGGGCGAACCTGGTCGTCGTCTCGATTCACGTGGCCGGTATCTCGTATCAGGGCAAGATGACACTTCCGGAGGAGCTTTCAGGCTTCATCCAGGATCTCGCCGCGGCGAGGGTCCCCCACGTGGTCGTGTCGTTCGGGAATCCGTATCTGCTGCGGGAGTTCCCGGACGTGCGCGCGTACGTGCTGGCATGGAGCTCGGCTCGCGTCAGTCAGCGGGCCGCCGCGCGGGCGCTCCTTGGCACGGTGCCCTTCGAAGGTCGCACGCCCACACGCATCCCCCCCTTCTTCGAGATCGGCGACGGGATCCAGATCCCGATGAGGAGCCGGGCGGGTGATCGGTAGAGGGACGCCTGCCAGTTGTTTGGCGGGCGTCCTGCTGGGTCTCGCGTGCAGCTCGGCACCGGAGGCTCCTCCCTCCGGACCGTCCCCTACGCCGGCTGGCGTCACCCCTCTCGACGCTCTGACGCCCGAGGCCCGGGCGTGGGTGGATTCCACGTTGATTTCACTGGAGCTGGATGCCCTCGCGGCGCAGCTCGTGATTCCCTGGATTCCCGGCTCGTACGCTTCGCCCTCGAGCCCCGAGTTCCTCGAGCTCGCCGACTGGGTGGAGCGAGGGGTCGGCGGCGTGTCGATCTCCATCGGCTTGCCGCACAGCTATGCGGACAAGCTAAACCATCTGCAGGAGATCGCCCGTGTCCCCCTCCTGGTGACCTCGGACTTCGAGAACGGCGGGCCCGGGATGCGGATCAATCACACCTACGCCATCCCTTCACTGCTGCCACAGGGCGGGGGGACCAGCTTCCCTCCCACCATGGCGTTCGGAGCGATCGGGGAAGACGCGGCGGCCTTCGAGTACGGACGGATCACGGCGGTGGAGGCGCGGGCCGTGGGCGTCCATATGATCTTCGCCCCCGTGCTGGACGTGAACTCCAATCCGCTGAACCCGGTCATCAACACACGGGCCTTCGGCGAGGACCCCCGCGCGGTGGCGCGCCTCGGCGCGGCCTTCATCCGAGGCACGCGGGAAGGGGGCGCCCTCAGCACCGCCAAGCACTTTCCCGGGCACGGCGACACGAGCGTGGACTCCCACATCGCTCTGCCCGTGGTGACCGCTGACCGCTCCCGTCTGAGCGCGGTCGAGCTGGTCCCGTTCCAGGCCGGCATCGACGCCGGCGTGGACGCTGTCATGACGGCCCACGTGGCCATGCCTGCCCTCCTGGGAGAGGAAGCGCCGCCTGCTACTCTGTCTCCGGAGCTCATGACGGGGCTGCTCCGCGAGGAGATGGGCTTCGACGGCGTCCTCTTCACGGATGCGTTGCGCATGGGCGCGATCACCGACGCCTACGGTGCCGGCGAGGCTGCGGTCCTTGCGCTGGAGGCAGGGTCGGACGTGCTGTTGGCTCCGGCCGACGTTCCCGGCGCCGTCGACGCGGTGGTCGCCGCCGTGGAGTCCGGGCGGCTGTCCCGGGATCGCCTGGAGTCGTCGGCGCGACGGATCCTGGAGCTGAAGGCGCGGGTCGGCCTGAATCGCGTGGCTACCGTCCCGCTGGAGCGGGTGTCCGAGACGGTGGGGACCGGGTCCCACCTCGCGGTGGCCGACGAGATGGCGGCCCGGGCCATCACGCTGCCCAGGGACCGGGACGATCGGGTACCCCTGGACCCGGCCCGCACCGGCCGAGTGCTGTCCGTCACCTGGGCTCGGGACGACGACTTACTGGCCGGATCGGCGTTCGAGCCGCTCCTGGCCCGCTACGTCGACCGGGTGGAGCGCCTCCGGCTCGGGCCCACCACGACGCTCCCGCAGTACGACTCGGCCACGGCGGTGGCCGAGACCTACGACCTGGTCGTGGTGAGCGCCTACATGCCTCCCCGCTCGGGGGCCGGCTCCGTGGGCGTGCCGGAGGGCTTCGCGGCGTTCGTCAGCCACGTGGACCGAGCGGTCCCGGCGGTCGTGATCTCATTCGGTAGCCCGTACGTGCTCACGGGCTTCCCCGAAGTGGGGACCTACCTGGTGGCCTGGGGGGACCGTGAGGTGTCGCAGACCGCCGCGGCCCGGGCCCTGGTGGGGGAGACTGCTGTCGGGGGCCGGCTCCCCGTGTCGATTCCCCCGCTGCACAGCGCGGGAGACGGGCTGGACCGAGCCGCGCAGCCCCGGACGCCCCGACCGGCCGGCGACCCCCTCGTGGAGGCGGGCATGGTGGCAGGACCTCGCGTCGCGCCGGACGTGGCGGAGGTGCTGGCGGTTCCGACCCTGTGCTGGTCGTGGCCGGGCTCGGAGGTCAGCGAGGAGACGCCGCCGGCCGATTGTCCACGGACCTCGCTGATGACCGTCTCGCCCCGTGAGGTCGAGCCGGGGACGGTCGGGATGGACGGCGATGCCCTGCAGACAGTGGACACGTTGATCCTGCGGGCCATTGGCGAGGGTGCCACGCCGGGCGCGGCGTTGGCGGTCGGCCGCCACGGTCGCGTCGTGCGGCTCCGCGGCTACGGTCGACTGGATTGGGACGACGGCGGGGCGCCCGTCGGTCCCCGGTCCATCTACGACGTGGCGTCGGTAACGAAGGTCGTGGCCACCACCACCGCCGCCATGATCCTCGTCGACGACGGTCGTCTGGACCTGGACGCCCGCGTGGTGGACTACCTGCCCTGGTGGGATGACGGGGACCCGGCCAAGGCGGCCGTCACGGTCCGTCAGCTCCTGATCCACCGGGCAGGGCTGCCACCCTTCCGGCGGTTCTACTTCGAGCTGGAGGGCGAGGCCGCCTACCGGGAAGCCATCGGCGCGGAGCCGCTGGAGTACGGGCCCGGGGAGCGCACGGTGTACTCGGACATCGGCCTCATGACGCTGGCGTTCATCATCGCCGAGATCTCGGGCCAACCGCTGGACGGCTTCGTTTCCGCCCGGATCCTCGACCCGCTGGGAATGGCCGACTCGGGCTTCACGCCCGATGCCTCCTTGCTGCCCCGTATCGCGCGCACCGAGGTCGACACCGTCTTCCGCCACGTCCACGTCCACGGCGTGGTCCACGACGAGAACGCCTACGCCATGGGGGGCGTGGCCGGCCACGCCGGCCTCTTCTCGTCGGCCACGGACCTGGCCGCCTTCGCCCAGATGATGCTGAACGGCGGTGAGGCGGGGCCGTGCCCCCACGGCGACGGCGGCACGAGGCCGTGTGCCGCGCGGGACGGGGCAGCGGCCCGCGTCCTCGAAGCCGAGACCGTCGCGTCCTTCACGGCGCGCTTCGACGACACCGCCAGCCGGGCCCTGGGCTGGGACACCCCCTCGGACCGATCCTCGGCGGGTGACTACTTCACCCGAGACGCCTTCGGCCACACCGGCTATACCGGCACCTCACTGTGGATCGATCCGGAGCGGGACGTCTTCGTCGTGCTCCTCACGGCGCGCGTGAACCCCACGAGGAACAACGGCCTGCACGTTCCGCTACGACGGGCCGTGCACGACGCGGTGGCGCTGGCCATCACGGATCAGTCCGTGGAGCCGCGCGAGCCATGAGCCGGACCCGACGCTCCCCAACGTCGTCCGAATCCGCGCCGTACCGGTCGGCTCTGCGCGCAATCCACGAGGGCGACTGAATCGTGGCGTTCGGCGGATTCGACTTCACCGTGCTCGCCCTCTACCTGTTGGGCGTCACCGTCTGGGGTGCGTGGCTCGGCCGGGGGCTGACGGGTGGCTCGGGCTATTTCCTGGGGAACCGCGACCTGCCCTGGCCGGCGGTCATGCTCTCCGTGGTCGCCACCGAGACCAGCACCCTCACGTTTCTGAGCGTGCCGGGGGTCTCCTACTTCGGCACCCTCGCATTCCTTCAGCTGACCCTGGGATACCTGATCGGGCGGATCGTCGTGGCGCGGCTGCTGCTGCCGGCATACTACCGCGGCGAGCTCAGCACGGCCTACGGTCTGTTGCAGAGCCGGTTCGGCACCGGTGCCCGTCGTTTCACATCGGGGATCTTCATGGTCACCCGGCTCCTGGCGGATTCGGTACGGCTGTTCGCTACCGCAATCCCGTTGGCGCTGATCACCGGGTGGCCGTACCCGATCTCCATCGCGGTCATCGGAGTGCTCACGGTCATCTACACCTATGCGGGGGGGATCCGAGCCGTCGTCTGGGTCGACGTGGTCCAGATGGGGCTGTATCTGTTCGGGGCGTTGGTTGCCGTGGTGGCGCTTCAGGCCGCTGTGCCGGGGGGGTGGGGGGCCATCCTCACTCAGGCTGGAGAGGCGGGCAAGCTCCAGGTCCTGGACTTCTCGTTCGACCCCTCGGTGCCCTACACGTTCTGGGCGGGGCTGGTGGGCGGTGGGTTCCTGTCCATGGCGTCCCATGGCACCGATCAACTCATCGTCCAGCGCCTCCTCACCTGCCGCACGTTGAAGGACAGCCAGAAGGCGCTGGTAGGCAGCGGATTGGCAGTGATCGCGCAGTTCGCGGTGTTTCTCGTAGTGGGGTTGGGCTTGTGGAGCTTCTACGGGGGCCGGAACTTCGATACGCCTGACGCCATCTTCGCCACCTTCATCGTGGGGGAGCTCCCGGCCGGCTTGCGGGGTTTGCTGATCGCCGGGGTGTTCGCTGCTGCCATGTCCTCGCTCTCGTCGTCCATCAACTCCCTCGCCTCGGCGTCCGCCTACGATTTCTGGGCACCGGCGACGGGGTCCGAGGGTGACGAAGCGCTGATCCTCGCCGCCGGCAAGCGTTTCACGTTGCTCTGGTCTGCGCTTCTCGTCCTGGGGGCCGTGCTCTTCATCCCGCTCTCGGAGGGTACGCCTGCCGTGGAGGTGGCGCTGGGCGTCGCGTCCCTGGTCTACGGCGGCCTGCTGGGAGCCTTTGCCCTGGGCGTGCTCGTCCCACGGGCAGACCAGCGGAGCGCCATCATCGGGATGGCCACCGGTATCGGCAGCGTGACCTTGATCTGGGTCCTCGCCCGCGAAGCGGTGGCATGGCCCTGGTTCGTCCTGATCGGCACGGTGGTGACCTTCGCTGTCGGGAGTGCGCTCGGCCGAGGAGATGCTGCCACCCACGCACCGGCACCCGGCCCCGGACCGGGGTCCTCGAACCCGGGATCCGCCCACGGTGGAGGCACGCCGTGAGCACCTTCGTCGTGGGCGTGGACGGCGGGGGAACCCGGACGCAGGCGGTGGCACTGGGTCTCCATGGGCAGCTCCTCGGTCGCGCCGTGGGGGGGGCTGCCCTGCTGGACGTGACGAACGCATCCGATGTGGCACTCTCCGTGCACCAGGTGGCCGAAGCGGCCGCTGCCGAGGCGGGCCTGACGCTGCCGGCTGCAGCGCTCTTTGCCGGGGTCGCCGGGGGAGGACGGCCCGAGGTGCGGGCGGAGCTGGGCGCCGCGCTTGCGCAGGCCGGGGTGGCAGAGGTGGTGGACGTGGGCACGGACGTGACGGCCGCGGCCAGGGACGCTCTGGGAACCGGCCCGGGCATCGTGCTTCTGGCCGGAACGGGCTCCATCGCCTGGGGCCGAGGCGAATCCGGTGCAGTGGCCCGGGTGGGGGGCTGGGGCATCCTGCTGGGCGACGAGGGCAGCGGCTATGACCTTGGCCTCGAGGGCCTCCGGGCCGTGGCTCGAGCCCGGGACGGACGCGGTCCCGCTACGGAGCTCACCCGCTTGCTCCTGGCAGCCACCGGGGTCGAAGACCCGGAAGCACTGATCCCGTGGGCATCGCGAGCGAGCAAGGGAGACATCGCGGCCCTGGCCTCCGTGGTGGCGGAGGCCGCCTCCGGTGACGACGTGGCGGGGCGGCTCCTCGTAGCGGCCGCGGTGGCGTTGGCCGTTCAGGCGACCACCTTGGCGGACCGCCTGGGTCCGTGGAAGGCGGAGTCCCCTCCCGTCGCCCTGGCCGGTGGCTTGCTATCCCCTGGTGGCCCCCTGCGGGATCGAGTGGAATCGCTGCTTTCGGACGCGGGCCTGAGCGTCGTCGACCGGGGCGTGGACGGAGCCCGGGGCGCCGGGCTGCTGGCACTGGACCTCGTCGGGGGTCGCCCGTCCACCGGGGAGGATCCGTCATGATCGCCGGCTCTCCGTACGGTGAGCTCGGCTCGCCGGAGGAGCTGGCCCGCTTTCAGGAGCTCAAGGCCCAGCTGCCGGTCATCTACGCGAAGCGCCGAAGCGACCCTGCCCTGAAGCACACGTCGGTCGTGGTCCCCTCTGTCAGTGTGAACCAAGAGGAGCTGGCGAAGGTCGAGGGTGCGGCCTTCTACGAGGAGCGGCTTCTGTTCACGCTGATCCGGTTGGCGGATCCGGCAGCCCGCGCGGTCTACGTCACCAGCCAGCCCATCCACGCCGAGACCCTGGAGTACTACCTGCAGCATCTCCCCGGCGTACCCCTGGGCCGGGCGCTGAGCCGGCTGCTGGTGCTCTGCCTCTACGACGCGAGTCCGAGACCGCTCACGGCCAAGATTCTGGACCGGCCCCGCGTGATCGAACGGATCCGCTCCTGGATGGGGCCACCGGAGCGGGCGTACCTCACCGTCTACAACTCCACGATTCTCGAGCGGCGACTGGCGGTGGAGCTGGGCATTCCCTTGAACTCGGTCGACCCCGACCTGCTCTGGATGGGCACCAAATCGGGGTCTCGCAAGGTGTTCGTGGAAGCCGGGGTATCCACCGCGCGCGGCACCAACGACGTGCGCACCCGGGATCAGGTCGTGGACGCCCTCGCCGACCTGGTCACGGAGCGACCCAGCCTCCGCAAGGCGGTCATCAAGCTCAACGAGAGCTTCGCAGGGGAAGGGAACGGCGTGTACCGGTACCCCGTCGAGATGCCGGCGGCAGGCCCGGAGCGCCAAGCCGCGCTGAGGGCAGGCCTGGAAGAGCTCGAGTGGCCGGGGGGACGGGAGACGCCTGATCGATTCTTCGGCAAGCTCGGCGAGATGGCGGGCATCGTCGAGGAGTGGATCGAGGATGACGAGGTCGTGTCTCCGAGCGTGCAGCTCCGCATCCATCCCCACGGGGAGCTCTCGGTGCTGTCGACCCACGATCAGGTTCTCGGGGGCAGCACGGGACAAGTGTACCTGGGTTGCCGGTTTCCGGCCCACGGCGACTATCGTGCCCTGATCTGCTCGGACGCGGAGCGCATCGGACGGGTGCTCGCCAAGAACGGAGTCGTCGGGCGATTCGGCGTGGACTTCCTCGTCACCCGTTCCGCCGGCCAGTCCTGGAAGAGCCATGCCGTGGAGATCAATCTGCGCATGGGCGGAACCACGCCGCCGTTCATGGCGCTGGAGTTCCTGGCCCGGGGCCGGTTCGACAGGGAGAGCGGCTTGTACACGGCGGAGGACGGCCACGCCAAGTACTACTACGCCACCGACAACCTCAAGTCACCGGCCTATCGTGGGCTGCTGCCCGAGGATCTCTTCGACCTGACCGTGGCTCACGGGATCCACTTCAATCACTCCACGCTCAAGGGCGTCATGTTCTTCATGATCGGCGCCCTCTCCCAGTATGGGAAGTTGGGGGTGACGTCCATCGGCAATAGCCGTGAGGAAGCGGATCGCCTCTATCAAACGACGGTGGCGATCCTGGACCGGGAGACGGGGGCGAATCGGGACACCCACGGCGTCCCCCGGTCCCTGTTCGAGCCCTCCGTGACCTCCATGGAGTGAGGCCACAGGGCCTGAGAGGTCGGCCTAGAGGGCGTCGCTCAGCTTTTCTGCCAGACCCTTGTGGATCGTCGGGATCTCGGCGATCTCGTCCGGGGTGGCCTGCCTGAGGCTCCACAGCGTGCCGAAGCGCCCGACCACGGCATCGATGCGCTTGGGTCCCAGCCCCGGGACCGCACGGCGCTGAAGCTCCCAGCTCAGCCGGGTGTTCTCGAGCTTCAGGCCCAGATCGTCCGGGTCGCTCACGTCGATGCCCTGCTGGTCGAGGGCCTGCAGGAACCCGACCCACTCGGCGTGGTCCCATCCGTCGGGGTGGTCTTCGACGAAGGCGGTCAGTTGATCACGGATACTCATGGTACTCCTCATGCCAATGGCGCTGTCGTGCTTATTGAGTGAAACCCGGGCCCTCCGTAAGCCTCTCGCGGTGGGATGCCAGGCGAAGGTCACCTCCGAACCCGTGACGCCGGTGCTTCGATCGGGCGGCGACGGGTCGATTCCCATCTTCCGTATGCTATCGAGAATCGACGATTTGGGAAGGGGCGCCGAGGGCGGAGTCGGAGCGGCTCCCGCTCGGAGAACGAGGCACGGTCTCGAGCCCCCCCCCGGCTGCGCTCCGTCGGTCCCCCTTCAAGGCCCCCAGCCGCTTCAACTCGGCGACACTTCATGACAGATTATACCGCTCCGAGATTCTCGGATTCCGCCGGTGCCCGGTTCGGGCGCCGCTCTCTCGACCTCGAACCGTCCCGCCGGACTCGATGAACCCAGCCCGACGCAAGATCCCGTATCTTCCAGAGCCCATCCAGGGGCTCGCGGACATCGCTCTGAACCTGGCGTGGTCCTGGAATGCCACCGCTCGCCGCATGTTCAAGCGGATTGATCCGACCCTGTGGTCCCTCACTCACCACGACCCGATCCAGCTGCTGCACCGCGTGGAGCCGGCCCGGCTGGCCGCGTGCGCCCACGACCCGGACTTCCTGCACCTCTACCGTTCCGTGATGCGGTCCCTGGGAGCCCTGGAGACCACTGCCGACACCTGGTTCGCCAAGGCCTACGGAGACCAGGACGCCCGGAGCGATCGGCCCGTGGCATACTTCTGCGCGGAGTTCGGGATTCACAACTCGGTGCCCATCTACTCGGGAGGGTTGGGGATCTTGGCCGGAGACCACGTGAAGACCGCCTCGGATCTGGGCATCCCCATGGTGGGCGTGGGACTTCTCTACGCCCGGGGCTACTTCGACCAGCATATCGACGAGGAGGGCTGGCAGGTCGCCGAAGACGAGTCGTTCGAGCCCGAAGCCATGCCGCTGGCCCGTCTGCGCAACGCGGAGGGCAGCGAGACCCTGGCGACCGTCATCACGGAGGGCCGCCCGGTGGAGCTCGCCGTCTGGGAGATGCGCGTGGGCCGGACCCGGGTGTTTCTACTGGACACGAACCTCGAGGCCAACGACGCCGAGGACCGGGACCTGACCGGCAAGCTGTACGGTACCGGCGAAGAGCTGAGGCTGAGGCAGGAGTGGATCCTGGGCGTGGGTGGCGTACGCGTGCTTCGGGCCCTGGGGATCGAGCCCTCGTGCTGGCACGCCAACGAAGGCCACGCCGCATTCATGATGGTGGAGCGCATTCGGGAGCGCGTGGAGATGGGCGTCGCTTTCCCCGACGCCGTGTCAGAGGTGCGAACGCGGTCCGTGTTCACGACCCACACCCCCGTGCCGGCGGGCCACGACACCTTCACGGTCGAGCAGATCGAGCGATGCATGGGCCCGGTCTGGGACGACCTGGGCGTGGACGAGAACACCTTCATGCAGCTGGGACACGCTCCCGTCTCGGACGGTGGCCGGTTCCACATGACCGCGTGTGCGATTCGTCTCAGCAGAGGCGTGAACGGCGTGTCGAAGCGGCACGGCGCCGAGAGCCGACGCATGTGGAAGGAGCTCTGGCCGGGCCGCAGAGCCGAGGAAGTACCCATCGGACACGTGACCAACGGGGTGCATCGCCCAACCTGGATGTCTTCGGGTGTGGAGCACCTCCTGGACGGAGCGTTGGGCACGGGCTGGGCGAACCGGATGGACGAGCCGGGACTGTGGGACCGGGTTCTGTCTCTGGACGACGCGCACGTCTGGGAGCTGCACCAGAAGCTCAAGCTCCACAGCTTCCGCTTCATCCGGGAGCAAGCGAGGCGGCGCTGGAAGAACCGCTGGCCCGCCGCTGGACACCTGGCGGCCGCCGGCCCCCTGTTGGACCCGGAGGCTCTGACCCTGGGCTTCGCCCGCCGATTCGCGACCTACAAGCGGGCCGACCTCCTGCTCCGGGTGGAATCGCGCCTGCACCGTCTGGTCACCAATCCCTGGCGGCCCGTGCAGATCGTGTTCGCCGGAAAGGCGCACCCGGCGGATGACGACGGCAAGCGCATCCTGCAGAAGGTCTACATGTTGGCTCGCGATCCCAGGTTCGGGGGGCGGATCGCATTCGTCGAGGACTACGAGATGCATCTGGCGCACGCCCTCTACGAAGGCGTGGACGTTTGGTTGAACGTGCCCCGGGTGCCCAAAGAGGCCTCGGGCACCAGCGGCATGAAGGCGGCGTTGAACATGGTCCCCCAGCTCGGGACGTTGGACGGCTGGTGGGCGGAGGGTTTCAGCGGCATCAACGGCTGGGCGATTCCCACCGCGCCCGACCTCACGAACCCGGACGAGGACGACTGGGACCAGATGTTCAACCTGCTGGAAGACGAAGTGGTCCCGCTCTTTCACCAGCGGGATCGTAGGGGCGTCCCGGTAGGGTGGGTCCAACGGATGAAACATGCCCTGTGGGTGGCCGGGCGCCAGTTCGCCACCGACCGGATGCTGAAGGAGTACGCGAACCTGTACTACGTTCCGGCCATGACGGGCGAGGGAGACGGGGGCGACGCGCCAACGGTCTGACGGTGTCGAACGACGCGCCGGGCGTCCCTGGGTGGGTCGGGGGCGGGGAAGCCCTCCCGCCACCCCGCGTTCGGCGCGGTCAGCGCGGCCCGGCCCGGGGCCGGACAGCGGATCAGGTTGCCAGCTCGCCCAGGTACTTGTGGAGCATGTTCCTCCACGTGGGCCAGTCGTGGTGCCAATCCGGACCCCACGAGTCCACCCGGTTCGGGATCCCCTTCTGTCCCAGAACCTTGGCGACGCGCCACGACTCCCCGATGTCCTCGGCACGGCCCTCGCCCGACGCGAGCAGGATGAACCGTTGCTGGATCGCCTCCAGCCCGGGACCGTCGAGCTCGGGGAGGTAGTGGACCGGTGACGAGACGTAGAAGTCGCCCGTCATGGGGGCATCGACAAAGCGACTGAGGTCGTAGGTCCCGCTCAGACAGAGGGCCTGGGTGAACGCCAACGGATAGCGACACACCGCCGCCAGTGCGGTGAAGGCGCCGATGGACGATCCCGCGGCCACGATGCCGATGTCGTCGCTCCGACAGTCGGCGCGGATCATGGGCACGAGCTCCTCGCCGATGTACTGCTGATAGCGGTTCATCATGGCCATCTGGTACTGGGGAGAGCCCTCCTTTGCCAACATGGCCCGACCCGCCAGGGAATCACACGAATACACCTTGATCCTCCCGGCCTCCATGAAGGGCCCCAGGGTGTCGATGATCAGGAACCGCTCGATCTCCTCCGCGTCTCCGCCCGCCGTGGGAAAGATGAGTATCGGGACGCCCGTCTCGCCCCACCGCACGGCCGTGATCTCCCGCTCGAGCCGGGGTGAATGCCACGTCTCGACCCGCTTCATGTCGAGGGCTCCCCTTCTGCGTCCCGCCACGCCTGGATGCGGCTCCACATGAGCTCCGTGAACTCCTCGACCTCGTGCTCGGGGAACAAGGCGGCCACCTTTTGCCGAACCGCGTCGTGCGCCACCTCGGTGCCGAAGAACTCGTACGCCACCTCGTTGAGGTGAGCCAGGTGACGGTGGCAAAACGCCTCGAAGCGCTCCGTCTCGTACCGCTCGTGCACGAGGTGGAGCAGGGAGTCCAAACGCTCCCGCAGCGTCATGTCGTCGTCAACGGCGTTGAAGAAGCGCTCCCAGCCCATGGGCTTCATTCTGCGACCGGTGGCGGCCGCGTACACCGACCAGCGGATGTTGGCCTTGATCAGCCACGGGAAGTGGTAGTGCAGCGACGTCACCTGCGAGTCGGGGCAGGGATTGGCGAAGTCGATGGCGTGCCAGACGCCGTCCCGATGGATCAGCTCGCAGGAGTTGAAGTCCCAGGCGAAGAACGCGTTGATCACCAGGGTCATGTCGCGGATGAGCTTGTGCTCCTCGTCTTCGAGGAAGCCCCGCTCCATGGTGTACCGATCGTGGAGCGGCGCGTCGATGTCGTAGAGCACGGTGCGCGTCTGCGGCCCGAGGCCTATGCACCGGACGAAGCGGTCGAACGGCTCGACGCCCTCCTGGAGATGCATCACGGCCTCTCCGCTCTCCTCGTACGCCTCGCCGAGCTCCTCGGCGTTGGCGATCCGGGACACCGCGCGCCAGCCGCCCCCGTCGTAGGGCTTCATGAACAGCGGGTACCCCAACTTCTCGCCGATGGCGGGTAGATCGAAGTAGCGCGCATACCGTTCGAGCGTGGTCTGCAGCTCCTCGGTGTGGTCTTCGTAGGTCTTGGGAGGAATCAGCCACGTTTCCGGGATGGGAAGCCCCAGCCGGATCATGGCGCAGTACGAGCTGAGCTTCTCCATCGACTGCACCGACCACGGATTGTTGAATACGTACACGTCGTCGAGCAGCACGGCCTTCTTGATCCACTCGCGGCGTGGGTGATACCAGTGGGTCAGCCGGTCGATCACCAGATCGTACGGGGTGTGCTCGCGGAGGTCGAAGGGCTCGATCGTCATGCGCTCCACTTCCAGGCGCACTGTGTCCTCGCCCACCGGAATCGCGAGGTCCAGGCGCCTGAGCACCTCGGTGTAGGCGATGGGCCAACAGATGTCGGCGCCCAGCGACAGGCCGATCTTTCGGGTCACGTCAGCCATCGGGACTCCTCGTGTCGAGCGGTTCGGATCGGAGCGATGGGCGCCCGTTCCGATGGGCCTCTCAAGCGTAGACCCACCACAGGGGGCCGGGGAACAGGAACGACAACCCCTCGCGCAGTCGGTCCCGCCAATTCTCCCAGTTGTGCCCGTCCCTCGCCTCGACGTACCGGACGTCCATCCCCGTCTCGCGGAGGAGGGGGACCAGGGAGCGGTTCTCGTAGATGAGCGACTCGTACATGCCGCAGCTCACGAACACACGGTCGCTCACCGCGAACGGCTGGCTCCGGTATCGGTTCACCATGTCCGCGATGGGGTCGAAGACCGGGCCGCGGTCGTGGTTGCCGATGTCCGAGAACGCGAACGAGCCCGACTGGAGCAGGAGTCGACCGTAGAACCCGGGGTTGCGGATCGCCGTGGAGAGACAGGCAACGGCGCCCAGGCTCGCCCCCATCAAACAGCGTCCGGCCGGAGTGCCCAGGAGGGGTAGCTCTTCTTCCAGCGTGGGCACGAGCTCCTCCGTGAGGAAGCGGGCGTGACTCTCGGAGTCCCGGTACTGCTCCATCCGGTCGGGTGGGTGGGTCACCGCCGCCACCAGCCCCGGGATTTCGAGCCGGTGTATGAGGTTGTTGAGCACCGTCTCCAGGTTGGCGAACCGGAGGTAGTCTCCGCCGTCGTGCACCACGAGCAGCGGGTAGCGTCGGGTCTCCTTGAACCGGGCCGGCCGAAACAGGGTCACGCGCCTCGGCGAGCCCAGCGCGTCGCTGTGGAAGACCCGGTCTTCCAGGCTGCCCGGCAGGGCCAGGGGGTCATCGCGCGACCACGACGGGACTTCGTATCCCCGTGCGTGGCACACCGAATTCGCGCCGAAGGGGTCGTGAGCGAGGTTCGGGTTCAGGGGGTCGGTGATCCAGCGGGTCCGGCGGCCGTCCTCCAACTCGAACTTGTACTCGAACCTCGAGCCGTCGGGGATCTCCATGACGTGATACCAGAGATCCGTGCCGGGTACGCGGTGGAAGGGCTCGGCGGTGGCCAGTCCGAAGATCCAGTGGCGGAGGCGCACCTCCCGGGCTTTGCCCTCGAAGACGAAGGTACAACGCGTTCCCTCGACGAGAGGGAAGTCGTGATCCTCCATGAACCTCCTGACCGCGTCGGCGTCCGGCGGCTTTGCATCGACGAGCTCGGCGATGGCCAGCCCCTGGTGATCGACTCTGCCGGACGCGCGTTCACGGTCCACGGGCATGCCGTTCACGCCGCCACCTCCCAGGGGGCCACCGTCCCGGACGCGGTGAGGTGCCGGGCCCCTGCACCCGTCCAGCGCCGTCCGTCCCACTCGAGCCGGGTGTCGCGGTCCAGGAGGACGCACGGCGCCGGAGCCACGCGGCGAGCGAGCCGGCTCACACGTGTCGGATCGTCCAGTCGTAGACGTGTTTTGGCGTGGGGAAGCACGACCACGTCCGGAAAGACGCCGAGACCGGCCTCGGCCACTTCGGCGTGTCCGGGCCCCCAGGGGGGCGTGTCGTGAAAGAGGACGAGGCGCTCCGAAAGAACCATGGCTCCGCCCGAGCAGGCGACGACCGTACGGCCGGCCAGCAGCTCCCCCATGCCGAACAGACGGAGGCGGTTGAGCAAGACGGCGACATGTCCACCGTCCAGCGCCACCACGGGCGTATCGGCGAGGATTCCCGCGACCTCTGCCCGCTCGCGGGCCACCGCATGCCGATCTGCAGGGCGGTAGCGCTCCTGGAAGTCGCGGCGGATGTCGGCGACTCGCTCCACCTGCCGCCGGTCCAGCGCCCGCACGGCCTCGAAGGCGGCGTGTCGCTCCGGGTCGATCACGTCTGCCGGCCCATCGCGAGCGTCGATGTCGAGGTACGCGTCGGCCAGGTGCGAGAGGCGGACGTTGTAGATGCGCCGGAGGAGACGGATCTTCTGCTGCATGGCGTGGTGCGCCTGGGTGAGCTCCGGGTCCTCGGCCCAGATCCGCTCGGCCCTTTCCCACAGGCGGAGGTTCCAGCCATCCGCGGCCACGGTCAGCGAATGCGGCTCGCCTTCCCACTCCTGCCAGCCTGCTCGCACCGTGGCCACCGGTCCCTCGAGACCGAGCTCGTCCAATGAGGGCCCACCGGTCGGGGCGCCCGAACGGGACCCTAGCAGGACGACCCGCGACGGACGGCTGCTCATCCTGCCCTCACCTGCACGATCTCACCGACCTGATCGAGCATGGCGCGCAGCGCATCGTAGTCGGGATGCCGCATGCGGATCCACGCGTTGGCCATGTACCCGCCCTCGACAGGCTGCGTGGGCGTCCCCTCGGCGGGAAGGTGGTGGTCGAGAATCCACTCGCCGAAGCGCCGGTGGATCTCGTCGAGGCCGTCGTAGCTGCGGATCCGGCCGTCCTGGTCCGGTCGCAACGCGATGATGCCGGCCGAATACGAACGGGATGCTTTGCGCGACGTCCGGCCCCAGAGCACGGCCATGGCCCACTCGTAGTAGATGTCGATCTCGTTGGCCGCGGCGTACAGGTCCCACGCCCGGACCCCGGGCGGCCGGCAGCCAATCTCCGAGAACTTCAGTCCCTTCGACCCGAAGAACCACTCCATGTGGGTGGCGGAGGTGTCGATCTCGAGCAACCGAATCACCTTGCGCCCCAGCTCCAGCACCTCCTGGTAGTCCGGCGCGGACTCGATACGGTTCGTGGTGATGAACTGCGGCGAGATCCAGCGCGTGCGCATGGCCTCGAGGACGTTCGGGTAGTAGTGCGTGATGAACTCGTGGGCGACGCTGCCTCCGATGGTGATCGTGTCGTAGAAGGCCTCATGACCCTCGATGAACTCCTCGACGGCCACCTGGCCTCCATGACCCACACCCAGCTGGGCCAGCACGCCGTCCAGCTGCTCCCCGTCGTCCACCCGATACGTGCCTGACGCACCCGCAGCCGCCCGGGGCTTCAGAACCAGCGGATAGCCGACGCTCTCGGCGAAGGAGTGGATTGCACCCGCGTCACCGCTGCCCAGGGATTGGGCACAGGCCACGCCACCCTCTCGCAGGACCTCCTTCATGGCCGGCTTGTCTCGGCACAGGAAAGCCGTGCGCACGGAGGTGCCGGGAATGCCCAGGGCTTCGCGGACCTGGGCGGCGGCCATGATGTGGGCCTCGACCGTAGCCTCGAGCCGCTCCACCGGCTTCCGGGCGTGAATGTTGCTCACCACCCGGGCGAGGTTGTGGACGTCCACGACCGAGGGGACCTGCTCGTAGTGGAGCAGCCAGCGCTTGAGATCGTCGTCCAGCGCTTCCTTCGGGCGCTCGCCGACGGCCGTGACCTGAGCGCCGGCCTGGTGCAGAGCGCGAACGAAGTCCTTCTGGTTCGACGGGAAGGCCGGCTCGACGAAGACCGCGTGCATGAGTCGATGTGTCCGTCGTAGGGATGGGCTGGCGCGACCGCTGTCGACCGGCCGCGAAACGGCGCCAAAGATAGCGGAATGGATCGACCGAGGTACCCCCCCGGGCCGTCCGGGTTTACCTTCCTTGCTCTTCTCCGGCCGCCGCCGGACCGAGATCACCGACAGACGCCGGCTTTCTCCGTGCACGCCGGCCACTTCGAATGAAGAACGTCGTCTTCGTCGCGCCCTTCTTCGCCGAGACTACGCTGCGCTTCATCGACGCGGTCTCCCGGCTCGACGGCGTCCGCACCACCTTGATCAGCCAGGATCCCGCCCGGAAGCTGCCGGCCGGGCTCCGGGGGCGGCTCGCGTTCCATCTACGAGTGGAAGACGCGCTGGACCCCGACCACCTCGCCCCCGCAGTGGAGCGTTTGGCGACGCGTGGCCGGGTGCACCGACTGCTCGGAACCCTGGAGGAGCTGCAGGTACCACTGGGCCAGGTACGGGACCGGCTCGGCATCTCCGGGATGGGCGCCGACGTGGCCGAGAACTTCCGCGACAAGGCACGGATGAAGCGCGTGCTGCGCGCGCACGGAGTGCCCTGTGCTCAACACGGCCTGGCCCGCTCCGGCGAGGAGGCGGCCGCGTTCACCGAGGCCGTCGGCTATCCGGTGATCGTCAAGCCTCAGGCCGGCTCCGGCTCCCGGGGCACATACCGGCTCGAAAGCGCAGACGACCTCACGGCGTTCCTGCAGGCCATGCCGGTTTCCGTCCGACGACCGGTCATGATGGAGGAGTTCGTGGTCGGTGAGGAGCACTCGTTCGACTCGGTCAGCATTGGTGGACGGGTGGTCTGGCACTCCGTGAACGACTATTTGCCCGCCGCCCTGCGGGTGGTCGAGGAACCCTGGATCCAGTGGTGCGTCCTCACGCCACGCGACGTGAACGACGCCCGCTATGACGGCATCCGCGCCGTGGCGGGACGGGCCCTCGACGCGCTGGGCATGCACACCGGCATCAGCCACATGGAGTGGTTCCGGCGCCCCGACGGAAGCGTGGCCGTCTCCGAGGTCGGCGCTCGACCGCCCGGCGCGCGTTTCGTCAACCTGATCTCTCGAGCGCAGGACTTCGACCTCTTCGCCGCGTGGGCTCGCCTGGCCGTCTTCGACGTGTTCGAGGCGGGGCCGCGCCCCTATGCGGCCGGCGCGGCGTACCTGCGCGGCCAGGGGCGTGGAAGAGTGGCCCGCCTTCAGGGAGTCTCCGAGGTGCTCGGGGAGTTGGGCGGCCTGGTCGTCGAGGCTCGACTCCCCCGAGTGGGCCAGCCGTCCTCCGGCACATACGAGGGCGAGGGTTACTTGATCGTGCGGCATCCGGACACCGATCTGGTGCGAAAGGCGTTGCATCGCATCGTCACCGGCATCCGCGTGGAGCTCGAATGACGAGAGGGCGTCGCGGGGCTCGGACGCCGGTCGCTCCGGACCCCGGCCGCGCCGGAGGATAGAGGACGAAATGAACGTATTGATGATCTCTCCGGGCTTCCCCCGTGAGATGCGCTATTTCACCCGCGGGCTCGCCACCGTGGGCGCCAACGTGATCGGGCTCGGAGACCAGCCGGAGTCCGCCCTGGAGGAGCCCGCCCGTTCGGCGGTGAAGGCGCACATTCAGGTGCGCTCCTTCCTGGACGAGGACGCCATCCTGGGGCAAGTCGCCGACCTGGCGCGGCGGGTGACGATACACCGCGTCGAGTGCCTCTGGGAGCCGTACATGGTGCTGGCCGCACGGATCCGGGAGATGCTCGGCCTGCCCGGGATGACGGTCCAGGAGACGATCCCGTTTCGGGACAAGGAGATCATGAAGCGCGTTCTGGACCAGGCCGGGATCCGTACGCCCCACCACTACAGCGCGACCACGGCCGCCCAGGTGGTGGAGGCTGCCGAGAACATCGGTTATCCCCTGATCGTCAAGCCCATCGCCGGGGCCGGGTCCGAGCACACGTATCGCATCGAGTCCCGGGAACAGCTCGACGGCGTGCTGCCCGCTCTGAGGTCCGTGACCGAGGTCAGCGTCGAAGAGTTCGTCGAGGGCGACGACATGACGTACGAGACCATTTGCATCGACGGGCAGATCCAGCACTACTCCATCGGCACCTATATCCCCCGCGCGTTGGTCATGAAAGAGAACGAGTGGGTGAGTCCCATCACGCTCGTCTATCGCGATCCCGATACGCCCGAGCTGGCCGCGGGCAAGCAGATGGGAGAGGCCGTTCTCGAGGCGCTGGGGTTCCGAACGGGTTACACGCACATGGAGTGGTACCGGACGCGCGAAGGCGAGGCCGTGTTCGGCGAGATCGGAGGTCGCCCACCCGGTGCGTACCTCGTCGACCTCATCAACTTCGCGTCGGACATCGACACCTACACCGGTTGGGCGGAGGCCGTCGTCCACGGCCGATTCAGCCAGGCGGTGGAGCGTAAGTACAATGCCGCGTGGATCTTCAAGAGGGCCCGGGGCAGAGGGAGCATCCAGCGGTACGACGGCCTCGAGCCTCTGCTGTCCGAGATCGGCCAGCACGTGTGTGCCATGGACCTCAATCCCATCGGCGCGCCGCGTCGCGACTGGCGCAAGGTGCTGGTGGGCGACGGCATGATCGTCGTCCGGCATCCCGACCTGCAGACAACGATCGACCTGGCCGGGAAGGTGGCGAGTCGGTTCCAGGTGGTGGCGGGGTAGGGCGCCCACCTGGGGGTGGGCCACGAGGGCGGTGGGGCTGTCCGGCATCCGCCGGCTGGAGCCCGAGGCCGCTCAGCCCTTCTTCCCGCCTTTCTTCCGGCGGTCGGACCCCCGGTGCTTCCCGGAGCCGATCGGCGGTCGTACCTGCTTGAGGAAGAGCACGGAGAGGGCCGGGAGCGTCAGCTCCACGAACTGGTCGCGGCCGAAGAGCTCTCCCTCGACGGTTTCGAAGACCGCCTCTTCCAGGGAGCCGCTACCACCGAACCGCTCGTCGTCGGAGCTCAGCACTACCTGGTAGGAGCCCGGGTGGGGAACGGCGAGGCGGTACCCGTCCCAGGCCACCGGCGTGAAGTTGCACGCCACCGCCACACAATCCTTCCACTCCTTGGACCAGCGCAGGAACGACAAGGTGGTGCGGGTCTGGTCGTGGCAGTCGAGCCACTCGAAGCCCCGGCCGTCCCAGTCGCTCTCGTGGAGGGCCGGCTCCCGAGCGTAGAGTCGGTTCAGCGCGGACACCCAGCTCTGGACGCCGGCGTGGAGGGGCTCTGAGGCCACCGCCCAGTCGAGCTCGCCCTCGACGTCCCATTCCTGCCAGACCGCGAGCTCCGCCCCCATGAACAACAGCTTCTTGCCGGGGTGTGCCCACATGTAGCCGTAGAGCAGGCGTAGGTTGGCGAACTGGTCCAACACCTGTCCGGGCATCTTGGCGAGCATCGAGCCCTTGAGGTGGACGACCTCGTCGTGCGAGAACGCCAGCAGGAAGCGCTCTGAGAAGGCGTAGGTGATGCCGAAGGTGAGCTTGTCGTAGACCCCCTTCCGGAACAGCGGGTCCGACTGCATCACCTCGAGCGTGTCGTGCATCCAACCCATGTTCCACTTCACGTCGAACCCCAGCCCGCCTGTCGTGACGGGGTGCGTCACGCCCGGCCAGGCGGTGGATTCCTCTGCCATGACCACGACGCCGGGGTGCTCTCGGTGGATCGTCTCATTGAGCTGCCGGAGGAACCGGCTCGCCTCGAGATTCTCCCGACCCCCGTACTGATTGGGCAGCCACTGTCCCTCGTCCCTGGAATAGTCGAGGTAGAGCATGGACGCCACAGCGTCGAGGCGCAGCCCGTCGATGTGGAACTCCTCGATCCAGTAGAGCGCGCTGGAGATGAGGAATGCCGTCACCTCCGGCCGGGCGTAGTTGAAGATGTAGGTTCCCCAGTCCGGATGGACCCCCTTCCTCGGGTCGGCGTGCTCGTAGAGGTGGGTGCCGTCGAACACCCCCAATCCGTGAGCGTCCCGGGGGAAGTGTGCCGGCACCCAATCCAGGATCACGCCGAGCCCCGCCCGGTGCGCCTCGTCCACGAAGTAGCGGAGGTCCTCCGGCGTGCCATACCGAGCCGTCGGGGCGAAGTAGCCGACGGTTTGATAGCCCCAGGAGGCGTCGTAGGGATGCTCCGTGACGGGCAACAGCTCCAGGTGGGTGAAGCCGAGACGCTTGACGTACGGGATCAGCTCCGTCGCCAGCGCGCGGTAGCCCCGCCAACCCGGCTCGCCGTCTCGCGGCTTGGCGCCGGGCTCCCGTTTCCAGGAGCCCAGGTGGACCTCGTAAATGGACATGGGCCGTTCCGCCGCGTGGAGCTCTCCCCGCTCCGCGACCCACGAATCGTCGTTCCATGTGTGGCCGCTCGGCCCCACGACCACCGACGCCGTCTCCGGTCGCAGCTGCATCGATCGGGCGTAGGGATCGGTCTTCAGGAGCGCCCGTCCGTCGACGTGGCTGAGGATGCGGTATTTGTACAGCTCGCCGGCACCGAGGCCGGGGACGAACAGCTCCCACACGCCGGTCGACGCCCGGGACCGCATCGGGTGCCGCCCGGCGCGCCACCGGTTGAAGTCGCCCACCAGGCTCACCGCCCTGGCCCCGGGAGCCCATACGGCAAAGACGGTCCCCCCGACGCCTTCGTGCTCCATGACATGGGCGCCCAGCACGCGATGCGGGCGGCCGTCCACCTGACGGATCCGAGCCAGCGCGTCGTCGTCGAAGACGGGGGTGAACCGGTACGGATCCTGGAAGGGCTCGCCGCCATCGACGCGAAGGCGGTAGCTCACGGGGGCGGGCTCGGACAGCACGAGCTCGTAGACGCCCTTGGAGTGAACCCGGCTCATGGTCGAGGAATGCCCGTCCCAGAGCACCTCGGCCGTGGAGGCTTCGGGCAGCCACGCCCGAATCCTCAGGCCACCCTCCGCGTCCTCATCGTTTGGATGCATGCCCAGCACGTCGAACGGCGTTGCGTAGCTTCCGTCCGTGATGGCCTGCAGCGAATCGACCAGATCGACCTTCATGCGTACCAGGAGTCGGGGTAGTGAGGAGTCGGCGTTGATCGGAGACCCGTCCGGGGTCTAGGTTACTTCGCGCGCGTTATCATCACCACCGAATGGACCGTCCGATGGCGTCCACGACGGCCGTCAGGCCCGGGCCGGCGACAGGGCCCGATACATTCGCTCCATCCCCAACGTCAGGCCAGGAGTCGGCACGGATGAACATCGTCCACCTCGTGGCCGAGTACTGGCCCTTTGCTCGGTCCGGCGGCCTCGCCGAGGCCGTGAGGGGGATTGCCACCTTCCAGGCCAAGTCGGGCTTTCCGACCATAGCCATCATGCCCTTGTACCGCGTGGTACGGCAGAACACGCCGGGCCTCGTACCCCTGGGCGATCCCTTCGCCGTCTCGGTGGGGCGATGGACGTCGAACGCCCGCCTGTACCAGCTCGCCGATCCGCCTCCCGGCCCGCGGGTGATCTTCATCGATCAGCCCGAGCTGTTCGACCGCGACGGCCTCTATGGAGAGGGCGGCGGCGACTACCCGGACAACCATATCCGGTTCGCGTTCTTCGCCAAGGCCGCCCTGCAGGCGCTGCCGGGCCTCGTGGAGGAGCCGGTGGTGCTCCACGCCCACGACTGGCACACCGCTCTGGCGCCTGTGCTGCTCGAGACGACGCTGGCGGCCGAACAGGAGATCTACGGACGCGTCGCCAAGATCCTGTCGGTGCACAACGCCGGGTATCAGGGCCTGTTCGGACCGGACGTCCTGGACGACCTCGGCCTTCCCAGGGAGCTCTTTCACTGGAGCCTCATGGAGTATTACGGCCAGGTCAACTGGCTCAAAGGGGCGCTGGCGTACTCGGACTACGTGGGCACGGTGAGCCCGACCCACGCGCATGAGCTTCGCACGCCCGCGGGCGGGTTCGGCCTGCACGACTCGTTCATCGCCCTGGGGGACCGCCTGGTGGGGATTCTGAACGGGATCGATCTCGACATCTGGGACCCTGAAACGGACCCCGAACTGCCGCAGAACTATTCCAGGGAGGACCTGGCTGGGAAGTGGGCGTGCAAGGCCGACCTGCAGGCCGCTTGCGGTCTGCCCGTGCGCGACGACATTCCGCTCTTCGGTATGACTGCCCGCCTCGTGAAGCAGAAGGGCTTCGACCTGATCGTGGGGGACGGCCTGCTCTATCGGATTCCGGAGGCCCAGTTCGTGTTCGTGGGCGAGGGTGAGGCCGGGTATCAGCACGCGCTCGCGGAAATGGCTCGCCAGATGCCGCATCGGGTGACCGTGCGCTTCGACTTCACGGAGCAGCGCGAGCACAGGTTGCTGGCGGGTGCCGACGGCCTGCTCATGCCCTCCCAATACGAGCCCTGCGGTCTGACCCAGATGCGCGCGCAACGCTATGGCGCGCTCCCGATTGTCCGGCGGGTCGGAGGACTCTCCGACACCGTGGACGACCAGGTCACCGGCTTCGTCTTCGACGAGTTCACCTCCACGGCCCTGGAGAGGGCGATCCGACGGGCCATCGCCCTGTATCCGGATCGGGAGGCGTGGGAGACCCACATGCGCGAGGCCATGAGTCGGGACTTCGGCTGGGAACGGCCGGCTCAGGCCTACCTGAACGTGTACGCCAAGGCGTTGGCCGCGCATCGGGCGGCTTGAGCGGTTCCCACTTGCGCCAGCAGCCCCTTTCCGTCGTCATTCACGGGCACTTCTATCAGCCCCCCCGTGAAGATCCGTGGCTGGAAGAGGTTCCCCACCAGCCGTCCGCCGCCCCGTACCACGACTGGAACGAGCGGGTCGAGCGGGAGTGCTACCGAGCGGTCGTGGCGAGCCGCATCCTCGACCGACAGGGGCACATCCGCGGTATCCTCAACGCCCTCGAGTGGTTGAGCTTCGACTTCGGACCGACGCTCCTGAGCTGGCTCGAGCGTGAAGCGCCCGACACCTATGCGGCCGTGTTGGAGGCGGACCTGGAGAGCTGCCGGCGCCTGGACGGGCATGGCAATGCCATGGCCATGGCGTACCACCATCCCATCTTGCCCCTCTCCGACCCCCGGGACCGCGTGACCGAGGTCCGCTGGGGCATCGCCGACTTCCGCCGACGATTCGGTCGTGATCCGGAGGGCATGTGGCTGCCCGAGACGGCGGTGGATGCCGATTCGCTCGACGTGCTCGCCGCCGAGGGTATCCGCTTCACCATCCTCGCGCCGCACCAGGTCAGCACCGTGCCCACGGGTGGGCGGCCCGGTCGGTACGTCACGCCGAGTGGCAGGGACATCGCCATCTTCGTGTACGACGGCGGTGTCGCCCACGACGTGGCGTTCGGCCACCTCCTGAAGGACGGCGCAGCCTGGGCAGACCGCCTGGCCACCTTTCCTGAAGGGAGGGGGAAGGGCGCATCGCGGCCCCGGCTGCGCTCGATGGCTACCGACGGCGAGACGTTCGGCCACCACCACCGCTTCGGTGAGATGGCCCTGGCTACGGCGTTGGAACATCTGCGAGCTCGGGACGACGTGGTGGTGGAGAGCTACGCCTCGTTCCTCGCCCGCCACGAGCCCCGCGAAGAGGTCGAGCTGGTGGCGCCGACGGCGTGGAGCTGCGCCCATGGGGTCGAGCGGTGGCGCTCGGACTGCGGGTGCAAGGCATCTCCGGAAGCGGAGAGCGACCAGTCCTGGCGCGGGCCCCTGCGGGACGCCCTGACCTGGCTGGCCGGCGAGCTGCACCGCCGCTATGAGCGCGAGACGGCACCGCTGCTCACGGACCCGTGGTCCGCGCGGAACGACTACGTCGGCACGCTCACCCCCGACCGGGAGGCGACGCTCCGGCCGTTCCTGGAGCGGTGGTCCTCACGGGAGCTGTCGGGAGCCGAAGGCCGTCGCGTGGTCGAGATGCTGGAAATGGAGCGGAACGCCCTCCGTCTGTTCACTTCCTGCGCCTGGTTCTTCGACGACGTGGCGGGGATCGAGGCGCGTCAGGTCCTGACCTACGCGGCGCGGGCCATCGACCTGTACGGAGAGGGGGCAGGGCGAGTCAGGGATGGCCTCGTCGCTCGCCTCGAGAAGGGCGCCAGCAACGACGCCGATGTGGGCACGGCCGGGCAGCTGTACCTCAGGTCGGTCGCTGCAGCCGTGCCGGCGCAGCTCACGGTGGCGGCCGCTGCCCAGGTCGTTCGGAGGTTGGGAGGCGGAGCGGTGCAACGGTGGGGGGCCTACACCGTCTCGGTCGGCACCACCGAGGTATCGGTGGTGCACCGGCCCACGGGTCGCTCGTGGAAGGGGGTGGCGGAGGTGGTGGGCGCCGGACCGAGCACCCTGGAGGCCCGAGTCACGATGCCTCCAGAGCCAACCTCTCGGGTGATCCGCTGGGACGATCTTCCCGTCGCGGTGCAGGAGCATCTGGCCAGCGCGCTGGCGCTGTCGGCCCAGGATCTCTCCCCGGATACGGATGGTGCCTTCACCCACACGGGCCCCCGGGCGGTCCAGATTCACCACTTGCACGATTCCCTCCGCAAGGTGATCGACGTGCTGGAAGAGCGACCGGAGCCGGGTCCGCCCGGTGTGGCACCGGTCGGCGCCGTGGAGGGGCGCCTCGAGCGAATCCTCGATGCGTTGGAGGCGTTGGAAGAGGGCGTCCCGTACGACGCGGAGACCCGCTTGTGGCGACTCCTGGGGAACGGGGAGGGCCGAGGAGAGGGTCAGCGGGAGCTCTCGGAGTCGGTGATCCAGGACCTGCGTCGCCGGTTGGGCTTCGCCGTGAGTGGACCGTGACCGCGCTGCGCTTCTCCTTCGTCCTCCACATTCACCAGCCCGTGGGGAACTTCGACCATGTCTTCCGGGAGCACGCGGAGGACGTGTATCGGCCGTTCCTGGACTTCCTGGAGGCGCGGGACGTGCTGCCCATCGGTCTCCACCTGTCAGGTCCGCTCGTCGAGTGGATGGAGGCGCACGACGCGGCCCTCCTCGACCGTATCGGCCGGCTGGTTGCGGACGGGCGGGTGGAGCTGCTGGGCGCCGGGTGGTACGAGCCGATCCTGGTCGCCCTGCCGGCCGAAGACCGACGGACTCAGCTGGCGTGGACCCAGGAGAGGCTCTCGGCGCGCTTCGGTGTCAGGCCCGTGGGCATCTGGCTGACCGAGCGCGTGTGGGAGCCCGGCCTGGTGCGGGACCTGGCGACGGCCGGCGTCGAGTACGTCCTGGTGGACGACCACCTGGCCCTCCGGGCCGGCTTGACCCGCGGCGACCTGCTCCGACCCCTCCGGACCGAATCCGAGGGTCACTACGTGGACGTCCTGACCATCGACGAGCAGCTCCGGTACCTGATCCCCTTCCGGCCGGCCGACGAGATCGGCGAAGAGCTGCGCCGCCGGCACGCGGGGGGCGAGCCACTGGCGCTCTTCGGGGACGATGGCGAGAAGTTCGGCGGCTGGCCGCGGACCCGCCCGTGGCTCTACGAACAAGGGTGGCTGGAGTCCTTCGGCGACGTCCTGGACGGGCTCCGGAACGACGGGACGATCCGCCTGGTCACGCCGTCCGAAGCCCGGGCCGAGCTACCGGCCTCCGGACCCGTGTACCTGCCAGTGGGCTCCTACCCGGAGATGGAGGAGTGGTCGGGCGGAAACTGGAAGAACTTCCTGACGCGCTACACCGAGGCGAACCGCCTGCACAAGCGGATGTTGGCCGTGAGCGGATTGTGCCGCGCCGCGGGCGACCCCGGCGAAGCGCGCCGCGCCGTGGGCCGCGCCCAATGCAACGACGCGTACTGGCACGGCGTCTTCGGCGGGCTCTACATGAAGCACCTTCGGGAGGGCGTGCGTCGGGAATTGGCGGAGGCCGAAGCGATGCTTCGCCGCGGCCAGGGCCTGGACTGGGAGCAGGCGGATCTCGATGGGGATGGTGCCGTGGAGTGGTGGGTTCACAGCGACCGCTTTTCGGCCTGGGTCAGCCCGTTGGGGGGTGGGACCGTGACCGAGTTGGTCCACTTCGGCCTAGGGCCGGATCTGACCGACGTGCTCACGCGGCGCAAGGAGAGCTATCACGAAGAGGCGGTGCGCCGTGCCCGGTCGACCCCGGCGGACGACGAGAGCGCAGCGGCGGCCACCAGCTCCGCGCGAACCGCCGCGTCCTCGGACGCGGCTCCCTCGATCCACGACACCGAAGCCATCGCGACCCTGACCCGACTTCCTGCCGCCGACCTGGAACCCCGAACGCTCGTCATCGACCGGGTCCTGGGTGGCGATGTGGACCTGGGTAGCTACCGGGAAGGTGAGTTCGCGCCCGTCTGGACCTGGCCCACGGTTGGGGCCACCGGGCCGGAGAGGGACGGCGGCGGGCTCACGTGGTCGTTCGAGACTCCCGGAGCGCCCCGCGTACGGAAGACGCTTCGGATGGACGCGGCTGGTGGGTTGGAGATCGCCTGGCGCTGGGAACCCGAGGACTTCCCGCCCGACGCCTGGTTCGCTCCGGAGCTGTCGCTCGGCCGCGCGACTCCGGTGGACCTGGCCCCAGGCGCCGAGACCTGGACGTATCCCATCGTCACCATTTCGAAGTGCCCGGACGGCTTCGAAGCGATCGAGCAGGGGGTGTCGGTGACGCCCCGGTGGCCGACGGGTCTGGGTCGGGCTTCCTTGACCCTTCCGCCGCCCACCCGGGAGCGACCGCTGACCGGGGCCTGAGGTCGTTCCCGGGACCGGGTCCCCCCGACGCCACGCCCGAGGCCCTCGATCGCCGAGCCCTTTCGGCAGGGGCCGCACCCCGCGTACCGTTGTCGTGTCGACGCTCGCACCCCCGCCGGAGGCGCTCATGCCCGTTCCAGCTCCCCGCACCGTGCAGGTCGTCCTGCTCGTCATCGGGACCGTTCTGGCTTCTCCCGACGCCGCGAAGGCCCAGGAGGCCTCGGCCACCCGCGTGACGCTTCCCGATCCAATCCCCATGGGCACCACCCAGGGCCAGCGGTACGAACGGCTGATCCTGAAGAACGCGGTGGTAGTGAGTGGCCGCGGAACGCCCCGATCCAATCGTGCCATGCCGCCCGAGGGGCCCATCGACATCGTCATCGAGAACGGCCGCATCGTGGACATGATCCCGGTGGACCCCGTGAACGCGGCCGGATATGGGGCGAACGCGGGCGAGGCCGGGACGGGGCATGTCATCGACGTCAGCGGCATGTACGTGATGCCGGGACTCGTGGACATGCATGTCCACCTGCGGGGAAACGACGGTGCGCTGGGTCCCCGGGCGCTGGACTACCAGTACCGGCTCTGGATGGGCCACGGCGTCACGACGATCCGAGACGCCGGTACGGGCGCCAGCCTCGACGTGATGACCGAGCAGCGAGCGCTCTCGCTGGCCCACGACATCGTGGCGCCCCGGCTCGTGCTCTGTCAGCGGTGGCCGCTGCCGCTCCGGCGCTGGGACGTGGGCAACACGCCGGAACGAGCCCGCGAAATGGTGCGGAGCTTTCACGAACAGGGCGCTGACTGCGTGAAGATCAGCAAGAGTCCCGGACACTACCCGGACGTGCTCGCGGCGGCCGTCGACGAGGGCCGAAGCCTCGGAATGCAGGTCATGGTGGATCTCAAGGTCTCCGAGACGGACGCGGTAACGGCCTCCCAGGCCGGTGTGGCCAGCATCGAGCACTGGTATGGCGTCCCCGACGCGGCCCTTCCGCACACGCAGGACTTTCCCGACGACTACAACTACTGGGAGGAGCTGGACCGCTTCCGGTGGGCCGGAGCCCTGTGGGCCGAGGCCAACGAGTACCCGGAGCGCCTCTCCGCCGTGCTCGACACCTTGATCGCCAACGGCACCGCGTGGAACCCCACGATGGTGGTCTACGAGGACAACCGCGATCTGGCCCGGGTGCTCACCCTGCCGTGGCAGGTGGCCTTCTATCACCCCTCGGTCATCGACCAGATGTGGCCCGACCCCGAAAGGCACGGGGCCTACCACACCGAGTGGAAGACCTCGGACGAGATTCGCTGGAAGGAGAACTTCCGCATCTGGATGGACTGGGTCGACGAGTTCCACGAGCGGGGCGGCAAGCTCACCGTGGGTACCGACACGAGTCCCTGGGGCGGTCTGGCGATGGTGCGCGAGATGGAGCTGTTCCAGGAAGCCGGGCTCCATCCCATCGACATCATCCGGACCGCGACGGTGAACGCGTACGAGGTCCTCGGAATGGAGGAGCACTGCGGCATTCGGGTGGGTTGCGCGGCGGATCTGGCCGTCGTGAACGGGAACCCGATCGACAACCTCAAGGTCATGTATGGCCTGGGCTTCGGGTTCTTCGGCATCGTGCCTCCAGACGAACAGTGGCAGCACGGCGGTGTCCGCTGGACCATCAAGGACGGCGTCGTCTATGACGCTCCGGCCCTGCTGCGGGAGGTCCTCTGGTACGTGCAGCAGGAGCAGGCGGGTAGCGTCACCGACGGGCGGTAGCGTCGTGAACGACACCCCGCCGGCTTCCTCCGCCGTGGAGCGCAGAATGCGTCGTATCGTCCGTCTCGTTCGACCACGCACCCTGGTGGGCGCCGTGGCGCTGCTGGCCGCTGCCCCGACGCTGCTCCAGGGCGCGCCGACCCAGCAGGCGGCGGAGACCACGCTCCCCACGGACCCGATGGAGCTGGCCCGGGGCGAGCGGACCTTCACCGCCCAGTGCTCACGCTGTCACGGGGTGGGGGGCACTGGAGGTGAGGGGCCGGCGCTGAACCGTCCCACGCTCAGGAGCGCCCCCGACGACGACGCCCTCATGGCGGTCATCTCCGATGGCATCCCGGGCACCGACATGGGAGGCTCGTGGTCCATGAGCGAGCAGGACGTACGCCAGGTCGCCGCCTACATACGCACGCTCGGTCGGACCGAGGTCGCCGAGCTCCCGGGAGACTCGGCCAGAGGCGCCGCCATGTTCATGGGCGACGCCGACTGCACGGCGTGTCACATCGTGTCCGGCGTCGGCACCGGGATCGGCCCCGAGCTCACCGACATCGGGGCCCGCCGGGGCGTGCAGCACCTCCGCGAAGCCCTACTGGAGCCGGGCACCCGAAGGCCCAGCGCCATCAACACCATGGGGAGCGGTGGCTTCGACGGATACCTGCTGGTTCGGGCCGTGCTGCCCGACGGGAGGCGTGTCGAGGGCATGCGGATCAACGAGGACGACTTCACGCTCCAGCTCCGCGACGATCTGGGCAGGTCCTATTCGCTCCGCAAGGACGAGCTACGGGAGGTCCAGCGGCTGTTCGACTCGAGCGCCATGCCCAGCTACGAGGGCGTCTTCACCGAATCCGAGCTCGACGACCTCGTCGCGTATCTCGCCAGCCTCAGGGGGAACCCATGACAGTCCGATCCTTTTTGGTCGCGGGTGCCCTGCTGGTCGCCACCGTGGCCGCCGGCGCCGGGCAGGTGCCATTCGAGCGCATCCGCGAAGCCGCGGCCGAGCCCGGAAGCTGGTTGACCTACTCGGGCACCTACGACTCCCACCGCTTCTCCAGCCTCGATCAGATCGACCGGAGCAACGCCAAGGACCTTCAGGTGCGGTGGGTCTACCAGATGAGCGGTCCCGGGCTGGTCGAGACCACGCCCATCGTCGCCGACTCGGTCATGTACATCACCGAGCCGCCCACCAAGGTCACGGCCCTCGACCTGCGCACGGGGCGCAAGCTCTGGAGCTGGGCGGCGGAGCTGCCTCGGGAGCTCCGCAACATCGGCTTCCCCCGGGTGAACCGAGGCGTCGCGATCCTGGACGAGACGCTCTTCGTTGGCACGTTGGACGCCCGGCTCGTAGCGCTGGATGCCCGCTCGGGGGCGCTACGGTGGGAGACGCAGGTGGCCGACAACGCCACGGGTCACTCCCTGACCCTGGCACCGCTCGCGCTCGACGGGAAGATCATCGTGGGCACCAGCGGCGGCGAGGCGGGCATCCGCGGGTTCGTCGACGCGTACGATCCCGCTTCCGGTGAACAGCTGTGGCGATTCTGGACGGTGCCCGGTCCGGGAGAGCCGGGCAACGAGACCTGGGGCGGCGAGAGCTGGAGGTACGGTGCCGGTGCGACCTGGCTCACCGGATCGTACGACCCCGTTCTGAACCTGCTGTACTGGGGAATCGGCAACCCGGGGCCGGACTGGAACGGCGACGTGCGCCCGGGAGACAATCTCTACACGTGCTCGGTCGTGGCCCTGGATCCGGACACGGGGCAGCTGGTCTGGCACTTCCAGTTCACGCCTCACGACACCCATGACTGGGACGCCAACCAGATCCCGGTGCTCGTGGACCTGGAGCTGGACGGCCAGTCGCGGAAGGTCCTGGCGACGGCCAACCGCAACGCGTTCTACTACCTCCTCGACCGGGAGACCGGCGAGTTCCTGATGGGCGCCCCCTATGCCACGCAGACCTGGGCCGACGGGTTGGACGAGGGCGGCCGGCCGATCGTCAGACCGGGTACCGATCCCACGGAAGAGGGCACGCTGGTCTATCCGAGCCTGCAGGGCGCCACCAACTGGCCGAGTCCCTCCTACAGCCCGCGGACGGAGCTCTTCTACGTCCCCGTCAGGGAGATGGGGGCGGTGTACTACAAGACCGAGGTGGAGTACGAGCCGGGAGCCCCGTACATGGGCGGAGGCGAGAGTGCGCTGGACGGCGACGAGGCATACGGCGCCGTGCGCGCCCTCGACGTCAGGACCGGTGAGCGTCGCTGGGAGTTCCGGCTGCTCACGCCCCCGTGGTCCGGCGTGATGGCCACGGCCGGAGGGCTCGTGTTCGGCGGGTCCAACGAAGGCAACATCTTCGCGCTCGACGCCGAGACCGGTGCGGCGCTCTGGGAGTTCCAGGCGGGGGCTGCAGTCCGGACCAACCCCGTCTCCTTCGAGATCGATGGCCAGCAGCACGTGGCCGTCGCGGCCGGGTCGTCGCTCTTCGTCTTCGGGCTCTAGGGCTCAGCCTCCGGACGTAGTTGCTTCATCGTCGGAGCTGGTGGTCGGGACCTCGCCGCTCGTGCCGTCGGCCTCGCCGGTACCGTCGCGGGCGTCCGCAGCGCCCACGCCCAGGATCGCCGACTCGATGTTCTGTCGGGAGTAGTACAGCTCCACGCGTCGATTCTGAGCGCGTCCTTCCGGCGTTTCGTTGGATCCGAGGGGGCGATGTTCGCCGTAGGCCTCGACGGTGACCTTGTCGGGCAGGTGCCCGCCCTCCACCAGGACCCTGGCGACGCCTGCGGCCCGGGCCGCCGACAGCTCCCAGTTCGACGCGAACACGGGCGAGCGGATCGGCGTGTTGTCGGTGTGACCCGTAACGACCAGCGGCGCCTCGATGGCCTTGGTGATGTCGCCGAGCTGCTCGATGACGGCGACGCTCACGTCTTCGAGCTGGGTGGATCCCGGCTGGAAGAGGGCCATGTCCTGGATGCGCAGGTAAACGCCTCCGACCTCCTTGTTGACCGCCACCATGTCCTCCAGGCGGTTCTCGGTCACGAACTCCTGCAGGCGCCGGGCGATCTCCTCCATCGCCTCCTCTGTCTCGTCACTGATGTCGCCCGGGTCGGACTCGGGGGTCACCAGCGGGACGATGGCGCCTGGCGCCGGTCCCTCCTCGCTGATCAGCTGCTCGCCGGTGTCGGCGCCCAGCGCCTCCCGAAGGGACAGCGAAGCGAGTTTGAACTTCTCCGTCTCCATCGAGGACATGGAGTACAGCAGGATGAAGAACGTGAGCGAAGGTGAGCATCCAGGCCGGCGCCCCCTCTTGGGCCGGCTCGTCGTCGCCGCTGGCCGCAAGGGTGCTCGGGGGTGCCGGAGCCGCCGATCCCCCGGGGCCGCCGTTCCGCTTCTCCTCCGCCTCTTCGAGGACCGGGATCGGTGACGTGAGGACCACCTCGTCCGTGGGCGCCGACGGGTTGCTCAACTCAGCCTCCGGCCCTGGCCCCACCGGCCAGGAGTGCCTCGAGGTCGCCCGCGTGGTCGGGCAGGAAGGCCTTGAACTTCTCCCTCATGACGAGCGTGGTCTCCTCGTGCTTGAGAGACATCATTCCCACCAGCGCCAGGTTGAGCTGCGCCATCTCGGTCTTCAGACGGCGCTCC
>JBDHLD010000022.1:0-48709 GCA_039586035.1 Gemmatimonadota bacterium | reverse complement strand
GAGACCGAGTGCGCCACGTGCCACAATCCGGACGTATTCTGCCGGGGTTGCCATACCGGCCTCGGCCTCGGATCCGAGGGCCGACTGGACGTGGCTTACCACACGGACAGGCCGTTCTGGCTCTTCGGACACGGTGGGCCGGCCCGGCAGGGTCTCGAGAGCTGCCGCACGTGCCATTCGCAGGCCGACTGCACCCAGTGTCACGCCGCGCTTGGCGCGTGGCGGATCAACCCTCACGGCCCGGGCTTCGAGGCCGAGCGTCTCGCGGAAGCCAACCCCTCGTCGTGCCTCATCTGCCACCGAACCGGGATTCCGCCGACATGAGGGCGCCGCAGTCGATCAGGTACGAAACGCGGTCCGCGCGGCTGCTCTGGCTGTTGGGCTCAGCTTGCCTGTTGGGCGCGGGCGCGCCTGCCGAGGCCCAGAATCCGCCGACACGTGATCAGTGCGTCGAGTGTCACCTGACGTTGGATGAAGAGCGGCTGCGGGTTCCCGCCGAGCTCTTCGAGAACGACGTGCATGGAGCGAGAGGGTTCGACTGTCTGTCCTGCCACGGCCGGACCGGACCGGGCGACGAGGGCCTGGACCCCAGCGCGGGGTTCCTCGCCACCCCGGAGGGTCGGCAGGTCCCCGGGCTCTGCGGGCGCTGCCACTCGGACGCGGCCTTCATGCGTGACTACAATCCTTCGCTTCGGATCGACCAGGAGGCCGAGTACGCCACCTCCGGTCACGGGCGAAGTCTGATGGAGACCAACGATCCGGACGTGGCAACGTGCGTGAGCTGCCACCCTGCCCACCAGATCCGTGCGCCCACCGACCCGGAGTCGAGCGTCTACCCGCTGAGGGTGGCAGAGCTCTGCGCCAGCTGCCACGACGATCCGGATATGATGGCCCCGCACAACCTCCCGACGGACCAGCTCGACGAATTTCAATCCAGCGTCCACGGCCGGCTGATGTTCGAGGAAGAGGATCTCAGCGCGCCTACCTGCAACGACTGCCACGGCAACCACGGGGCTGCACCGCCCGGCATCGCGTCAGTGAGAAACGTCTGCGGCCAGTGCCACACGATGATGGCGGACTTCTTCGCGGCCAGCGGCCACGTGGAGCTCTTCGAGGAAGAGGACCTGCCGGGCTGCGCCACCTGTCACGACAACCACGCCATCGAGGAGACGGACGACGATCTCCTGGCGGAGCGGAGCGAATCCGTCTGCGGCACCTGCCACGAGCCAGACGACCCCGACGGCCACGAGTTCGAGACCATGAAGGTCATGATCGACTCGCTCGAGTACGAGGCCGAAAGGAGTCGTCAACTCCTGGACGAAGCCGAAAGGCTTGGAATGGAGGTAAGCCAGGCGGTCTTCGACCTGGACGAGGTGAACAACGCGCTGGTCAAGGCCCGCACGGCCATCCACGCCTTCCAACTCGAGCCCGTGCAACAGGAGATCGATGTCGGCCTCGAATCCACGCGCTCGGCCCTCGAGCGGGGTGAGGCGGCCTTGTTCGAGCACTGGTTCCGGCGGGCGGGCCTGGGCCTTTCCGCCGCCATCATCCTGGCGCTCATCCTCGCTCTCCTGATCAAGATACGGAACATCGAGATCAGGGTGGAACAGATGTTCAGCGCGGTGGAGAGCTTTTTCCGCGAGTCGATGATCGCGTCCCGTGAAGCGGAAGGTAGGATCAGCCAGGCGGATTTCAGGCTGGCCGCTTGCGCCCTCCTGATCGAGCTCGTGTACGCGGACGATGAGTTCTCGGACGCCGAACGCCGGCACCTCGAAGAGCTGATTCGCCGGCGCTTCGATCTGGACGCCGCCGAAGCGGAGAGGCTGATCCAGCTTGCGGCGGAGCAGCGCAGCCGTGGGGCCGACATGGATCAGTTCACGGCTCTGGTGGCGCGGCACTTCACGGAGGACGAGAAGCGGTCCCTACTCGACGCCATGTGGGGACTGGTGCTCTCCGACGGCGAGCTGGCCGAACGCGAGCGCCGTTTGATGGACGAGATCACGAAACGACTGAGCGTCGAACCCGAGTGGAGGGCCGGAGCCCGCACCCGCTCGGCACGGCGATGGATGAGCATGTTCTTCGGAGCGATGCGGGGCCGGGGAGGACGGCCGGGGGACTTCGAGGACCTGCAGCTCGCCGCGAGCGCGATCCTGGTGGAGTTGGTCTACGCCGACGAGGAGTTCACAGAGGCCGAGCGGCGGCACCTCGAGGGCTTGCTGCAGCGCCAGTTCGGTCTGGGTCCCGTGCAGGCCGAAAGGCTGATCCGGCTCACCGAGGAGCGGCGGGAGGCGGGGTTCGACATCGAGGAAGTCGCGGCAGTCGTGGCAGCTCACTACTCGGCCGCACAGAAGCGCGCCCTGGTGGATGCCATGTGGAGCCTGGTGCTTTCCGACGGAGTGCTGGCCGAGAAGGAGCGCGACCTCGTGGGCCGAATCATGGAACTGATGGGCATCGAAGCCGAGTGGGCGCGGGGTGAAGAAGGTCCGCTCCACCGACCTCCGACCGGCGGCGGGGAGGACCGATCATGAGCTCGGATCCTGGGAAGACGCGGCCGGGGGCCAAGGAATCGGAAGCCGGCACGCCCGATTCCGGCCGGCCCGAGTCCGTCACCCGCAAGCGGTTCGTGGATCTCCTGCTGGGCACGAGCGTCGGAGGCTTCGCGGTCGCGGTCGGATACCCGGTCACACGATACCTGATTCCACCCGAGAATGTGGAGGCGTCCGCCAACTCGGTGACGCTCACCATGGATGCGGCCGATATCCCCCCGAACACTGGACTGATCTTCAAGTTCGGAAGCCGGCCGGGCATCCTGGTCCGAACGCCCGCGGGCGAGCTGCGGGCGTTCTCGGCCCGGTGTACCCACTTGGACTGCACGGTTCAGTACCGGGACGACATCGGCCACATCTGGTGCGCGTGTCACAACGGGCACTTCGACCTGAACGGTCGGAACATCTCCGGACCGCCCCCGGAGCCACTCGAGGCGTACGACGTGAACGTGCGAGGGACCCAGATCGTGGTCAGCCGGAGGAGCTGACGATGCCGGGGCCTAGATCACGGGTACGCGCGCTGGTCCATTGGCTCGACGACCGCATCGGCTTCAGCGCCCTGATCCCCATCGGCCGGAAGAAGAAGGTGCCGGTACACCGGCACACGATCTGGTATTACATGGGCGGCATGCTCGTATTCCTCTTCTTCCTCCAGGTGGGGACGGGCATCCTGCTGCTCTTCTATTACCGACCGAGCGCCGAAGGCGCGTTCGAGTCCGTCCAGTTCCTGATGGCCGAGGTCGAGTTCGGGTGGTTGATCCGCTCGATCCACTCGTGGGGCGCGAACCTCATGATCCTCACGGCCTTCGTCCACATGTTCTCCGTGATGCTCCTGAAGGCGTATCGGCCGCCTCGGGAGCTGACCTGGATGTCCGGCGTCGGGCTGCTGGGGGTGGCCATGGGTCTCGGATTCACCGGCTACCTGCTCCCGTGGAACGAGTTGGCGTTCTTCGCCACACGCGTGGGCACGGAAATCCCTGGAGTGTTCCCCGTGGTGGGTGGGTTCATCCGGGATGTGCTACGGGGCGGAGAGGACGTGACCGGAGCCACGTTGACGCGGTTCTACGCGCTCCACGTGTCCGTGCTGCCCGCCCTGTTGTTCATGCTCATGGCCCTGCACGTTCTGCTCGTGCAGAGGCACGGCATGAGCGTCCCTCCGTCCATCGAGCGCGAGGGGGGCGCCCCGCGGTCGATTCCCTTCCTCCCGAACTTCCTGCTCCGGGACCTGGTGGGATGGCTGTGCGCGCTGACGATTCTGGCCGCAGCCGCCGCCTTCTTCCCCGCCCACCTTGGTGTGAAGGCCGATCCGTTCGCTCCGGCGCCTGAGGGCATCAAGCCCGAATGGTATTTCATGTTCATGTTCCAGAGCCTGAAATACCTGCCGGCCCACATCCTCGGAATCGAGGGAGAGCTCCTGGGTGTCTTGGCGTTCACGGTCGGAGGCGTAATCCTCCTGCTGGTGCCCTTCCTGGACCGGAAGGCGGCGCGAGGGGAGCCGAGTCCCCTCTGGACGTGGATCACGTACGGGGTGCTGGCCTACATCATCGTGCTGACCTACCTGGGGTACACGGCCAATCCGGCCAGCTGAAGGCCGAGGCGGGGCATCGCCGGACCTGCCCCCTCTTACGGCGGCGAGCACTCGCTCGCGAACCGCGACTAGCTGGCTTCCGGGCCGCCCAGGGCAAGCGTCGACCAAGATGCGCAGCGCGCCCCGACTCCCAAGTCCGAGGTCTCCTCCCGAGGTCCGCGGGTCGCGCCGCGGACGTGCCTAGGCGCGGATCTGCCGGAAGAAATCCCTCACGTGCTCCGCCGCCATCTCCGGGAAGTCCAGCCACGGTAGGTGCCCGGACTCGGCGACGAGCTCCAGCGCCGCCCCCGGGACGGCCCCGGCCACATGGCGCGCCACGTCCGCACCCCCGAACATGTCGTCTTCGCCCCAGAAGAAGGACGTGGGTACGGAAACGCGCCCGAGGTCTTGTTCGGTCAGTTGGTCCCGTCCGGGCCGGATGTTGCCGAACATGGCGAAGTCGTTCTTGCGCGTGGAGGTGTGAGCGAGAAGGGCGGCGTACCACTCCAGACCCACCTGCGGGATCCGGCCCTTGGCCAGCGAGACTTCGTGTCCGATCCAGGCGAACAACTTGGTCGCCGTCTCGAGCGTCGGCGGCTGCATCCGCATCATCAACCAGCCCATCCCGGGTAGGCCTTGAAGCAAGAATCGGAGGGGCACCTTCGAGCGCGGGGCCAGGGCCGGACACCCGAAGTGCACGGACGGTAGGGTCTTTTCGGGATGCGCCACCTGGTGGGCGATGGTGGTGAAGCTGCCGAAGGAGCTCGCGACGACTCCCGCCAACGGGCCCTCCAGCGCCTCCATCAGGTCTCCCATGACCGTGACCATGTGATCGCGGACACGTTTCGGCGGCCGCCGCGGGGCATCGCTGAGGCCACAACCCGGCCGGTCCACGAGTAGGCAGCGGAAGTCGGGAAGGTGCTGGACCAGGGGGGCCCAGGTAGTCGCGGCGTTCGGTCCACCATGCAGCAAGATCAGGGACGGACCCCGGCCAATCTCCAGAACGCGGACCTCCAGGTCCAGGCGGGGCAGCCCCACTCGGCGTTCGATCGGCGGCTCTTCCACACAGCTCCGCCAGAAGCGAGCCTCGGCCTCGCGGTACGCCGGGGCTGCGCTCGTCATCCCTTCTCGGCCTCGAGCCAGGCCATGGCCGACTCCATGTCGCGGAAGATGCCGAATCGGGGTTGGGCGCGGTCTTCAGCCCGCATCTCGAACATACGGCCCATGCCGAAGGCAGCGTTGGAATCGGCCACGATGGCTGCCCTCGCGGCATCGCGTCGGTCTCGCGTCTCCTCCATGACCTGGATCATCCGGGCGACGCCGTCCGCCGTGAACGCGACTTCGATCCCTCGCATGTCGGACAGCGTGCACATGCTTGGCTGAAGGTCGGGATCACGGCGGAGCGCCGAGACGCAGTCCACCATTTCCTGATCGGTCACGGCTCCGCTGCCGGCGATCCGGACCAATCCTGCTTCCTGGTCGATCTCGTACCTCATGGGCGTGCGACGGGCCTCGCTCGACTACCGCGTCATGCTCACCGTGACCGGCCGCTCCCAACCCGTGATGATCTTGGGCTGATCCTGCAGGAGCTCGTTCAGCTCGACGATGATCCCGTTGACGAGATCGGCGAGCTCCTGGGCCTTCACCTGGGCGTCCTGCTCGATGGCGGTCAGGACCTCCATCTGGCCCTCGGTGGGCCTCGCCTGGGTGAACTGCACCTGCCGGTTCACGAAGCCGAGCTCCTCGGAGAGGCGCGGGTAGTCCCGGTAGTTCATGCTGCCCGGGGGCCTCGTGAGGTCGCCTTCCAGGTTCTCGATCTGCTCCTGCGCGCTGCCGGCCGTGGTCTTGATGGCGTCCTCGTTGGCCAGACCCTTGCCGTCGATGCTGCCGAGCAGATTGTCGATCTGCCCGTCGATGTCCTGTAGGGTGCCCACCATCTGGTTGAGCTGGCTCTGGAGCTCACGGGCCCGGAGCCCCGCCGCGGTCCTTGCCTCGTAGTCGGCCTGGCTCACGTTGGCCGCCGGATCGCCCCGGAGCTGGAAGTCCGTCGAGTACTCCTGGCCATCGACCATCAGGGTGGCCGTGTACGTCCCGGGCGCGGCTGCCGGACCCATGTTCAGGAAGCGGGCGAAGAACCCGGTCGCCGGGGGCGCGCCGGGCACGGGCTCGGCCCCGTCGTAACGGAGGTCCCAGACCGCCCGATTCACCCCGGCCTTTGCGCCGTTGTGCTCGAACTCCCTTACCAGCTCCCCGCGGGAATCCGAGATGCGGACGGTGATGCCCGGCCCATCGGCTCCGCCGGGGCGTTCACCCTCCTGGGCGGCGCCGTTGTCGCCGTTGTCGGCGTCATCGGCCATGGCCTGGGGTGCAGCCGCCAGGTAGAAGTTGATGTAGGCGCCCCGTTCCGGGTTGGTGCCCGTGAACGTGCTCTGGCCCAAGCTCGAGTCACGGTTCCAGGCGGCCCATTCGGTCGCGGTCCGGACCGGGAACAGGTGCACGTCGCTCGACATGGCGTCGGCCAACTCGACCCACGGGCCGATGTCGTCGAGGATGAAGGCTCCGCGTCCGTGGGTCCCGATGACCAGGTCGTTGTACTGGCTCTGGATCTTGACCCCCCGGACCGAAACCCGAGGCAGGTTGCCCCGGATGTCGACCCAGCTCTGCCCGCCGTCCCACGACGCGAAGATCCCTCGGTCCATACCGACGAAGAGCAGGTTTTCGTTGTCCGGGTGCTGACGGATGACCTTCACGTAGTCGTCCTGGGGGAGCCCCGCGGACAGGTCCCTCCACGTCTGGCCGTAGTCGTCCGTGGCGTAGACGTGGGGCGTGAAGTCGTCCAGCCGGTGGTTGTCGACGGCCAGGAAAGCCCCGCCGGGCTGGAAGTACGACGCCTCGATGTTGCCCACCCACGTCTCGGCCGGCAGGCCGGGTACGTTGTCCCGAAGGTTGGTCCAGTTCGCCCCGTCGTCCTGGCTGAGCTGGACGTTGCCGTCATCGGTGCCCACCCAGATCACGCCCTGCTCCAGGGGTGACTCGGCCACGGTCAGGATCGTGGTGTGGAACTCGGCGGCGGTGTTGTCGTTGTAGACCTCACCGCCCGAGTCCAGCTGCTTCTCCGGGTCGTCTGTGGTCAGGTCCGGGCTGATCACGTCCCAGGTGTAGCCCTCGTCCCGGCTCCGGAAGAGGACGTTGCCGCCCCAGTAGACCGTGCCGGGATCGTGGGGCGAGATGACGATGGGCGCGTCCCAGTTGAAGCGGTACTGAGCGCGGTACATCCCCTGACCCTGTGAGCCGATCTGACGCGGGTACGGCTCGATGTTCCGGGTCACGCCGGAGTTCGTGTCTGTGATCCGGAAATAGCCGCCCTGTGCGTTGCTGTAGACCAGGTTGGGCTTGCCGGGCACGGGCACGGTGTAGAAGCCGTCGCCGCCGCTCACCGTGTACCACTCGTCGGCGTGGATGCCGTCCATCTGCCGAGTCCTGGACGGGCCGCACCAGTTTCCGTTGTCCTGGAGGCCCCCACACACCCAGTAGGGGTCACGGTCGTCGACGAAGATGTGGTAGTACTGGGCCAGGCTGAAGTTGCGCTGGATGTGGAAGGTGTCGCCCCCGTCCACGCTGATCTGCCAGCCGCCGTCGCTGCCGGACAAGACGTGGTCACCGTCGGCCGGGTTGATCCAGATCGACTGGTGATCGCCGTGCACGCCCTGACCGATGCGGTCGAAGGTCCGGCCTCCGTCGGTGGAGCGGGCCAGCGCACCCGACAGAGTGAACACGATGTTCTCGTTGGACGGGTCCGCGAAGACGTCGGAGTAGTAGAAGGGCCGGAAGTTGATCAGGTTGCGGTCCTTGTTGACCATCTCCCACGTGGCGCCGTAGTCCTCGGACTTGAACAGCGTACCTGCCGTGGGATACTCGGTGATCATGTACACGATGTTCGGCGAGGACTGGGCCACGCTCAGGCCGATCCTGGCCATCGGCTCATCGGGCAGCGTCTCCACCTTGGTCCACGACTCGCCCATGTCCCGGGAGATGTAGACGCCCGTCTCCCGACCGCCCCCGTCGAATCGCCAGGGCCGACGGCGGAACGTCCACATGCCGGCGTAGAGGTTCCGGGGATTCGACCAGTCGATGTCGAGGTCGGAGCAGCCCGTGTCCTGGTCGATGTAGAGGACCTTGGTCCAGGTCGCACCGGCGTCGGTGGTCTTGAAGACCCCACGCTCCTCGTTGGGGCCCCACTCCCGGCCCAGCGCGCACACCAGCGCCACGTCGGGATCCCGCGGATCCACGACCACCCTCTTGATCCGCTCGGTGCCCTCCAGACCCAGATGGGTCCAAGTGGTACCGCCATCCGTCGAGCGCCACACGCCCAGGCCGTAGGACACCGAGTTCCGCGGATCACCCTCGCCCGAGCCGAGCCAGACGACGTTGGCGTCCGACGGTGCCACGGCCAGAGCACCCACCGAGTACGCCTCTTCGTCCTGCCACTGGCCCTCGAAGGTGGTCCCACCGTTGGTGGTCTTCCAGACGCCACCGTCTGCGCCGCCCACCCAGAACGTCCGGGGATCGCCAGGAACGCCGGCAATGGCCGAAACCCGCCCCCCCATGTTCACGGGTCCGATGTGGCGCCACTCCAGTCCGTCGATGGCCGAGGCGATGGCCTCGGTCGTCTGGGCCTCTGCCGGAGCGGCTGGAACGAAAGCGGCGAGAGCCGCCAGGGCGATGAAACCGAAGATTGGACGCATGATCCGGTGCCTCCTCGTGGGTCGAATCCGTGTCACCCCTATTGAGCACAGCTGTCGAAGCAGCCCCGGAGGACTCGACTGACGACTGGCTGAACGGTCCTGTCTCGTGGGCTTGGCACCCCTATGGACACGGACCCTGGAGCGTGCGTTGAGGCCCGGGCCGCGAGAGGCGCCACGCCGGTCCCCGTCCGTGAACCGATCGTAGGCGGTCGCCGGGGGGAGGGTCAGTTTGGGGTCCGACCGCGCCTTCGTCCAGTCAGGCGCTCTCCGATGGCTCCACCTGGCCCCCCGCCGCTCCGCTGACCCCCTCCGCCGTCACGGATCGTCGAGGCACCATGGCCGCCCTTCCATAGGGTCCTCGGCAGGCTGCGCTGCCCTGCTCGTGTTCCATCGACCTTCACGGGACGTTCCATCGCCGTCCCGTGAAACACGCGTCCGCCACTGCCGAAAGCGACGTCAGCTGAACCAAGTGCCTGCCAGCCCGGAGGTTCGGGCCCGCTGCGCGGGGCAATCGCCGCCCGGCTCGCGCCGTGCACTCGCATGCCGTCGAGCTCGCGATCCCACGAAACCGGTCCAACCGAAGGAGGCAGGACCCATGAGTACGCTACAGAGAGCCGCCCTCGTGCCTATTGTCGCGCTGGGGCTGGCCTGCTCCGATGACGACGACCCGACCCAGCCCACGGAGCCCACTCCCACCACGTTCGAGGTCCGCGTCGCCAACACCTCTCCCGTCTACGACTTCATCGGCTCGGGCGTCTTCAATACTCCCGTCGGTGCGGACGCCCCGGGGCCGGTCACCCCGGGAGGTTCCTACGAGGCAACCTTCAGCGCTCCGCCCGGCGGGGTCCTCAGCTTCGCCACGATGTTCGTGCAGTCGAACGACCTCTTCTTCGCCCCTGACGGGGACGGCATCGCGCTGTACGAGAACGGCGCGCCCATCACGGCGGACGTCACGGATCAGGTGCTCCTCTGGGACGCGGGCACCGAGATCGATCAGGAGCCCGGACTGGGACCCGACCAGGCTCCCCGGCAGGCCGGCCCCAACACCGGGGAGGCCGATCCCACCGACATGGTGCGACGGGCCGAAGACGGGTTTGGCAACATTCCGGCGGTTGCCGACCTCATCGAGGTCAGCGTCACGTCATTGGGTGACGGTCGCTTCAGGTTGGTGATCGAGAACGTGGGTTCGGGGATGGACATCGCCACCTCGGACGGAGGCAGCGCCCCGAACGTCATCGCGCCCGGCGTTTGGACCGTGGGATCGGGTAGCGACGCCCTGTTCGCCGAGGGCAGCTCCGATCGCGGGGAAGGCCTGGAAGGCTTGGCCGAAGACGGTACCGTGAGCGACCTCGCGGCCGCCCTCGCCGCCCGCACCGGGGTCACGAGCCCCCTGGCCCCGGGCGCATACGCCGTGCATTCGGCAGCCGTGCAGATGTTCACCGACGGCGCGCCCGACGCGGGTCTGGGTCTCGAGGCGCTGGCCGAAGACGGAGACCCGTCGGGTCTGGCGAGCTCGCTCGCAGGCGTGAGCGAGGTGAGCGCCTCGGGTGTCTTCAACACGCCCACGGGAGCCGCGGGCCCCGGCCCGGCATTCCCCGGTGACGCCTACACCTTCACTTTCGAGGCGTCGCCCGGCGACCTGTTGTCGTTCGCCACGATGTTCGTGCAGTCCAACGACCTGTTCTACGCCCCGGACGATGCCGGCCTCGCTCTCTTCCAGGGTGAGACGCCCGTCTCTGGAGACATCACCGCCCAGCTACGGCTGTGGGACGCCGGCACCGAGGTGAATCAGGAGCCGGGAATCGGAGGCGACCAGGCGCCTCGCCAGGCGGGTCCCGACACCGGCGCGGACGAAGCCGGAGTCGTGAGGGTGGTGGACGACGGGTACACGTACCCGTCCACCGGCACCGTCGTTCAGGTGACCATCACGCCCCAGGGCTAGGCGCTTCCAGCGACGGAGGCGGCCATGGCGCCGGCTGCGACGAACAACAAGGACGTTCGCGTTCCCGACACGGGATTCGGGGACCGCCTGGACCTGGTCGCGCCGGGTGCCACGGGGAATGCTCAGTGGGGAATCACGACGACCGACGTCGTAGGCAAGCCGGGTTACAACGACTCGTCGCCACCCATGGGGGGCGGCTGTCCCATCTCACCCGACTTCGAGAACCTGGCGTACACCCAGTGCACCGGCGGCACGTCCGCGGCAACCGCCATCGTCAGTGGAGTGGCCGCCCTCGTGCGGACCGTGAACCCCTCGCTGACCCCGCAGGAAGTCCAGAACGTCCTGAAGTTCACGGCGGACAAGGTGAACTGCGCGCCTGTGGACTACGATCCACCCTGCTCGCCTCCGGATTCCACCTCCTCCAACGATCAGTACGGCTACGGCCGGGTCAACGCCTTCGCGGCCGTCGACTCGGCCGCCGACCTCCCCGGCGCCTCCACCGATCCGTCGATCGTCGTCCAACCCGCCACCTTCGAGATGGGATTCCGCGCGGGCGTCACCTGGCTGAACACCAGCGCGGCCGACCGCACGGTGTCGAACGCACCGGGTGGGGGACCCGACGGCGAGCCGGCCATGTACGTGGCCTGGATTCCCTCGGGGTTTCCCGCCCACTGGATGTTCGAGGCTCAGCTCGGACTCAGCTACACCGATCTCTCGAATCCCCAGTCGAACGAGTCCAACGTGGTGTTGGCCGTCCAGCCGGCGTACCTGTACTACGCTGCGGGAGGGCAGCTCTACGCAGGAATCAACGCCGCGTACCAGAACATCGACACATCCGGATCGAGCTCCTCGGACACGGCTTGGGGGGCCGCGCTGGGCTACAGGTATCGCCCCATCCCCCAGATGGCGCTGCGCGCGGAGCTTCGGTACCGCTCGTGGAACACGCGCAACATGGACGAATTGGGCCTGGGCTTCGCCCTGGGCGTGGTCTTCTAGGCCTGCCTGCCGCAAGCATCCCCTCCTCGCCGAGCCTCCGCACCCTTGTCGAGGTCGTGGCATATTGTTATCATGGTAACTTGATAACAACAAGCGGGTGTCGTAGGCTTCCCGTCCGTCCACGTTGCGGCGGGTGTGCGGTGAGCGGGGCCTGGCAGTCGACCCGAGGGAAGGCGGAGACCCATGCCCAAGTGGACCGACGAGGAGCTGGTCGAGGAGTTCGAGGCGTGCACCCTGGCCAACGAGGATTTCCGGCACGAGCAGCATGTGCGTGTCGCGTGGACCTATCTGAGGACCCTGTCTCCCCTCGGCGCACTCGAGCGATTCTCCACCGCGTTGAGACGATTCGCCGCCCACTACGGTGCCGACGGCCTCTACCACGAGACCATCACATGGGCGTACGTCTTCCTCATCCACGAGCGCATGGCCCGGGGCCACGAGGGCGAATCGTGGCAGGAGTTCCGCGAACGCAACCCGGACCTCATGATCTGGAAGGGCGGCGCCCTGGAGCGGTACTACCGTCCCGAGACCCTGCAGTCAGAGTTGGCCCGCCGGGTCTTCGTGCTGCCCGACCGGGCACGCGCCGCGCCGGCCATCGGCGCGCCTGCCGCCTCGGTGGGTGACTACTCGAACGCCGCCTCCAGCACCCCGGCCATCTCCAGGTAGTAGGCCCATTCGCTGGCCTGGTCGCCCGTGAGCGGACCGACCCAGCTTTCCACTTCGTTGTAGAGCCGCCGGATACGGCTGCGGAGCTCCCTCCACTCCCGATGCCGGTCCCTGGCCCGCGCTTCGTCCTCGTCGGACAGCGAGCGCTCTCCCTCGTCCAGGGCATCGACCAGGGCCTCGGCGGCGTCCAGGCCCTCCTCGGCCCGGAGCCCCAGCGACGCGATCTCCAATAGGTCGGCGGTCCAACGAGCCCGGACGTCCGGCGCCACGTCGATCCGGGGATCCTCTTCGACGACCAGCCGCTGCTCGTGCACGGCGTTCCCGACGCTCAGTCGCACCGTGTAGGCGCCCGGCACCACCATCGGGCCGCTCGGGCCCGACCTCGAGGGCCCGGACTGCTGGCCGAACCCGGCCTCCTCGTCGTCCTCCTCTTCCTGACCCTGCCGCGGCAGCGAATGACGGAAGTTCCACACCACTCGGTTCAACCCGACTTCCTCGGAACCCTCCATCCAGGCCACCTCGGTGCCGGCCACGTCGTGGACGCTGATCCGGGGCGTACCGGCGTCTGGGCTCAGCCAGTAGTCGACGATGGCGCCCGCCGGGGGATTCTGTCCTCGAAACACCTGGTCGCCCATGTGGGGGAACTCGCGCCGGTACCGGATCTGACGGGCGGGCTCCATGGTGAAGAGGTGTGAGGCGGCCTCGTGCAGCCCGGGCCGAAGCTCCTGGAGCACGTTGACCTGATCCAGGATCCAGATGCCCCGGCCGTGAGTTCCGAGGATCAGGTCGTTGTCCCTGGGATGGACGACCAGATCGTTCACGGCCACGGAGGGGAGACCCATGGCCACCTGCCACCAGCTCGAACCTTCGTCGAGCGAGTAGAAAAGGCCGAATTCCGTGCCGAGGTACAGGACTTCCGGATTCCGCGTGTCCTCCCTGAGCGTTCGCACCACCCGGTTCGGCGGAAGGTTGCTGACGATGGAGGTCCACGTCTGCCCGAAGTCGTCGGAGCGGTACAGATAGTTGGCGTAGTCGTCGTTCCGGTAGTTGTTGATGCTGGCGTACACCCGGCCCGGAATATGACGGGAAGCCTCGAGGCCGTTGACCCACGTCATCTGCGGCAAGCCCGGCAAGCGCTGGCTGACCTCCGTGAAGGTGCGGCCGCCGTCGGTGGACGCATGGATCAACCCGTCGTCCGTGCCCACGAACAGGACCGAAGCGTCCAACGGCGACTCGGCGATGGCGCTCAGGGTCGGCCAATACGGGATGCCGTCGTCCAGAGACAGCGTGAACGAGTCGGGCTCCTGGTCCATGATGCGCAGGCGCTGGCGGGCTTGCCCGGTGGTGAGGTCGCCGAGATCCTCCCAGGTGACGCCCCGGTCCCGGCTCCGCCAGAAGCGACGGGTCCCTGCGTAGATGGTGTTGGGATCGTGCGCGCTGATGACGAACGGGCCGTCCCAGTTGGCTGGCTCCATGGCGTTGCCCAGCCGCTCGTCGGGAAGGTCCGGATCCGGCCACGTGGTCCAGTTGCGCCGCGGGCCGATGGCCCCCGTGGGGTCGCCGGGCCGGATCGTCTGCCGCAGACCCGTGACCATGTCGACCCGGCTGAGGCCCAGGTACTGGGACTCGGTGTACAGCGTCCGGTTGTCGGTCGTATCTACGAGGTTCAGAAAGCCGTCACCCCCGCCGTACCGGATCCAGTCCTGGTTGAGGATTCCGTCGGAGCGGTATGAGTCGTTGGGCCCACCCCAGCTGCCGTTGTCCTGGAGGCCTCCGTAGACCCAGTAGGGATCCCGGTAGTCGTAGCTGACCCGGTAGTACTGGCTCACCGGCAGGTGTGGGATGTACTGCCACGTCAGCCCCCGGTCGTACGAGATCCCCAGCCCCCCGTCGTCCGCCTTCATGACGTGGTCCGAGTCGTGGGGGTTCACCCAAACCAGCCGGTCGTCACCGTGGAGGCTCTGGTCAGGCTCGGTGAAGGTGCGGCCGCCATCGTCCGAGAACGAGTAGCTGTTCAACATGTAGACGCGCTGATCGTCGTTCGGGTCGACCAGCGGCTGGCTCGCATACATGGGCCGGGGGTTCCAGTCGCCCATGTGCTCCCAGGTGGCGCCCTTGTCCTCGGACCGGTAGATGCCGGCCAAGCGCTGCTCGTACGCCGTCGACGCGTTGTAGCGCTCACCCTGCTCGACGCTCACGTAGACGATGTTCGGATCGGCCCGGTAGATGGAGATCCCGATGCGGCCGTAGTCACCCTCGGGCAGACCGCCCTGGTGGGAGAGCTCCTCCCACGTGTCGCCCCCGTCGGTGCTTTTGTACAGACCGCTCCCGGGACCGCCGCCGTGAAAGCCCCACGGCCGCCGGCGTCGCTGATAGAGGGCCGAATACAGCGTGTTGGGGTCCTGGGGGTCCATGGCCACGTCCACCGCGCCGGTGTCCTCGTCGCCTGCCAGGATGCGCTCCCACGTCATGCCGCCGTCTCGAGACCGGTAGAGGCCACGCTCCTGGTTGGGACCCCACAGGTGCCCCATGGCCGCCACGTACACGAGGTTCGTATCCGTAGGGTGCAGCACCACGCGGCCGATGTGCTTCGAGTCGCGCAGACCCATGTTCTGCCAGGTCACGCCCCCGTCGGTGGACTTGTAGACGCCGTCACCCCAACCGGAGCTCTGGCGGCTCGCCCGCTCGCCGGTTCCCAGCCACACGATGGAGGTGTCCGCCTGATGCACGGCCACGTCGCCAAGGGAGAAGACCGGCTGATCGTCGAAGAGGATCGTGAAGTTGGTGCCCCGGTCATTCGTTTTCCACAGCCCACCAGTGGACGTGGCCACGTAGATCACGTCCACGTCGGCCTCCACCACGTCGAGATCCACGACACGGCCGCTCATGGACGCAGGCCCGATCTCCCGGAACCTCGGGCCGTCCAGCACCATGGGGTGGTCGACGTCCTGGGCCACGAGAGCGCCCGGATGCGCGGGCACAGCCAGCGCCGCAGCCGCCCATGCCGCAACCAGGATCGAACGAGCGCAGCGGCGGACGAGGGCCGCGGGAATGGCGAAGGCAGTCAGGTCCATCGGGTAGACTCCAGGCGAATGTTGGGGCGACTGCGGACACGGGTCTTTCACGGGTCCGCCGGCCTGCGTATCAGCGCCATGACGCCTACGACGGCGGCCAGGTAGAGAAACGGCGTCAGGAGCAGCAGGTCCACGCGGATCGGCGCGATGACGCTCTTCATCCAGAAGTACATGTAGGTCTCGTAGACCCCGTAGGCGAGCCAGAAGAGGGTCGCACCGACGGCCAGTCGCCGCGGCCAGGCTCCCAGGCCTGCCCAACGCAAGCGCAAGGCGGCAGCCAGGGCCAAGCCCGGGAGCAGAGCGAGGCCGGGAACCGTCGCGAGCGCGACCACGGGAAGGAAGAAGAGCTCCATGGCGGCCGAAGATGTGGCGCGCGGGGACCGCGCGCTACATAGGCAGGGGCGGGGTGAGGGGCAAAGCGCCGAATCGTCATGCTTGCAGCACCCCGCCGGCTTCGAACATCTTGAAGGCTGCGCTCGCATCCCGGCCAGTCGCCCGCCATCGGTCGACCCCCGGGGCCCAAGCACCGACGTCACCAGTCTCCCGGGAGCTCGCATGACCCGCCACCGCTGCGGCCGACCACGCCCGTCGAGAATCCACCTCGTCGTTTCAGCGGCCATATGCGCCGCCTGCACCGTCGTCCCGATCCTGGCCGGCGCCGTCGCCGCTCAGGATCTGACCCACGTGGAAGGCTTGGGCAGCCTGTCCTTCCCCAATTCCGGCGCGGCAGAGGCCCAGCCCCACTTCACCCGCGGCGTGCTGCTGCTCCACAGCTTCGAGTACGGCTACGCGGCCGACGCCTTCAAGAAGGCCCAGGAGATCGATCCCGATTTCGCACTGGCCTACTGGGGTGAGGCCATGACCTACACGCACCCGGTGTGGAACCAGAAGGACGATGACGCAGCGCGGGCGGCTCTGGCCCGGTACGCACCCACGCCGGAGGCGCGAGCGGCCAAAGCCCCGACAGAGCGCGAGCGGGCCTATCTACAGGCGGTCGACGTCCTCTACGGCGAGGGCCAGAAGGAGACGCTGGACACGTTGTACTCCAGGGAGATGGAGAAGCTGGCTTCCGACTACCCGGAGGACTTCGAGGCGCGGGCGTTCTACGCCCTTTCGCTCCTGGGCCTGAGTCAGGGTGACCGTGACGTAACCACGTATATGCGGGCCGGGGCCGTCGCGTTGGATCTCTTCGAGAAGAATCCGGACCATCCCGGGGCCGCGCACTACACGATCCACTCGTTCGACGACCCGACCCACGCGCCCCTCGCCATGAAGGCGGCCCGGGCGTATGGACCCATGGCGCCGGACGCCGGCCACGCGCAGCACATGACCACTCACATCTTCCTGGCCATGGGCATGTGGGACGACGTGGTCGAGGCCAACGTTCGGGCCGACGCCGTCACCGACCGCAATCTCGCCGCGCGCGACCTGCCGCCCACCAACTGTGGCCACTACAACGAGTGGCTGATGTACGGCTACCAGCAACAAGGGCGGTACGCCGACGCCGAGGCTCTGCTCATGGGGTGCTTCCGCCAAGCTCACGACGAGCGCTTCCCCGGAGGGATGCGCGACGGAGCCGCCCGATCCTATGCCTACATGCGGAGCCTCAACCTGGCCGACACGCGGAACTTCGAGGGCGAGCCGGCGACCTCGGAGATCGACGCCAGCGACGCCCCGACCTTCATCCAGCTCATGCAGGCGTGGGGCAGCGGCATGGCGGCGGTCCACCGGGGAGACCGGAGCCTCGCGGAGGAGCATCACGCGTTTCTCACGCAGAACGGCGCCAACGCCGAGGCCGAGTGGGAGAGTCCCTACGTACCCGTGTGGCAGGGGACGCTAGAGGCGCTCCTGCTGGCCGACGCGGGAGAGGGCGACGGCGCTCTGAGGGCCGCGGCGAAGGCAGCCGACTACGAGGCGTCGCTCCCCGTGGATTTCGGTCCTCCCATCGCCTTCAAGCCGGCCCGTGAGCTGGAGGGCGAGATCCTCCTGGAGCTGGGACGGGCCGAGGACGCGATGACCGCGTTCGAGATGGCGCTGGCACGCACCCCGAACCGGGTGCTGAGCTTGGCCGGTTACGCCCGCGCCGCAGTAGCGGCGGAGCAGCCGGACGTGGCTTCCGAGGCGTACGGAGCCCTGGTAGACCTGCTCACGTTGGCCGACGACGATATGCCGGAAGCACGGGAAGCGCAGGCGTTCCTGTCAGCACGCTCGGAGCAGCCTTAGCGTTCCTTCCGGCCATCCTGAGCGCGAACCGCCCCCGTTCACGCTCGATCCGCAACAACCGGGGATCCAGGCATGTCGCTTCAGGATCGCCTCGCCAAAGCGCTCGCGCCTCGGTACCGCGTGGCGACCGAGGTCGGTAGGGGCGGTATGGCCATCGTCTTCGCGGGCGAGGACCTGGACCTCGGCCGGCGGGTCGCCATCAAGGTCCTGAAACCGGAGCTTTCGACGGCCAGGGGGGCACAGCGCTTTCTGCGCGAGGCCCGAACGCTCGCCAACCACTCCCACCCCAACATCGTCCCCGTTCACGAGGTGGGAGAGCGGGACGGATTGCACTACTTCGTCATGGACTTCGTCCAGGGCGACACCCTGGCCACCTTGCTGAAGCAAGGCCCGCTCGACGAGGGCACCGTCAGGGAGCTCGCCGACGGACTCCTCGATGCCCTCGCCGTGGTCCACAGCGCTCTCGTCGTGCACCGGGACATCAAGCCGGCCAACATCCTGCTCGTGCGGGGCCGTCCCCTTCTGTCGGACTTCGGGATCGCGCGCGTACAGGATGCGACCGATCCGCTGACTCGAGAGGGGTGGATGCCCGGGACACCGGAGTACATGGCCCCCGAGCTCGCCGAGGGTGACCCCGCCTCACCCAGCTCCGACCTCTATGCGCTTGCGGCCGTCCTTTTCGAGTCCGTCACCGGTCGTCGGTGGCGGCGTGCTGAAAGCGGCACCTGGAAAGGGGTCCCCCCGGGGCTCCGGCCCGTTCTGCGCAAGGCGTTGGCAGACCGCCCCGAGGACCGGTACACGGATGCCGGCTCCTTCCGACAAGCGCTCTCGCCCCGGGCCGATCGAAAGGCTCGGCTGGTGCTGGCTTCGGCCCTGGCCGCCGCCCTCGTGCTGGGTGCCGTGGCAATCGGGCGGACCCTCCTGCCCGAACCGGCCACCGGTCCAGCGGTCATTCTCGTGGCTCCGCTGGAGGATCTGAGCCCGACCGGCGGACTCGAGACGCTGGCCGATGGATTGAACGCCGAGATCACCACGGTTCTGGGGACTTCGTCGCAGATGGTGCCCATCGGGCGCATCACGGCCAGGACCCTTCAGGGCCCCCTCGACCTCGCTTCGCTGCGGGAGGACCTGGACGTGGACTACGTCCTCCATGGCAACGTCTCCGAGGGCGGCACGGGTGTCCGCGCTGCGTTCGCGCTGACGTCCACCGCCGACCGTCTCGAAAGATGGTCGGACTCGTTCGAGTACGACCGGGACGACCACCTACGGATGCAGGAGGACGTGGCGTGGTCCGTGGTCCTCTCCGTCGAGGAGGAGCTCAGTGGCACCGAGCCGCAGCGGTACTTGCGGCATAGAACCAGCAGCACGGAAGCGTTCGACGCCTATCACCGGGCGAGGCGGGCGTGGGAACGGCGCCGGCCCACGGATCTCGGCGTCGCCCTTCAGGCGTTCCAGGAGGCCGTGGCCCTCGACAGCACCTATGCGCTGGCGTGGGTCGGCCTGGCCGATGTCTACAACGTTATTGGATCGTTCGATTACGGCGCCATGCCTCCCCGGCAGGCCTTCGCGATGGCCCTCGACGCAGCCGACCGGGCCATAGCCCTACAGGACAGCCTCGGCGAGGCGTGGGTCGCCCGAGGTATGTCCATCTACAACGGTCAGTGGGACCTCGACCGGGCCGATGCCGCCTTCCAGCGGGGCCTGGCCCTGTATCCGGGGTACATGTCCGCACACCAGTGGTATTCGATCCTGCTGAATGCCCGGGAAGAGTGGGACCAGTCTCTGGCCAGGGTCCGACGGGCCGCGGCCCTCGATCGTCGGTCGGCCGTGGCCCGCACCCAGGTGGCCCGTCACTACTACTTCGCTGACGACCTGGCCAACGCGGAGCGCGAATATCGTGAGGCCATCGAGCTCGACGCCGACTACTTCCTCGCTCACCTGGGCCTGGGCCTGGTGCTCCTCGTCCAGGACAGCATCGAGCAGGCCATGGTCGCCTTCCGGGAGGGCGACCGGCTCACCGGTGGCGAGGAGCTGGCACCGGTGGGGCTGATCGGCATGGCGCGCGCCCTGCAGGGCGACACGGCCGCGGCTGGTCACGCCCTGGCGGCGCTCGGTGACGTCGAAGGCCGTTACGTCCCACCGGAATACGTCGCCCTGGTTCACCTCGGCCTTGGCGAACGAGACGCGGCGGTGGACTCGTTGCGGGCGGCATGGCGCAACGGCTCCAACTCCGTCACGCTGTTCCACATCGATCCGCTGCTGGCGGATCTTCATGGACGTCCCGACTTTGAGGCGCTGTTGGACTCCGTGGGCGTTCGGGGCCAGCTATGATCGAGATCCTGGTACTCGGACCCCCGGTCGTCCGGGTCGGTGGAGGCGATCCGCCGCGGGAGCTCCTCTGGAGGAAGAACCTGGCACTGCTCGTCTACCTGGCGCTGTCACCCGATGGGCGCCGTGGGCGGGAGCACCTGATCGGCCTCTTCTGGGCTGACAGAACCGAGGCCAAGGCTCGTCACTCCCTCAACGAGGCCCTGCGGGTCCTCCGCAAGGCCGCGGGCGACGAGGCGGTTTCGTCCCGCGGAGACCAGGTCGTGCTGGACCCGGACTGCCTGAGCATCGACGTGCACGACTTCAGGGAAGCCCTGACCCGCGACGACGCTCCCGGGGCCGCCGCTCTGGTTCGGGGTCCTTTCATGGAGGGGTTCTTCGTGGCGGGGTCCTCCGGCTTCGAGGACTGGCTGCACACGGAGCGATCCAAGCTCTCCCTGGCCGGATCAGCCGCCCTGCTCACGGCGGGCGAGGATCTGCTCGCTCGGGGAGACGTGGCGGCGGCCCTGGACGTCTCTGACCGGGCGCTGCAGCTCGATCGATTCGCCGAGGGTCCGCTGCGGATGGCCCTCCTGGCCCGCGCCCTGGCGGGAGAGCGCGCTCGCGCGGTCGCCCTGTTCGAGGAGTTCGCCGGCCGCCTTCGAGAGGAGCTGGAGCTCGAGCCCTCCGATGAGACCCTCGAGCTGATCGGCCGAATCCGGCGTGAGAAGGCGTGGAAGCTGCCCACGTCCATGCCCGAGCAGGAGCGCGTCGCTCGGCGCGCTCCTCTGGTGGGTCGCTCGCACGAGCTCGCGGCTTCGCTCGCCACGCTGTCAGAGGGATTCGACGCCCGTCGACCCACGGCACTCTTCGTCCTCGGGGATCCCGGCCTGGGGAAGACGCGTCTGGCCGAGGAGATCCTGGCGAGAGCCCGGCTGAAGGGGGCCCGCACGGTGAGGGTGCGTGCCATCTCCTCGGACCGTGACACTCCTGGCGCCGTCGAGTCGGGACTCCTCCGCGAGCTTGGGGCTACGGACGATGGGCGGCCCCGCAGCGACTCTCTGGCCGACGCCATTCGTGCCGAGGCGCGGGACGCGCCGCTTCTGATCTGGCTCGACGACGCCGATCAGGCCGACGCGAGATCCCTCGCCGAGATCCGTCGTCTCCTCGTCGAGTTGCAGGACCGTCCGGTCGCATTCGGGTTCGGTGCCTCGGCGGTGCCCGGTTTCGCTTCGCTGGACGAGTTGAGGGCCGACGTCGGGCGCGAGGTCGATGGTACGGTCGTCCACCTCGAGCCCTTCACCCTCGATCTGGTGGTAGAGCTGGCCCAAACGCTCCTGCCGGCCATGACCGACGACGACCGGGACCGGCTCTGTCGGCGCGTCTACGCGGACTCGGCCGGACTGCCGCTGCTCTGTCTGGAGCTGTTGAACGCCGTTCGCCTCGGCCTCGAGCTTCACCGCATCGAAGGTAGCTGGCCCAAGGCGTCCATGACGCTGGTGGATACCTTCCCCGGCGACCTCCCCGATTCGGTGGTCGCAGCGATTCGAGTGGGATTCCGCAGGCTGACCGAGCCTGCTCAGCACGTCCTCACGGCTGCGGCGATCGGGGGTGAACGGGTCTCCCAGGCCCGTCTGGCCCAGATGACCGGACTCCCGGACGAGGAGGTGATCCCGGCGCTGGACGAGCTGGAGTGGCAACGGTGGCTGACGGCCGACGCCCGAGGCTACTCCTTCGTCGCCCCGGTGGTGAAGGACGTCGTCGCCCGAGACATGCTCACGCCGGGGCAGAAGAGGCGCCTGCTGATCTCGGCCGGGTTGCTCTCCGACTGAGCGGGACCCGACCCCGGTTCACACTCCGCGGATGTCGCTGCTTGATCCTCGCTTGAGCCCCCGTGCGCAGGCTGGCGGGTGCGAGACCGAGCTCACCGGTCGTCGCATCACATTCGCCTGGAGGCTCAGATGCTCCGCTCCCGCAACGTGCCCATCGTAGCCGTCCTGACCTGCATGACGGCCCTCGGCTGTGACCACTTCGAAGACGGCCCGCCGACGCCCCTGTCCCCAACGGTCGAGCTCACGCTGTCGAGTCCGGCCGTGCCCGCGCCGATCGAGGCTGTGGCGACGCCCTTCGGGTCCGTCTCCCTGTGGCCGTTCACCGGCGTGGACGTGCAGGGCTCGCCCAGCGATCCCGTCAACCTGATCTTCCTTGGCCAGAGCGACGTCCGATCGCTCCGCGCGGCCCTGATGTTCCTGGACGGCGACCGGACGGCGTACGGTCTGCCCCCGATTCCCCCCTTCAACTGCACCTGGGAAGACGCTGTTGGAGGGTCTCAAACGGCGTACGCCGAGTCGTCCGGGTGGGCGGGCTCCGTGGTCCAGCTGCAATGCGGTGACTACGACCCGATCAGGTTCCACATCCGCCTGTTCGAAACGGGGGATGTCACGCTGGGCAACGCCCACTTCGAAGTGATCATTCCAGGCACTACCAGCCATCAGGTCATCAGCTGGGAGCTCGCCAAGCAGATGGCCGTCATCGACCTGTTGCGGACTGGACTCCTCGACGGCTCGATCCCCATGGTGGCGTCGTCGCAGATCCACCCGTCGCCGTACCGCGAGATCCCGGCCCTGCTGTACAACGGGCTTCCCGTCGAGCTCCGCGGAGCCATCGGTGGACCGCTCTCCGATGTCTCGGCTCCGGTTCCGATCTGGACTGACGGCACGGCCACCGCGTTCAACCTGGTCGACGCCGCCACGATCCCCGCGGGGGTGGCGACGCGAGACTTCATCATCGAATTCGGCCAGGTGATCCCCAAGCCCTTCTGCGCCCCTGGGCCGGGCAGCTTCCTCTACGTGAGCGGGCCGGTCGAGCTGACACAGACCGTGCGGGTCACGCCCTCGGGCAACCTTCATAGCAGCTTCAGGGCCCGAGGCACGCTCGAGCTCACGCCCGTAAATCCCTCCACGCTGCCCCCGACACCGATCGGTGAGACCTACGTCGCCAGGGTGCTCGAAGTCCAACGCTCGGTGGCCACGGACCGACACACGCTCGTTTCTCACCTGCAGATCCAGGCCGAGCTTCCCCCGACCGGACCCGAGCGAGGGCGACTCATGTCGGTGCTGCGTGTGGGACCGGGAAGCTCCTCGGGGAGCGATTTGACGGTGCAGTGTGGCGGATGAGTCGGTTTGTTGCGAAGCGTGCCCGCCGATCCAGAGCGGGATCCGGGCACGATTCGCGCCCCAGCCCCTGCCGTCGACCGGGTTTAGCTCCGCCCCCCGATGCGTCGATAAAGACTGATGAAGGCCCCGCCCCCGGGCGAGGCAAGGGCTCCCGACGTCCTCGTCCGGATGCTGGGAGCAGACTCCACAGCACCGCCGGTCTCACCGGCAGAAACGAGGGCGCCCGTTGGCTTCCACCGCGTCCCACCACAGGCTGCTATTCGTCGACGACGACGCCGACGTGCGGACCGCCTTCGCGAAGGCGGTGGGCACGGCCGGCATCGATGCGGACCTCGCCGCGTCAGGTCAACAGGCGCTTCGCATGGCCGAGGCCCACCCCTACCCGGTGGTGGCGACCGACCTGCGGATGCCGGACCTCGACGGGGTCGGCCTCATGAAGAAGCTGACCGAGCAAGCCCCGGCCACGGTGTTCGTCGTGGTCTCGGGATACCCGAACCTGCTGTCCTTCTACTCGAGTCCCCTGATCGAGCGGTCCATCAGCTCTTTGGTGGTGAAGCCCTGGGATCAGACCGAGCTCATCGAGGTCCTCCAGCGGGCCTTCGACCTCCACGATGCGCGGGCGTCGGCCCTCAAGCGGCCCATGCAGGAGGCTGCGGCCCCGTTTCTCCTCGTCGACGAGAGCGAGGAAGATGCCAGGCACCTCGCTCTGCTCCTGGCCGACACCGACTTCGCGGGCCGCCCCATCGAGCGGGCGTCGTCCCTCAATGAGGCCATCCCACTGATCCAGGATCGCGAGTACGACCTGGTGATCACGGACCTGGCGCTGCCCGATGCCCGGGGCCTCGACACCGTCTATCGGCTCAGGACCGCGGCGGCCCACAACGCCTTCGTGGTGCTGGCGGGCTTCTGGGACCAGGTGCTGGCCATGCAGGCCCTCGAGATCGGCGCGTTGGACTACCTGGTGAAGCCCAGCCTGGACGCCAGCCAGCTGAACCGAGCGCTTCACTACGCGTTGAAGCGTAAGCGGTCCGAGGAGAGCCTCGCGCAGCTCGCGCACGCTGACGCCCTGACCGGGCTCCTGTCTCCGTCGGCCTTCCAGGACCGACTTGAGCATGCGCTCTCCGTGGCACGCCGCCATGGCCGCCGCATCGCCACGATGGTGCTGGACCTGGAGGGTCTCGACGAGGTGAACCAGCAGCTGGGCTTCGCGGCCGGCAACGCAGTCCTGCGTCGATTCGCGGCCAGATTGCAGCACACGCTGAGGGGGACCGACTCGGCCACCCGTCTCGGAGGCAGTGAGTTCGGCGTGCTCCTGGAAGACGTGGACCCACTGGGTGTCGGGATCGTGACCGAGCGCCTGCTGCGGGCCACTGGCGAGCCCCTGGGACTGGCGGGCACCAACGTCGAGATGAACTGGAGCGTGGGTGTGGCTCTCTATCCCGAGTCCGGAGAGGACAGCGAGGAGCTGTTGCGTTCGGCGAGGGCATCCCTGGAGGCCGGGAAGCGTCGCGGGGTCGAAGCCAGCCGGATCAAGACACCGGCCTGAGGCTCGCCCGGTCCTACGAAGGCGTGAGGAGGACCTTCCCTCGGGTTCGCCTGGCCTTCATGTACCTGTGGGCCTCCGGCGCGTCCTCCAGGGGGAAGGCGCGGTCCATCCGCACGTCCAGCTCGCCCGCAAGGATCCATCGGAACAGGTCGCCGGCCCGCGCCAGCAGCTCGTCGCGGTCGGCCACGTGATGCCCGAGTGAGGGGCGGGTCAGGAAGATGGAGCCCTGACGGTTCAGGATCTGCGGATCCAGGCGTCCCACGGGTCCGGACGACTGACCATAGAGGGCCAGTGTACCGCGTGGCCGCACACACTCGAGGCTCTGTTCGAAGGTGTTCCGGCCCACGGAATCGTACACGACGTCCACCCCCCGGCCCTCGGTATAGGCGATCGTCTCCCTGAGGAAGTCGGCTTGCGTGTAGAGGATGACGTAGTCCGCCCCCGCCGCTCGGGCCAGCTCGGCCTTCTCTTCGGTAGAGACCGTTCCGATGACGCGGGCACCGAGGCGGTGGGCCATCTGCACCAGCAGCTGACCTACGCCCCCCGCGGCCGCGTGGACGAGGGCCGTGTCGCCAGGGCCCAGCGAATACGTATCGTGGCTCAGGTAGTGTGCGGTCATGCCCTGGAGCATGGCGGAAGCCGCCACCGACAGCTCGATCCCGTCAGGAACCGCCACCAGCTTCGCCGCGGGAACGTCAGCCGTCTCGGCGTAGGCCCCCCGGTGCATCGCGTAGGCGACCCTGTCGCCCGGTGAGAAGTCGCTGACCTCCGCGCCCACGACTTCGACGACCCCTGCGCCCTCCCGCCCCGGGGTGAAGGGCAACTGAGTGGGGTAGACACCGGTCCGCTCGTAGATGTCGATGAAGTTGACGCCGGCCGCTTCCTGTCGGAGTCGGACGGAGCCCCCGTCCAGGTCCTGCGCCTCCACGTCTTCGATGCACATGACATCGGGATCACCGTGCTCGCGGACTACGATCGCTTTCAACGGGCCGCCTCCAGGGCTGATCGGGTTCGGCCATCCAGACCCCGGCGGTGTCGGGGGGTTCCTCCGGCCGCCGTGCCTGGCCATGGCACGGTCGTCGTGCCAATGTTCACCCGCGTTCTTCGTCGTGAGGGAGGTGAAGCGGTGGTGAGGAAGACCTTGGTCCTGGCACTGGCATCCAGTCTCGTGTCGTGTGGTCGGGACGCAGGCGGAACGTCCGGAGCGGAGTCCGTCGACCCTCGTCATGTTCTCGAGGCGGCCGCGCGGCGACTCGGCTCGTTCGAGGCCCCGGGACGCGCTGTCGGGTTCGTGGCCGAGGGCACGCTCGACAAGACTCCTGAAGGACAGGGATTTCAGCCTGGGCAGCCGAGCCCCGGCCCCCTCCGGGAGCGCCTCGCCGTCGATCCGTCTTCAGGCAGGGTGGCCCGACATTACCACGAAGAGCGATTCGACGGCTCCTCCGAGACGGTCGGAGAGGTCTACGGACCGAGTGACAGCACGCTGGTCGTGCTACCCACCTACGGGCTCGTCATCCGGTCCACGGACGCCGAGGCCCAGGAAGCCGCACGGCGCATCGCGCGACGGATCCCCCACGTGCTCGTCGGCGAGCTCCTCGAAGATACCCGACGCGTGGAGCGGGCGTGGCGCGAGGGTGACGCGGTCTTGGTCACGGGTCGATTGCGTGATGGGAACCCGGTGACGGTCACGCTCGACCGGCACGACAGCACGGTGACCTCGGTCCGGCTGGTGGACGAGCTGGAAGGTCGGGGACCCGCCACCATCGTGTGGTCGTTCACGGACTACCGTGTCGTGGGATCCGGCGTGGCGCTGCCCTGGCGCTACGACGTGGACGTCGACGGCGCTCCGTATCTGCGAATGCAGGTGACGGCGCCGCTGGATCGTGTCCAGCTCGAGGCGGCCTTCGCGGCACCCGACTCCCTGCGGGTGATCGATGTGGAGAGCGAAGTCCTCGAAGAGGCGGAGCCCGGTCCGCTGGAGCTCGTCGACGTCTCGGATGGCGTCTTCCAGGTGCCGGAGGTGCGTGGCGGCTTCGCCCCGCTCGTGGTGGCCTTCGAGGACTTTTCGGTGGTGGTGGACGCACCCGCCGGCTTTCCGCTCCTGGCAGAGCTGCCGCCGGGGCACACGGATCCAGGCCCCTCCATGAGCCACCCCTCCGAGCGGCTGGTAGACGCGGTGACGACGGCGCTCCCCGAGCAGCCGATCCGCTACGTGGTCCTGACGCACGGCCACCTGGATCACGTGGGCGGTGTCCGCGCCTTCGTCCACGCCGGCGCCACCGTGCTCGGGGCGCCCCCTCTCCGAGACGAGGTCGAGCACCTCGTGGAGCGCGACGACGTGCGCCCGGATCGTCTCGCCGCGAATGCCCGGCCCCTGCAGTGGGAAGACGTCACGGCCCCCCGGGAGATCACCGACGGGCGGCGAACGCTTCGCTTGCTCCCGTTGGGCCCCAACCCCCACGACACGGGCATGATGGTGGTCCATGTCGTGCACGCCGATCTGCTCTTCGTGAGTGACCTCTTCACGCCGACGCCCGTGGAGGACTATCCCCGGACCCACCACGCCGCCCTGGACCGTTTTCTGGATGCCTGGTTGCTGGATCAGGGTCTCGCGCCCGCCCGGATCCTGTCCATGCACGGATCCGGCGAGATCACGGCCGCGCATCGGGCCAAGCTGCGGTAGCGGCGCGCCCATGGCCGAGGGGCGGGCCAAGCTGCGGTAGCGGCCCACCCATGGCCGAGGGACGGACGCGCGCTCCCGAGTCCCACGGCCCTCTGCCACGAGGCGTGCGGCGGCGGGCTTGCTTCGATCGATTTAATTTTTATAAATTGCTGGGCCGTCGCGGCACGGGCCGATCTCCGCACCCGAGCGGGCGACCCGGCCCAGTCCCGGAGCTCGCACATGGAAGCGGGCGTGCGACCACCACTTCGCTGAGGAAGGGGAAGCCAGTGGGCCGAGGCAATCTACCAGGGGAGTTCGAACAGGTCGTGCTGCTGACGCTCGCCGGATTCGACGGCGAGGTTCGGGGGCGAGACGTCTACGAGACCCTGGTCCGTTCGACCGGACGGGACGTCTCGGTGGCGGCGGTCCACATAACCCTGGGACGACTGGAAGAGAAGGGCTGGGCCAACTGCCGGACCTCTCAGCCGGAGCGGGGACGGGGTGGCAAGCCCCGGCGGCACTACGCGCTGTCCGAGGCGGGCGCGGCCGTCCTGACGAAGATCCGGCGCCAGCTCGACGGCCTCTGGGAGGCCGCCCAGGCCCACCCGCTGATCGGCGGGAGCTCCGGCTCGTGAGCGACGCGGACGGGGGACGCCCTCCGCGGCTCGCGCGCGCGGCGCTGGCGGTCCTGCTCCCCCGCGACGCCAGGGATCACGTCCTGGCGGACCTCGACGAGATGTGGGCCGAGCGCGTGAGCACCGAAGACAGGACGTCGGCGAACCGTTGGTACCGGTCACAGGTCGGCAGGGCCGTCCTGCCGGCCATCCGCAGGCGCGCCGCTCGGTTCACGGAGAAGCGACGCGTTTCACCACGGGGTGTGGGGAGGGGTGACATTATGGGATCGGTGAAGCAGGACCTGGCGTTCGCGTTCAAGCAGCTCAAGAGGAATCCGGCCATGGCGGTCACGGTCGTGGCGACACTGGCCCTGGGGATCGGAGCCACCACCGCGATCTTCTCGGCGGTCCACGGGGTGCTCCTCCGCCCGCTCCCCTACGAGGACCCCCACGAGCTCGTGATGATCACCTCAGAGATGGGCGGGTCCAGCGAGGTGCGCTACGTCTCTGGTCCCGACGCCATGGACCTCGTGAGCGAAGTCGCGTCGGTGGACGAGCTGGCCCTCTTCGGCGAGACCACCGTGGGACCGCTCACCGAGGTGGACCGGCCCCAGCACATCAAGACGACATGGGCCTCGTGGAACGCGTTCGACCTCCTCGGCATCGATGCCTCCTTGGGGCGGACCTTCGTCGCGGACGACGGCATCCCGATCCCCCAGTCGGACAGCGTGCGGCCGCCGTGGGCCGCGGTGATCAGCCACGACTTCTGGGAGCGTTCGTTCGGCGCGGACCCGGACGTGCTCGGCCGCGTCGTCCACATCTGGGGCGGGGCTGCCGAGATCGTGGGCGTGCTTCCTCCCGACCTCCGCCTCCTCACGCCGCCGGAGCTGAACCTGGGCGGCGACGTGGACATCTGGAACGTGTTCCGGTCCGACTTCCAGGAATCGTCGCGGGAAGGTCGGTGGTACCGGGCCATCGGGCGTCTGGCCGGTGGAGCCAGCGTGCGTCAGGCCCAGCAGGAGGTCGATGCGTTCGTAAGCCGCCTCCGAGAACGCCATCCGCATCATGCCCAGGAAGACACGCATCTCCGGGTCGCGTCCGTCGAAGCGGCGGTCGCGGGTCCCGTACGCGGTCCCCTCGTGCTCCTGATGGGCGCCGTGTCCATGGTGCTCCTCATCGCGTGCTTCAATGTGGCCAACCTGCTCCTGGCCCACGGCACGACCCGGGCCGGCGAGATGGCCGTTCGGTCGTCGCTGGGAGCCGAGCGGTCCCGGCTGGTCCGGCAGCTGCTCACCGAGAGCGCCGTCCTGGCCGCCCTGGGAGCGCTGGCGGGAATCGCGCTGGCGGCCGTGGGCGTCAACGCCCTCCAGGCCATCCGGCCGGCCGACCTGCACCGGTTTCAAGACGTGCGCCTCGACCTGCCGGTTCTGTCGTTCACGCTGGTGGTGGCCGTCGCGGCCACGCTGCTCGCAGGGCTGCTCCCTGCCCTGCACGTGGCCCGGTCCTCCCTTGGGGATTGGCTCCGAGTCCGTGGCGGGACGGGCGTGGCGCAGCGCTCACGAAGGGTCCTCGTCATCGCGGAGGTCGCCCTTTCGGTCGTGTTGTTGGCGGGTGCGGGCCTGCTGATCCGGACCCTGTCGGAGCTGCAGCGCCTGCCCCTGGGCTTCGAGCCCCACGGCGTGCTGACGGTGACGGCCACCCAGACGGGACGACCCCGGGGGGAGCGGCAGGCGTACGAGGCCGATCTGATGAACGCCGTCACGTCGGTGCCGGGCGTTCAGGCAGCCGGGATCGTGTTTCCACTGCCCATGAACGGCGTCTACGATCGGAGCGCCGAATACGCGATGGAGGGCGAGCACACCGATCCGGCTGGCTGGACGGAGGTCTACTTCCGGACCGTGTCCCCGTCCTACTTCGACGCCATGGGCATCGAGCTGCTCCTGGGGCGTGGCTTCACCTCGGCAGACGAGGATTACGAGGTGCCGGTGGTCATCCTGGACCGGCGATTGGCCGAGCGGGAGTGGGGCGCCCGCGATCCGGTGGGCGACCACTTCTGGGTGCGTGGGATGGAAGGCGATACGCTGCAGGCGCGGGTCGTAGGCGTCGTGGAGCACGTGCCGCAGTGGGACCACCGGGACACCCAGCCCACCATGTACTTTCCCCGCGTCTTCTACCAGAGCCACGAAGTCTCGGTGGTCGCGCGCGTAGCCGGGGATCCGAGTCGCATGGGCCCGGCGCTGATGTCGGCCATCCGCCGCGTCGACCCGGGGTTCCCGTCCGACATGATGCCCATGACCGGCTTCGTCTCGGAACGACTGGCCGCGTCCCGGTTCTTCCTGACCCTGATGGAGGTGTTCGCGGGCGTCGCACTGTTGCTGTCGGCCGTGGGGCTGTACGGAGTGCTGTCGTACGCCGTTCGGCAGCGGACCCGCGAGCTGGGCATTCGCCTGGCCTTCGGCGCCGTGGCGAGCTCGCTCACGGCCGATGTCGTCTGGAGCGGCGCGCGCCTGGCGCTGACGGGAATCACGGTCGGGTTGCTGGGCGCTGTCGTGATGGGCCAGGGCCTGGAAGCGCAACTCTTCCGCGTAGAGGCCACGGACCCGTGGGCTCTGGCGGCTACGGTGGGCGCGGTGCTGCTGGTCTCACTCCTGGCGAGCCTGATCCCGGCAGTGCGGGCTTCGCGCGTCGACCCCATGGTCGCCCTCCGGGAGGACTGAGGGGCGACCGGGCGGCGCGGCGCTCTCGCCCGACCCATGACGGTCGATCAGGCGGAAACGCCGCTTCCACCGTACCGGGTCGTCGCGATGGTGGCGGCGGAGGGCCCGACGGAGCTGACCACCTCTGGCGGCGGAGCGCCCGACCGGGCCGACCACCCCGTCGGACCTGGACGAAGCGCGGGCCGTCACCGACAATCGGGTGAAGGCCCTCCGTCACTCCAGGCGTGTGCGGACACCCCCGCGGCCCGCGCCCCATACCGGGGCATCGACGGCTGGACCAGGACCGCGCACGGGGACCCGGGGGGCGAGCACGACCGTCGTGAGGCGGTGCGCACCCGCAAGCATGCGAGCCGAAGGATCATGATCCGCCCCTGCTCCGCCGCTGAGCTCGACCAGATCCACGCCGTGATCAACGACGGTGCGGAAGCCTACCGGGGCGTGATCCCCGCCGACCGCTGGCACGAACCGTACATGACCCGGGACGAGCTCGCGGCCGAGATCGCCCGTGGCGTGCGCTTCAGCACGTTCGTTGCGGATGGGGAGCTGCTCGGCGTCATGGGCGTCCAGGACGTCGAGGACGTCACGCTGATCCGCCACGCCTACGTCCGCTCGACCCATCAAGGCAAGGGCATCGGCAGCCAACTCCTGGAGCATCTCCTTGCCGGGTGCGATCGCCCTGTCCTGGTCGGGACGTGGGCGGCCGCCGCGTGGGCCATCGGATTCTACGAGCGCCACGGGTTCAGGCTGCTCTCGGCCGACGATCGGAGGCGGCTGCTGCGTCGCTACTGGTCGATCCCCGACCGCCAGGTGGAGACGTCGGTGGTGCTCGCCGACCCCCGCTGGCTCGACGTCTACGAGGTGCCCTGCCAGTTCAGTGACGTAGACCACTCCTCGGATCCGGAGGCGCTGGCCGCCTACCTGGACGGCGTGGCGGACCTACCCACCGTGTTGGCGTACAAGGCCGCGGTGCTGGACCTTCTCGATCCATGCGAGAACGACAGGATCCTGGACGTTGGCTGCGGGCTGGGCGATGACGTGCTCCAGCTTGCCAGCCGCGTGGGGCCAGGGGGGCGCGTGATGGCCTTCGACTACAGCCGAGCCATGGTCGCCCGGACGTTGGACCGCGTCGAGCGCGGCAGTCCGGTCAGCGGGGTCGTGGGCGATGCACGCCGGCTGCCCTTCTCGGACGGACACTTCGACGGCTGTCGCAGCGACAAGGTGCTCCAACACGTCGAGGGCCCCGAGCGCGCGGTGACCGAGATGGTCCGCGTGATCCGCGCGGGCGGTCGCGTGGCCATCGCCGAGCCGGATTGGCGGACCTTCACCGTCACCGCTCCCCTGCCGGAGGTGGGCGCTGTGCTCGGCCGTTACGCCTGTGACTCGATCGCGGCCGGATGGATCGGCAGCGCGGTCGGCGGCCTGCTCGAGCAGGCTGGGATGAGCGAGGTCAGCGTGGCCAGACATCGCCTGGTGGCCGAGGACCTCCCGACCGCCGACCGGCTCTTCCGCGTCAGGGACTTCGTGGAAGGCGCCAGCCGCGAGGGTCTCGTAACCCCGGACCAGGCGCTCGCCTGGATCGAGGCGGCGGCGCGGGTGAGCGAAGCGGGCGGGTTCACCGCTCGCCTGGGCATCTTCGTCTCCTCGGGCCGGAAGGCCTGAGGCAGGCGATCGGGGCTCCGCAGGGGCCAGCGAGGCCGGTTCTGGCTCGCGAAGGGCAGAGCGGAGCGGCTCGGGCCTCGGAAGGCGGGGCCTGGCGAGTCGGGCTCCCCGCGCTGATCGACGATCCAGGGTCCGCTTGCCGCGCCGGCCGAACGGGGACACGGTGAGTGGTCGTCGATGCGGCCGTCGGTCAGGTCGAATCGAAGGATCCGACTCGTCTCCGGGAGAGACCCTGATGCCATCCCTCCGCCAAGCCCCCGCTCGGCGCCGCCAGCGGCCCGAGCCGGCCATCGTGGACGCTCGGCCCTCTGGGCGCGCCAAGCCCGTCGTCGCCATGGCCCGAGTCATGGCGCCGGTGATTTTGACCCTCGCGGCCACGCTCTTCGCCCCGGTCACCGCGGCCGCCCAGACCTCGCCGGTCTGGTCGCAGGAGAAGGTGAAGAACTTCCTGCCGCACATGACCGTTCCCGAGGTCCGCGACCTGCTGACGCGGAGCGACATGGTGATCATCCCCGTGACCTCGCTGGAGCAGCACGGCCTCCACCTGCCCGTCGGTACGGACTACTTCGGCGGGGTGGAGCGAGCCAAGCTCATCGCGCAGCAGACCGACGTCCTCGTCGCACCCATCCTCTATCCCGGTCAGTCGCCGTACCACATGGAGTTTCCCGGGACGATCACGCTCTCGTCCGAGACGATCCAGGCGGTCATCGTGGAGGCCGCCGAGAGCCTCATCCGCCACGGATTCAAGCGTTTTCTGATCCTGAACGCCCACGGTGGAAACCGGGCGATCACCACCTTCGTGGTCGATCGGATCAACCAGGAGACACCGGGGATCGCCGTGGATCTGGGGGCCGCGGCGGCGCCCTTCAGAGACCGGGATCGTCTGGCCACCATCGAGGCGCCGCCTCTCTTCGATCGTCACGGGGGTGTGAGCGAGACGTCCCGGGCGCTCTACCTGGCCCCGTCGCTCGTGGATCTGGACGCAGGGGTCGCGGCCCAGCTCAGCCTACCCGCCCACCTCGAGGCCATGATGCCGGAAGTCCTGGGCGGCGATCCCACGGCGCTGACGGTTTTCCTGGCAGAGGGGCTCAAGGCGACCGAGACCGGGAAGGGAACGTCCGCCGCCGACATGTCCACCACCGGCGTGTGGGGCGTGCGCGACCCGGCCGACGCCACCGTCGAGCAGGGCCGCATCGAGACCGAGGTCTCGGTCGATGCAGCCGTCGCCTTCATCGAGCGGTGGAAAGAGCTGCGGCCGATGGAACGATGAGTGAGGGTGAGCGCGTGCCGCCGCACTGACCGGCCGACAGCTCCCGGGCGCCCTCTAGCATTCGCTGGCAGTCGCGTGTCTTATGAATGCTGGCCCATGGGTGGGGAGGGGATCGTACACCAACGCGGGCCCTTCGTGGGCCCAGGAGACAAGTATGGCTCGGTTTCTCCGCACCCCGACCCGGACGGGCGCGCCGTGGACGATTGCGCTCGCCGCGGCGATCTTCTCGCTCGGGCTCGCCACTCCGGTCGCCTCCCAGGACGGCATGAGGACCCTCGACCTGGAAACCTATCTGGACTGGGAGTGGGTCTCGGAGCCACAGATCTCACCCGACGGCACGCAGATCGTCTACACACGCTCGTGGGTGGACAAGATCAACGATCGACGGGAATCGTCGCTTTGGATCATGAACGCCGACGGCACCCGGAATCGGTTTCTGGTGGAGGGCGCCTCGCCGCGGTGGTCGCCCGACGGTACGCGCATCGCCTTCACCGACCGGGCCGCCCCGGAGGGATCAGAGATCTTCGTCCGCTGGATGGACGCCGAGGGCGCCACGACGCAGATCACCCGCCTCGAGCACGGGCCGTCGAATATCGCCTGGTCACCGGACGGCAACAGCATCTCGTTCACCATGATGGTCGAGAGCGAGCCGGTCTGGGAGGTGGAGCTGCCCGACCCGCCCGCGGGCGCGAAGTGGACGGGGGACCCCAAGGTCGTGGACCGACTCTCGTACCGACGGGACCGCATTGGTTACACCGACGACGGCTACACGCACCTGTTCGTCGTGCCCGCGGAAGGGGGCACGCCGCGGCAGCTGACGGACGGGGACTGGAACCACCGGGATCCGGCGTGGTCGCCCGACGGCGCCGAGCTCTACTTCACGTCGCTGCGCATCGAAGACGCGGAGTACGAATGGCGGGAGTCCGAGATCTACGCCGTGGACGTGAGCAGCGGCAGCATTCGACAGGTCACCACGCGGCATGGGCCGGACGGTGACCCGGTACCCTCGCCCGACGGCGACTTGATCGCCTACCAGGGCACCGACTGGAGCGATGACACGTACGTCGAGACCGGCCTGTACGTCATGAACCGGGACGGCTCGAATCCGAGGCGGATCGCGGGCGAGCTGGGGCGGGGACTGGGCAACGTCACCTGGGCGCCGGACGGGAGCGGCGTCTACTTCAACAGCGCCATGAAGGGCACCGCCAACGTGTGGTTCGCGCCCGTGAGCGGCGAGGCGAGGCCGGTCACCGAGGGCAACCACATGCTCCGGTTCACGAGCATCGACGGGGACGGACGCACCATGGTGGGGACGCGCTCGAGCTACCACGAGCCCGGTGACGTGATCTCCCTCACCGTGAGCTCGCCGGACCGGGTGGCTGAGCTGACCCAGGTGAACGACGACGTCCTGGCGGGCGTAACGCTGGGCGAGGTGGAGGAGATCTGGTACAAGTCGGTGGACGACTATGACGTCCAGGGCTGGATCATCAAGCCGCCGGACTTCGATCCGGGCAAGCGCTACCCCATGATGCTGGCCATCCACGGAGGACCGCACGGCATGTACAACGTGGGCTTCCGGTTCGACTGGCAGAACCACGCCGCCAACGGGTACGTGGTGCTCTACACGAATCCGAGGGGCAGCTCCGGATACGGAAGCCCGTTCGGGAACGCCATCAAGAACGCGTATCCGGGCAAGGACTTCGACGACCTGATGAACGGCGTCGACGCGGTGATCGAGAAGGGCTATGTAGACGAGCAGAACATGTTCGTCTACGGGTGCTCCGGCGGGGGCGTGCTCACGTCGTGGGTCGTCGGGCACACCGACCGGTTCGCCGCGGCTTCGGCCAACTGCCCGGTCACCAACTGGCTCTCGTTCGTGGGGACCACCGACGGCGCCAGCTGGTACCGCAACTTCGAGCATCTTCCCTGGGAGGATCCGTCGGAGCACCTTCGCCGATCACCCCTCATGTACGTGGGCAACGTGAAGACGCCCACCATGCTCATGACCGGGGTCATGGACCTGAGAACGCCCATGCCCCAGACCGAGGAGTACTATCAAGCGCTCAAGCTGCTGAAGGTGCCCAGCGTGATGGTGCGCTTCAAGAACGAGTGGCATGGCACGAGCCGCACCCCGTCCAACTTCCTACGGACGCAGCTCTTCCTGAGGGAGTGGTTCGAGAAGTGGAAGCGCGACCCGCAGGTGGCAGACGCGAACTGACGACTCCGGCGCCGTCTGGCGAGCACGTGTAGGACCCGGCTCCATCTCCCCGCCCCCCTGGAGCCGGGCGTCCAGCCCCGGGTGACCCTGTTGGTCATCCGGGGCATTCGCTTTCGATCGCCGCCCCAGCCCACGGCAGGCTCTGAGGACCGCTGTGCCTGGCGAGGGCAGGAACCCCGGTACGCGACGGTGACCCGGGACCGGGCGCGAAATCCAGGTCCTCGGTCCCGCCTTCCGGGCTACTGATCCGTCGCGGCACCGGCCGCGGACCAGATTTCCCTCCCGCCGACGATCGTGCTCAGGATCGGCACGTAGCGGATACGGTCTTCGTCCATGGTGAGGACGTCCTCGCCCAGCACCACGAAGTCCGCATGCTTGCCCACCTCTATGGTGCCTTTCACGTCTTCCGAGAACGTCTGGTAGGCCGGCGCCCAGGTGTGAAGGCGGATGGCCTCTTCGCGGCTCACGGCCTCTTCGGGTCCGTAGACGGCGTCGTCCCACCCCTTGCGGGTGATTCCTGTCCAAAGCGCCACTCGGGGACCGTGGGGCGCGCCGTCGGAGCCCCAGCTCACCCACACGCCCGCGTCGAGGAGTGACCTGGTGGGGTTCATGGTGGCCTCGCGCTCGCCTGCGAGAGCCTCCACCGCGAACGAGCCCAGACCCACCGTGAAGACGGGCTGACTCGCCACGCCCATGCCCAGGCGGGCCATCTTCTCGATGGTCTCCTGCGGCGGCTTCACCGCGACGTGGTGGAGGTAGTGGCGGTGATTGTCGCGGGGCATCTCCTCGAGGATACGCTCGATCTCGTCCACCACCATTACCACCGCACCATCCCCCATCGTGTGGATGCCGAGCTGCCACCCCAGCTCGTGGGCGCGCCTGGCCACCGGGTAGAACGCCTCGGCCGGGATGCGGATCACACCCGTGAAGTCCGGCCGGCTCTCGTACGGCTCCAGCGACCAGAAGACCGGTGCGCTGAGGCCGCCGTCGATGCTCATCTTGATGGCCCCCAACCGGAGCCGATCGTCACCGAAACCCGTGACGAAGCCCAGCGACTCCATCTCCCGGATCGCGACGCGGGCGCCTTCCTCCAGATCGTCGAAGGTGTCGTAGCCCGGGCTGAGGCGGAGTTGGACGGTGGCCCTGGGCAGCTCGTCGCCATACCGGTCGTACAGCGCCTGGAACAGGCGGAGCTGGTCGGGGCGGACGCTGGCCACGTTCACGCTGCTCACCCCGGAGCTGGCGAACTGGAGCATGCGGCGCCGCATGTTCTCGATGGCGGTGTCGTCCGCGATGGGACCGCGACGCGTGGGCGGGAGCACATCCGCCACCAGGCGCCGCGCCGCGTCGTACAGGCGGCCGTCGGGCTCACCCCGCTCGTCCTTGCCGACCTCTCCGCCTCCGATGAACTCGGTGTCCCGGGTGATCCCCGCCATCTCCAGGGCCCTGGAGTTGAGAATGGACGTGTGGGGTCCTCGAGTCAGGTAGATCGGGTGGTCCGTGGTGCCTTCGTCCAGATCCCAGCGCGTCGGCAGCGTCTGGTTCGGCCACACCTCTCGGCTCAGCGAGCCTCGGACCCACTCCCCGGCGCCGAGGCCGGCGGCATGCTGGCGGATCGCGGCCCTCAGCTCGTCGTTGGTCGTGATCCCGCGGAGCCAGTCGGGCACGGCCGAAATGAGGCCGCCCTTCCACTCCATGAGCTCGCCGCCGCCGGCTCCGACGTGGACGTGGTTGTCGAAGAAGCCGGGCAGCATCGTGTTGCCCTCGAGATCTACCCGGCGGGTGGCCCCCGTCGCCATGGCCAGGACCTGGTCATCAGGCCCGACGGCCACGATCCGTCCGTCCTTCACCGCCACGGCTTCGGCCAGGTCGAAGGCGTCGTTGCCGGTGAACACCTTGCCGTTGTGATAGACCACGTCGGGGGCATCGGACTCCTGGGCGGCATCGGCCAGGGGAGGCGCGCAGGCCGTGAGGGCCGCAGCAGCCAGGCCGAAAGCGACGAAGTGCGCGGTCTGATTCACGGAATCCTCCTTTTCGGGACCTTGTTGCGGCGACGTGTCAGGACCCGCCTGCGACCTGGGTGCGCTACGCCACCGCGGATGGGGGCCGAGCGTGGGCTCACACCTCAACGTGGAACGGGCTCGCCGAGGAGGCAACGTGCCCAAGACGCTTGTTGAACCAAGGGGTCCTGCCCCATCTTCCTTGTCGATCGCCTGACCAAGGGTGCGCCACAACCGGCCGAACCCGCTCCCGTCCCCCCCCGGCCGCGGAATGTCTCCCATCAAGAACCTCATCCACGAAGTCCACCGCCGTTCCCTCTGGCAGGTCCTGGGCATCTACCTGGCGGTGTCCTGGGTGGTCATACAGGTCGTCGAGACCCTGACTGAAAGCGCCGGCCTGCCCGACTGGGTCCCACCCGGGGCCTTGGTGTTGCTCCTGATCGGCCTGCCGATCGTCATGGCCACGGCGTTCGTCCAAGAGGGGATGGGCGGAGGCACCAACGGCGCCCCGGACGCCCAGGACACGGGAGCCACGGGCGCGGTGCGGGCGGACTCCCGGATCACGGTCGACGGCCCGGCGGCGGAGCCCGTTGCCCGCGGACCCGCGGCATCCGACACCGCGCCGGCCAACCTGGCGCCCGGCACCGGGTCGCTGGATCGTCCGAGCACGCGGCCGTCCACGTTTCGACGCCTTCTCACATGGCGGAACGCCATCGCGGGCGGGGTCCTGGCCTTCGCGGGTCTCGGCGTGCTGATCGCTTCGTACTGGTTCATGTGGGCGACCGGCTTCGGGCCGGTGGGCAATCTCGTGGCCCAGGGTGTCCTGGAGGACCGTGAGCAGGTCATCCTGGCCGACTTCGTGAACTCCACTTCCGACGACGTGCTCGGCAGCGTGGTCACGGACGCCTTCCGGGTGGATCTGGTGGAATCCCCCGTGATCACGCTCGTGGACCGGGACTACGTGGGCCAGATCCTCCGGCGCATGGGGCGGGACCCCGACGTGGCGCTGACCCCCCAGCTGGCCCGGGAAGCCGCCGTCCGAGACGGAATCAAGGCCCTGGTCGAGGGTGAGGTGGCCGAGGTCGCCGGCAGCTTCGTCCTCACCGCGACGCTCGTCGAGGCCGAGACGGGCGCTGACCTGGCGGCCTTTCGCGAGACCGCCAAGACCGGCGACGAGCTCCTCGGCGCCATCGACAAGCTCTCCGAACGCCTGCGTGAGCGAGCCGGCGAGTCGCTGCGGGAGATCCGGGCCGGAGCCCCGCTCGAGCAGGTCACGACCTCGTCGCTCGACGCGCTTCGCCTCTATGCCGAGGCTCGAGGGCTCCAGGACCGGGGAGAGTACGAGGAAGCCCTGGATCTTCTGGACCAGGCCGTCGCCCTGGACTCGGCCTTCGCCATGGCCTGGCGAGCCATCGGCGTCTCGCTCGGCAACATGAACGTGGACCGCGATCGGCAGTTCGACGCCCTGACCCGGGCATACGAGAACCGTGATCGACTCACCGAGAGAGAACGAAACCTGGCCGTCGCCCAGTTCCATTACGACGTGACGGACGACCTGGACGAATCGATCCGGGCCTACGAGCGCGTCCTCGACAAGAACCCGGACGATCCGACGGCGCTCAACAACCTGGCGATCATCTACAACGTCGACAGGTGGGAGATGGAGCGGGCCGAGGCTCTGCTGACGCGGGCCGTGAACGGACCGGCCGAGACATACAGCGCCCACTTCAATCTGGTCGTCAGTCTGTTCAATCAGGGCAAGATCGAAGAGGCGTGGAGTGCGCTGGAGCGCTGGATGGACCGTTTTCCATCGAGCCCAGCCCACTTCGGCCATGAGCTCGCCCTTCTGGCGCACGAGTTCCGCTGGGACGAGGCCGAGGCCGTGGCGGACTCGGCGGTGGCAGCGTACCCGGCGTTCGATCAGGTGGTCTTCAGCACGATAGCGGACCGCGGTGCGTTCGAGATGGGTCGGGGCCGCGTCGGCCAGGCCGAAGCCCTTTGGAGAGACGGATTTCGGCGAGCGATGGAGAAGGGCCGACCCGACTGGGGGTTCCGCTTCGTCCGGGGCCTGGTTGGACTCGAGCTGTGGATCCGTAGCCGGCCGGACCGTGCGTTGGCCGAGGTTCGCCGTTTCGAGGAGGAGTTCCCGCTGGCCGACATCCCGCCCCTCAATCGCCCCTACTTCGGCCTGATCGCGACGCTCTCCCGGGCCGGAGACCCTGCACGGGGGCGGGCGCTCCTGGACGAATTGGAGATCGAGCTCCCTGCCGACGCGCAGAGCGTGGGGCACCGCAATAGGTTGCTGACCGCACGGGCCAACATCGCCGCCGCGGAGGGAAGCCTCGACGAGGCCGCGGCTCTTCTCGAGGAGTACCGGCGCATCGAGACGTGCGGACCCTGCTTCCTCGACGTGCTCGCGCCGGTGCAGGCCGGGCTCGGGCAAATGGACCGTGCCATCGCTAGCTATGAGGCGTGGCTGACGCAGCCCGAGTTCTCCGGCTACGGGTGGCGGGCGGTCTTCGTGCCAGTGGCGCTGGAGCGCTTGGCGCGCTTGTACGACGAGAAAGGCGACGCGGCCAGGGCAGCGGACTACTACGAGCGTTTCGCGTCGTTCTGGAGTGATCCGGATCCCGAGCTCCAGGGAGCGGTGCGGGCCGCAGAGAGCCGGGCAGCCACCCTGCGTGACTCGGTGTCCGACTGAGATGAGGCCCAAGGCCGAGAAAGGGCGAGGGTGGCAGGCATGAAGGACCTCATCCACGAAGTCCACCGCCGATCGCTCTGGCAGGTTCTGGGCATCTACCTGGCCGTGTCCTGGGTCGTCATCCAGGTCGTAGAGACCCTGACCGAGAGCGCGGGGTTGCCGGACTGGGTGCCGCCGTTCGCGTTGGTGCTCTTGTTGATCGGGCTCCCCATCGTCATGGCCACAGCTTTCGTCCAGGAAGGTGTGGGCAGCGGCACCGCGGGCGACACGTCGACGCAGACCGATAGGGTGGCGAGCGGCGCTGGGGACGGAGCGGCGTCAGCCTCCGAGGCCCGACCCTCAGCGGGCGACGCTGGCCCCGTAGGCCAGGATCCCCACCCGGTTGAACCGGCCAGCGCGCCCTCCCCGTTCAACCTGGCCGCGGGCACGGGTTCGCTGGATCGACCCAGCACACGCCCCCCACGGCTGGCTCGGCTCTTCACCTGGCGGAACGCCATCGTTGGGGGGATCCTTGCCTTTGCCGGCCTGGGCGTCCTCGTGACCTCGTACTGGTTCATGTGGGCCACGGGAGTGGGGCCCGTCGGCAACCTCGTGGCTCAAGGGGTCATCGAGGAGAATGACCCCATCATCCTGGCCGAGTTCGACAATGGCACCGCCGACCCGCTGATGGGTGAGCTGGTCACCTCGACACTGCGGGTGGACCTGGTCGAATCCCCCGTCATCACGCTGATCGAGCCGCTGGCGGTTCAAGACGTCCTGACGCGCATGGGGCGGGATCCGTCCGAGCCGGTCAACGCCGAGGTCGCCCGGGAGATCGCCGTGCGAGAAGGGCTCGGTGCGATCATCGAGGGAGAGGTGCGATCGGCGGGAACCGAGTACGTGCTGAGCGCTACGGTGCGGGCCACGGAGGATGGCCGCTCCCTCGCCGCCTTCCGCGTGGTCGCGGAGGACGATGGCAGCGTGGTGGAAGCCATCGATGCCCTATCCCAGGACATCCGGGAACGAGCCGGAGAATCCCTGCGGTCGATTCGCGCCGGCGCGCCCCTCGAGAACGTGACCACGAGCTCGTTGGAGGCGCTCCGGAAGTTCACCGAGGCCGAGCAGCTCACGGAGCAGGGTGACGATCGAGCCGCCATGTCGCTGCTCGAGGACGCCGTGGAGCTCGATCCCGAGTTCGCGATGGCGTACCGGCGCATCGCCGTCATCTACTCCAACAACCGCCTGGATCCTGAGCGGATGATCGACGCCGCCACCAGGGCGTACCAGCTCAGCTCCCGACTGTCGGATCGGGAACGGTACCTGGCGGAGGCGTTCTACCACGATCAGGTCACCGGCGACCGGGAAGCTAGCATCCAGGCTTACCGCGCCGTTCTCCGCTCCCATCCCGACGATCAGTCCGCACTCAACAACCTGGCCAACGAGTACATCGGGGTGGACGACGAAGCGGCCATCGAGCTGTATCGCAGGGCGAACAACGGACCGGGCGAATCCAACACGTCGAACCAGAACCTCGTGCGGGTGCTCCTCAAGGTGAGGCGGATCGACGAAGCCCGAGAGGCCCAGGCCCGATACGAGACCCGGTATCCCGACGACATGGCGGCGCCGGCCTACCGCTACTGGGTCCACTTCTTCGGCGGCGATTTCGACGCTGCCGACAGCGTGGCGGCGGATCTCGCCCGTGATCCCAACGCGACGGCGCGCTGGCAAACGTCCGCCCATCGCCGCCTCGCGGCCACCGACATGTTCCACGGACGCGTTCGCGACGCATCCGACCACCTGGACGACGCCATCCGTGCGGCCGCAGAACAAGGCCCCACTGCCGAGTTCTTCCAGGTCATCTCGCAGGCCGCTCTCTACACCTATCTGGACATGGAGCCAGCCCGTTCCATTCGGATGATCGATGACGCTGAGGACTTGTTCGAAGAAGTCCCACCGGTGGCGCGCCCGTACTTGATCCTGTCGGCGTGGGCCTCGCTGGCAAACGACCCCGACCGGGCTGAAGCGCTTCTCGAGGAGTGGGAAGCCACCATCCCGGTGGACTACCAGACCGACGACGATCGAGCGATCCGACTCATAGCCGAGGGATTGCTGGCTTGGCGTCGCGGGGACGCCGCCAGCGGGCTGGAGCTGGTGGACCAGGGTAGACAGGATCTGGGGTGCGTGAACTGCTGGCAGTTCGAGCGGGCCATGGTGATCGAGGACGTGGGGACCCCGGACGATGCCATCGCCGGCTGGGAGCAGAGAGCCGACGGGGTCGACGTGTTCTTCATGGCCAACGCCATGGAGTGGCCCGCTACCTACGAGCGCCTTTGCCACCTTCACGCACAGCACGGCGAGGCCACGGCGGCCGCCCAGTACTGCTCCCGCTTCGTGGACCTGTGGGCCGATGCGGATCCGGAGCTGCAGCCCCGGGTCAGGGCAGCTCAGCAGCGCCTGGACACGGTGACGGAGGGCTGACATGCGGACCCCGAGGCACGAGATCCCTCGCCGGTGGCTCACCAGGCCGTGGAGTGTGGACGGTCGCCACCGTCCGGCATCTTTCTGCCTGGGAACCAGCGTGGTGCTCACGCTGCTCGTCGGGTGCTCTCCGCCGGATCGGGCCACGACCGACCGGGACGGCCCCGGCGTTTCCGCGGAAACGCCCACACCCTTCCGCTTCACCGCCGTCCAGCCCGAGCTGTTCTCCGATCCCGGGGCCCAGCCCAACGCTTGGGCCGACTACGACAACGACGGGGATCTGGACCTGTTCGTGGGCTTCCGCGGGGCGCCCGACCGGCTTTACCGGAACGACGGCGGCACGTTCGTCGACGTTGCCCCCGAGCTGGGGCTTGCGGACCCGCTCGAGACACGGGCGGCCGCGTGGGGGGACTTCAACGGCGATGGCCACCTGGACCTCTTCGTCGGCTACCCGGCCCGCGAGGAGAAGCCCAACCGCCTGTACCGAAACGAGGGCGATGGCGCGGCGTTCACCGACGTGGCGGCCGAGTGGGGGTTGGACGCCCAGGCCACCACCCGCCAGCCCGCGTTCATCGACTATGACCAGGACGGCGACCTGGATCTGTTCGTAGCATTTCGGGACGCGCCCAACCGACTCTGGCGGAACGACGGGTCCCGCTTCACCGACGTGACCGAAGAGGCCGGCATCGGCGACCCACGCCGCACCGTGGGCGTGGCCTGGTTCGACATGGACATGGATGGTGACCTCGACCACCACGTTTCCAACCAAAACGGCGACGCCGACGCGTTCTTCCGGAACAACGGCGACGGCACCTTCACCGACGTCGCCCCCGATCTGGGGATGGACTGGCCTGACCGCGGCGAGGAGTACGGCAGCGTGGGACCGGCCGTGACCGACTACGACAACGACGGCGACCTGGATCTGTTCATCGCCACCTACGGGCCGGACGTGCTCTGGCAAAACCAGGGCGACGGGACCTTCGTCAACGTGGCCCCGGGCACCGTGCTGTCCCCCGACCACCACTCCACCACGGCCGCCTGGGGGGACGCCGACAACGATGGATGGCCCGACCTCTTCGTGGCCGCGTACCTGAGCACCGTGGCGGAGGTGCCGGACAACCTCTTCCGCAACGTGGCCGGTGAGGGATTCGATCCGCGGTCGGGCACGGCGGCTGCCGCCGCCTCGGGCACCCCCGCACCCTTCGAAGACGCCACCCTCCCTGGCTTCCTGGAGAAGGGCGCGAGCCACGGCGTGAGCTGGGCCGACTTCGACGCGGACGGCGACCTGGACCTGGCGCTCGCCAACAACAACGCGGTCGGCACCCACACCCTCTATCGGAACGACCTGCCCCCCGAGGCGGGTGGATCCTTCCAGGTGGCGGTGGTCGACGCCGAGGGCCGCTGGCTCTACGCGGGCGCCGAGGTCCGCCTGTACGACGTGGCCAGTGGGCGGCTACTGGGCACCCGCCTGGTCGATACGGGGGGTGGCTACTGCTCACAGAGCGCCCGCCCGGTCCACTTCGGCCTGGGCCCAGACCCGGGGCCCGTCCGGGTCGAGGTCACGGTGTTCCGCGGAGGCCGTCGCATCACGACCGTCCGGGGCGGCTTCGACCCGGCCACCCTGGCCGGTGACCGGCTCATGATCATCCCCGATACCGACTGACGCTCCACGCTGGCTTGCCCCCCCCTTACGTTTCGACCCGGTGGCGAGACTGACGCACCGGCCGTAGACGGACCCTCGGGCGCCACCTCGTGAGGGACGCCCGCCCTCGACCGCGAGCGACTCTCTGACGCTCGTTCGGCCGCCCCCTCAGAGACTCACGACGGCCTGCCCCCCTCCGATCCGACCTGTATCACCACCGTCCAAGCGCGGCAATTCCCCTCAACACGTCTGGGTTTTCCCCTACAGATTCCTATATGATCGTCTGGTAGATTATTGGCCGGATCCGGAGCCCCCCCCGGTCTTCCCGGCACTTCGGTCGGTCGATCGGCTACACCGGCGGGCGCGGATACAGCGAGTCGACGCCGACTCGGATCGATATGAGGACTCTTACGGTGGGCCTCGCCTGCCTGGTCATAACGCTCGCGGCGGTGCCGCCTCTGCCCGCCCAAGACGCGACCGACGGACCGAGCGTCCAGTGGAGCCTGGTGAGCTCCGACTTCGCCGACCTCTGGTTCGGAGGCCTCGCCCAGGTGGGCTTCATGGGCTTCGACTCCGTCCCGCTGTACGACGCCGCCTACGCGAGCGGTGTACGGGGTCACAAGGTCGCCCAAGGCGTGGGGCAAACGCTGCTCGACCGGGACGCTGACGGGCTGCGCATCATGTTCGAGGCGGACCCGGCCTTCGAGGTCCTGCATTTCGTGCCGGTGTACTTCGCGGGTGTCGGCCGAGCTGAGACCCTCGACGCGCTGGAGGCCATCGCCGAGTCTCCCTCGGGGATCCCGGACGCCCCCAGCACCGGGAGCAGGTTCGGCACCACCGCAGTCGCCACTGTTCTCACCGAAAGAGACCAGCGCGAGATCCTGGGCGAATTCGTGGCGGCGCTGCGTGATGACTGGACTCTCTACCTCCGATCCGCGTTGGACGAAGACGCGGCTGCACGGGACGCGTCGTTGGCCCGCCTGCGCGCACGCTGGGACGAAGCTTACGCGCCCTACCTAGCCGACTACCTGACGCAGCAGCACCTCGAGTACGGCATCGCCATCGTGTCGCCGACGCTCGGTCGCGAGGGACGCTTCTTCCAGGGCGATCCCGCCAACTCGGCGGACAACATCGTGGCAGTCGGCGTCGCGGGATGGGAGACCTCCCCCGACCGGGCCCTCTCAGGCGTCGTGCGGGAGCTCTGCTTCCCCGTGGTCCGGCGGGCCTTCGCGGAGGTCGAGGCCCAGTTCGATGACCGCCTTCAGGCCGCCCGAGCCAGCGATGAGGCCGCGACCCGTTGCGGCGAGATGCTCCTCGAAGCCCACGCAGCACATCTGTTGCCCACGTATCGGGAGGCCTTCCCTGGGGGGTCCGTCCCGGCTCGATCCGAAACCGCTGACGGTCCCGCGATGGACCCCACCATCGAAGAGATCCTGAAGAGGTTCTTCAGGAGCAACTGACCACCGGCCCGATCGGGCCCTGTGACGGGAGGTTGCCGTGTCACATAGCAGTTTGAGTCGAGCCCTGGGCTCGATCGCCCTCGTATTCGCCCTCGCGGCCCCCGTATCCGCAACGGACGGGCACTTCCTCCACGGGGTGGGTGCCATCAACTCCGCCATGGGTGGCGCCGGTGTTGCCGCGCCGGGGGACCTGATGGGGAGCATGTACCTGAACCCGGCCGGGCTGACGACCATCGAGGGAGTCCGCTTCACGCTGGGGTTCGAGCTGTTCAAGCCCGATCGTACGCTCTCCAGCACCGTTCCGATGCCGGACGGAAGCAGCTTCAGCGGATCCACGCTGAGCGAGAGCGCCTTCACGCCGATCCCGAACTTCGGGTTCTCCGTGCAGGTCAGCGAAAAGGTGACGCTGGGTCTGGCAGGCCTGGGCGTCGGCGGGTTCGGTGTCGACTATCCCCAGAACAACCTGAATCCGATCCAAGCCCCGCGTCCACAGGGCTTCGGTCAGATCTTCAGCTCTTTCCAGCTGATGAAGTTCGTGGTGCCGGTGGCATGGAAGCCCAGTGAACAGATCTCGTTGGGCGCCGCGTTCAACATGGACTGGGCCCAACTGGCCGTGGATCCGTTCCCGGCCGCGTCCCCGGCCATCTCCAACCCCACGGAGCCCGACCCCTTCTACTCCCGGGCGACGGCGGCGGACGGGGCCTTCGGGTATGGCTTCCAGCTCGGGCTGATCTGGCGTGTCGTCCCGACGTTCAACGTGGGATTGGCCTACACCAGCAAGCAGTCCTTCGAGGACTTCGAGTTCAACTCCAAGTGGGAAAATCCGAACATCTTGGGTCAAGCCGGCCAGCAGCCTCCGGATCAGGCCTTCGGCACCGACCGGACCATGGCCTTCAAGATGGACGTGCCGGCAGTCTACGCCGGTGGCGTCACGTGGATGCCGGATCGGTGGATGCTCAGCGCGGACGCCCGCTACATCACGTATTCCAGCACTGCGGGATTCGACAAATCGGGGTTCGACCAGACGGGTGCCGTTCAGGGCTTCGGCTGGGACGACATCTGGGTGTTCGCCGGCGGTCTGCAGTTTCAGCCCACGCCGAGCTGGGCGCTCCGGGGTGGCTACAACTACACCGACAATCCGATCCCCGACGCGCAATCGTTCTTCAACGCACCGGCACCCGCCATCGTGCAGAACCACCTGACGCTGGGCATCGGCTGGCAGGCCAGGGGATTGGCCATCGACGCAGGCTACTACAGGGCGTTCGGGAACGAGATCACCGGGCCCGTTTGGGGACTGGGCGGACCGATCCCGAGCAGCAGCGTCACGACCGAGCTGTCCGAGGACTCGTTCCTGCTGCAGTTCAGCTTCTCGCCGGGCAGCAGCGACTGAATGATCGATCGCCCATGAAGACCTTCTACGACGTCCTTGCAGTCGGCGCCCACCCGGACGACGTGGAGGTCTTCATGGGCGGCACGGTGGCCAAGCTGGCCGGCCGCGGTCACTCGCTTCTGATCGTGGACCTCTGCGACGGCGAACCGGCACGCCACGCGGAACCGGGCGTCCGGCGTACCCAAGCCATGCAGGCCGCCGAGATCCTGGGCGCTGACCGGGTAATCCTCCCCTTCCAGGACCGGATGATCCAGGACACCGTCGAGGCGCGGCTCGCCGTGGCGAGCCTGATCCGGCAACACCGGCCGAAGTGGGTGTTTACCTCGGAGGGGTGTGGCGTCCACCCCGATCACGCGGCGGTGACGGACGTCGTCACCGGCGCGGTCTTCTACGCGCGACTGACCAAGTGGGACCAGGTGCCGGGGGGCGAGTCGCTGGCCTCCGGCACACCCCACGAGATCGAGCGGCTCTTCTTCGGCCACTGTCGGATGGAGTCACCCTGGGAGCGCTTCGACTTCGCCGTGGACGTGACGGCCACCTATGACCAGAAGCTGAGCGCCCTGAGCACCTACGAGTCGGTCTTCAGCGGGGATCAGCGGAAGCTGCTCGACCGCTACAGCGCCGAGGACCGATACGTGGGCAGCCTGGTGAGCGTCCGGTACGCCGAGGCGTTTCGCGTGCGGACGCCCTTGCTCCTCGAAGACCCCACCGTGGTGGGCAAGGTGCGCTTCGGCTGATCAGTCGGCGACCTGCGACAATGCTTCCAGGCCCGCCAGCGCCTCGTCCCTCAGGGGCACGAGCTCGGGATCGCATTCCGACCACGCCTTCACGAACAGCTCGTAGTGGTGCCGAGCTTTCGGGCCGTCTCCGATCGCGGCGTAGGCGTGGCCCAGATACAGCCAGGACTGAACCGGCACGCCTGCGTCGAAGTGGTTGAAGGTCGAGAAGTAGCCCGCAGCCTCCTGTGGGCGGTCCAAGGCGAGCAGGGCCTTGCCGTGCTCGAAGCGGAAAACCTGGTGCACCCAGCCGCCGACGCCGACCTCGGCCATGCGCCCCAGGGCGTCGGCCAGCGCGTCGGCGCCCGAGTCCAGCTCTCCACGCCGGATCGCCACGTACCCCGCGGCGGCGGCG
>JBDHLD010000218.1:0-3720 GCA_039586035.1 Gemmatimonadota bacterium | reverse complement strand
GCGCCAGCGGACGGGCGCGTCGCACGGCCCCGCGCCGCCGACGAGCCCAGCGCGGTGCCCCGACCGGCGCCGGCTCGCGCCGGCGCTGTCGCGACCCGCCCCCCGCGGGCCGACGCGAACGTCGTGGTACCGGCACGCCCACGCGGATTTTCCTTGAATCGCGTCGCCAGCGGTGAGTACACCGCCACCCGGCGAACGGAGTGGCCGTAGGCGTACCGATGTCCGTAGTGATGGCCGCTCCAGTAGTGGCGGCCGCCGCCGTAGTAATGGCCGCCGCCGTAGAAGTAGCCACCACCGTAGTAGGGAGCTCCGTAGACCACGGCTCCGGGGTACCCGTAGCCGTACCCGTGACCGAACGAGAACCCGAATCCGAAGAAACCGAAGCTGATGTTGAAGCTGAAGCCGTAATGGGGTTGCACCCACCCGCCATGCCAGGAGGCAGGATACGCCCAGTAGCCGAACGTAGCAGGGGCGAAGTAGCCAGCCGGGCCCCAATAGGGGTCGAAGTAGGCCGGGTGGAATTCCCAGAAGGACCGGCATCGATACCGGTAGCCATCCCACCAGTACCCCCGATGCCCGCAGCGCCACGGACTGAAGTACCCGCCCCGGTAGCCGTAGGACCGGTCGGCGTACCCGTAGTCGCCGTAGGCGGAATAGGCGCCGTAGCCGTCGGCGTACCCGTCGTCGTAGCCCTGGTCGTAGCCGTCGTCGTACGCCATGCCGACCCCTACGCCATCCCAGAGCCCACCCTCGGACTCCTGGTCGCCGTACTGGTTCCCCTGGGCCAACCCGCTGGTCGGAGCAACGAGCACTGCGAAGAGGAGCGGCACGCTCACCGGCAAGACACTACGCACGTCAACCTCCACGAAAGGGCGACCAGTCCCGCTTCGTCCATTCGCAGAGTCCGTGCCAGAAGGCTGAAACCTGGCAAAATGCCTGCCGTCATTGGGTCTTCAGGGGATGCGCCCGACCGCTCCGCGGCCGATGGCTGTCCCGTCCCGGGGACAGCTTGGGTGGCTCGGGGGACAGCCCTATCGGTCACCGATCCGCAGCGCACGCCACGAGATCGGTGCGCCCTCCGACCCTCGAGGAGCAGGGCGTCACGAGACACCGCTTCCCGATGTCGCCGCGACGGGCCGGGGGAATCGTCCGACACACCTTTCAGGGAAACGCCCGACGCGTCGCTGGCGGCCCCTTCCCTATCGTAAACGGTGAGGAGTGACGCTCCTGACGGATTTCGCGCTCGCGCGAGCCCGGAGGGCTCGAAGGCGAGCCTCTGCCGCGAGACAGGAGTTGCTCATCATGAGCAGGCGCTCGGCCCCCGCGCGTCGCGCCGCCGAGAAGCGACGGACTTGGAAATCCGCCGCCACGGGGAGGGACCGTGCCTGACGCCTCGCTCCTTCAGCGCCTACGCGAGCGGAAGCTCGTCCAGTGGTTGCTGGCCTACCTCGCAGGCGCATGGTTGGCCGTTCAGGTCCTGGACATCATCGGTGAGCGATTCAACTGGCCCAATCAGCTGCTGCAGGGCCTCATCGTACTGCTCGGCTTCGGATTCCTCGTCGCGCTGATCTTCGCCTGGTACCACGGGGAGAAGGGGAAGCAGCGCTTCAGCGGCTCTGAGCTCGCGCTGCTCGCCGCTGTCTTCTTCCTGGCCGCGATCACGATCCCGCGATTCGCCACCGGGCCTGGGCCCGAGAACCCTCTGGAGGCGTTGGTGCGGATACCGGACGCCCAGGCCGCACCGGTTCCCCGGACGAGTCAGCCTATGGTCCGTGGAGGCCCCTCGGTCGCCGTGCTGCCGTTCGCGAGCCTGAGCGCGGATCCGAACGACAGCTACTTCGCGGACGGCATCCACGAGGACGTCCTGAACTACCTGTCCGAGGTCGACGGCTTGACGCTCATCTCGCGACAGTCCGTCCTCCAGTACCGTGACACCGAGCTGACTGCCCGTGAGATCGGCCAGGATCTTCGCGTTGGGGCCATTCTCGAGGGTACCGTCCGGCGACAAGGGGACCGGATCCGCGTCGTGACCCAGCTCATCGACGCCGTTGCCGACCTTCACCTGTGGTCGCGCACCTACGACCGCGAGCTGGACGACGTATTCAGAGTCCAGAGCGAGATCGCGAGGGAGGTGGCTCACGCGCTCGAGGCGTCGCTCACTCCGGAGGAAGTGCAGCGAATCACGTCCGCGCCGACTGGCAGCGTAACCGCCTACGACTACTACGTACGCGGCCGGGAGGCACACCGAGACTACACGCACGAGCGCAACGAAGAAGCGATTCGGCGGTTCCTGCAAGCCATCGAGCTCGATTCGGCCTACGCGGCCGCCTGGGCAGGCCTGGGCGATGCGTACTCGATGCGCAGACTTCGGTTCGGCTTCGCGTATGAGTGGACCGACTCGGCCATCGTGGCCAGCCAGAGATCCGTCGAGCTGGACCCGAGCCTGGCGGACGGACACAAGGCGCTGGGACTGGCGTACGGGACGAAGGGTTGGTACCGCAGGGCGATCGCGGCTTACCTGCGTGCCGTCGAGCTCTCGCCGAGCCACGGCGTCGCGATGAACAACATCTCGGCGGCCTACTCTGCGCTACACGTCTTCGACGAAGCGCTGAGGTGGCGCCGACGCTCGTTCCAGGTGTCGCCGAACGGCCCGTACTCCCGTAGCAACGCTGCCATCGCCTATACGAACCTGGGCGAGCGGGAGCTGGCGGAGCGTTGGGTGGCGGACGCGATGGTGCTCAACCCCGACGACCTCTACGCGTGGGACGCCCGAGCGTACGTCCACCTCCGTTGGGGAGAGCTGGACCGCGCCGTCGCGATTCGGGACTCGATACAGGCGTTGGATTCGACAAACGCCCGGAGGCGGGTGGCCGCCGCTCTCTATCACATGTACAACCGAGACTATCCGACGGCCCTGAGCCTGGTGGGCGAGGCCTTCGAGCTCGCCCCACACGGGCTCCTCCTGGCCCAGAAATGGGGTTGGACCATCGCCGGGTTCGCCAACCTTCAGCAGGGCGATACGGTCGAGGCCGACCGGCTCTTCCAACAATCGCTCACGATCAACCAGATAGACCTGGACGGCGGACTGGACATGCCCCGGACACCGTGGGAGAACGCGTCGATCTTCGCGGCTCTTGGTCGCACGGACCAGGCATTGGCTTGGGCCGAGGTAGCCTACCGCATGGGTCATCGGCGGTATTGGGACGCCACCCACGACCCGATGTTCGACTCGATTCGCGAGCACCCCGACTTCATGTCACTCCTGAACCGGATGCGGGAAGACGTCGACCAGATGAGACAACAAGCGGAGGCAGAAGAAAGGGCCGCCGGTCTCCGCTGAGATGCCATCGGCCTTTGGCCGACTTTCTCAGCTGCGTCGCCCTCGACCCCACGCTCCCTCGCGCGCTAGGGCCACGAAGAACAGCACCGCCACTGCCCAGCCGCTGAGGGGATGGACCGCGAGTCGCTTCAGCCAACGAAGTACCCAGCCCACGCGGTCCAGGGCCCCCGCGCCCAGGCCGGCGAGAACACCCCTGCCGGGAGGCCCGTCCGGGATGCAGCTCATCGCGCCGCCACGTTCCAGGGGCGGGTGAGTTTCCGGGATCTCCGGGTCGGAAGCGTGCGGCTCGACCATCGGAGGAGCATCGTGTGACGGCATCAGCCAGATGTCGATCGCGCACGAGTGCGAATCGGGCTGGGGCGCCCCGGCCGAGCAGCGCG
>JBDHLD010000075.1:0-16986 GCA_039586035.1 Gemmatimonadota bacterium | reverse complement strand
GTTGGTGCTTCCGGGCACCCAGTCCATCGCGCCCGAGATCAACGGCGCCCGGCGCTGGCTCCGGCTCGGCGTGACGGTGCAGCCATCCGAGCTCGCCAAGATCGCGGTCGTCGTGTGGACCGCAGCGCTGGCCGTGAAGAAGCAGGAGCTCCTCTCCAGCATGAGCAAGGGCCTTCTCCCGTTCCTCCTCATCTGGGGCCTGGTCTGCGGGCTCATCGCGCTCCAGCCCGACCTGTCCACGGCCTGCCTCGTGGGAATGCTGGGAAGCCTCATCGTGTTCGCCGCGGGCGGGCGCGCAGGGCACTTCGCCTTCCTCGGCCTCCTCATGACGCCCTTCCTCTGGACGCAGCTGAACGTGGCGTTCCGGGCCCAGCGGCTCATGGCCTTCCTGAACCCGGCGGCCGACCCCTCGGGCGCGGGGTTTCAGGTCCGACAGTCCCTGATCGCCATCGGGTCGGGTGGGATCACGGGCGTGGGGTTCGGCGAAGGTCGCCAGAAGTTCGGCTTCCTGCCCGAGGCCCACAACGACTTCATCTTCGCCATGGTAGGTGAGGAGTGGGGCCTGGTGGGGGTCGTGTTCCTGATGTCGCTATACCTGACGCTGATCCTGGTGGGATTCCGCATCGCGGGGCGCGTGCCGGACCTCTTCGGCCAGCTGCTGGCGATCGGCGTGACGAACCTGGTGGCGATCCAGGCCGTGCTGCACATGGGCGTGGGCCTGGGGCTGGTGCCACCCACCGGCCTGACGCTGCCCCTGGTGTCCTACGGCCGCTCCAGCCTGATCGTGACCCTGGCGGCACTCGGGATCCTGATGGCCGTGGCGCGGGGCGTGCACCCCGAGAGGCGAAAGGCCCGTGCATGAGCAGGACGGGATCGTGGCCGTATTCGCCGGCGGTGGCACCGGAGGGCACCTCTATCCGGCCCTGGCTCTGGCCGACGCCCTCGTGGCGATCCGTCCGGACGTGCGCCCGGTCTTCGTCGGTGCCCGCCGGGGCGTGGAAGCCCGGGTCCTGCCCGCGCGGGGGCAGGAGCACGTCCTGCTGCCCGTTCGGGGCCTCCGACGGGACAACCCCTTTGCCAACGTCGGTGTTCTCTGGGACCTCCTACGCTCTCTGGTTCACACTCGCCGCCTGTTCCGTCGGCTCCAGCCCAGTCTCGTCGTGGTGACGGGGGGCTACGCCGGGGCTCCGGCCGGGTTGGTGGCGGGACGGATGGGGATCCCGCTGGTCCTCCACGAGGCCAACAGCTATCCCGGCGTGACCATTCGGCGCCTGGCTCCCAGCGCCACGGCCATCCATCTGGGGTTCCCGGAGGCGCGCGACCGGCTTCCCGCCGGCGCGAGAGGTCGGACCGTGACGAGCGGGAACCCGATCCGACCTCCCGGAAGAGTAGAGCGGGATCAGGGCCGGCGCGCGTTCGGTCTGGAGCCTGAGGCCACCGTGCTGCTGGTCGTCGGTGGCAGCCAGGGATCGGTGGCTCTCAACGAGATGGTGCTCGGGGCCGTCGAGGCGGTGGAGTCAGGTCGATTGACCCGGCCCGGGACCCTCCAACTCCTCTGGGCTACGGGGCCCGATCACTTCGGTCCCGTCCGTCGCCGTCTCGAGGCCGCGGGGGACCCCGCGTGGGTCAGGGCCACCGACTACATCCACCGGATGCCCGAGGCGCTGGCAGCCACCGACCTGGCTCTGAGCAGGGCCGGCGCCATGTTCACGTCGGAGTTCCTCGCCTGGGGGATTCCCGCCGTGCTCATTCCCCTGCCCACGGCGGCGGAGGACCACCAGACCCAGAACGCCGAGGTCCTGGCGAACGCCGGCGTGGCCGTCCACCTGGTCGAGGCCGACCTGACGCCCGAGTCGCTCTGGCACGTCGTGACGGACCTGAGCCAGGACGTCGACCGACGGGCGGACATGGCCCGGAGGGCGCGAGACCGCGGCCATCCCGCGGCAGCTCACGAGATCGCCGTTTCGCTGGCCGACCTGCTCCCGCCGTCCGGAGAGAGAGATTCGCCCTCGGCACCGCGGAGGCCGAGTGGCCAGGGTGGGACCGGGGTGGGGGGGGAGCGGTGAGGAATGCCGGCCTCGACGCGGTGGTCGGCGTGGACCTCCACGCGCTCGCCCGGAAGGGCACCGTCCACTTCATGGGCGTCGGAGGCGCCGGCATGTGCGCGCTGGCGGAGCTCGTGGCCCGCACCGGCGGGCACGTCTCGGGTTGCGACTTGCGTCCCGGCTCCACGACCGAGGCGCTGGAATCCCTGGGCGTCCCTGTCCAGGACGGGCATTCCACGGACCATCTGGAGGGCGCCGTGGCTCTGGTGATGTCCGCCGCGGTCCCCGTCGACCACCCCGAGGTGCGTGCGGCGCGAGAGAGTGGGATCCCCGTGCTCAAGCGGGCCGCGGCGCTGGGCGCGCTGGTGAACTCCGCCACCGTGGTCGGCGTCGCCGGCACCCACGGGAAGACCTCCACGACCGGAATGACCGTGGAGGTGCTGGCCGCGGCGGGGCTCGACCCGACCGGCCTGGTGGGGGGCCGGGTGGCCTCGTGGACCGGCAACCTCCGCATGGGTGGCAGCGACCTGTACGTCGTCGAGGCCGACGAGTACGACCGCTCCTTCCTGTCATTGAAGCCGGCCGTGGCGGTCGTGACCAACCTGGAGGCGGACCACCTGGACACGTACGGCGACCTGGCCGGCGTCGAGGCGGCGTTCATCGACTTCACCGAGCGTGTGCCGGCCGGTGGTCGGGTCGCCGTCTGCGCCGACGACCACGGGGCCTCCCGCCTGCTGGTGGGCCTGGGCGGCCGCGGCTACACCTATGGCCTCCAGGCGGGGGCACAGCTACGGGCCACCGATCTGAGCTTCTCGCCGGCCGGAAGCCGCTTTCGCGTCGTTGAGGAGGGTCGGCGGGCGGGGGCCATGACGCTCTCTGTGCCCGGGATCCACAATGTCCGCAACGCCCTGGCCGCCGCGGCCGTGGCCCGGCACCTGGAGGCGCCGTGGGACGCGATCCGTGAGGGTCTCGCGGCCTACCAGGGCGTCGCCCGGCGATTCGAGCGCCTCGGGGAGCACGGCGGCGTGGCCGTGGTGGATGACTACGCACACCACCCGACGGAGATCCACGCCACCCTGGAGGCCGTGCGCGAGGCGTTCCCCGGTCGCCGAGCCGTAGCGGTCTTCCAACCTCACCTGTTCACGCGCACCCGCGACTTCGCCGACGAGTTCGGTGACGCTCTGTCCGGCGCGGACCTGGTGTGGCTGACCGACGTATACCCGGCCCGCGAGACGCCGATCACGGGGATCGATGGTCTGACGCTGGTGGAGGCGGCGCGGGCCGCCGGCGCGCGCGAGGTCCACTACCACGCCGATGTCGCCGGGTTGGCCGAGGCGGTGGTCAGGGAGCTCCGCCCCGGCGATGTCTGTGTCACCATGGGTGCCGGCTCCATCGACACGGTGGCGGCGGAGCTGGCGGAGAAGCTGGAGGCCACCCGTGCGTAGGGTCAAGGTGTTTCTCGGCCTCGTCACGGCGCTGTTCGTGGCCTGGGGCGCGGTGGCCATCCCCGACCTCCTGGTCGAGATGGAGCTCTTCCGAGTCGTGGACTTCCGACTCGAGGGTGCCGCGTATCTCACGCTCGAAGAGGCTGTCGACGTCATGGCGGTGGCTCCCCACGCCTCGATCTGGGACGACGCCGAGGGCTGGGAAACGGCGCTCGAGGCGCACCCCCTGGTGTCGACGGCCCGCATCGGGCGACGCCCGCCGGGGACCCTCGTCCTGAGGGTGAGGGAACGTGTGCCGGTGGCGCTGGTGCCATCACCCGCTCTCGAGCCGGTGGACGTCACGGGCCAGCGTCTGCCCATCGACCCGGCTCGGCACCGCCTGGATCTGCCGGTGATCCGACCGTGGTCGGGGGTTTCCGGCTCCGTGCTGACTCCCGAGCAGCTGCGGACCCTGGCCCAGGAGATCCAGCGCCTGGCAGAAGCCGATCCCCAGTTCTTCGCCGTCCTCTCGGACGTCGCTCGCGACGAGCATGGAGACGTGGTGGCCCGGGCCGGCGAGCCCGGCGTCGCCTTCCGCTACAGCGCACCCCTGGCGGTGGAGCGCCTGAAGGAAGGGCTCTTGGTCCTGGACGACGTGCTCGGCCGCTCTGAGGAGACGCCGCGAACCATAGACCTGCGTTACGTGGATCAGGTGGTCGTCCGCTACTGACGACCCCCAAACCGGAACTGCGACGGATGCGCTCGAACCTCATCGCCGGACTCGACATCGGAACGACCAAGACCTGTGCCGTCATCGCGGAGCTCGACGGCGACCCGCGCGGCCGCTTCGAGCTGAAGGTGCTGGGCGTAGGCCAGGCCCGCACCAGCGGCGTGCGCCGGGAAGTCGTGACGCACATCGAGGAGACCACCGAGTCGATTCGGGCCGCCATGAAGGAGGCGGAGCTCATGGCGGGCTGCGCCGTGGATCGTCTCTACACGGGCATCGCGGGCGATCACATCGACGCCTTCTCGTCGCACGGCGTGGTGGCGATCGCCAGCGACGAGGTGTCGTCATCAGACGTGGAGCGGGTGCACACGGTCGCTCGGACGGTGGCGCTGCCCCCGGACCGGGAGCTGCTACACGCCATACCGGTGGAGTACCGGGTCGACCGCCAATGCGGGATCGTCGATCCCGTGGGTATGTCCGGGACCCGCCTGGAGACGGACGTATACCTCGTCACGTGCTCGGCTGCGACGGCCAGCAACATCCGAAAGGCCGTGTCGCGGTCCGGCTACTGCGTTCAGGAGCTCGTCCTGGAGCCCCTGGCGTCGTCCCGCGCGGTCCTCACCGAGGACGAGAAAGAGGTGGGTGTCGCCATGGTCGAGCTGGGCGGGGGCACCACCGCCCTCGCGGCCTATTACGAAGGAAAGATCAGACACCTGGCGATCCTGCCGGTGGGCGGGGTGACGGTAACGACGGATCTGGTCAAGGGCCTGTCCATCCCCTTCGCCGAGGCCCAGCGCGCCAAAGAGGTGCACGCCGTGGCGGTGGCGGGGCTGGTGGACCCCCAGGAAACCGTCGAGGTGCCGGGGCCCAGCCCGGGTCAGCGGCGGCACGTAGCGCGGGAGCTGATCGCACACGTGGTGGAGCAGCGGCTGGACGAGATGCTGGGCATGGTCCACGACGAGCTCGAGCGGCAAGGGCTGCTCGACAAGCTCGGAGCCGGGATCGTCCTGACCGGAGGCGCCGCCGCCTTGAACGGCACCATCGAGCTGGCCCAGCAGATCTTCGCGGCTCCCGTGAGAGCGGGCGTTCCGTCCGAGGGGCTGAGCGGATTGGCCGACTCCGTGGGTCGCCCGAAGTTCGCCACGGCCGCGGGACTGACCCTGTACGGGGCCGACCGATTCGGAGAGACGGGCCAGGGAGCCTCCACGCTGGCATCAGGCGTGGTATCGAAGATGGGTGCCTGGCTCAGAGAGTTCTTCTAGGAAGCAAACGTCGAAGCGCGCACTACCCAACGCCGAGAGGCAAACACCCAGGAGGCACAGATGATGATCTTCGAGTTCGAGGACACCCCCATCCAAAACGCGCGGATGAAAGTCGTGGGTGTCGGAGGCGCCGGCGGCAACGCGGTGAATCGGATGGTGGAGGAAGACCTCGACGGCGTCGAGTTCATCACCGCCAACACCGATGCCCAGGCGCTGAAGGGCTCTCGGGCCCAGGTGACGCTCCAGCTGGGCAAGAAGCTGACCCGTGGCCTCGGTGCGGGAGCCCGGCCCGAGATCGGGCGCCAGGCCATCGCTGAGAGCGTGAGTGACGTACGTCGGTGCCTCGAGGGTGCCGACCTCGTGTTCGTCACTGCCGGCATGGGGGGCGGGACCGGCACCGGCGCCGCACCGGTGATCGGCGAGATCGCCCGCGAGCTGGGCGCGCTCACCATCGGCATCGTCACCAAGCCCTTCTCCTTCGAGGGCAAGAAGCGGTCGCGGCAGGCCCAGCAGGGCCTGGCCGAGCTCCGCCGGTGCGTCGACACGATGATCGTCGTTCCCAACGACCGGCTGCTGTCCGTGGTTCCCAAGGGCACTTCGTTCAAGGAGGCGCTGAAGAAGGCCGACGAAGTGCTGCTCCACGCTACGCAGGGGATCAGCGATCTCATCCGCGTCAGCGGCGAGGTCAACGTGGACTTCGCGGACGTGCGGACCATCATGTCCTGCCGCGGACCCGCGCTCATGGGCTCGGGCTTCGGCGAGGGCGACAACCGGTCGCAGGAAGCGGCGCAGGAGGCGATTTCCTCTCCGCTTCTGGACAGCGTGTCCATCGCGGGCGCACAGGGCGTGCTCATCAACATCACCGGGGGCATGGATCTCGCGATCGACGAGGTCACCGAGATCTCCACGATCATCCAGGAGGAAGCCGGCGACGAAGCCGAGATCATCTTCGGTGCCGTGCACGATCCGGCCCTGGAGGGGCAGGTGCGGGTCACGGTGATCGCCACCGGGTTCGAGACGGCGGACAGCCAGGCCGACAAGGTGCTCAGGCCCAACTTCCGCAGGGCCTCCCAGCCGGTACGCGGCAGCCAGGCCGAGGCCGGCCAGGCCGTCGAGCGGAAGGCGGCGGTAGCGGGTGCCGGCCAGGCCTCGCTGCCGATGTCGGCGCCGCGGCCCAAGCTTCCGGCTCCCGGGGGTCTGCAGATGAGCGGCAGCACCCAATCGACCCCTTCGGTCATGCCGGTCAGCCGGATGCCGGAGCGCGTCATGACCACGCACGAGATCGGGGAGCTGGACATCCCGACCTTCATCCGTCGGCAGATGGACTGAGCGAAACCGCGTTTCCTTCGGGACACCGGTCGGAAGTCTCGAGCCGGAGACCTGCGGGCCGCGCGTCAGGCTTTGGGCACGGGGTTCCCATTGGGGGACCCCGTCCTATTGTTGTAGGTTAGGGATCGGCTTTCACGTTGCCCGGGGTGGGGACCGTCTTCGGTGGGGTCGCCACCTCATGGACAGGTCCGGGCGATCCGATACAAGAGGGTATGGACGAACGGCGATACAAGAAGGCGTTTGCCGTCCTGGCACTGCTTGCCGTCGCGGGGGCGGCCCTGGCGTTGACCCTGCCACCCAAGGAGTATCCGGACACGGGGCGCGTGTCGCCGATCTACGCCGCCGCCGCCGAGCGGTTGGATGTCCACACCCTGGCACGGGGTGAGACGCTGGGTGAGCTGCTGGCGAGAAGCACGCTCGAGTCCGGCGCGGTCAACGAGTTCCTCCTGGCCTTCCGCGAGCACGCCAGCCCGCGCCGCTTGCGTGCCGGAGTCGAAGTGTCGTTCCGTTGGCTCGGCGAGGGTCATCTCCGGGGCATCGACGTCACGTTGAATCCCGACGAGACCGTGCGGCTCACGAGGAGGGGCAGCGGCTGGCAGTCCACGGTCGTCGAGACGCCGATCTACACCGATACGGTCTTCGCTTCTGGGGAGATCGAGACCGTACTGTGGAACGCTGTCGTGGGGAACCCGGGCCTGCACGATCTACCGGCGGGGGATCGGGCCCAGATCATCCACTACCTGGATCAGGTTTTCCAGTGGCAGATCGACTTCTCCCGGCAAATCCAGGCTGGCGACACCTACCGCTTCGCCTTCGAGCGCCAGGTCCGTCCGGACGGGTCCATGCGGAGCGGTCACGTGCTCGCCGCCGAGCTCGTCAACCAGGGCAAGGCGTTCCACGCGTTGTGGTTCGACCCCAACGAAGACGGCAAGGGCACCTATTACGACCTGGACGGCGAGTCGGTCCGTCGGGCCTTCCTGCGCAAGCCGCTGGAGTTCCGACGCATCTCGTCCCGCTTCAGCGGCGGCCGGTACCATCCGGTGCTCAAGCGGTGGCGGGCCCATCGGGGAATCGACTATGCGGCCAACTCGGGCACCCCCGTCATGGCCACTGGCGAAGGCGTCGTCCAACGCAGGGAGAACGCCGGTAGCTGCGGCAACATGATTCAGATCCGCCATTCGATGGGATTCGTGACCAAGTACTGCCATCTGCGACGGTTCGCCAAGGACGTCCACGTGGGCACGCGGGTGGCCCAGGGTCAGGTGATCGGTCAGGTAGGCATGACGGGTCTGGCGACGGGTCCCCATCTGCACTATGAGATGATCCGCCACGGAAGCCACGTCGACCCCATGGCCATCGAGCTCCCCGGTGGGGATCCGGTCCCGACGGAGGCCTGGTCACGTTGGGCCGGCCAGATGGCGCCGAGGCTCGACCTGCTGAACCGGATGGTCGATCCACTGGCTACCCTGGAGTCCACGCGCATCGCTGACGACACGGACGAGATCGACGGGTGAGGGCCCTCCGGCCTCGCCGGATCCGACCTCGGCTGCAACACTTCCCACCTGAACCCACCCCTGCGTGGGCTGGATGGACGCTTCTTCACTCGCATTCCTGATCGCCGCGGTCGGTGCCGCGGCCCTGGCGTTTCTGATCTATCAGAGGCGCGAGCTGGTCGTGCCGGGTCGCCCGCTGCTGGCGGGGTTGCGCGCTGCCGTCCTCGTGCTTCTGATCGGCTTGATCTGGAACCCCCAGCTCCCCGGCGACCTCGCGCCTCAGTCGACCTCCGACACCTGGGTCCTGGTGGACCAGTCCGAGAGCATGGCCGTGGCCGGGACCGACGGCTGGGCCAGCGTTCTGGAGCGGGTGAGCAGCGTTGCGCCGGCCGACGCCCGCATCGCCACGTTCGGTAACGACGTCCGCATAGTCTCCGCGGATTCGCTGGCGCGGATCGCGCCCGACGGACCGGCGACTCGCCTGGCGGCGGCAGTCGAGCGAGCGGCCGAGTCGGGAGCCCGCAGGATCGTCGTGGTCTCGGATCTGCGCATTCAGGACCCCGCCGCCACCGCCGCGGTGCTCGGCCGGACCCAGGCCGAAGTGATCATCGAGGGCGTGCCCTCGAGCGTCCGCAACGTGGCAGTGGCGCAGGCGATCGCGCCCGGTGCGGTGGAAGCGGATCAGGAGATCGGTCTGGACGTCGTGTTACAGGGCGAAGGGGTGACGGACGGCGACACGGTGACGATCGAGGTACGGGAAGACGGAAGGTTGGTCGTGGCCGAGCGCATTGCCTTGCCGGCGGAAGGCCGGCAGGTGCGCGTTCCACTCACCATCCCGGCCCCGCCGGACGACGGGCAGGTTCGCATCTCCGTCCGCGCGATACTCGACGGCGACGTGTTTCCGGCCGATGACGAGCGGGTGCTTCGGGTAGACGTGGGACCGGACATTCGGGGCGTCGCGCTGGTCTCCCTGCGCCCCACGTGGGAGCCACGCTTCCTCTTGCCCGTGCTGCAGCAGGTCACGGGTCTCGAGGCCCGGGGGTACCTTCGTCTCGCCGATGGCCGCTACCTGCTGGCTGGCGGTGGGGCGAGCGAGCGGCGAAGCATGACCGAGGACGAGGTGCGCCAGGCCATCGCCGGCGCCGAGCTTCTTGTGTTGCACGGAGTCGGTGGCGGTGCGCCCGGCTGGCTCCTGGAGCACGCCCGTGCTTCGAGTCGCCTGCTGGTCTTCGCGTATGATCCTCCAGGTGCGGCGCTGGCGGGGGTCGAGGTGGGAAACCCCTTGCCCGGGGAGTGGTATCCCGTCCCAGAGGTCCCCGCGTCGCCCTTCGCGGCCGATCTGGCTGGAGCCACCTTCACGGGACTACCGCCGCTGTCGGGCCTGTTGCCACTGACGGGGGGGGCGCTCCCTCCACCCCTCTACGTGGCGCGGGACGGGGCCGGCAGGCAGGAGGCTGCGCTCGTTCTGGCCACGGCGAACGGGAGGCGGAGGGCGGCGGTCCTGGCCTCGGGCTTCTGGCGCTGGGGGTTTCGAGACGGTGTGCCGAAGGAGACGTATCGCCGCTTCTGGGCGGCGGCCTCCGGCTGGCTCCTGGCCACCGAGGCTCTGTCGGGAGGCCCCGGGGTGCGACCGACCGCGCCGGTCGTGTCCCGGGACGAGGCCGTGACGTGGCGAGCGCCCGGGTTGGCCGGGGATTCGATGCGCCTGACCCTGACACGGGACGGCGTGACGGTCGTCGACACCGGCTTCGTGGTTCCCCCCGATGAGGTGCTGCGGACCGACGCGCTCCCGGCGGGTACGTACGAGTACCGTGCGACGGTGGCGGGCTCGGAGGAGGGGGTAGGCGCCTTCGACGTGGAGAGCTACACCGACGAGCTCTTGCTTCCACCGTCGCCGCCAGATCCCGTTGCGGCGGAAGATGCGACCGTGGATCAGCGAGCAGCGCCGGTGGGTCGGCCGCTGCGCACGCACCCGGCGCCCTATTTGTTGCTGCTGTTACTCCTGTGCGGCGAGTGGATCGGACGGCGCAGGCTGGGGCTGCGCTGAGGCGGCCACATCGCAGGGGCCGAGGCCGCCGCCCGACCCTTCCATCAACCCAGCACCTACCGAACACGGCGAACGCATGGCGCGTCTCTTCAAGAAGAAAGCGGAAAAGAAGACGGGATTCTGGAAACGGCTGCGACGCCTAGCGCTCACGGACGTGCGCGTCGCCGTGCGCGGCCTCGATCAGGACGCCCTGGAAGAGCTGGAGGAGCACTTGCTCGCGTCGGACTTCGGCGTCCAGGCTACCCTCCGGCTCATGGACCAGGTCGAGGAGTCCGCCCGGCGTGGCGAGGGTCGGGGCGAGGGGGGGCTTGGAGCCGTGCTGCGCTCGGAAATGGAGGAAATCCTGGCCCCCGCGCGGGAGGCCTTCCTCCAAGCCGCCGACGCCGGCCCCACCGTCTATCTCATCGTGGGCGTCAACGGGGTGGGGAAGACCACCTCCATCGGCAAGCTGGCGCACCAGCTCCGCCAGGAGGGGCAGCGCGTGCTGCTCGCTGCCGGTGACACCTGGCGGGCCGGTGCCGTGGAGCAGCTCCGGCTGTGGGCCGAGCGCATCGGCGCCGACTTCGTCGGTGGCCAACAGGGCGGAGATCCCGCGGCCGTTGCCTACGACGCCATCGACGCTGCGGTCGCCCGTGATGTCGACGTGGTCCTCGTCGACACCGCCGGACGGCTCCACACGCACCGCAACTTGATGGAAGAGCTGCAGAAGGTGGATCGAGTCGTGCGGCGGCGGCTCGAGGGCGCGCCGCACGAGACCCTGCTCGTCCTGGACGCCACCGTGGGCCAGAATGCCCTGTCCCAGGTGGAGGCGTTCGGCCGGTCCGTGGAGCTCACCGGCATCATCCTGGCCAAGATGGACAGCACGGCCCGGGGCGGCGTCATCGTGGCGCTGCAGGAGCAGTTCGGGCTACCCGTGAAGCTCGTCGGGACGGGAGAGGGACCCGACGACCTGACGCCCTTCGATGCGCGGGAGTTCGTCGAGGGCGTCTTTGCCGACGACTGACGACCGTCGCCGGTCGGACAGTCGGCACCACGGTGGCTGAGCGCCGGGCCCCCGCACCCCAGAGATAGCGCAGATGGGCTTCTCACGACTCGACAAGCCGGTTCAGTTCCTCAAGGGCGTGGGCCCCAAGCGGGCCGAGTCCCTGGGACGCATGGGAATCGTCACCGCTCGGGATCTGTTGTATCACGTGCCCCGCCGGTATGACGACGCGTCCACCCTCACGCCGGTCGCTAGGCTCGAGGTGGGGATGGATGCTTCAGCGCTGGGGCGCGTGCGAACCAAGGGCGTCGTTCCCACGCGGAAGGGCTTGCGGATCTTCCAGGCCGTCCTGCAGGACGACAGCGGCATGATCACGTGTGCCTGGCCCGGGCAACCTTGGCTGGATCGCCGGATCCACGAGGGGGACCGGCTGCTGGTCACGGGTCCGGTCCGCTTCTTCCACGGAAGGCAGCTGCAGCCCCGCGAATTCACCGTCGTGGCGCGCGCGTCGCATGACGAGGCCAGGGCCGACGAGGCCCAATCCCTGCCGGCGGGTACCATCTTCGTCTCCTATCCCGCGTCGGAGGAGGTGCCCCAGTGGGTTCTACGCCGCGTCTTCGACAGCAATCTGGATGTGCTCCTGCCGCTGGCGGACGAGGACGAGTACCTGCGGCCGGCCGACCGGGAGGCCCTGGGCCTTCCGGGACTCGCCGAGGCCCTTACAGCCCTCCATAGACCCACGCGCCTGAACGCGGTGTCAGCGGGCCGACGACGCCTCGCGTACGACGAGCTCTTCTTCCTGCAGGTGGCGCAGGCCCAGGTCCGGTACCGGGAGACCGTGGAGCGCCCGGGCATCCGTTTCACGCGGACCAACGAGCTGATCCGGCCACTCCACGAGCGGCTGCCCTTTCAGCTCACGGGGGCCCAGGCCCGTGTGCTCCGGGAGATCTACGACGACATGACCTCGAGTCGGCGAATGAGCCGGCTGCTCCAAGGCGACGTGGGCTCCGGTAAGACGGTCGTGGCGCTGTTTTGTATGCTGCTGGCCCTGGAGTCCGGGTTTCAGTCCGCGCTCATGGCGCCTACGGAGATCCTGGCCGAGCAGCACGCGTCGAAGCTGCGAGAGCTGCTCGACGGCTTGGGGGCGGAGGTCGCGCTGTTGACCGGCCGTCTCGGGGCGGCCGAAAGACGCCGCGTGCTGGCGGCGCTGGCCTCTGGGGAGGCGCCCATCGTGGTGGGCACGCACGCCTTGATTCAGAGCGACGTGGTCTTCCGCGAGCTGGGCCTCGTCGTGGTGGACGAGCAGCACCGGTTCGGGGTCCGCCAGCGGATGGCGCTGGGGGAGCGCGAGCCCCGGCCGGACGTCTTGGTCATGTCGGCCACGCCCATTCCCCGGTCCCTGGCCATGACCTTCTACGGGGACCTGGACCTGAGCGTCCTCGACGAGATTCCGCCCGGCCGGCGCCCGGTGCTGACCCGTTTGGAACGGCCGAAGGCGCGGAGCGACGTCTACGCCGCCGTCACCCATGAGCTCGACCAGGGGCGCCAGGCCTACGTCGTCTACCCCCTGGTGGCAGAGTCCGAGAAGCTGGACCTGCTGGCCGCCACGGAGGAGTACGAGCGTCTGTGCGAAGACACCTTCGCCGCCTACGAGGTAGCGCTGCTGCACGGCCAACTGCCGGCCGAAGAGAAAGACCGGGTGATGCGGGCCTTCCGAGCCGGAGACATCGACCTGCTCGTCGCCACTTCGGTCATCGAGGTCGGCATCGATGTGCCGAACGCCACCGTCATGGTGATCGAGCAGGCAGAGCGTTTCGGATTGGCTCAGCTACACCAGTTGCGGGGACGGGTCGGGCGCGGGGCAGCCGAGAGCTACTGCATCCTCATTGCCGAGGCCGGCGACGTGGCCTTCGAGCGTCTGCGCACGCTGCGGGAGACGCAGGACGGCTTCGCCATCGCCGAGGCCGACCTCAGGATCCGGGGCCAGGGCGACCTGTTCGGGTCGCAGCAGCACGGCCGGGGCGTCATGCTCCGCTTCGCGGATCTGACCACCGACGAGGACCTCCTGGTGGAGGCCCAGAGGCGGGCCCGGCAGCTCGTGGAGGCCGACCCAGAGCTGGCCGCGCCGTCCGCCCGCCGTATCCAGGACGTGCTTCGGACCCGTTACAGCGAGCGCCTGAAGCTCTACCAGGTCGGCTGAGCCCCGCGGGCGAGCGGGCCCCGTCGAACGGAATCGAGGCCGCCCCTAAGGTGCCCAGCTGCCCAGACGTATCCGTGCACCCACGACGATGGCACCGTCGGGCTGCGGTCCGACCTCCACGGTGACCGGCGGGTCGTAGGGCACGTTCGGTGGGCTTCGGTCGGTCAGGTCGATGATGAAGAAGACCACCGACGCCGCGAGCGCAACCTGACTGACGAGCAGGGCCGCTCGCGCCTGACGGTCCTTGTCGAGCGTGTCCTGGTATAGGCCCTCCAGCTCTTCGTCCGTGAACGAGCCGTCGGGGTTGCGGCCCTCACAGCGAGCGGGGTCCTCCAGACAGGACTCCTCGACCTGGGTGAAGATCTCGTCGGCCTGGCTGTTGAGGGAAAACCCGAATGCCGCCGCACCGGCGGAGACGGCCAGCGTCGCCCATTTGGCCGTTCCCGCGAAGCTCCAGCGGTCGTCGTCGGGTGCCTCGGCGGCTTCCTGATCGAGCGCCCACGCCCTTCCCGCGACCTCACCCGGCAGGGGATGCCAGGGCGTCATCGCCCCGAGGGCCACGGCCGCCCCGTGGGCGCCTGGCGCCTGTACGGCCGCCGACGCCCCGCTCGCGGGCGCGCCGACCGACGTCAACGCCAGAGTGAGGGCCCAGAGGGACCGCGCCGGTCTCATCGCAGCTTCGCGACCCTGCCTCGTCGCAACGGCACGTAGATGGCGCCACCCTGCACGACGGGCGGGGTGTTGACGCTGTCGCCGATCTCGACGGACCAGAGCACCGAGCCGTCGACGCGGGAGAGCGCCACGACCCGGCCGTCCAGGAGGCCGGCGATGATGGCGTTGGCCGTGACGGTCAGTGCGCCCGTGGCGGCGGCGCCGAGATCACAGAGGCGCGCCGGGTCTCCCTCCGGGGAGACGGCCCACACCACCCCAGCCGTCGTCAACACGTAGGCCTGTCCGTCTCGCGCCAGAACGGGAGCCGCGAGGACCGGGGCCCCGACGAATGCCGTCCATCGCTCCTCCAGGCTCTCGGGGTCCAGGGCCAACACGTGACCGGACTGGAGGGGGAACAACACCGTGCCGAGCCCGGACGCCGGCGTTGCGGACACCCTGGCCGGCACTGGACGTCGCGCCACGATGTCACCGTCTTCGAGCCCGACGGCGTAGAGCGTGTCCCGAATGGTGGCCACGAGTAGCCGGTCGTCGGTCATGACAGGCGCCGCGGCCGTGGGAGCGCCGAGGGACGCCCGCCAGAGCTCCTGTCCGTCCTGGGCCCGCAAGGCGACCACCAACCCCGGCTCCGTGGCCAGGAAGAGGCGTCCCCCTGACAGGATCATGGGTACGGACAGCCCCGGGTAGTCCTTCTCCCATTCCTCCCCGCCGTCCACCAGCCGAAGCCCGTAGACCCGGGCCCGTATGTCACTGGTGGCCAGGTACAAACGGAGTCCGTCGCTCACCGCGGGGGTCACGAACGGGCCGTTCTTCCGATGCTCCCAGTAGATGCCGCCCGACTCCGACGACAGGGCGATGACCATTCGGTTGGTGGTCGTGTGGTGGTCGTGGCGACCAGCACGGGCCCCAGGGGCACCGGAGGCGCAGACAGCCCCCGCCCGGTGTTCTCGTTCCACTCGACGTCCGGTTCGTCCTCGGATATGCGCTCGTCCGCGAAGGCGTTTCGATCCGGGCTGCCCTGGTAGGTACGCCAGGCGTACTCCGGATCCAACGGCGCATCGCGGACCGGACGGAGACACCCCGCGACCATGACCACCACGGCCAGCAGCGGGACTGCCGCGCTGCGCCCGGGCCCGGGTGGCCTCCGATGAGCGGCACCCCCGCCCTTACGGACGTAGGGGCGACCGAGGTCATGCGTCGGGTCGGCTCTCTCGGCGGGCAGAAGGGCGTGACGCTCGTTGAGTCAACGTTGGGCGCCCGTTTCCCGGCGGGCGGCCGAATCCCCACTCCAGGCTGAGCTCATGTCCATAGCGACGACTGTAGAAGTTGGCGACCTGTCCCGCCACGTAGGCGAGACGGTCACGATCAAGGGCTGGGTCGAGACTGTCCGCGTGCACGGCAAGGTGGCCTTCGTGATCTTGCGTGACGGCACGGGCACGCTCCAGGGGGTCCTCCTGAAGAAAGAAGCGGCCGCCGAAGATTGGGCCATCCTGGACACCCTCACCCAGGAGAGTACCGTCGCCATGACCGGAGAGGTCCGGGAAGACGCCCGGTCTCCCGGTGGCTTCGAGTTGGGTATCCAGAGTCTGAGCCTCCTCTCCCTCGCCCAGGACTACCCGATCCAGCCCAAGGAGCACGGCGTCGAGTTCCTCATGGACAACCGTCACCTCTGGCTCCGATCGAGCCAGCAACGGGCCGTGCTCAAGGTCCGCGCCGAGGTAGAGCAGGGGATCCACGACTTCATGTATGACCGTGGATTCGTGCGGATCGACACGCCGATCCTGACAGGCGCCATCGGCGAGTCCGCGGGGACCCTCTTCGAAACCGACTACTTCGGCGAGCAGGCCTATCTGGCCCAGACCGGACAGCTCTACGTCGAGACCGCGTGTCCCGCGTTTCGGAAGGTGTATTGCTTCGGGCCCACGTTTCGGGCCGAAAAGTCGAAGACACGGCGCCATCTCACCGAGTTCTGGATGGTGGAGCCCGAAGTGGCCTTCGCCGACTCGGAGGACAACATGCGTCTCCAGGAGACGTTCGTGAGCTATCTGGTGGAGCGGGCGCTGGATCGCTGCGCCGAGGAGCTGAAGGTGGTGGAGCGGGATACCGCGCTCCTGGAGAAGGTGCGCCCGCCGTTCCCCAGGGTCAGCTACAGCGAGGCCGTGGAGCTTCTCGAGTCCAAAGGCAGTGACATCCATTGGGGAAAGGACCTCGGGGCAGCCGACGAAACGCTGCTGGCGGAGTCCTACGAGCTCCCGGTGCTGGTGTACAACTATCCAAAGGCCGCCAAGGCTTTCTACATGAAGTTGAACCCGGAAGACCCGCGCACTGTGCTCTGCAACGACATGATCGCGCCCGAGGGGTACGGCGAGATCATCGGGGGGAGTCAGCGGGAGGACGACCTGGACGTGCTCCGCCGCCGGATCCAGGAAGAGGAGCTGCCGGAGGAGTCGTACGAGTGGTACCTGGACCTCCGTCGCTACGGCACGTTCCCCCACGCGGGCTTCGGCCTGGGAATCGAGCGCACCGTGGCCTGGATCACCGGCCGCTCCCATGTCAGGGAGCTGATCCCGTTCCCGAGGTTGTTGAACCGCCTGACTCCATAGCCCTCCACCCTGCTATCTCACCGGGGCGGTGCGCCTCGGTGCCCTCGGGGGCGCCGGGCCGAGAACCCTACTCGCGCGAGGCCTTGAGCTCCTCCCAGAGGGCGTCGAGGGTCTCCAGGTCCGCTCCGGGGATCGGGATCCCCCGGTCTCTGGCCAGACCCTCCAGCTTCTCGAACCGTCGTCCGAACTTCTGGTTTGCCTCGTC
>JBDHLD010000217.1:0-3771 GCA_039586035.1 Gemmatimonadota bacterium | reverse complement strand
GCCGTGGCCTCCACGTCTCTCATGGCGCGGAGCATGTTGTCGGCGGCCAGCTTGCGGAGCTCCGACTCGGACCAGCCTCGGCGGGACAGCTCGGCGAACAGGCTGGGGTACGTGGAGACGTCCTCGAGCCCCACGGGGCCCCGGTCGATGCCGTCGAAGTCTCCGCCGACGGCCACGTGGTCAATCCCGGCCACGTCCCGGACGTGCTCGATGTGGTCGGCCACGTCGGAGAGGGTCGCTCTGGGGGCCTCGCTCTGCTCCTCCTCCGGCACACCCTCCATCCGCTCCCTCCAAAGCCTGACCTCCTCGTTCACGAACGACTCGACGAACGTGACCATGACCACGCCGCCGTTCTCGGGCAGGCGACGGAGCACGTCGTCCGGGACGTTGCGATTGTGCCCGGTCAGCGCCTTGGCCGAGGAGTGGGAGTAGATCACGGGCGCCTCGGCCACGTCCAGGACGTCGTGCATCGTGGCCGGCGAGGTGTGGGACAGGTCGACCGACATCCCCAGCCAGTTCATCTCACGTACGACCTCCCGGCCGAACGCCGTGAGGCCGCCGTGGATCGGCTCGCCCGTGCCCGAATCGGCCCAGTCGATCGTGCTGCCGTGTGTCAGGGTCATGTACCGGGCACCGAGCGCGTAGAAGGCGCGAAGCGCGCCGAGGGAGTTCTCGATGGCGTGTCCTCCCTCCATCCCCAGAAGGGACGCCACCTTGCCTTCGTGAAAGACGCGCATCACGTCGTCCGCCGTCAGAGCCAGCTCGAGGTGCTCCGGATGGTCGGCGATGACCTGCAAGGCGATGTCGATCTGTTCCAGCTGGACCCGGGCGGCGCCCTCTTGTACGGCGTCGAACGGCACGTAGACGGACCAGAACTGGGCGCCGACCATCCCAGCCCTGAGGCGATCCAGGTCGGTGTGGCCGACGGTCACACCCGAGATGTCGTACGCGCGGACGTTGCGGGGCGCATCCGCCCACTCCCGGATGGCCCAGGGGAGGTCGTTGTGTCCGTCGAAGAGCGGCACGCTGGAGAGGACCCGCCTGGCGGTCTCCATGTGCTCGTCGTCGTCCTGAGCCGAGGCTGAAGCCGGAATGAGGGAAGCGGCCATGGCAAAGAAGAGGGCTCTGGTCATAGGTCGATGTCGATCGGCATGAAGACGAAGTGAGCCGGTGTACCGGCCGGTGCGCTGCACGTCGGTATAACGCGCCCGCCCCCGCTGCGGCAAGAAACCGGGTGCCGAACCCGGTGCGTGCCGGCTTTCCCGTCCGGCTGCGCATCGGTAGGATGACGGCCTCAGCTCCGGCCTCCCGGCCCGGAGGATACGCGTCCCGAGCCCGTCCCGATCGATGCTATACTGCGCTCGCCGCTCCTCCCTCACGGTGACTGCCTTGTCCGTGGCCATGGCTGCGGCCTTGCAAGCTCAGCCGGCCGACGACCCCAACGTCGTCCACGACCCCGGCCTCTTCTCGGCCCTGGAGTACCGAATGATCGGGCCCTATCGGGGTGGCCGGGTCACCGCCGTGACCGGGATCGCCGACCGGCCGTTCACGTTCTTCATGGGCTCGACCGGTGGAGGGGTCTGGAAGACGGAGGACGCGGGCGAGAGCTGGGAGAACGTGTCCGACGACGACTTCGACGTGGGCTCCATCGGGGCCATCGACGTGGCGGATTCGGACGCGAGCGTGATCTACGTCGGTACGGGCTCCGCCGGCATCAGGGGGAACGTGTCGATCGGACGCGGCGTCTACCGGTCGCAGGACGGGGGCAAGAGCTGGGAGCACGTGGGCCTCCGCGAAGCCGGGGCCATCAACCGGGTCGCGGTCCATCCGGGGAATCCCGACCTGGTCTACGTGGCGGCGTTGGGCAACCCGTTCGGGAAGAACGAAGAGAGGGGTGTCTTCCGTACTCGGGACGGCGGCGAGAGCTGGGAGAAGGTTCTTTTCGTGGCCGACAGCGTAGGCGCCATCGACTTGGCCATGGACCCGGCCAATCCCCGGGTGCTGTACGCCGGCATGTGGCGGGCCGAACGGAAGCCCTGGACGCTGATCGACGCCTCCGAAGACGGCGGGGTCTTCAAGACCACGGACGGCGGCGACACCTGGGACAAGCTCGGCGGAGGACTACCCGAGGGCCTGACCGGCAAGATCGGCCTGGCCGTCTCGCCCGCGGATCCCGACCGGGTCTGGGCGCTGGTGAACGCCCACGACCCCCAGGGCGGCGTCTACCGCTCCGACGACGGGGGAGCCAGCTGGGAACGGGTCAACCGAGACCGCAAGCTCCGTCAGCGGCACTGGTACTACTCCCACATCGATGCCCATCCCACCGACGAGAACACCGTATTCGTCCAGAACACGCGGTTCTATCGGTCCATCGACGGTGGTGGTGAGTTCGACCGGATCGATGTCCACCACGGAGACGTCCACGACCTGTGGATCAACCCGACGAATCCGGACATCATGATCGTGTCCAACGACGGAGGCGCCCAGGTCAGCCTCACCGGCGGACGCAGCTGGTCGACCCTCTTCAACCAGCCCACGGCCGAGTTCTACCGCGTCGCGGTCGACGACCAGTTCCCCTACCGGGTATATGGCGCTCAGCAGGACAACTCCACCATCACCGTGCCCTCGTGGAGCCCCGGTGGCATCACGCCGACGCAGGAATGGTTTTCGGTGGCGGGGGCCGAGAGCGGCCACATCGCCGTGACGCCGGGCAACCCCGACCTGGTCTACGCGGGCAACTACCTGGGCCGCATCGACCGGTACGACCACCGGACCAGGACGGCCCGGAACGTCATCGCCTACCCCCAGATGCAGGACGGGACGGCGCCCAAGGACCTGAAATACCGGTTCCAGTGGAATGCCCCCATCGTGATTTCGCCTCATGACCCCGAGACGGTGTACCACACGTCCAACTACGTGCACCGTACCCGGGACGGCGGGATGACCTGGGAGACCATCAGCCCCGACCTGACCACCAACGACACGACCCAGCAAGGCTTGCCAGGCGGGCCTCTCCAGCACGACCACACGGGCGTGGAGGTCTACAACACCGTCTTCGCGTTCGCCGAGTCGCCCCATGCGGCGGGCGAGCTGTGGGCCGGGAGCGACGATGGGCTGATCCACGTCTCGCGGGACGCGGGGGAGTCGTGGACCAACGTCACGCCTCCGGACATGCCGGCGCAGGGCACCGTCAACGCCATCGAGCTCTCCACACACGCCCAGGGTCGCGCCTACGTCTCGGTGTACAACTACCGGATGGACGACTGGCGGCCGTACGTCTTCAAGACGGACGACTTCGGTGCGACCTGGGCGCTTCTGACCGACGGCCGCAACGGCATCGACGTCGACACGCCCGTGCGCGTGGTGCGCGAGGACCCGGGGCGGGAGGGACTCCTCTACGCCGGCACCGAGTTCGGCATGTTCGCGTCGTTCGACGACGGGGCGCACTGGCAGTCCCTCCAGCTCAACCTGCCGCACACGCCGGTCACCGACCTGCGGGTCTACCGGGACGACCTGGTGGTGGCGACCCAGGGCCGCTCGTTCTGGATCCTCGACGACGTGACGCCGCTGCACGCCGTCGGCAGCTGGACGGCGGGCGCTTCGCCGCATCTGTTGTCGCCCCGCGCGGCCTACCGCGCCGGCATGTCCGGCCGGTACCGGGGGGACCGAGCGCCCGAGGCGCCGCCCCAGGGCGCCACGATCCATTACCACCTGGCGGAGGCTCCCGAGGGAGAGCTCGAGGTCGAGATCTTGGACGACCAGGGGACGGTC
>JBDHLD010000216.1:0-5418 GCA_039586035.1 Gemmatimonadota bacterium | reverse complement strand
GTAGCCAGGGAGAACGCCCGGTCGAGGGCTTCGTGGTAGGCCAGCACGTGGGCCTCGATGCTGACCTGCCCGTCCACGTGGAGACTTCCGGCGCTGACGTGATCCGTGATCTCGTTCATCTCACGAGCGAAGCGCTCCAATCCCGTGGCGTAGCTTCCGCCGCCGGCGTCGATGAACGGTGAGGTGAGGCGGTTGATCCAGTGGGCGTGGTGCCGGACCGCCGCGAGGGCCTCGTCCATGGCTGGGCTCTCGTTCACGTACCGCACCGGCTCGGGGCTGGGATCCTCGAGGCGCACCTCGGTAGCCGAGGGTCGGGTGCGCCCGAGCTTGCCTCCGATGGGGAGCTGGACGCCCAGGTTGAACGAGTGCCCCCGGGTAGGAAGCCAATCGATCCGCAAGCCCCCGCCGGCAACCAGGATGCCGCCTCGGCGAAGGGGATGGTGGAGCGACAGGACGAAGTCGGCACGGGAGTCCCTGAAGTTCCAGTCGACCCCGCCGGAGAGCCGCAGGACCGGGCTCCGGAGGAGCAGACGGGTGCCGCCGTCCAAATCCGTGTCCCGGGGCCCAACGTACGCATCGAGCTGGAGGCCCAACGCGCTGGACACGGGGTGGAGGAGGCTCCGGTAGACCGAGGCGTTCAGGTAGAAGATCAGCTTGTTGTCGCCGTCAGCCAGCCATCTCCCGGTGTTGAACCCGCCCGAGAACTTCCATCGGTTGGGAAGGCCCAGAGAAACCGTCTTGCCGCCCCGGTCCGGGGATACCGTCTCCTGGCCCACGACCTCCATGGGGGCCGTCCAGAGCAGGGCGATGGCAAGGAGGAGCTGCCCACGTGCGCGGCGGTGGCGCGCTCGCGCCCAAAGGCGGCGCGCACGGGGTGTACGGCTCCGCTTGGACCGCGCCCGTTCGAGCTGTGCACGGGGCTTCCGGGGGGTTCTGGTCGAGAGCATCCGGCATGATAGGGCGTCCGGCGCACGGCTGCATACAGGGAGCGGAGGCTGGTGGTGGTCGTCGCCTCATCGACGGCGCCGACGGCGCCACCAGCCTCCGTTTCAGGTCACCGCATCAGGTTGTAGGCCACCGTGACCTGCAGGCCGCGATTGTTCACCCCTTCGTCCGGGTCGGGAGACGTGGACACGTTGGCTGTCGGACCAGGCCGGCCAGGTCGAGGGTGCGTAGGGAAGGCTGCGGCGAGGGCGAGGAGGATCGAGGCGCGTAGGGTGCTCATCATTCTCTCCCGGGGTCTGCGTGACGATGCCTCGTCGGTGCGCGAGGCCTTCCACTGGGGAGAACGAAAAGGCGGTCAGAACCCGGACATGCCGTCGAGCGCCTCCCGAGCCCTCCGAGAGCTCGACGATAGCCTCGTCCCGCATGCCGGCATCCAGGAGCGCGAGGCCCAGAACCGATCGACACCCGGCCAGCGTGGGGTGGTCCGGCGCGCGTCGGGTCGCCGTGCTGGCGCAGGATTCCCGAAGCTCCTCCACCCACTCGTCGCCTCTGCCCATGGCGACGAGCGTCCGCCCCATGTTCAACCGCGCGTCGGCCAGGTCGGGATGGTTGGGGTCCAGGGCGGCGCGGAAGATCTCCACCGCGTTCCGGATCGGCTCTTCGGCCTCGGCGTAGCGCCCCTGGAGACGGAGGATGATGCCCAGGTTGTTCCACGAGCCCCCGGTGTTGTGATGGTCGGGCCCAAGGACGCGAATTCGGGTCTCGAGGGTCGATCGAACGAGTACCTCGGCCTCGTCCAGCTTGCCTTGCGCGCGGAGAACCGCTCCGAGGTTGCCGACGCCGGTGAGGACGTGGGGATGGTCTTCGTCATGGTGGAGGCGGAAGATCCGGAGCGCCTCCCGGAAGGTCTGCGCGGCGCTCTCGTAGTCTCGCTCGTAGTACGAGACGATGGCCAGGTTGTTGAGGCTCGCGGCGACGACCGCGTGATCGTCTCCGAACACGGCTCTCCGGACCCGGAGAGCCTCGCCGTGCAACTTCCTGGACTCTTCGAGCCGCCCTTCCGTCTGGCGCATGGTGGCTTGATTGTTCAGGACCATCGCCACCAGGGCGTGCTCCTCGCCGAGCAGTCGCCGGCGCATGGCCAACGTGGCCTCGTAGAGCGAATCGGCCCGTTCGAAGTCGCCTCTTTTGTCGAGTGCGAGAGCGAGGTTGGCCATGCTGGTGGCCACGTCGGTGTGACCCTCCGGATGCTGCTGCTGACGGATCGCCAGCGACTCCTCCAGGCTGGCGATGGCCTCTTCGTACCGGGCTTGGCTCGTCAGCAGCGCGCCGAGGTTGTTCAGGTCGATGGCCACCGAGCCGGGGGTTCCCACGGATCGGTCGATCTCGAGGGCGTCCCGCAGGATCCCCTCCGCCTCGTCGTAGCGTCCCTGGTTCTTCACGAAGGAGGCCAGGTCGGTGAGGGCGGCGGCGTACTCCACGGACGCTTCCGGATGTGTGGCCCGCCGCAGGTCGAGGAGCTCCCTCGCGATCCGTTCTCCGTCGGCGAAGTCGCTGGTGGCGTATCGGAGGTCGGCGAGGGCGGCCCTGGCCGCGGCCCGCTCGGCGGGACCCGAGTGTCTGTCCCGAAGCCGTACGGAGGACTCGAGGAGGGGGGCCGCTCGGTCGTACTCTCCCAGAGACGTGTAGATCGTGCCCACGATCTGCTGCAGCTCGGCCTGGATCTCGGGCTCGTCGCCCAGTCCAGCCAGGAGAGCCTCCTCGCCTCGCGCCAGCAGCTCGACCGCGGTCAGGGTCGAGCCCGCCGCCACATCCGGGTCCGAACCTTCGAACACGTCCACCAGGAGGTTCTTGACCCGCTCGGCCCTGTCGGCCTGCTGGCTCGCGATCCGGGCTTGCCAGGTGGTGGCGGCCAACCCGGCCGCCAGTGCCAGTGCCACCAGCGAGGCAGCGGCTACGCCGGCCCGATGCCGGGCCACGAACCGACTGCCCCGATACCGCCACGTCGGCGACCTGGCCAGGATCGGTTCACGGCGGCTGTGACGATCGATGTCCGCTGCCAGCTCCTGGCTGGAGCCGTACCGCAGCTCGGGCTCCTTCCGCAGCGCGGTGAGGAGGATGGCGTCGAGATCTCCCTCGAGCCTGCGGGACAAGCGCGCGGGTGTCGTCGAGCGAACAGCCGCCTCCTCGGCCGACATCGCGGCGGCGACCACGGACGGGGGACGGGGATCCTGACCCGTGACGACGCGCTCGATATGGGCGGGGGCGCGGCTCGTGAACTCGTAGGGGCGCGAGCCGGTCAGCAGCTCGTAGAGGAGGACGCCGGTCGCGTACACGTCCGTTCCGGTGGTGACCGGATCCCCCCGGATCTGCTCGGGGCTCGCGTACTCGGGGGTGAGCAGCGGGGCGTCCGCACGGGTGAGGGCGCCCCCCGAGTCCGCCGGACCGTCGTCGAGGAGCTTGGCGACCCCGAAATCCAGGAGCTTCACCACGCCGTCGGACGTCACCAGGATGTTGCTCGGCTTCACGTCCCGATGGACGACCAAGTTTCGGTGGGCGTAGGCGAGCGCGTCGGCCACCTGCCGGATCAGGGCCAGGCGTTCTCCCGCCGAGAGCCTCCTCTCGTCCGCATAGGTGGTGATGGGGACGCCGTCGATGTGCTCCATCACGAAGAAGGGCGCACCCACCTGGTCGAAGCCGATGTCGTAGAGTCGCGCGACGTTCGGGTGTTCCATGCGGGACAGGATACGCTGCTCGGCGATGAACCTTCGTCGCAGCTCGGGGCGATGGGCCGCCCCGGTCACGACCTTCAAGGCGACCTTTCGGTCGACGCCTCCCTCCCGGCGCTCCGCCAGGTATACCGTGCCCATCCCTCCGCTTCCGAGCAGGTCGAGAATGCGGTAGGCGCCGATCTCGGAAGGAGGGGTGGGAGGGCCGGCCCTGGTCTCGGAGGCGTCGTCCAGATCCCAGAGGCGGTAGGCCGCCTCGTTCGCGCTCGACAGGAACCGCTCCCCGCCCTCGCTGGCCCGCACGAGCTCGAGGAGCTGGTCCACCAGCACGGGATTGGCCTGAAACCGGTCGGTAATGAACCTCACACGGTCCTGGGGATCCTGCTCGAGCACCTGGTCCAGGGCTTCGTCCAGGTGCTGATGGTCCCAGATGCCGGGCGCTTCACGCATGACCTTCCTCATCCGGCTGGGAGAGCTGCTTGTAGAGGAAGGCCTTGGCCTTGAACCAGTCGCGGCGGACGGTTCGCTCCGAGACGGAGAGGACCTCTGCCGTCTCGGGCTCGGTGAGCCCGGCGAAGAACCGGAGGTTGACCACATCGGCCAGCCTCGGCTCGGTCTCGGCGAGAGACTCGAGGGCGTCGTTCAGCTCGATCAACACGTCAGCCGAGGCGTCCACGGGGATCGCGCGCTCTGTGAAGGTCAGCGGTCGCTGGCCACCGCCCCGCTTCTTCGACTTGCGTCGGCGCGCCCGGTCCACGAGCACGTGGCGCATGGCCAGGGCGGCGTAGGCGAAGAAGTGGGCCCTGTCCTCCCAGGAGACCTTCTCCTGGTCCACGATGCGCAGGTAGGTCTCGTTGACCAGGCCGGCCGTATCGAGGGTCGCACCGTCACTGGAGCGAAGCTGACGTCGAGCCACCTGCTCCAACTCGTCGTAGAGTCGGCTGAAGAGCTCGTCGGCCAGGCCACGGCCCTGTGTCCGGGATCGAATCAGGATATCGGTGACCGAAGCTGACATCGGTGCCCTGCCGCTGAGCCCGGGCTGCGCGACGCGCGTGCCCAGCCTGGAAAGGAGAGGGTTCTTTGGCGGGCTGGCGGGGGCCCACCAGGAATAATGCCCTCGGCTCGGGCGGGATCGCCAGCTTTTCCGGGAAGGCGGAGCGAGGGGGGTGACGCGGCGGACGACCGTGAGCCGGGACTCTCGGACGGGGCACCGACCGCCGGCCACCCCTGCTCCCATCAGCCTCTGGGGCCGGCCGTGCACCGGTCGACGGCGCGGGCCGAAGCCCTGGGTCCGGCCGATTCGGGCCGCTCGATCGCCGCGAACTGGTCCGTATGGGCGGCAGCGGCGGACGCACCGGCATGACGGGTCCCTGCGTTGGAAGAGCCGCCATTGAACACGAACACGATGACCTGGATCGGCGAGTCCCAGTTGACGTCCGGGTTCCACTCGACGTCGCCGGTACGATGACCTGGATCGGCGAGTCCCAGTTGACGTCCGGGTTCCACTCGACGTCGCCGGTGTCCGGGTCGATCTTGCCCAGCTTGTTCACGCCGTTCACGGCGTCCAGCAACGTCGCGAACAGGTTACCGTCCTTGTCGAAGGCGAACTCGGCGCACGGCGCGAACGCGAATCCGAACTCGAAGAGCGACTCGAAGTCCCAATCGTCCGGGTCGCACGAGCCCATCATCCATTCCACGTTGGCGTCGATGGCCCAGAGCATTCGGTCGCAGTCCGTCGGGATGG
>JBDHLD010000215.1:0-4064 GCA_039586035.1 Gemmatimonadota bacterium | reverse complement strand
GGACGGGGTCTCCGGCGTGCGCCTGGCCGGCGTCGACCTCGACCGAGTCCGATCGTACGAGGACCTCGGGTTTCAGGACGTGGCACGCCTCGTCGCGGCTGTCTCACAGAACGACCTTCCGCTGGATCTGACGCTCCACGTGGGCGCCGAGAACCCCCACGACAACGACACCGATGCGCGCCTCACGCGCATGGAATCCTCGAGGACGAGATCCTGCTCCGCCCCGGAGTGCCCCAGGACATCCCCGTCACCGTCAGCCTCAACCTCGTCGACTTCTTCGAGGGCTCGGCCCAGGACCTTTTCGAGTTGGGGCTCTCGCTGGCCGGTCAGGGCGGTGCGGCCAAGGAGGTCGCGCTGCGGTTCTCGCCCACGGTCAACACGCCGCTGGGTCCCATGACCTACCCGCAGCCCATCACGATTCGGAGGACGGTGGGCGGTTAGATTCGGTCTCGAAGCGACTCGCCGGAGGGCACTGTTCCGGAGAGCGGAGAGCTTCTGCTGTCCGCTTCGCCACCCCCCTTCACGCAACTCGGAACCGCAAACTCTCGTCTAACCTTTGGTAGGTAGGCATGGCGCGGCGGGGAGCTCCCGCGGCGGGCGCGGTCGCGCGTCCGTCGGTGTGGACCGTCGCGCAACGACACGATTCGCCACAAAACAACCGCGCGGATCCGCCCACACCCGCGCCCTACGGAGACATGTATGGCCAGCCTGAGGCTCGCGCTCCGCACCATCACCCGGACCCCCTTCCTCACAGCCGTCGCCGTCCTCTCGCTGGCTCTGGGGATCGGCGCGAACACGGCAATCTTCTCGCTGTTCGACCAGATGCTGCTCCGGTCGCTGCCGGTACAGGAGCCGGATCAGCTGGTCAACCTGGGGGCGCCTGGACCCAAGCACGGCTCACAGTCGTGCAACCAGGCGGGGGACTGCGACGCCACCTTCAGCTATCCCATGTTCCGCAACCTCGAGCAGGCCGAGACCGGTTTCAGCGGCGTCGCGGCCCATCGCCTTTTCGGCGCCAACTTGGCGAAGGACGGGGAGACCCTCAGCGGTGAGGGGATGCTGGTCTCCGGCTCCTACTTCCCGGTGCTCGGTGTCCAGCCGGCGCTCGGGCGGCTCCTCGGCCCTGATGACGACCGGGCCATCGGCGAGCACTTCGTGGCGGTGCTGAGTCACGGCTACTGGGAGGACCGGCTGGGATCCGACCCTGGCGTCCTGAACTCCACCCTGGTCATCAACGGCCACCCCATGACCGTGGTCGGCGTGGCTCCCCGTGGGTTCGAGGGCACGACCCTGGGAGGCGACCCCGACGTGTTCGTGCCCATCAGCATGCGCGGCCAGATGTCCCCCGGCTTCGATCATTTCGAGAATCGCCGCAGCTACTGGGCATACCTCTTCGCCCGACTGGAGCCGGGCGTCTCCATCGAGCAGGCCGGGCTCGGGGTCAACACGGTATACAGCGGCATCCTGAACGAGGTCGAGGCCTCGCTCCAAGGGAGCATGAGTGACGCCACGATGGAGCGCTTCCTCGCCAAGGAGATCACGCTGGAGCCGGGCTTCCGCGGTCAGAGCCAGATGCACGAAGAGGTGCGCACGCCTCTGATTCTCCTGCTGTCGATCACGGCATTCGTGCTTCTGATCGCCTGCGCCAACATCGCGAACCTCCTGCTGGCCCGCGGCGCCAGGCGGGGCTCGGAGATGGCCATCCGCGGATCGCTGGGCGCCAGCCGCATCCAGCTGCTACGGCAGCTGCTCACCGAGTCGCTGCTCCTGGCGATCCTGGGAGGCGCAGCCAGCCTGTTCGTGGCCAAGGCCACGTTGCAGCTCATCGGATCGATCCTGCCTCCCGAGGCGGCGGCTACGATCGCCCTTCAGCTCCGCCCGTCCGTGCTGATCTTCACGGCTGGACTGGCGGTAGGCACGGGCGTGCTCTTTGGCCTGTTCCCGGCGCTCCACAGCACGCGCCAGGATCTCGTCACCATGCTCAAGGCCAGCGCCGGTCAGCCGGCCGGCGCGCGCTCGGCGGCCCGCTTCCGCTCCGTTCTGGTCACCGCGCAGATCTCTCTGTCCATGGCGCTGCTCGTCGCCGCCGGGTTGTTCATCAAGAGCCTGGTCAACGTGAGCCGGGTGGATCTGGGCCTGGAGACCGGGAACGTGATCACGTTCGCCATCTCGCCCGAGCTCAACGGCTATGAGCCGGAGAGCTCGCTGGCGCTGTTCGAGCGGCTCGAGGATGAGCTCCTGGCGATTCCCGGCGTGACCGGCGCCACTGCGGGCATGGTGCCCCTCATTGCCGGCAGTAGTTGGGGCAACAGCGTCGAGGTCGAAGGCTGGGAGTCGGGCCCCGACATCGACTCCGGCTCGCGCTACAACGAGATCGGCCCCGCGTACTTCAGCACGCTGGGGATCCCGCTGATGTCCGGGCGCGAGTTTACCCGGGCCGACGCGGCCGACGCCCCGAAAGTGGCCATCGTGAACGAAGCGTTCACCCGCAAGTTCAATCTGGACGGCCCGAACGCGGTGGGTAAGCTGATGGCGCATGGCGGGGACGACGAGCTCGACGTCCAGATCATAGGCGTGGTCCAGGACGCCAAGTACAGCGAGGTCAAGCAGACGGTGCCGCCGATCTTCTTCCTCCCGTACCGCCAGGACCCCGGGCTGGGCATGATCAACTTCTACGTGCGCACGGCGCTGGAACCCGAGACGGTGCTCCGGGCGATCCCCCCGGTGGTCAAGGAGCTGGATCCCAACCTGCCGATCGAGGACCTCAAGACGCTGACACAGCAGGTGCGGGAGAACGTGCTGATGGACCGCATGATCAGTACGCTGGCAGCCGCGTTCGCGGTGCTGGCGACATTGCTGGCGGGGGTGGGGCTCTATGGCGTGTTGGCGTATACCGTCGCTCAGCGGACGCGGGAGATCGGGCTCCGCATGGCGCTCGGAGCCGGGGCCGACAACGTCCGGGGGATGGTGCTCAAGCAGGTCACCCGCATGACCGTAGTCGGCGGTCTGATCGGCATCGTCGCGGCGCTGCTGCTGGGGCGGGCCGCCCAATCCCTCCTGTACGGGCTCGAGGGACACGATCCCTTCGTGGTCGCCGTGGTCGCCGTGCTCCTGGTGGGGGTCGCGTACGGTGCCGGCTACATCCCTGCGCGCAAGGCCTCCAAGGTGGACCCGATGGAGGCGCTACGACACGAGTAAGGGTCCGGCGTCGCCACCCTGGGGCCCAACCACGACGCTGCGGCGCGCGAGACGTTTCCGCGGAAACGTGAGCGATTCCCGACGTCACGTGCGGCAGGCCGGCTGACCGACGTCACGGGCAGCGGGCCAGCTGACCGCCGTCACGCCCCCGGGCCCGGCCAGTGCTACTCCGCCCTCAGCGACTCCAATGGATCGGCCTTCGCCGCTCGTCGGGCCGGCGCCCAGCACGCCATCACCGCCACGACCGCGAGCAGCCCGGCCACGCCCATGAACGTGAGCGGGTCCGTCGCGGTGATGCCCCACACCATCGACTCCAGCACCTTCGACAGCGCCAGCGCGCCCAGTACCCCCAGAGCGATCCCGGCCACGGTGAGCTTCACGCCTTGTCGCAGAACCAACCCTGCCACGTCGCTCCGCTCGGCCCCGAGGGCGATGCGGATCCCCAGCTCCCGACGTCTCTGACCGACCGAGTACAGCATGGAGCTGTAGATGCCCCCACACGCCAGTAGGAGCGCGACGGCGGCGAACGTCCCCAGAAGGATCGACAGGAATCGGGGCGTGGCCACCGAGCTCGAGACCAGCTGCCGCATACTGGTGACGCCGCTGACCGGTTGATCGGGCTGGAGCGCCCACACCGCTTCCCGCAGCGCCGGAACCAGCGTGCTCAGCTCCGATTCGGAGCGCACCGCCAGGCTCATCATGTCGAAGTCGCCAGCGAAACGCTGGTGCGGCACGTACACCGCCGACTCCACGTCCTGGTCCAGGCCCCAGTGATGCACGCCGTCGACCACGCCGACCACCGTCAGCGTGGTCTGGGCCATCTCCAGCTCCCGGCCCACGCCGTTCTCGTCGCCGAACAGCCGCAG
>JBDHLD010000074.1:0-15932 GCA_039586035.1 Gemmatimonadota bacterium | reverse complement strand
TCCGGCCGCCCGTAGCGCAGGATGCTCGTGAGCTCGAGGCCGGTCAGGGCCAGCTCGTCGTCGCCGCCCTCCAGGAAGTCCTCGATGCGCCCGAGGGCCGCCGCACCCAGCTCCGCGGACGGCTCCATGCCTTCCACCTCGATGACCGGCACTTCGCCCATACCCAGCCGCGCTTCGAGCCCGGGAAACACGAGCCCTCCCCACTTCCACTCAGCGTCTTCACGATTCTCCACTCACTCCAATCGGCACGGGGCTCGTCGCTTTCGGACCCCCGTGGTCGTGGGGGAGCGCCGCCCTGTGGGGTCGCCGTCGACTCCGCGAGCGGGTCCAACCCCCTGCTCTACTCAGGACCTCCGAGCGGGCACTGCGCCAGCACATGATAACGGACGCCGTCGGGCCCGCCCTGACTTCGCATGAGATCCACCGTATGGATCCCTACGCGACGCTGGTAGGTCACGGTTTCGGACAACGCGGTGAACTCGCCGAAATCACCTGGCCGGGCATGCTTCTGCGCGCGCCCCACTGTCACGTGAGGATGGAAGACCCTGTCGTCCGGAGCGAATCCCAGCGGCTTCAACGCCGCTGCCACGCCACGCTGCACCGCCCGCAGGGCCGGCCCGCCCTCCGCGCCGATCCACAAGACCCGCGGACGCCGGAGATTTGGAAAGGCGCCGAGCCCCCTCAGATCCAGCGTGAACGGGGCGTGCTCGCGTCCCACGCGCAGGAGCGCCTCGCTGATCCGGCCGATTCGTTCCTCTTCCACGTCGCCCAGGAACGCCAAGGTGACGTGGAGGTTGTTGGCGGGAACCCAGCGCACGGGCAGGTCCGACGCGCGGAGGGGCGAGACCGCGCGGTGTATGCCCGACCTCTCGGCCTCGGGGAGGTTCACGGCTACGAAAAGGCGCGCCCGCCCAGATCGCCGAGATGAGCGTCGATCAACCAACGGGAACGGGACGAGTGCCGGCGATCCGGTCGACGCCCTCGATGGCGGCATCGACGTCGGCCTCCGTCGTCGCCCAGCCCACCGAAAACCGCACCGCTCCGGATTCATGCGTACCCAGGACCCTGTGGGCTTCGGGTGCGCAGTGGAGACCCGCCCGGACCATGACGCCGAATTCCCGGTCCAGCCGCCCGGCCAACGTGCCGGGGTCGATGGAGTCGGTAGCGACCGTGACGATGCCCACGCCGTCCTCACCGGGGGGCGAGACCACGCGGACGCCACCGGTTTCTTCGAGGCCGCTTCGCAGGCGCCGCTTCAGCGACAGCTCTCTTCCGTGCACCGTCGCTACCCCCTCTCCCAGGAGGTACTCCACGCCGGCCGCGAGGCCCGCGATGCCCGGCGAATTGAGCGTACCGGCCTCGAGGCGGTCCGGCATGGCCGCGGGCATCTCCCGGTCCTGGGACTCCCCTCCGGTCCCGCCCCGGAGCAGCGGCTCGACGTCCACGCCGTCGCGGACCCAAAGCGCGCCCACTCCCTGGGGACCCAGCAGGCCCTTGTGGCCGGTGAGAGCGATCAGATCGGCACCCTCGTCGGCGTGGCTCACGGGCAGCACGCCAGCGGACTGCGCTGCGTCGACGAGTACGACGGCCCCAGCGCCGTGAGCCAGCGCCGCCAGCTCGCGCACGGGTGCGCGGGTCCCGAGCACGTTGGACGCCGCGTTGATCACCAACATCGTGGCGCCGTCCAGGAGACGGTCGACCTCGGCGGGGTCGAAGGCGCCCTCGGGCGTACCGGCCAACATGCGAACCTCGACGCCCCGCTCCAGCCGGATGCGGTGGAGCGGGCGCAGCACCGCGTTGTGATCATACGGCGAGACCACGATGGCATCGCCTCGTTTCAGCGTGCCCCACAGTGCCGTGTTGAGCGCGTGGGTCGCGTTGGACATGAACGCGAGGCGGCCGGGATCGCCGGGCAGGCCCAGCAGGCGGCACAGTGACTTCCTGCATCGCAGGGTGACCCTGCCGGCCTCCAGGGCTGTACGGTGCCCGGCACGACCGGGCGTTCCGCCACACTCGGTCAGGAACGTCGCAACGGACCGGGCGACCGAAGCCGGACGCACGGCCGATGTCGCTGCGTAGTCCAGGTAGTGGCTCACCGCAGTCGCAAGACGGAGGAAAGTCGCGGAGGTGGCTCGAAGGCGCCCGAAAGTGCCCAAAGGTACCCCACGCCGAGACGCCGCTCAAGCCGAGCGAAGGCCGTCGCCGGCTGGCGCATATGGGGCGCCGGAGGCGGCGTTCGATCCTGAAGACCACAGCGCTGACCGGACACGGGTCCCGCTTCTCATTCAATGGACAGCCTCTGACGGTCGCCCGACGGCGCCACATCACGTGTATTCGGCGGCCCCAACGCGCTGGCGGTCCAGGGTCCTGTACTGCACCGCCTCGGCGGCGTGCTCCGGTCCGATCTCGTCAGCCCCGTCCAGGTCCGCGATGGTTCTGGCCACCTTCAGGATTCGGTGGTATGCCCGGGCGCTGAGGCCGAGGCGATCCAGCGACCTCTGCAGCAGGCGCGCGACCGCCTGGGACGGGCGGCACCATCGCCGGATCTGGGTCGGGCCCATTTGACCGTTGGCGTGCACGCCGGGTGCTGCCGAGAACCGGGTCCTTTGGCGCGCACGGCAACGGGCCACCCGGCCCCGCATCGCGGAGCTGCCCTCCTTGTCCCCGCGAGCCGTCAGCTCGCCGTACGGAACGGCAGGGACCTCGACGTGAAGATCGATGCGGTCGAGAAGCGGGCCGGAGATCCGGGACCGGTAGCGCTCCACCATGGCGGGGTCGCATGTGCAGCGGTCGGAATCGTCGCCGTGGTATCCACAGGGGCAGGGGTTCATGGCTGCCACCAGGATGAACCGGGCGGGAAAGCGCAGGGTCTGGCTTGCCCTGGCCAGGGTAACCTGATGGTCCTCCAACGGCTGACGGAGGGATTCCAGCACGTGGCGCCGGAACTCGGGCAGCTCGTCGAGGAATAGCACGCCGTGAGTGGCGAGACTGGCCTCCCCAGGCCGAGGCGCACGACCACCGCCGATGAGGCCCGCGTCACTGACCGTGTGGTGGGGCGCTCGGAAGGGCCGCGTGCGGACGAGCCCGTCTCCCCCCCGCAGCATCCCGGCCACCGAGTGGACCTTGGTGACCTCGAGGGCCTCGTCCAGCGACAGGGGCGGCATGACCCCGGGCAGCCGCCGGGCCAGCATGGTCTTGCCCGACCCGGGCGGACCCAACAGAAGGAGGTTGTGCGCCCCTGCTGCGGCGATCTCCAGGGCCCGCTTGGCCGCTCGCTGTCCCCGCACGTCGCGGAGATCCAGGCCGGTCCGCTCGGGTTCGTCCAGAACCGCCGCGGGATCGATACGCGTGGGGAGAAGGCGGATCTGGCCCTTCAGGTCGGCGAGCACGTCCTCGAGTCGGCGCACGCCGATCACGTCCACGCCCTGCACAATGGCCGCCTCTCGTGCGTTGGCCGCCGGCACGACCAGGCGCCGGATTCCTGCCGCCCGGGCACCGGCGGCCATCGAGACCGCCCCGCGAACCGGCCTCAACCCCCCGTCGAGACCCAGCTCACCGACGAACGCGGTGCCCTCGACCTGGTGGGCCTCGAGCGTCCCGGTGCCGCAGAGGAGCCCGACTGCGATGGGCAGGTCGAAGGCGCTGCCCTCCTTGGGCACGTCGGCGGGCGCGAGGTTGACGGTCACACGGCGGGGCGGGACCGGAGCGCCGACGTGCTGCAGGGCCGCGGTGACCCGCTCTCGCCCCTCTCGAACCGCGCCGTGCGGAAGCCCCACGACGGTGAACGAGGGAAGCCCGGAGCTGACGTTGACCTCGACTCGCACGAGGTAGCTGTCCACGCCCTGGAGCGCTGCGGAGGTGACCTGAGCGAGCATGGACGAAGCTCGCCGGCTCCGGCGGGCCGGGGAATGTGAGGCGGGGTCGTCGACCCGGCCGGCCCGCACGGTGGGCCAACCGCGCCCTGTGCCCGTGCCGGCTCGGACGAGCCGCCTCCACGCCGGTCAGCTCAGGAACAGCTCGGGCCTCCGCTCGTGCCACCCGGTGGCGTCCTGGTACGCCTTGGCCAGGAGCAGGGCCTCCGCGTCGCCCCACAGCTTGCCGATGAAGGAGATCGACACGGGGGTCCCTTCCTCGGTGAAGCCGCTGGGCACGACGGCCGCAGGGTGGCCCGTCAGGTTGGTCATGAGCAGCACGCCGTCGGCGAACGAGGGCGTCACGAAGACGTCTACACCTTCCAGGGCCGCCTCCAGGGCGTGCATGACCATCGTGCGCACGCGGTTCGCCTGGATGTACTCCACGGCCGGAACCATGCGCGCGAGTCGGAACCGGTTCGGCCAGGCGTTGTCCGCCTGCCGCACGAGCAGGTCGTCCTGCCCGCTTCGGGTGAGCTGGTCGAATGCGGCCGCAGACTCGGCGTTCAGCACGAAACGAATGGCGCTCAGGGGAAACCGGTCGGGCAGCGCGACCGGAATGGGATCGATCCCCAGCCGCCGCACGGCGTCCAGCGCGGGTCCGTCGAACTCGTGGCTCCGGGATTCCTCGTCCTCGAAGCCACTCTTCAGGTAGCCGACGCGAAGGGAGGACACCGGGCGACCCGCGTCCCAATCGAACGGCGCGTCGCGGGCCGTGGGATCCTTGCCGTCGGCGCCCCGGATCGCGTGCAGCACGACCGCGCAGTCCTCCACCGTCCGGCAGATGGGGCCCAGCTTGTCCATGCTCCACGAAAGGGCCATGGCCCCGTAGCGGCTGACCCTCCCGAAGGTCGGCCGCAGCCCGCTCGCCCCGCACCGGGTGGACGGCGACACGATCGAGCCAAGGGTCTCGCTGCCGATGGCGAAGCCCACCAGCCCGGCCACGGTGGCCGCGGCCGATCCTGCCGAGGAGCCGCTCGAGCCCTGCTCGAGGTCCCAGGGGTTGCGGGTCCGCCCTCCGAACCAGACGTCCCCCGACGCCAGCGCCCCGAGCGTGAGCTTGGCCGCGAGAACGGCGCCCGCCTCCTCCAGCCGTGCGACCACCGTGGCGTCCTCCTCGATCACCTGCTCGCGGAAGGGCTCGGCGCCCCAGGTCGTGGGGTAGCCGCGCGTCGAGAGCAGATCCTTGGCACCCCAGGGAATCCCGTGGAGGGCGCTCCGGTACGTTCCGTTGGCCAGCTCGGCGTCGGCCCGGCGGGCCTGCTCCATGGCCAGCTCCTCCGTGAGCGTGACCACGCATTCCAACGCCGGGCCGTGGCGACGCAGGCGGCCCAGGTACATCTCGGTGAGCTCCACCGACGAAACCTGGCCCGTCCGGACCAGCTCGGAGAGGTGGGTCACGGGCCAGAAGGCCACGTCTTCGAGCCGCTCGGGACGCCGGAGATCCGGTCGGCGCGAGGGCCGGAAGCGGGAGGGCCCGGCAACGGCCGGAGGTGGCACGACGGGCTGGAGGTGGAGCGCCGGCGGCACACCGTTGGGGATTTCCACCGCCCTGATGGCCTCGAACGCCTCGAGCCGTTCGTTGAGGCCCTCCAGCATCATCTCCCTCTCCTCGTCGGTGAACGACAGGCCGGCCACCGTCTCGGCGGCTGCGATGACCTCCTTGGTGATGGGCCCCTCCTGGGCCTGGGCCCAGAGCACGCCGGGGAAGAGCGTCCCCGCGAGCCCGGCGGCGGAGAAGAAGGAAAGGAAGGCGCGTCGGTCGAGCTGGGAGCCGGGCGGAACCGTGGATCGCTGGGGCATGGCAGCCTCGGAGGACGGGGGTCGCGGGACGCCAGGGGGCCCTTCCGCGGGCCGGGTCCGATGTGCTGCGCGGCGCCCGACCCGAATCCTGCCCGGCATTCCGCCACCTCGCAAGGCACGTCACCCAAATCTCGTTCGGCGTAGACGTTGCGGTGTCCGGGGCCCCCGCTTAGACTCCGGGCGCTTTACGCCCCTATTCCCTCGAAACCGCCCACAACGGGAGCGGCCATGAAGGTGACTGTCCTGGGAGAGACGCGTGCGGACGAGCACCGCGTCGCGCTGGTTCCAGCCGGCGTGAAATCCCTCGTCTCCGCCGGCCTGGACGTGTGCGTCCAGGCGGGCGCGGGCACCGCCGCGGGCTTTCTCGACGCTGCCTATGAACAGGAGGGCGCCACCGTCGCCCCCGACGCTCACTCTGCCCTGGACGGCGCCAGCGTAGTCCTCAAGGTCGCGGCGCCGACCATGGGAGACGGCGCTGACGAGGTGGCGATGCTCACCTCCGGACAGACCGTGATCAGCTTCCTGAGCCCGATCACGAACCTCGACCTGGTGAACCGCCTGGCCGGGGCCGGCGTCACGTCGATGGCCATGGACCAGATCCCGCGGATCACGCGTGCCCAGCGCATGGACGCCCTCTCGTCCCAGGCCAACGTGGCGGGGTACAAGGCGGTCCTTATCGGCGCCGACAACCTGGGCAAGTTCCTTCCCATGTTCATGACCGCGGCCGGCACGATCCGGCCCGGCAAGGTCATGATCCTGGGTGCGGGGGTCGCCGGCCTCCAAGCCATCGCGACCGCTCGCAGACTGGGAGCGGTGGTGGAGGCCTTCGACGTGCGCGCGGCGGTGAAGGAGCAGGTGGAGAGCCTGGGGGCGAAGTTCCTGGAGGCAGAGATGGAGGCGGACGCGGAGGACGAGGGGGGCTACGCGAAGGAGTTGTCCGAGGACCAGCACCAGCGAGAGCTCGACCTCATCGCCAGCCACATCGACGCCACCGACATCGTGATCACCACTGCCCAGATTCCCGGACGCCCAGCGCCCCTCTTGATCACCGAGGCGATGGTCGACTCCATGAAGCCCGGTTCGGTGATCGTGGACCTCGCGGGCGCCAGCGGCGGCAACTGCGCCGTGAGCCGGTTCGGCGAGACGGTGGTTCACAACGGTGTCAAAGTCCTCGCGCCCACGAACCTGCCGGGCGAGCTCCCCTATCACGCCAGCGAGATGTACTCCAAGAACATCACGACGCTATTGCTGGACATGGTGGAGGACGGAGAGCTGAAGCTGGACTTCGACGACGAGATCGTCTCGGGTACGTGCATCACGCACGGGGGCAAGGTCGTTCACGGCCGGACCCTCGAGCACATGGGTCAGGAGGCCTAGGGTGGTACTCTCATCAGCGCTCCAGAAAGGGGGCACTCAGAGTGGGTGAGCTGATCGTCGGACTGTACGTGTTCGTGCTGGCGACCATCGCCGGCCGGGAGCTCATCACCAAGGTCCCGCCCACCCTCCACACACCGCTCATGTCGGGCGCCAACGCCATCAGCGGCATCGCCATCGTCGGCGCCCTGGTCGTGTCGGCCCAGGCGGAGGGCCCGGTTTCCACGGTGCTCGGCGTGCTGGCGATCATCATGGCCATGATCAACGTGGTGGGCGGCTTCATGGTGACGGACCGGATGCTGCAGATGTTCAAGCGTGACGGGGGGTCGTGATCATGATCGAGCTCGCCTACCTCGTCTCCGCGATCCTCTTCGTCGTCGGCATCAAGAAGCTCCAGTCCCCCGTTACCGCCCGGAACGGGAACGCCCTGGCCGCACTGGCCATGTTGATCGCCATCATCGTCACGCTCCTGGACAACCAGGTGCTGGACTGGCGGGGCATTCTGGTCGGCGTGGTCATTGGGTCCCTCATCGGCGGCATCGCGGCCCGCACGGTCAAGATGACGGCCATGCCGCAGATGGTGGGGATCTTCAACGGATTCGGCGGCGGCGCGTCGGCCCTGGTGGCTGCAGCGGAGTTCTTGCGCCTCTCGAACCAGGGCCAGATGCCGGGGACGGAGGGCACCACCATCGTGCTGGGCGTGCTCATCGGCGCCGTGACGCTGTCGGGGAGCTTCATCGCCTTCGGCAAGCTGCAGGGCATCGTCACGGGCAAGCCCGTCACCTACCCCGGAGCCAACTTCGTCAACCTGCTGGTCTTCTTGGCGCTGATCGCCGCAGGCGCTTACCTCGTGATCGTGGCGCCGGACCAGAACGTCTTCCTGGCCTTCGCCATCGTGGCGCTGATCCTCGGCGTGCTGCTGGTGATCCCCATCGGCGGCGCCGACATGCCGGTGGTGATCTCGCTGCTGAACTCCTACTCGGGTCTGGCCGCGTCTGCTACGGGCTTCGTGCTGGGGAACAACGTGCTGATCATCTCCGGAGCGCTCGTGGGTGCGGCCGGGCTGATCCTGACCCAGCTCATGTGCAAGGCCATGAACCGGTCCTTGGCCAATGTGGCGTTCGGGGCCTTCGGAGGCGGCACGGCCCAGATCACGGCTGGGGCAACGGGCGACAAGTCCGTCCGCGACATCGACGCCGAAGGCGCCGCCATGATGATGGCCTACGCCCAGTCCGTCATCGTGGTGCCCGGATACGGGCTGGCCGTGGCCCAGGCCCAGCACGAGCTCCGCAAGGTCAGTGACCTGCTCGGGGAGCGGGGCGTCGACGTCAAGTTCGCCATCCACCCGGTGGCGGGCCGCATGCCCGGCCACATGAACGTGCTGCTGGCCGAGGCCGACGTGCCGTACACCCAGCTATACGACCTGGACGAGATCAACGACGAGTTCGGGCGCACCGACGTGGTCCTGCTCGTGGGCGCCAACGACGTCGTGAACCCCGCTGCCCGGGATCCCAACAGCATCATCGCCGGCATGCCGATCCTGGACGTGGACTACGCTCGCAACGTGATCGTCATGAAGCGGAGTCTGAGCCCGGGCTTTGCGGGCATCGACAATGAGCTGTTCTACATGGACAAGACCTTCATGTTCTTCGGCGACGCCCATGACTCCATGGTCAACCTGGCCCGGGAGGTCAGGGAGGTGTAGCGTGCGCTCCGCCGTACGAAGAGCCTGTGGCGACCTCGAGGCTCGCCGCCACGCTCCGGGAGACGGAGCCCGGGGCGTCGGTCCTTCCTGACAGAGGATCGGCATGCCGGACGAAAAGGACCGCGAGGCCCTCCGAACCCTCCGCCTCGTCTGCGTCGCCCTCATGGCAGGCGTGGTCGTGCTGGGCGTCGTCGTCGCCGCGCTGTTGCTGGGGGGCCTCGAGCCGCTGGCGCCCGGGTTGGAGGGTTTGCTGCTCCCGGTGACCGGCGGGTACGCGCTGCTGTCGCTCGTGGCGGCGCCGCTCCTCGAATCCGCCCTGAGGAGAGTCCCCGCCGGGGCCGATCGCGCCCAGGCCATGGGTCGGTTCAGCACTGCGGTCATCGTCGGCATGGCGCTACGCGAAGGCGCCGCCCTCCTCGCCGTCGTGGCGGCGTTGCTGACGGGAGACCTCGCGTGGGGACTCGGATTGGCGACGGTGGTGCTGCTCGCCATGGCCCTGGCTCTGCCGACGGACCGGAAGCTTCAGGACTCCCTCAGGACCACGCGTTGACGGTCGGCCCTACGCGGACCTCGTAGCAGCCGGGTGGCACCGCACCGGGCAACCGCTCAATGCCGCCGTGTGTCCTCCAGGATGGCGTCACGCTCGTGGGCCACACCCTCGATCTGCTCCCGGACCTCGGCCAGGAGCTCAGGGGTGGGAGACGTCGGCAGCCCGGACCCCTGAAACAGGGCGAAGAAGAGGGCATCCGTGTGACCGACGCTCGCCTGGGTCACGCCCTGGTCAACGATTCGATTCAGCGTCAGGATCTCTCGTAGTGACAGGGGCTCGTGCCCGTCCTTGGGCGGACGGTCGTAGAGGGCCCGAATCAACGCTTCCCGCAGCGACTGGAATTCCTCGATGACCTCGCCCGCGGCGAGTCCTCGCATGGCCGAGACCGATCCATAGAGCTCCGCCGCTTCGAGCCAGAGAGGCTCGAACTGGGCCCGAAGAGGTCCTACGCTGACGGGCAGCAGCGAAACGAACAGGCGCATGAATCGGCCCACCAGGTCCCGGATCTCGTCGGGCCATGGGGCGGACCGCGACGCGACCTCGGCGAGCCAGCGCTCGGCCAATCGTTCCGCGTTGGCATCGACCCACTCCGCGAGATCCAAGGGTCTGAGCTTCCTGTCGTGTCTTTGCCCGGGTGTACTGACCACTGCACGCTGCGGTGGTCGGGACGTGCTCTTGCTGGTCTTCAATGCGTAATCTGCCGTTCGCACGGTTGGGAGCCTGGCGGAGGCGGACGATTCGAAAGATAGCGGGACTGGAGTAGATTTCCACCGAGGGCCCGGGCATCGAGCACGACGGGGCGGGCGTCGAACGATCTGCCGCGACGGCGCGCCCCCCGGTCCACCGATCCGACGCGCTATGCCTCCGATTCCCCCGCCGGCGTCGCCGGTGCCTCCACGGGCGTCGCCGATCCTTCGACGGGCGTCGCCGATCCCTCGTCCCGCCACGGCACCAGGGCCATCCGGACCACGGTCCCTCGTCCGGGCGAGCTCTCGATATCCACGGATCCGCCCCACGACTCCACGAGGCGGCGTACGATGGCGAGGCCCAGTCCGGTACCTGTGGAACGGGTCGAGAAGTGCGGCTCGAAGATGCGGCTCATGAGCTCCTCGGGGATCCCCGCGCCATTGTCCCGTACCCGCAGGTCCACCGTGTCGGCGCCCAGAGACGCCTCCACCTTCACGACCCCCTGGGTTTCCACGGCCGCGCGCGCGTTCTCCAGGAGGTTGATCAGCACTTCCTTCATTTCGGCGCGCCGGGCGGTGACGCGTGGCACTTCCGCCCCCACGGATCCCTCGAAGGCGATCTCCGGTGCACCGCTGCCGTAGAGCGCCAACGTCTCCCCCACCACGTCGCCGAGGTCCACGGTCTCCAGCGGCTCTTCACCCGCCGCCCTGGGGGCGCCGAAGCGCGAGAAGCTGGTGGCGATGGACGCGAGCCGATCGATTTCGCCCAGAATCGCGTCTACGTTCTTGGTGAGGATCGCGCCGAAGTCCTTTCGGCGGTCCTCCCAGGCGCGACGGATGTGCTGCACGCTCAGCTTGATGGGGGTGAGCGGGTTCTTCACCTCGTGAGCCACCTGCTGGGCCATCTCCCCCCAGGCCAGGATGCGTTCGGTCCTCAGCTCGTCCGTCACGTCCTCGATGCTGAGCACGGCCCCGCCGAGGGGCCCCTGGCGCTCGATGCGTCGGGCTCGGATACTCATGCGACGGTCCCCCAGCTGTAGATCGGTGGCCGACTCCCGCACGCCGTCCCGGAAGTAGAGTCGGACCCACCGCGCGAGCTCGTCGCTCGGACCGCCCTCCTCGCTCAATGGCTTCCCCACGGAGATGGGCCGACCCAACAGCCCCTCGGCCCGCGGGTTCACCAGAGTGACCCTTCCAGCGGCGTCCAGCGCCACGACGCCGGTGGCGGCCTCCTCGACGATGGCCTCGGTCCGCCGCGTCGTGCGCACGAGATCGCGCCGAGCGCGGCGCAGCCGCCCGACCATGCGATTGAACGCGACGAAGACGGAGCCGAACTCGTCCGCTCTCTCTTCCGGGAGGCGGACGCGCAGGTTGCCGCCGCCCACGCGCTCGGAGGCCACCTGCAGGATCAAGAGCGGCCGCGCGAGGGCACGACCCACGAGAAGGGCCAGTCCCAGCGAGAGGAGCGCGCCGACGATGACCGCGAAGGCCAACAGATCCATCACCTCTCTGCGGCGAACCGCTTCGGCGCCTGCCCGCAGGGAGACCGGCGCCGCCAGTACGTCGCCGTCGGGCAGGCGCCGAAAGGCCGTGGCGTAGGCGAATCGGCCCAGGCCCGACAGCTCGACGGTCCGGAGCTCGCGCCGGCTGCTCAGCAGCTGATGCACGGGCAGCGGAAGCCAGCCGGGATAGACACCCAGCCGCACCAGCTCCTCCACGGATCCGTCCCGCAGGGCACCGTCCCGGTATTCCAACAGGTCACCGCCCACGCGAAGCGCCAGGAGCTCCATCGCCCCCTGGAGCTCGTTGTACCAGCCCGCCGCATCGTCGGTGATCCGCTCGGCGAGGGTCTCCGAGGCCCGTTGGGTGGCGGTGGAGAGCGCCTGGAAAGCCACCGTACCGAAGATCGCGTTCGAAAGCAGGAAGAATCCGAAGAGAGCCAGCGTGACGCGGGCGCGGAAGGACGTGACGGCGACGAGCCACCCGGCGAAGGGAGGGCGCAGCCCCAGGGATATGGTCCGTCCGGCTCCCCAAGCCGCGAAGAACGTGACCATGTTGAGGAACAGGATCACCGTGGCCCGTGCGCTCAGGACGAGAGGACCCGGGATCGCGACGAGAAAGTGGGCGTCGTAACTCTGATCGGCGGTGGCCAGGAGCATCTCCCCCCGCCACCCTTCCGCCTCCGGCGACCACCGTGGCGTCTCCGTGGCCGTGGCTACGTCACCCTCCAGGAGCGGTACAAGGGTGAGGGGGTCCTCCCGGACGTTGCGGTCAGGCGCGTACAGATCGCTCAGCGGTGACGTTGCCGACGCCTCCCGGCGCGACGGGACGGTGGCGGTGACCACCTCACCCGCCGGGAGCGGGGCGACCGCCAGGTAGTTGGCATCCGCTCGTGCGAGCGGATGTACAGCGACGGTATCCGACCGCCGTGCCTCCGCGAGGAGAGCGGCGGCAGCGCCGGGGCGGGACTCGGACACACCGATGCGGAACTCCTCCTGCGGCAGGTCGCCAGGCGACCAGAACGTCAGCCAGACGGGGTAGCCCTCCCGTGCCAGCTCGCTGTCGACCCAGCTTCGGTACAGGATCTCGACGGCGCCTGCGCCGCTCGCGTCCAGGGCCTGTGCCCGCGCTCCGAACCGGTGCAGCAGGAAGTCCAGGTAGGGGTCTACCTGCACGCCGAGGCTGGTCATCCGGTCCTCGGCGGCCTGGATCCGCGCGTCGATTCGTGCCCCCCAGGCGAGGCTGAGTGAAGCCGTGGCACCCAGCAGGCCGGCCAGGATCCATCGTGGCACCGACCGCCATCCCCGGCCACCCCGATCGAGGCCGTAGCCGAGGAGGCCGGTCGGCACCGCCCAGAACGCCAACGCCCAGGTGGGGAACGAGCCGAACTGACGAACGAACACCGAGGCGTAGGCCACCATGAGCAGCGGTATGGCGGCACCGGACAGGAACGCAGCCGCGGCGCCACGCCGTCCAGGCCGCAGCCGGATGGATCGAAGCGCCGCGTAGGCCATCAACGTCAGAAGAAGGGCCAGCGCCGACTGGAAGGCCACGAAGCTGCGCTCCGGCCCCGACAGCAGGGAGCCGGATGCCCCCTCCAACATGACGCCGCCCAGCAGCGGGAACCCCACCCCCACCACGAGGAGCGCGGGAGCCCACGGCGTCCTCACCCTTCCCGGTCGGCGCGGCACGAGGAGACCCGCCACGAACGCGCCGGCCACCGCCAGGGCCAGCAGCGGGACGAGCGTGACCGTAACGGGTCCGGGCAGGAGGAACTGGGCGGACGACAGGTAGGTCTGACCCCTCACGAGGGGATCCAGGGGGACCAGCACGACCAGCACCAGGAGGGAAGCCGCCGCCAGCGGGAGCTGCCCCGTCCTTCCGTGTCCACCGACGGCCAGGAGCAGCCAGGCGCCCACCAGGAACGCCAACACGACCCTCGACCAGCCGAGGACGGTTTCCGCGCGGCGCTCGCTCGGGGAGGGCTGAGCGACCGTCACCGCGAACAGGCTCCGGTCCTGGATCATGAAGTCCCAGACCGTCTCGTCGACGACCCGATCCGGAGCGAAGACCCGAACGGACTCCCCCGTCTGGCGGCGGAAACGGGATGCGACGTCGTCCTCGCTGCCCTGCAGCCCCGGGGGCAGCTCGGCCCGGAGGAGAGCGGCCGCTACGGCGGTCCCTCCCGTGCGCTCCACGGGGGCCGTAATGTATAGGTAGCTGAAGAGGGGGCTTTCTCCATAGGAGTACCGGAGCGTGCCCAGCGTGGCCTCGACGGGGACCTGGCCCTGGTGATCGCCGTCCCACGTGATCAACCGTGGGTCCGGGCCCGGCCCGTACAACGCCAGGCCGGCCATCCCGGTCTCACGACGGAGCGATGCGAGGGCGTCGTCCAGCGCGGGGCCTTGCAGTGAGTCGCTCAGGGCGGCGATCCGGTCGGCCGCCTGCTCGCCCGCCGCCGTCAACGCCCGGAGGTCGGTGATGAGCAGCTCCGCGAGCTCGGACTCTCTGGCGGACCAATGCTCCGCCCAGTCCCGCTCGAAGGGGGCCAGGTCCGGATAAGTGGCGAATCCGGCGGTGATCGCCGCGACCATGAGGGCGACGCCCAGCGTCTGGAGCTTGGACCAGGGCCGCGGGGATAGAGCCCAGGCCATGGCGCAAGCGACGCCGACCACGAGGAGCAGCGGGCTGTGCCAGCGGAGCCAGGCTCCCAACACGACAACGCCGACCCAGGGGCCGAACAATGACAAGAGCCGACGTAGACGGGGGGCCCCTCCAGGAGCGGCCGGCGCGGTCGGGCCCGCCGTCATACGCGCTGGACGAGCTCACGTGGAGGGAGGTCAGCAGAGCCCTCGTTCGGGATCCGCGGCTGATCCTCCCCGTGGGGGCCCTGGAGCAGCACGGTCCCCACCTGCCGCTGGGCACCAACACCTTCATCGCGAACCACGTGGCTCGGGACCTCTCCGAAGACGTGGGGATCCTGCGCGGGCCCGTTTTTCCCTACGGTGTGGGGCTGCCGGCGAACCACCCGTTTTCGGGAACGGCCGCTCTCCGCCGCAAGACGTTTCACAGGGCCGTCAACGAGCTCCTCGCCAGCTGGGAGGATCACGGCTTCCGTGAGTTCATCATCGTAACGGCGCATCGGTACGAGCCCCATGTGGATGCCCTTCTTATGGCCCTCACCACCAGGTCCGTCACCACGGTGGTCGATCTCTACGCCATCGACGTGAGCGACATCATCGAGGTGTCGCCGGAGGCCGAGCACGCGGGCGAGGTAGAAACCTCCCTGCTCCTCCACCTGGCGCCGGATCGCGTACGCACCGAGATGATCGCGGACTATCTCCTGTCTCCCGGAACCCTGCGAAGATATGTGCGGGGACGTGTCCCCACACCCCCGCCCTCCTCCGAGGGCGCCGTCGGCCGCCCGTCCCGCGCCTCGGCCGAGACGGGGCGCCGTATCTACGAGCGCTACGTCGACGGCGTCCGCAGGGCGATACGCGAGCGCCGACCCGCCTGACCCCCACGCGGCGCCGTGCCCGGGCCCTCCCACGTGCGGGGAACCCGCGAACCTCTCACGAAGCGCCGTGTATGAGCGGGCGACTCAGCGGGAGCGTGGACCGCGTGGCTCCCGCGCATCGGACGGATCCATGACGCGTCTTCTCATTGCACTACTGGTGCCAGGCAGCCTGGTGTTCCCTTCCGCCGACGCCGTGGTCGCTCAGAACGTGACCCTCGACGAAGGCTCGTTCTCGGTGTCCCTGGCCGGCGGGGGCGCGGGTACGGAGACCTTCACGGTGCGACGTGCCGGCTCGGGCGAAGACGCCCGCGTGATCGCCCAGGGCCACATTCAGTGGACCCTGGCATCTGGCGCCCGAGACGTGGTCCCCCTCCTCGAGGCCAGAGGACGAGCGCTCGGTGTCTACGCCTACCAGGTAGAAGTCTCGGGAGACGAAAGGGAAGAGATCTACCTGCGCGCCGAGGGACGCCGGTTCGTGGCCAATGTCCGGTCGGACGCGGGAGAGCAGCAACGGGAGTTCCGATTCAGGCCCGGCTCGGTGATCCTGGAGGAGGCGGTGGCGCACCAGTACTTCCTCCTCGCGCCGGCGCTGGCGTCCGGAGCCGAGTCTGTCTGGGTTCTCACACCCAGGGCCGGTGACGTCAGCCGCTTTCAGGTCACCGTCGAGGAGGGCGCGTCCGTACGCGTTGGGAGCGAGTCGTTGGAGGCGACGCACGTCACCCTGGCCAGTGGAGACGACCGGCGAGAGGTGTGGCTCGATGGGCAAGGGCGGGTCCTGCGCGTCGAAGTACCCGCCCTGGGCTTCGTCGCCAACCGCCAGGATCCTCCCTTGGGTTGACGAGCCCCTCCTCGTCTCTTGAAGGAGCCGCTTCCGTGCTCCGTAAGC
>JBDHLD010000073.1:0-15739 GCA_039586035.1 Gemmatimonadota bacterium | reverse complement strand
TCGCTCCCACGCCCAGGGCGATGGTCACGATGGCCACGGCCGCGAAGCCGGGATTGTTGATCAGCGACCGGACCGCGTACCGGACGTCTCTCCACAGTTGCTCCATCTCGCCCCCTCCCGGACGTCCCCAGCCGATCCATGGCGCCACAGACGGCCCCTCAGCCCAACATCGGGAAGCGGGCCGGGTCGCGCAAAGCCGCTCGGCGCTTCCTGATCTCTCCACACACGCGTGGACGGCGGTCGCGGCGGGTGCGGGCGGGCCGGAGCCGGCCGACCGTCCGGGTTCCACTGACGGATCGTCACGAGCATTGCCCGACAGAGGTGGCGGCCGCCCGCCGGTACCTTACGGGAGGGCAGGCGCGGCCCGCGTGCTCTCGACACGCGGGCCGCGAGGGCGTCCAGGGCGGGGGAGTCGCCCACGCGCCGGTCGTGCGTCTCTGGTCCAGGGTGCCGAGAGGGGCGACGCGATCAGAAAGGCCTGAGTAGAACCCTTGGACTCCGTCTTCTGGGACCTGTTGATCCTCATGGTCGTGGTCTGGACCGTGGCGGTGATCCTCGACCGCTTCGGCCTGCCCCGCATCATGGGCGAGCTGCTTGCGGGGGTGGTGGTGGGGCCCGCCGTGTTGGGATGGGTAGAGCCCAGCGAGATCATCGAAGTCCTGGCGCAGCTGGGGATCTTCTTTTTGATGCTCCACACGGGTGTCGAGACACGTCCCCGAGACTTCTTCGTCGCGCTTCGGACCTCGCTCGGTGTGGCCATCGTGGGAGCGATCGTCCCGTTCACGGTCGCCGTGGGCGTGTCTCAGGCGTTCGGTCTCGATCCCGTGCCGTCGGTCTTCGTGGGCCTGACCATGGGGACGGCCACGGCGGTGGTCGTGACCATCAACGTGTTGAGCGACCTCGGCCTGAGCCGGACCCGGGTGGCCCGCGTAATCGTGGCGTCCTGCGTGATCGACGACCTGCTCACCCTGGTCTTCTTCAGCGTCGTGCTGGGCGTAATCCAAGCAGGCGCGGTGGAGTTGCTGCCGCTCGCGTGGACCGCCCTCAAGGCCGGCTTGTTCTTTGCCGGCACGATCGCGGTGGGGCGATGGCTGTATCCCCTCTTCAGGCGTCAGTTCCGACATCGCCGCGGAAAGGGCTTCACCTTCGTCCTCGTGCTCGGCCTCGCGTTCGGCCTGTTCGCCGAGGTCATCGGCCTACACATGATCCTGGGGGCCTATTTGGCCGGCCTGTTCTTCCGCGAGGAGGTCGCCAGCGCCGAGCTCTTGCAGAAGGTCGAGGACCGCCTGTATAGCATCGCGTACTCCTTCCTCGGGCCCATCTTCTTCATTTCGTTGGGGTTCCACATCACCTTCGCGCCCCTCATCGGAGCGGGGCTCTGGTTCATTCTCGCGCTCACCGGGGCGGTGGCGGTAGGGCAGGTGCTCAGCGCCGGCACCATGGCTCGCCGCCTCGGTTTCACAGGCATCGAGAGCCTTACCGTGGGCGTGGGGATGTGCGGCAGAGCCGAGATGGCGTTCGTTCTGGCCTCCCTGGGACTGACCCTCGGCGCCTTTGGCCCCGAGACTTTCTCTGCCGTGATCTTCACCGCGTTCTTGCTCAACCTCATCACGCCCGCCGGCCTGAAGGGATGTGCGGTGCTGTTGAGCCGGCAGGAGGAGGGCCGGCTGACGCACGCCGTGCTGGAGGGGACTGGTGAAGCTGGCTCGAAGAGGTCTGATCGTGGCCCGCGTCCACGGAAGGGGCGCTCGGCGACGTCAGACGAATCGGGTGCCGAGGGAGGCTAGGCCCCCCCCTCCTCATTCGGATCCGTCACCCCGCTCCCATCGTCCGGCAGCTGGTCAAGGAACGCGCGGACGAAGTGTCCGAGGGCCTCCCAGTCCGTGTAGACGTGATCGGTCGACGTGTCGGCGTCCCCACCGGCGTCCCGGGCGATGCGGCGCATCATCCACCGAAGAACTCGCCCGTACCGTGTATACAGCAGGGCCCCCGCCACCGGTTGGACCGCCGTAGGCCGCCAGCCAGTCTCGTCGAGGAACTTCTCCACGGTCTCCTCGACCGTCCCGGCCGCCTCGGCCCGCTCTTCGGCCGTTCGGTCCGGGTCCTCGGCCGTGGCCTCGGTGAGGCTTACCGAAAGGAACGCGGTGGGTCGCACGGCGAGGGCGTCACGATTCGTCTTCACGAAGTCGACCATGGCATCCTCGTGTGCTCCGGCATGGACGGAGGCCGCGAGGATAGCCCCGGAGAAGTCCTCCAGCACGATGGCACGATCGAGCTGTTGCACGTCGAGCAGAACGGCCGGACGACCCAGCTCGTTCAGAGTTACAGCCACCCGGTCGGCGACGTCGCGGGTATGGCCTTCACGGGTGGCGTAGGCGATCAACACAGGCTTCATGATGTCAACCTCGGCTCAGCGTGAGCGCTCGGCCCGGTCCCGGATGCCCAGGAGCATGGCCCGCTCCATGATGAAATGCACGGGCTCGAAGGCCAAGAACGTGAACGCGAGCGCAGGCGCCGGAGCCCAGCCCGATCCGGAGGTGCGTACGGTGAGCCGGCTCCCTCCACTCCCGTCCGGGAGGACAACGAAGGCGCCCCAATTCTGCAGAACCACAGCATGGCCCGGCTCCCAGAGCTCGACCCGCCAGCCGGCGCTCTCCCGGAGGCGCCCGCCGAGCCAATCGGGGGGCGCAGCGGGGACGAAGTCGCCCACGCGCCGGTCCTGCCACGAGGGCACGATGCGGTCCGCGTTCCGCATATCGAGCCCGAACAGGCTCTCGAGCCAGTCGTAGCTGTAGAAGCCGCCGCGATCCTGTCCCATCTGTGCCAACCACGGCCAGACGGCTTCTGGCGGCGCATCGATGCCCACGGTGTGCTGGATCAGGTAGTCGTGGGCAGAAGGTTCGTCGCCTGGTAGGGCCAGCCGGAGCTCGTGGGGACGCGTTCCCCAGCGCATGTGCCAGGGCCGGGCCGCGATCAGGGCCGCCAGCCCGAGGAGCGCGAGCCCGGCGGCCCGGGCGCCGATCCGGCGTTTCCGCCCCGAGGCGACCGGCGTGCCGACACCGGCTCGGTACTCGTCCTCGTCGACCCCTCGCCACGATCGCAGGGCCACACCCGCGACCACGAGGTTTAGCAACAGTCCGAGCCAGGAGTCCGGCTGCCAGGCCAGGCAGGCCATGACCGTGGAGGCGGCTGCGCCTCCCAAGGCCAGACGTCGCCAGCGTGCTCGCAGTGGCCCGGCGCCCAGCAGTCCCAGTCCCGACCCGGTCAGGCCCACAGCGGCGACCAACCAGAGTGCGGTGCCCAGGGTCGCCGCCACCCCGAACGGTAGACCGAACAGGGGCTCGCGATGTGGGCCGGGCATACGGGTCACAGCGGCCCCAGGGCCAGCCTGGGCGAGGCCATGGAGAATCAGGATGGTGCCGATGGCCCGTCGCATTGGGCCCACTCCCTGTCCGGTGACCGCGGCGCTCCACGTACGATCGATCGCGAGGGATCTCCGTGTCTGTGGGGCGCCTCCCGCCGGATGTGTAGGGATGCCCCCTGGTGTGGGCTCGACCGGCCCCACATCCTGGTCCACGTGCGACGCCGCTCCCGTCCGAATGGCCGATCCACGGTCGACGAGCAACGTCGGGGCCAGCTACCGGAGTCCATGAAGAAGAAGCCCATCTCCACCGGACGGGTCGTCGTCGTCTCGTTCCTGGTCGACGTCCTGGACATCGTCACCAACCTGATCGTGGCGCTGCTGACCGGCAGCGCCGTGGTCTTCGCGGAGATGGCCCAGGGCATGGCGGACTCCATCGGCTCGTTCCTTCTGGTGATCGGGTATCGCCGATCGCGCCGGCCCCGTGACCAGGCGCACCCGTTGGGCTACGCCCGTGAGGTGTTCTTCTGGGCGCTGCTCTCGTCGATGATCATGCTGTTCCTGGGGAGCGGGCTGTCGCTCCTTCGCGGCTTCCAGCAGCTGACTCGAGCTCAGCCCCTCGACCGCCCTCTGCTGGCGCTGGCGGTGATGGTCCTTTCGGTGGTCACCAACGGGTACGCGCTGAGTCAGAGCGTGCGGAAGCTACGTCCCGAGGGGAGCTCCCTGCTCGTGGCGTTCCGCCGCTCGAGCCGACAGCTCGTCAAGACTGCCCTGCTGCGGGACATGCTCGGGACGCTTTCGGCGGTGGTGGGACTGGTCGCCCTGGGCTTCTACCTGGTGGCCGGGTCGCTGCTCTTCGATGCGGTGGGCGCCATGCTCATCGGCGTGCTCATGTGTGCGTTCGCCGTCTTGCTCATCGCGGAGGCTCGTAGCTACATCGCCGGCCAGGCCGTGCCGGAGCACGTCCGTCGGCAGATCTTGGCGGCGGCGCTGTCCATCGACGGCGTCGAAGCGATCAACGAGCTCGCCGCCGTGGTCGCCGGGAGCGAGGAGATCGACGTGGAGCTGGACCTGGACCTCGTAGACCGGCTGACGACGCCACAGGTGGAGGCGGTGCTGGACGCCGTAGAGGCAGAGATCGGGCGCCGGGTTCCCAGCGTGCGCACGGTGCGCGTGGACCTGAATCCGGCCCGCCCGTCCAGGTTGGACCGGGACGCGACCACAGGGTGATCCCTGGACTCCCGACCCACGGCCGTCTCCCCCTCGTACCGGCTCCGCGTTCCCGATTCGCGCTCCCGCGGCGCGGTCCGACGATCGGAACGATCGGCCGTCAGTCGGTCGCGTCTCTCCGGGTGAGCCGATACAGGAGCAACGCGGCTCGTTTCGTCTGGGACGCGAGACTCGGCAGGTGCGCAGTCTCGAGCGGCGAGTGGTCGTTGGCTCCCATCATGCCGATGCCGTCCAGGGCCATGTCCACCAGACCCGCGGTAAACGACACGTCGGCTGCGCCCGCGTTCCTGGGGTTGACCGCCTCGACCGGACCGAGGCCCAGGTCCCGACTCACCTGATCATAGATGGCCAGCAGGCGGTAGTTGCCGTCGCTGGGCGCCAGCGGAGGATAGCCGTCCCGGAACTCGATACGGGCTTCGGTGCGGGGAAGATGCTGAGCCACGATTTCCCGCATGAGGGCCTTCGCGTCCTCCCGCTGCTGGATGGAGATGGCCCGCAGGTCGCCGGTCACGATCGTAGTCTGCGCCGTGACGTTGGTCTTGCCGAAGGCGCTGCCCCGTGCCAGCTCGCCGTCGAATTCGACGTCCGTGCCTCCCAGGATCACGCCCGGGTTGAAGGTCAGATCCGGCATGGAGGACAACCTGTCGTGGAATCCGGTCAGGATGCGGGACGCCTCGTAGATGGCCCCCGACCCGACCTCGGGCTGGAAGAGTTGAGAGGAGTGCGCCCGGAACCCGGAGACTTCGAGTCGCCAGCTCGAGGATCCGCGTCGCGCCACCACGGCCGTCCTGGGGTTTCCGTCACCGTTTTCGAAGGCCACGGCGATGTCGGCCTCCCGGGCGGCGTCGACCAGGGCCTCTCGGGCCAGGTCGAGGGGACTGCCTGCCTTCTCCTCATCCCCCGTCATGATCACGGTGATGCTCATGTCGTCGAGAAGTCCGGCGCGCTCGAGGGCACGGAGCGCGAACACCATGATCACGTCTCCGCCCTTCATGTCCGCGGCGCCGGGCCCCCGGGCTGTCGTGTCATCCACCGCCTCCCAACGCTGGAAAGGGCTGTCGGGCTCGAAGACCGTATCGAGGTGCCCGATGAGCAGGAGCCGCGGCCCCTGCCCGGAGCGTCGCGCCACCAGGTGCCCAGCGCGTTGGAACGGCGTGCCGTCCACCCAGTCGATCTCGAAACCGAGAGCCGCCAGCTCCTCCTCGAACACCGCTCCCACCTCACGGACGCCTGCCAGGTTCATGGTGCCGCTGTTGATGTTCACCACCCGTTCCAGGAGCGCCATCGCCTCCGCGTTCCCCTGCTCGACGTGCTCCACCACGTCGAGTTCCGCCCCTGACAGGCCCCCAGGCGTCTGGGCCGCGGCGTTCTGTGCGTATGCCGTGACGGATGTGACAAGGCCGAGCGCGACGGTGAAGCTGAGAGCGGCGCGGGGAAGACGCATGAGGCACCTGTGAGCCGGGGTGGTACGGACGGAACGCGACTCACGTTCGAGTGAACCGGAGGGCAGGGCAAGGGGAGGACCGGGACGCGACGAGGGGGGCGGGCCGCTGCTGGCGGCCCGCCCCCCGGGGTCGAGCGAACATGTCAGCCGACCGGTTGGGACCCGTCGTCAAGCCTGCGCTGGCTTGAACACCGTGAAGGTGGCTCCCTGGTCGTCCGCGATCACCGCGAAGCGACCGACGCCGATGTCCGTCGGCGGCACCGCCACCGAGCCACCGAGCTCTTGGGCCTTGTCCGCCGTAGCGTCTACGTCGTCTACGGCGAAGTACACCGCCCAGTGGGGTGGGACCTGGCCGGGCCAGCTCGGATCGATGGCCATGATGCCCCCGTTGGGGCGCTCGCCGGCAGTGATGACGTTGTACGGCTCCGGGCCGCCCATGTCCTGGGCGTCCACACCCCACCCCAGCAGCTTCGAGTAGAACTCGATGGCCTCGGGAACCGCCCGGGTGTAGAGCTCGTTCCACGTCAACGCGCCGGGCTCGTTGAATAGCTCGGCTCCAGCGTGTGTGCCGGCCTGCCAGAGGCACAGGTGGGCACCCGTGGGATCCTGGATCATCGACATGCGGCCGGAGTCCATGACGTCGAACGGGCCCATGACCACCGTGCCTCCGAGGCCCTCGACCCGGCCGGTCACGCCGTCGACGTCGTCGACCAGCACGTAAGACCACCACGCGGGTGGCATGCCCTGCTCCAGCTGCTCCGGGGGCAGCGCCGAGAGCCCCGCGACCTGCCGGCCGCCCTTGTTGAAGAGGGTGTAGGTACCCCCGCCCTCGACGGGCACGTCGTCGTAGCCCCACCCGAACAGTCGCGAGTAGAACGCCTTGCCGACGTCCTGGTCCGGCACCGCTACGTCAGTCCAGGAAAACAGACCGTGCTTCAACTCGACCTCGCTCATCGTCCTCCTCCACAGTCCAGGGTGTTCGTCCGCTGGGGACGAAACGGGTCGGTGCCCCCGGTGGGCGCCGCCGCGCTGCCCTCCCGGGGCAGCGAAACCGAATATAAACCGAAAGTTGGTCAGCCGCCACCTGGCAGGTCAAGTTGACGCATCCAGTTCGGGGCACGGTCAAGGAGCAGAGCCATGGAGCAGTCGATTCGTTGTGCCATCGTGTTGACGACAGCCGGCCTGGTGGCCGGCGTCACGGGATGCCGCGCGCCCGCCACGCCCTCCGCAGGCGCACAGGACGCCGAGGTGCGGGCCGGCTGGGAGTGGTCGGACCAGGAGGTCTTCGAGACCGTGAACCAGGTCCGGGCCGGTCGCAGCCTCCAGCCCGAGTCCTGGCCCGGCGGCGCCCGTGTAGCGGTGCTGCTCTCCTTCGACGTGGACAACGAGACCATCCCGCTCCGCTATGGCGAGCCGACCATCGGGGGTCTGTCGCAAGGCGAGTACGGCGCCCGCGTCGCGCTTCCCCGGGTGGTGAGCCTCCTGGACGAGCGAGGCATCCCGGCCTCGTTCTTCATCCCTGCCGTGAGCCTCTGGCTCAACCCGGGCATGGCGGAGGTGATCCAGGACGCGGGCCACCACGAGTTCGCCATCCACGGATGGATCCACGAGCGCAACTCGGATCTCTCGGAGGACGCTGAGCGAGCTCTCTTGACCCGGGCGGTGGACTCCCTGACCGCATGGACCGGAAGCCGCCCGGTGGGCTACCGCGCCCCCTCCTGGAACTTCAGCCCTTGGACGTTGGGGCTGATTCGCGAGCTCGGCTTTCTATACGACAGCTCTCTCATGGCCGACGATCGCCCGTACGAGATCGTGGCCAACGGCGAGCCCACCGGCGTGATCGAGCTGCCCGTGGAGTGGATCCTGGACGACGCGCCCGTGATGAACCCGCTGGGCGATCGGTACGCCTCGCCCCGCGCGACGCTCGAAGTCTACAAGGACGAGTTCGACGTGGCCTACGAAGAGGGCACGATGTTCCTCCTGACCATGCACCCCCACTACATCGGACATCGCTCGCGGATCGTGGTCCTCGAGGAGCTCATCGATCACATCGCGGCGAAGGGGGACGTTTGGTGGGCGACTCACAGGCAGGTGGCAGAGTACGTGGCGGAACAGGCGGGGATGATGGCCCAGTAGGGGCCGCTCGCGACCGCCGATCGGAGCCGCCCCGCCGCCGCTGGCCCATGGGCAAGTCGGGGCGGCTCCGCTACATTCCGGCTCGTTTTGTTTGGCTCATCGGAGAGGAAGATGCGAATTGTAAGAAGTCTTGCCGCCGCCACGGCGATTACCGTCACGGCCGGATGTCAGGCCGGTGACTCAGCCGGTTCGGCGGCTCTCGACACCGACGACCAGAAGGCGAGCTACGCCATCGGTGTGCAGGTCGGCAGCAACTTGAAGCCCACGGGCGACCACTTCGACGAGGCGGCTTTCGTCCGGGGCATGCGGGACGCGCTGGCGGACGCTGAGCTGGCCCTCCCCGAAGATACCCTCAGAGCCGTGTCCCGCCGCCTGCAGGACATCGTCCAGGAGGAGCAGGCGCAGGAACGGGAGATGGCGGCCGAGCGCAACAAGGCCGAGGGCGAGGCCTACCTTGCCGAGAACGGGGCGCGCGACGGTGTCGTGTCCACCGAGAGCGGTCTCCAGTACGAAGTGATCCGGATGGCCGAGGGGCCCACGCCCGGACCCACCGACCAGGTGACGATTCACTACAAGGGAACCCTCATCGACGGCACCCAATTCGACAGCTCGTATGACCGGGACGAGCCGGCCACCTTCGGAGTGAACGGCGTCATCCCGGGATTTTCCGAGGGTCTACAGCTCATGGAGGTGGGGAGCCAGTACCGGTTCGTGATCCCTGGGGCCCTGGGGTACGGCGAGGCCGGTGCAGGCGGGGATATCGGTCCCAACGCTACCCTCATCTTCGAAGTGGAGCTTCTGGAGATCCCCTAGCGGTAACCGCTCCACGGAATACGCGACGCCCCGGTCCCGAAGCATGCGGACCGGGGCGACGTGTTCCGGTCCGTGCCCGAAGGCACGGCCGTCACGCGTCGGGAAAAGTCCTTTCATCCCGACTGGCGCCTCGGTATCTTGGGGATGCCCATGAGCGCTCTGCGCCGGACCAGCTCCGGCGCGTGGGACACCAACCCGACGAGCGCGACCCGCACCGAGTAGGGCCGATGGGCTGTCTGCGATTCGGCAGACGGTCCGTTCTCTCCGTATATCCCCCAAAGGGAGAGAGCCCTATGCACAGGCTCGATTACATCGGCATCCTCGCGATTCTCTTGTTGCTCGGTCTCAGGGAGTCCACCGACCTCCATACCCAGATTCCGGCGCCGAAGCCGTTTCCGGCGCTGGGCACGGACGATGGGCCCGGGTCGGTGACGGACGGAGTCCTGACGCTTGACCTGACCGCGCGCGATGACGCCTGGCTGGTCCGTGAGGAAGGTGCGGAGCCGGTCGCGATCCCCTGGGACGTAGCTCCGAGCTTACGAGACGACGACCCGATCACCCCGGTGCCCCAGGGGGCGCTCGTGAGGGCCCGCATCCACAACGACACCTCGACCCCCCTCGAGGTGAGCGGCCCATGGGGCCTCGACGGGAAGTCCCTCGAACGGCTGGTCATCCCGGCCCACGCCGAGGACACGGCGTGGTTCGTGGCCGGAGATCGAGGCCGCTTCGAGTACGTGGCCGTCCCCGTAGGTGAAAGCGGCCGTGACCCCCGGCGATTCGGCGGCGGGTTCGTGGTGGTGGGGGAGAGGGAACGGCCCCGATGAGGCGTCGCGGCTGGCCGGCCCTCGTCCACGCTGCGCCGCAGGCCTAGACCAGGGCCACGGTCGGGTCTCGCTCCTTCCATACCCAGCCGGCGGCGCATCGGTGGACGCCTTGCCTCCGACGGGTTGCCCGCCCCGGGGTAGGGTTGGGTCGGTTCGCGCTCGGACGCTATGTTGAGGGGGCCGCTCATGGGCGGCTCCCTGTCGTCTCATCCTGGAGTCGAGTGCTGCACAGACCGTTGAGCTACGCGTCCATTGGCGCCCGTTGGCTTCTCGCCGGATCGGTCGCGTTGTCCCTCCTCCCCGTCATGCCCGGCTCGCTCGCGGCGCAGGAGGCCGACGCCGTACGGGTCGAGGGAACCGTGATCGATGCGGAGACCGGTCGGGGTGTGGCCGAGGCGACCGTCCAGGTCGGCGAGCTCGGCGGCCCTGCCAGTGACCAGAGCGTCACGGACGGTGAGGGAGGCTTCGTCTTCGACGGGCTGACCAGCGGGACCCTCCAGATCCGCGTACAGCACATCGCGTACGGACTGAGCGACGACACGCTGAGCGTCGAGGCGGGTGAGCTCGTTACCGTCGAGTACCGGGTCGCGGCCCGCCCCATCGAGGTCGTTGGCCTCTCGGTCACGGCCAGGGCGCGCCGGACCCCCGCCGAGCTCGCACGGGGCACACGGGTGGACGGGATGACGGCGGCCGAGGTGGACGCGGTCCGAGCCCGGGTCAGCTCGATGGAGGACCTCCTCCGACTCGGGCGCGTTCCGGGCCTCTTCATCCGGGAGCAGAACGGCACCCTTTGCGTGGAGCGAAGTCGCGACCGCGCCCGTCTGGCCGGAGGATGCAACATGGTGACCGTCGTGGTGGACGAGGTCGTCCAGACCGACGGCGCCGTCGCCGTGACGTTGCTGAATCCGGACTGGGTCGATAGCTGGGAGCTGGTTCCCTCGTCCGAGGCCGGCGTCCAGTACGGACTGCTCTCCGGCGACGGCGTGCTCAAGATCCAGACGCGCAACGGACTCCGTCCGCCTCAGGGGTATGAGGGAATCGCCAGAACCGGGCCTCGTTGGACGTTGTCGGCGGCGCTCCTCGCGGCTGGATCGTCGACGCTGCACGACGGCGTCATTGCCGTCCGCTCCGGCAACGGCGTGGCAGGACTCGGCTATACGGAGCGCACCAACACGTCCCCCGGCGTCGAGCTCGCGACCCGGTGGAACTCCCGCAAGTGGGGGTTCCTCGGCATGAACGCGTACGGATCCTCGGGCTCGTCCAGCGCCGAGTACAACCTCGGCGCAGGTCGGGTGGAGACGGTGGACCGCGACCACTCTGCCATCGGCGTCGACGTCTGGTGGGGAACGCCCCTCATGCGGAACGGGGCCTGGAACGCCACGCTGGGATTGGGGCCGTCTTTCGCCTGGCAAAGGCTGGCCATCGAGGGCCATCCAAGCGAGCTGGGTGATCCCGGGGCGGACCCGCCGCCTTCGGTGCGGTGGACGGACCGGAGCTGGTTCGCACCGGGGGCCATGGTGTTCGGCGATCTAGGGTACGACTTCGGCCCGAAGAGCGGGGCGTTCGTGGGTCTTTCCCTCCGCCTGCTCTCGAACGGCGGGACAGGGACGTGGGCCGAGGAAGACCAGCAGGCGATCTTCGACGCCACGGGCAACGTCGTGGAGCTCACCTACCAGACCGGTATCGCCACGGCCTTCTCGTTGAGGACCGGCTTCCGCTGGTATCCGTGAGCGGTCAGGGCATCGAGGCTCATGAGCACCGTCGCTGGGCGGGTCGGCGAAAAGCCCAGCCCGCCGCGCCCTCAGGTCTCGAACAGCTTCTTCCTGGCATCGAACAGCTGTAGCCGCCGCTCGATCACCGACTTCTCCCGATCCGCCACCCTGCGGTCGCGGTCGAACAGATCCTTCTGGGCCTTCAGCGTCCTCTCCTCCATCTCCGCCAGCACCTGGCTCTGACTCGTCGACGCGAGTCCCATGCCGCCGCTTCGCTCCCGCTGGGTCATGAGCTCACGCTCCAACTCCAGCGCCTTTCGGGCCGCGTCGGCCCGTTCGATGCGGGCCTTGGCCAGCTCGGCCTCGGCTTTTCGGAGCTCGCGCTCCCGCTCGTGGAAGCGCTTGAGCTCCTCGAGACCCTTCTTCTCGGCCTCGAGCGCCAGCTTCTCGGCTTCCCGGCCTTCGTCCTTGGCGAGGTCGAGCTTCTGTTCCACCAGCTTGATCTCGTTCTGCGTGACCTCCCCGAAGCGGTTACTGCTCCTCCGCGCGGACTCGGCGCGCTCCTGACGGTTCATCTCCGCCGCGAGGACGTGGGCGACGACGTCGAGGTCGTCGTCGATCTCCTCCACCGATCGGATGGGTACGATGGCGAGTGCGCTGTCCGTGGGGAGCAGTAACGAGCGAGCGGTCTCCTGGCCGGTCGCTGCTGCCGTGAGCGTCAACGAAGCCAGCGTTGCCAACAAAGCCGACGTTCGAATCGATGCGTGCATGCCCGCCTCCGTGACGAGGGACATGGATGACCTGAACGAAAAGCACGATCCGCGCTCTCGACCTCCAGACCTCGGGCTCAGAGGAAAAGTCACTTCCGTAACTCCCGGGCCTCAGTCGGTGCGCGGCGGCCGCGCGGGCCCGCGAATCCACCGCCCTGGCCGTTCACCCGTATAGGCGCCTCCGAGGATCACGGGCTCTCCATTCACGATCAGGTGATGCACGCCCACGGCGTACTGGTGGGGATCCGTGTAGGTGGCGCGGTCCGCGATCGTGCCCGGATCGAACACGGTGAGGTCGGCCAGCATGCCCTCGGCCACGAGGCCCCGCTCCGTCTGGCCGTACTGCTCCGCCGGCATGGCCGTCATCTTCCTCACCGCCTCCTCCAGCGTGATCACGTCCAACTCACGGACGTACCGCGCCAGCACCCTCGGGAAGGCGCCGTAGCTGCGAGGATGTGGAAAGCCGACTCCGTAGGCCACGGGGTCACCGTCCGTCTCGATCATGGACAGGGGATGCTGGAGAATCCGGATGACGTCCTCCTCCTCCATTGCATGGTAGATGGCGCTGAAGCCGCCTCGGGCCTGCAGCTCCATCAGTACCGGAATCGCGGCGTCCAGCGTGTTGGGCAGGCTCCGGTCGGCCAGGACGTCGGCCATGGTCTGGCCGTTGAAGCGAGGATCGAAGCGCATGACCCGGATCTGAATGCGTCGCATGTCGTCGCCCGGCCGGTCACTCAGAATCAGAGCGCGCATCTCGGCCTCGATGCGAGGCCTGAGCTCGGGATCGTTGAACCGGGCGACCATCTCCTCGTGCCCCCCGGCCATCACCCACTGGGGGAAGAGGATCCCGGAGCCGGTGGAGGAGGCGGCATAGGGGTAGAGGTCGTGCCGGACGTCTAGACCCGCCGCCCTCGCGGAGTCGATCATGGCGAGGGTGATCGCGGATTGTCCCCACTGGGCCCGACCCGCCGCCTTGTGGTGGTTGATCTGGGCCGGGATGTCGGCTTCATCGGCGATGCGAATGACTTCGGCCACGCTCTGAAGGAGGCCCGAGGCCTCGTTGCGCATGTGGCTCACGTAGATGCCGCCGTGCCGGCTGGCCACCTTGGCCAGCTCGATGACCTCTTCGGTCTCGGCGTATGCGGCCGGCACGTACAGCAGGCCCGTGGAGAGCCCCAGAGCGCCCTGACGCATGGTCGTGTCCACCAGGGCCCGCATCCGATCCAGCTCTTCCTCCGTCGGCGCCCGGTCCTCCATGCCCAGAACCTGGCGACGGGTCCACGTGTGGCCTGCGAAGAACCCGACGTTGACGGCAACGTCGAGAGATCGCGCGTAGGCGTCGAGCGGCCATGGCTGCCCACCCGAGTGGAGGCTGGCGATGATCGTCGTGATCCCCTGACGCGTGAAGTTCTCGGCCAGGGGGTACTCGTGGATGGTGGTCTGGATGTGGGCGTGGTTGTCGATGAAGCCCGGAGCGACGACAAGCCCCTCGGCGTCGATGACGGTCTCGGCCAGCGCGGGATCGATGCCGGTGGCGGAGACGGCCACGATGCGGTCCCCACGGATCGCGACGTCCGCTGTGAAGCGAGGGCCACCCGAGCCGTCGACCACGGTCCCACCGAGGAGCGCCAGGTCGTAGGGCGCGTCCTCGGAGCCAGGTGTGCCGCCGGCCCGATCCGCGTCGGCGGGCGCGCACGCAGCGGCCAGCACGGCCGCCGTCGCCAGGGCCCTGCGCCAGGCGCTGCCCGCGACGGAGCGGGCGGCGGTCGGTCGGCTCCTTGCCGCGGCCGAGCCCGGCGGAGCCATAGTGGGGCGTGGCGGTGTCACGCCGGGTCTGGCCCGGGGGCAGGTCGCCCTAGCTGTCTCCATGATCGCCTCCGGATCGGGCCACGAAGAGTAGCGCCGGACCGCACCGATCGCACGACCCGCTCGGTTGAGATCATCCATGCGGCCCGTCCCGATGCGGCGGTCCCAGCGCGGGTCGGGAGTGGGCGCTCGTCGGCCGACCCCTTGAGCTTCGCGGTGCACGGCCCGCAAGTTGTCGTCTCCACACCGAACGCGGAGGCATCGATGACGAGGCTCTGGACATCCACGGGGCGGGGCGGGCTCGCCGTACTCATCGCAGCTGTGTCGGCTTGCTCCGGGGCCGACGAGCCCGCACCGGAGGCCGTGATCGTATCGGCCGACGTGGAGGATCGTGACGCCGCCCTGACGGCGCGCGCCGCCCAGTTCGAGCTGGACACGGATTGGGACGTGCCTCCCGGAGACCCGTTCGAGCACTCCACCGCCGGCTTCGCCAAGGTCCTCTGCTCCGCCGTGTTCATCACGGGGCGGGACTGGAGAGAGGCGGCCGAGAACGCGGGCTACTTCGTCTCCAAGCCCGAGGAGCGCACGATCGTCACCGACACGGTGATCGATCTGGAGGCCCGGGCCGTCCACCTGACCACGGAGAGCGGCGTCACGCGCACCGCCAGGTTCTATGGCGACCAGGGGTGCGTCACCCTGCCTCGCGACGAGGACTCGGTGTACTTCACGCCGGTGGCGGTGGAGAGCACCCTTCCCGATGCCGCCACCACGCCGTGGCCGATGGGAGATCTACTGCCCGACGAGCCGCTGCCGCCTGAGATCGACGCGGAGAAGGTAGCGGCGGCCGTGGAGGCGGCGTTCGACCCACCCGAGGGGCTGACGGCCGCATTCGTGGTCACCTATCAGGGCCGGATCATCGGCGAGCGCTACATGGATGGTCTGGACATGCACACCCAGCTCGCCAGCTGGTCCATGGGCAAGAGCCTCACCGGGACCCTGATGGGCCGCCTGATCCACATGGGCGCCTACGAGCTTTGGCAGCCGGCACCGGTGGACGCATGGTACGAGTCGCCTGACGACCCCCGTCAGGCCATCCGCATCGGCGACATCATGCGCATGTCGTCCGGCCTCCGCTTCGTAGCCCCGCAGGATCCGGACTACGAGTACGAGCTGGGCTATCCGGCCGGGTATCCGGATCACCTCTACGTGTACACCGGCGCCATCGATGCCTTCGAGTGGGCGACCACCCGGCCCGCGCAGTGGCCACCCAACACGGTCGGTCGCTACCGCAACTCCGATCCGCTGACCACGAACTACCTGATTCGGAGGGCCGTGGAGGAAAGGGGTGAAGAGTACCTCACGTTCCCCCAGCGAGCGCTGTTCGATCGGATCGGGATCCGCAAGATGTACCTGGAGACGGACCCGTACGGGAACTTCCTGCTGCAGGGCTACGAGTTCGGCACGGCCCGCAACTGGGCACGCCTCGGGAACCTCTACCTGCAGGACGGCGTGTGGCAGGGCGAGCGGCTCCTGCCCGAGGGCTGGACCGAGTACGCCAGCACGGTTGCCCCCGCATGGGAGGCCGATGGGCGCATGCAGTACGGTGGCTCGTTCTTCTGGGTCAACGGCGAAGACCAGTTCCC
>JBDHLD010000072.1:0-16518 GCA_039586035.1 Gemmatimonadota bacterium | reverse complement strand
GGGGGCGACGGACGGACTGAGCTGGATGGTTCGCGGAGACAGCGCCTGGATGCACACGCTGGACGCCTGGCCGGTCGAAGCGTGGGAGCCGGGCGAATGGCGCATCTCGTCCGTAGGGCTCAGGGGACTGAGCCCCGACGCCCGCAAGCGACCCCGCCCTACCAACTACCTGCTCCGTTCGCTGGGCGACGCGGTCACCCGCCGCCGCATCGCCCTCGATCACGCCACCGCGCAGCGGGTGCTGAAGCGTGAGCAGGTCCCCAATCCTCTCGACGCGCCAGGCTACGCCACCCTCACGCTGGAAGGCCAGGTCATCGGCCGAGCCTCCGTGGGTCAGGCCGGCGTCCGCCACGAGATCCCCAAGGCCCGCGCGCAGCGACTGCTCGAGATCCTCCAGCGCGAGGAGGCGGCGGCGGCGGCTTCCGAGGGCTAGGTCGTTGAGGGCGGATCACCCGGGTTCCTCACCGGAAGACGCCCGGTCCCCGGGGATTCCCGCCGGCGGCTCGGCTGCGGCCCGCCCCTCAGAATTGGAAGAGCTTCGTGGCCTTCAGGGTGAACGTGCGGTCGACGAGCTCGTCGGTCTGGAGGTTGCGCCGCTCGCTGACCACCAGGAAGAGGTCGCTCAGGGGGGCGTGCAGCAGGTTCAGCCGCAGGTTGGTGATGAGCTCCTCGGTCTGCGCCACGTACTGCACGAAGGTGAGGGTGATGGCGTTGTGCTCGCCGAAGACCTCGAATGACCAGTGGGGATTCGGCCGGAGCAGTGCCGTCAGGTTCACCGAGGTGCGGTCACCGTCGTAGAAGCCGCCTCGGCCGAAGCCGACCATCCCGGAGATCTTGCGGGCGCCGCTCGCCGTGTATCGCACCGTCGCGTCGGTGAAGTCGTAGTCGCCGGCGGGAACCTCCCGGTCGAGGATCAACGTCGGCGTCAGCAGGCGCTCGAACTGATCGTTCACCTCGAGGGTCAGGTTGCCGCCGTCCAGGAAATGCGTGGCGAAGCCTCCCTTGACCCATCGGCTCTCCAGGACCCCCTGGAGGTTCTCGATCGCCGAGACGTCGACGTACGGGTTGAGCTCCTGGATTCCCGGTAGGTCCGGTTGGGGATGGGCGCCGAAGGTCGCGAAAGCCTGGTTGATGTTCCTGCGGCGGATGAAGCCGACGTCCGGATTGAAGGACTCCCCCACGTGCTTCACGAACGCCGACGTGTCCCAGATCCGGTCTCGGTACGCGGCCTGAAACCAGAGGGACGTCCGGTCACCCTGGACATCGGGCTCATCCGTGGCGGCCACGTAGCCGTTGAGGATCAGGTACTTGAAAAGGCGGGCGTTGGCGTCGAAGCCGAAGCTCCGGTTGTACTGGCCATCACCGCCTGACGTCGCCTGGCGATTGATGAACATGGCCCCCACGTCGGCCATGCCGCCGGCGAACGGCTGCCGCACCCTGCCGACCGTGAAGTTCTCGGCCGCGAAGTCGTCGTAGGTCAGGGTCTGCATGTTGAGGAATCCGACGTCGGTTCCCCCGAGCTTCCCCGACATGCGCACCCCACCCACCATGGGGATCACCCGCCGGTCCGGGGAGAGCCCGATGTTCCTGGAGTAGAACAGCTTGAAGTCGCGTGGCGAGGAACCGGTGCGGTAGTTCCGCTCCGTCACGTCACCCAGCGTGAAGATGCCGTCGTTCTCCAGGAAGAAATCGCGCTTCTCCGGGAAGAAGATCGAGAAGCGGGTGAGGTTCACCTGCTCCTGGTCCACCTCGACCTGGGAGAAGTCGGTGAACAGCGACGCGTCCAGCGTGAGGCGGGGCGTGATGCCGTACTTCAGATCGAAGCCCGCCGCGAAGCTGCCGCCCGTCTCGTCCAACGCCTCGCGAGCGGTGCCCTGGAGCGTCTCTCCCAAGGCGTAGGGCTTGATGGTCAGGTTCCGGCCTTGCTGGAGGCCTTGGAAGCCGTGAACCGTCCCAGCCCGGGATACCTTGTGGAGGCGAAACTGGGGTTCGAGAGGCGCCCAGTAGCTGTCCTCGTTGATGCGCCGAATCCGGCGGCCGAAGTTCATGCCCCAAGATTGTTCGCCTTCGGATTCTTTGAACCGGACCGTGGTCAGGGGGACGGCCATCTCCACGACCCAACGGTCCTCGTAGACCGCCACCTCGTGGTAGACGACGCCTTCCCACTCGCGGTTGATGTAGCGGCTGTCGTTGAACATCTGGGCGTCGAACAGCGCCCCCGCGGGGCTCACCGCCCAGAAGAACGCCGACTGGCGGTCCAGGAAGGTGTCGAAGGCCACCATGAAGATGTCCGAGTCGTGGGTCGAGAAGTCCTGCTCGAGCCCCGGAGACGTGAGCTTCTCCGGCTCCGTGTCCCACATCACGGCGCCCAGGTAGACGAAGTTGTCGTCGTAGAGGACCCGGACCTCGGTGCGCTCCGTGGCCGGGTAGCCGGCCCGGGGCAGCGCGGTGATGAAGTCGGTCGCCGGCTCGGCTGCGGCCCACGCCTCCTCGTCCAGGACCGCGTCGATCTTCATGCCGCTCTTGGCGGGCACCGTGGCGAGGTGAAGCGCCCGCAGCTCGGGCCGGGGGGCCGCTTCCGGGTCGATGGGCGTGGAAGCGGGGCGGTCGTCCGGGCCGCCTGCCTGACCCCACAGCGCGCCAGGCAGGAGGACGAGCAGCGCCACGGCGGACGCTGGCATCGCTGCCCGATTATGGATGCGCTGCAGACGAAACTTCATGCGTCAAATCTATCCAAGACCTCACCCCCGGGCACACAGGCGTCATCGTAGAAAGACACCGGCAAGGGACGGGTTGTTGACCGGGGGTGGATTCGCGGAGGGCCCCCGTGCCGCCGCCGGACGTGTCGCGCGGGCCTCGAATCGCTAGCTTCGTCGCCATGCACGCCGCCGAACCGCCCATCACCGCTCCGGACGCCGCATACGCCAGCGGCCCTCCGGAGACGCTGGCTCCCACCGGCGGACCCACCCGGCGGCGGCCCATGCCGGCCCCGCTCCAGGTATTGCTCGCCGGCGTCTTGATGCCTCTCCTGGTTTCCCTGGTCATTCTCTGGATCCTCCGCCCGTCCCTTTTGCTGCTGCCCACGACCCCCACCGGGTTCGACCTCGGCGGCCACGTCTACCCCCTGGCGGAAGCGGTGGAAGCGCTGCCCAACGGCATCCCGGGGTGGAGCGATGGGTGGTTCGGCGGGTTCCCGCTGTACCACTTCTATTTCCCGCTGCCCGCGGTGCTGGTGTGGTTGGTGGGATTCGTGGCGCCCTTCGAGGTGGCGGTGAAGCTCGTGTCGGTCCTGGGTATCCTGGGCCTGCCCTTCGCCACGTACATCCTGGCTCGTGGAGTCGGCTTCAGCCGTTGGGTGTCCGGTGCGTGCGTGCTGGGCGCCGGCGCCTTCGCGTTCATGCAGAGCTACTGGTACCTGGGTGGCAACCTATCGTCGACGTTGGCGGGCGAGTTCTCCTACGGACTCTCGTTCACGCTTTCGCTGATCTACCTGGGCCTGGTCGCCAGGACCGCCCGAGGCGGGCCTCGTCTGGGCGTCATCGCGTCCCTGGTGCTGGCGCTCACGGCGTTGTCCCATGTGCTCACGACGGCAGTCGTCGTGCTGGCCAGCCTACCGCTCCTCACCATCCGCCGCTCGCAACGCGCGGTCTTCGTGTCCTGGGTCGTGGGCTTCATGCTGGCGGGCTTCTGGACCGTGCCGTTCTTGCTCCGGGCGGGCCTGCTGCCCGACGTGGTTTGGGACGAGTCGCTGACCCTCGCGGAGCTCTTTCCCAGGGAGGTCTGGCTGTTGCTCCCCCTGGCCCTGGCCGGTGGGATCCTGACCCTCGGCAAGCGGTGGGCCTCCGTTCCCCTCCTGGTCCCACCCCTGCTCGGCCTGGCGTTCTTCTTCGCCGGCTCGAGCGCCATTCACCCGGGTCGACTCCTGCCGTACTGGTTCTTCGCCATCCATGTGCTGGCGGCCGTCTTCACGGGCGGCGCCGTGCGGAGGTACTTCCGAGACCGCTCCCCCGTGGCCTTCGCCGCGGGCCTGCTGGGCCTGGCGGCCTTCGCCGTGGTCGTGGGTGTCCGGGAGTACCGGGACCTGCGGACGTGGGCCACCTGGAACTACTCCGGCTACGAGACCAAGCCTGGATGGCCCGTCTACGAGGCCCTGATCGAGACGTTCCGCCAACTGCCGCCCGGCCGGGTCCACTGGGAGGACGCCGAGATCGTGGCCTCGTTCGGGAGCCTGAACGCGTTGACGCTCCTGCCCTACTGGTCACCGGATCACCCGGCCGTGGGGGGCCTGTGGCTGGAGTCGTCGCTCACCGCGCCGACGTTCCTTCTGGCCAAGCGGGAGATGAGCCGGGACGAGGCGAGCCGGAGCGATCCCCGGCTCGGGCCGGAGCGGGCCCTGGACTTCGACTCGGGCGTGGCCCACATGCGCCTCCTGGGGGCGAGGTACTACGTGGCCTTCACGCCGGAGGCGGTCGCGTTGGCCCAGGAGACCGCAGGGCTGACGGCGGTGGCGGCGGCGGCGGCCTTCTCCATCTTCGAGATCTCCGACGTGCACCCCGTCGAGGTGCTCGGCACCCTGCCGGTGGTGGCCGAAGGTGGCGATTTCCAGGACTCCGTGGCCGTGTGGCTGGACGATCCGGACGGCTTCGGCCGGCTGCTCGTCGCCGACGGACCGAGCGGTTGGCCGCGAACCGGGGATCCGGCCCTCGGGCCACCCGTCTCCCGGGGCTTCGGTCACGTTGGAGACCCGGAGCCCGTGTCCGACGTGACGATGAGCGCCCGCGAGATCACGTTCACCACCCTCACCGTAGGCGTGCCCCATTTCGTGCGGGCCGCATACTTCCCCAACTGGAGGGCCGAAGGCGCACTGGGTCCGTATCTGGCGGCGCCCTCGTTCATGGTGGTCGTGCCCAACCGGGAGGAGGTACGGATCACCTACCGGCGCACCTGGGTGGAGTGGCTGGGCATGCTGCTCTCGCTCCTCGGTGCCGCCGCCTTCCTGTCCGGGATACTCCACCACGGGCTCACCTGGGCATTCCTGACACGGGACCGGGGACCGCGCGCAGTGAACGATCGCATCGACGGCCTCGATCCCGACGTGGTCGCCGAAGCGCTCGCGGCTGCCGGCCACGAGCCGGCGGAGGGCGCGTCGAGCAGGCGCGACGCCAGCTCACCGGATCCGGATCCGGGGCGTACGACCGAGGAGGCCGGACCGGAGCCCGGCACGCCGCTCGGTTAGGCGCCACGGGTAGTGCCTTGGCGCCCTCGCGCGCGACCAGACCGAGGACGCAACCCAACCGAGGGCGCGACCTCACGACCCGATCAGATCGACCAGGCGGTCCAGCGTGAGGATGGTCCGCCACGGCTCTGGCGAGCCCCGGGGCAGGTCGAGGCCCAACCGGTTGTGCCAGACCACTGTCATGCCCACAGCCGAGGCGCCGCCGATGTCTCCGGGCGAGCCGGCCACGAAGAGCGTGCGGTCGGCCGACGTTCCCAAGGCGTCGAGCGTGCGCTCGTACGGCGCGGCCAGCGGCTTGTAGGCACCGGCCTCCTCGGCGGTCATGACCGCGTCGAACGAGACGTCCAACGAACGGGCCGCGGCGCGGCCCAGCGTCACGGAGCAGTTGGTCACCACGCCCAGACGATGCGTGTCGCCGAGTCGGCGCAGTACGGCGGGAGCCTCCGGCCAGGGGTCCAGCTCCGCCCAACGGTCCACGAGGTGCGCCGCGGCGTCGGCCCCCAGCCCCTCGTCGGTCGCCGACTCGGCTACCAGGTCCTCGTACGGCCGATACGTACCCGTGGCGTACGTGATCTCCAGGTAACGCAGACGCCAGCGCCGGCCAGGCCCCTCCCCGCCGGCCACGTCGTCCCATAGCGACCAGGAATCGATGAGCGCGCTCAGCAGGTCGAAGATGACGGCGTCGAACATCGAGGCCCCTTACGCCAGCAGGAAGCCCTCGACGCCCAGGACCGAGAAGACCCAGAGGCCGACGAGAATGTGGGAGAACGTGGCTCCAACGAGCGTTCGCTGCCTCGCGTAGATCCAGCCCCAGAACAGCCCCGCGGGGAACGCCAGCAGCGCGAACGTCACCGACAGGTACAGGTGGGAGGCCGTGAACATGGCGTTGGACGCCAGGATGGCCCAGAAGGTGCTGCGAGGCCCCACCAGGAACTCGTGAAGCGAGCTCTGGAGCGCACCGCGCGCCACCAGCTCCTGGAATGGGACCACCACCGTGTAGGCGAGGCCCAGGCCCAGAGCCAGCATCGCCCCGCCGCGACCCGTCTCCGGATTGATCACGGCGGTGAAATCGAAGAGTGGCACGCTCGCATATGCGGGCACGAGGCTGATCAGCGCCCACTTGAGGGCCGTGAGGGCCACCAGCACGGGCGCCGTCCAGAGCGTGGCCTGGACGGCGTGCTCCTTCCAGCGGTCCAACGTCAGCCCGTAGGTCGCCAGGGGATAGTCGCTCCGCAGCATCATCCATGTGACGGCTGCGGCCAGGCCCAGCACGACGGGCACCGTGATGACGGTCGTGGAGACGGTGGACTCGCTGGCTCCGGCGGCCATGCGGACCACGAAGCCGTAGGCCGACATGAGCAGGATGGTGAATACCAGGAACTCCCCCATGCTCACTCGCGTCCGGGCCAGATTCAGCTCCCGCTCCAGGGTCGCCACGGTCACGTTGTTCGTCCCCCTGAGGCGCGCGGCCGTGGCCTCGGCGACGTTCCGGAGCATCTTCAGGTAGCCTAGGCTTTCGGTTCTGGGGTCGCCGGGCTGGGGAATGGCCACCTCGACCAGGTCCGTGGGCTCGAGCGCCCGCACGGTGGCGGACCTGGGACTGTGGTCGATCAGAGCCAGCTCGCCGAACGAATCGCCCGAGGCGAGCTGCGCCAGCGCGTGATCCTGGTCCTGGAGCTCACCCGCCTTGCCTACCTCCACCCGCCCCTTCCTGATCACGTAGAACGCGTCGGGGCTCTCGCCCTCCCGAACCACGGCGTCTCCGGGCTCCACCCGACGCTCCTGCACCTCGAGCTGCAGCTCACCCAGCTCGTCGTCGGACAGCCCCGCGAACAGCCGGTGACGGCGCAATTCCCGTTTTGGATGGCCCAACCTCAGCTCCTGGGGACGTATGGACAGGGGGGGTCGGAATTGTCGGGGGTGGAACGGCCCGAGACAAGCGCGGATCGCGGTCCTTGGCCACGGACTGGCGAAAGTGGGGGCGGGGCGTTCTTCTGTCTGGCCGAGACTCCGACGGCCCCGGGTCGCGTCGGAGGGACTCCAACGAAAGCGCCGAAGATGATCGCTCGTGGCACGAACCCTTGTCGTCTGCTCCTTGCGGCAGCCCTCGCGCTCCTGCCGATCTCTCTGGCCTGTGGAGGGAGCGGCGAAGCCGCGCAGGACGCCGAGGCCGCGGCCCGTGAGGTTCAAACCGCCCAGACGGCGGAGCCCCGCATCCCGTTGGACCCCACGGCCGAGGGGCGGCTCCCGGCGGCCATCATCGGCGAGGCCCCCGCACCCATGGGCCAAAACGTCCACTACGTCGAGAGCGACGAGGCTACGGCTGGCTACCTGGCCGTGCCCGAGGGCGGGGGCCCGTTCCCTTCCGTGATCCTCATTCACGAGTGGAACGGTGTCGTTGACCGGATTCGGCAGACGGCTGACGCCCTCGCCGCGGAGGGCTACGTGGCGCTGGCCGCGGACCTCTATCAGGGCAGGACGGGCTCGAACCCTGAAGAGAACATGGCGCTGGTGCGGGAAACGATGGCCGACCCCGACGCCGTGATCTCCAATCTGAACGCCGCCGCCTCGTTCCTCCGGGCCCGGCCCGACGTGACCGGTAAGATCGCCACCATGGGCTGGTGCTTCGGCGGCGGGGTGGCCCTCAGCTACGCCATCGGCGGCGAGAACCACGACGGCACGGCGATCTTCTACGGGCGCTTGGTCACCGACCCCGAGGTACTCGCTTCCGTGGAACACGAGATCTACGGGACGTTCGCCGCGTTGGACCAGGGGCCTCCGCCCGAACACGTGAACGAGTTCGTGGAGGCGCTGAGGGCCGCTGGCATATCCAACGACGTGCACATCTACGACGACGTGAACCACGGCTTCTGGCTCCACGTGGACCGGAGCCCCGAAAACCGCACCGAGCCGGCGCGGGACGCCTGGGAGCGGCTGAAGGCGTATCTGGGACGGGTGCTGAGCGACTGAGCCGAAGCCCCAACCGGACACAAAGCCGTCGGAGCTCGGCACCACGTCCCCCGGGCGGTGGCGCCGAGCGCCTTGCCAACTGGCCGACCAAGGAGATCATGGAATGCTCGTGGTCCAGCGTTCTCAGGATGCGGAGGCTCGTTGACGTGCTCGAGGGAATCCAGGAGCTCTACCAGTACAACCGCTGGGCCAACCGCCGCCTGACGGCGGTAACGGCCACGCTGACCCCGGAACAGCTGGGCCGGGACCTGGGGAGCAGCTTCCCCAGCGTCCACGACACGCTGGTCCACATGCTCTTCGCCGAGTGGATCTGGCTCTCGCGGTGGCGAGGCACCTCTCCGACCGGGATTCCGGAGGAGTGGGACCTCTCGACCCACCAGGCGCTCGTCGGGGCGTGGGGGGTTGTCGAGGCGGAGCAGGACGCGTTCCTCGGGGGGCTGACCGAGGACCGTCTCCAGGCCCCGGTTCGGTACGCGAACACCAAGGGGACGCCGTACTCCCTCCCCCTCGTGAGCCTCATGCGCCACGTGGCCAATCACGCCACCTACCATCGGGGTCAGCTCGTGACCATGCTCCGGCTGCTGGGCGTGGAGCCGGTCGCCACCGACATGGTGCTCTTCCACATGGAGCGCACGGGGCAGGTCTGACACCCGATCGCCGTGCCCGGTCGACCGACGGTTACCGACCGACCAAGCCCATGGCGACCGAGCGGAGACTGGTACGGGATCGCTGGCGAGAGGGGCCAGGAGCGAGTCGATCCTCGGGACCTCGTCCTGATCATCGGTCACGGAACCCCGAGCTGCCTCCTCACCTCTGCCACTTGAGCTTCATAGCGGCCGTCAGCGTGGCGCAAGAACTGCTCCAAGGCAGATCGCGCCCGCACGGAGTCCCCAATCGATCGGTACGTGAGCCCCAGGTTGTACCACGCCAACGCCATTTCGGCATCAGCGTGGACCGCTTGTTCGAGGTATCGGACCGCGTCATTCGGGTCACCTTGCATGAGGGCGAATGCGCCCAGATCCGAGAGGGCACCGGCGTGTGCGGAGTCCGCCGCGATGGTCCTGAGCCAGTATTCGTGGGCCTCCGGCAACCGCCCCTGATCTCTCGAGACACGCGCTTTGCTGTAGAGCACATCCGCGTGTCCCGAGTTCAGAGCGAGCGCGCTGTCCGCGTACACGTTGGCTTGGGCAAGATCCCCGCGCTGGCGGTTGATGTCCGCCAACCGTACGAGCGCCAGATAATAGCCTGGGTAGATCTGGACCGCGGCGCGCAGGTGTGGCTCCGCCTCCTCGGATCTTCCGGCGACGAAAAGCAGGTTGCCCAGTCCGTATTGCGCCTTGGAGGAGGCGGGAACGCTCCGGACAGCTTGCCGGAACAACGCCGTGTCGTTCGTCCAGTGCGTGAGGTAACTGCTCGTCCGAAAGCCGAGCGCAGCCGTCAACACGACGGCCGCCGCAGCGACCGTGGCCGTCCCCATTCGGGCGCGCAGCGCCGCCAGTCCGGCCCCAGCGGCGAGAGCGAAGGCAACGCTGGGCAAATACAGTGAGCGCTCACCGAAGATCGTTCCCGTGGGAATCAGTATGTTGGATGCCGGCAGAAGCGCGATTCCATACCACGCTGCTGCCAGAATCACGAGCGGTCGCTGTTTCGGGAAGCGAACGACGAGCGCGGCGCCGGCCGCGAGCGCGACCACGGTGGCCATGAACCATCCCGTGAAAATCGTGTCCGCCACGGGAATCGCTTCGTAGGAGTAATCCGGCGAGAGCGCAATGGGAGCGATGAGTAGTGCCACTCCGCGTCCCACCACTCCGATGGCGGTCACGATCCTGGCGACCGTCGGAGCGTGCGCGGCCGGGTTGTCGATGAACGGCACCTCTGCCAAGCCGATTCCGCCGACGACAGCAGTCCGGACCAGCAAATACGCGGAAAGTAAAGCCGCATAGGCGGCGTACATTGCCACCCGTCGTCTCCCTACGTCGGTCGCGCCTCGAGTCCGGGTCAGAAAGACGTCCTGCACGAAGACCAGGCCGAGGCCGACCACACCCGACTCCTTGGAGAGCATCGCCGCGCCGTAGGCGGCAAGAGGTACGAGCGCGGCAGGCCAACGCCGCCGCGCCGCCCAAGGATGGCTCAGGACCATCGCCAAGGTGAAGAGCGCGGCCAACAGCTCTTTGCGCCCCGACACCGCCGCTACCGCTTCCACGTGCACCGGGTGCAGGGCAAAGAACAGCGCTCCCATGCCCGCAGCGAAATCGGAGAGCCGCAACTGACGCCCGAGCACGAACACGAGCACGGCTATCAACGCGTGCAGTAACACGTTGACGAGGTGGTAGCTCCACGCCTTCAGACCGGCGAGGGCAAAGTTTATCGCGTACGAAGTGATGGCGAGGGGCCGGTACAGGTACGTCTCCCTCCCGGCCCCGGTCCAGACGGTGGTGGAAAAGATCTCGGGGAGCTGATCGAGCGACCGAATGTGGGCGTTGCGGACGATCTCGATGTCATCGTCGAAGACGAACTCGTGCGACAAGGATGGAGCGAAGATGCCAGCCGCGATGGCGAATACGGCCGCCGCCCAGAGCGTCTGCGTCGACGTTCGAGCTGTCAGCTTCGGCACGCCTGACCGCCGGCTCCCGGTCCTACCTACCCACCCAGCCGCTGGACCGCCTCCCGGACCTCGGTCAGCAGCTCGAGATCCGGGTCCGCCTCTTCCCAGCGGAGCAGAAACGCCTCGTAGGCGTCCAGGGCCTTCTCGGTGTCGCCGGTTGCCTCGTACGCCACGCCCAGGCGGTACTTGGCCAGGGTACGGGTTCCATCCCCCCTCGAGACCCCTTCGTAGATTCGGATGACCTCCGGCCACACCTGCGCCTGGAACGCCAGCTCACCCAGGTCCCCGGTGAAGAAGAAACGGTAGGGCGTCTTGGGCGGCAACGCGTCAAGGGTGCTCCGGAGCCTTCGGTGGGCCTCCTCGAAACGACCGTCGCTGGCAAGGAGCGCCGCCTCCTCCGCCGCCTCGATCGTCATGTGAACCCCGGTGGTGTCCCAAGGGATACCGGCCAAGTTCTCCTCGAGGTACTGCCTAGAAACCTCCAAGTGACGCCGCGCCGCGGCCGTCTCGCCCAGTCTGGCAGCCCATCGAAAGCGTGCGGCGTGCAGGTCGTTCGCCCACGGCCCGGAATCGTCGACCTCGAGGAGCTTTTGGTATGCGGAGCGGGCGACCTCCGTGCCCTCCCGGCCCAAGCCCCAGGCATCCTCCAGAAAGCCGGCGTACCGGACGACGGCCTCGGGCGACGCGTCGGCGGACATGCGGTTCCGCAGTGCGCCGAACTGACCGGTGGCGATATGAAAGCGCGCGTACCACTGAGTCGCCGCACGCTCATCGATCCCAGCGGCGGCGTCCAACTGGGGCTGGGACGACGCAAGCCCGTCGTCGAGGCGGCCCCACATGCTGTTGTGCAACTGGCCGAGCTCCTGCTCCGTCAGATTCCCGAGCTCCGCGACGGCGGCAGCCCGCTGTTGTGGATCGCCTCTCAAGAACTCCCACTTGAGTCGCATACGGTCGGCCCTCGCCCGGTCGCCCGCGTTCGCCTCGTAGCCGGCCATCAGCCCCCGGTAGCGCTCGGGCTGGTTCTTCTCGATGGCCCATTCGGTGGCGTGGGAGTAGTAGGGTCCGAACGTGGGGTCGAGCTCGACGGTCTTGTAGAGCGCCTCCTCGAGCTGGGCGTCCGTGATCCCGGTCTCGTCCCACTCGTGGAGCCCCATCTCACCCAGCAGATACCAGCCGTCTGGATCGTCCGGGTAGCGGCGAATGAAATCCCGGAGGTTTCCCAGCTCCTTGCTGCCGTAGTTGTCGGCGATGGCGGACCCCACCTGGAGCAGCGTGGCTTCCCGCGCTGGAAGGCGGTCGCCATGGACAGCGGCCCGACGCTTGTATTCTCGACCCTCCCTGGCGCCGATCCCCTCGAGCCACCCCCAGGTCTCGCCCAGTCGCCATAGGGCCAGCGCGAAGGTCGAATCCTGCTCCACCGCCCGCTCCAGGTGGTCCCGAGCGGTGCTGAAGTCACCCCGGCGGAAGGCGGCGTCACCCTCGAGGTAGTCCCGGAGCGCCGGAACCGACTCGGTGAGCAGGGAGGCGAGGCGGAAGGTCTGCGCCGTGGATCCCTGCCCCGTCGCGTCAAGGAGCGAGCGCATGACGTCGACGGTGAGGGCATCGACCAGAGCGAGCACGTCCTCGGGACTCCCCTCGACCTGACCGGTACCCACCTCTTCGCCGGTGTCCAGGTCGTAGATGTCCGCCGTGAAGCGGATCCGGCTGCCCAGTTCCACCCCGTTGCCCACCACCGCGTACCGGGCGCCCGTACTCGCCGCCACGCGGAGCGCCTCGTCCAGCTCGGCGTCGGCGGTCTCGCCGATCTCCCGGTTCCACCGGGCCAGCACCGTCCGGGCGTCGACGGCCCGGTAGCCGGACAGGCCGTCCAGGTTCGCCGAGACCAGATCGACCATGCCCTCGCGGTAGACCTCCAGGTCCGGTCCCGTGACGTGGAACGGCAGCACGGCGATCCCGCTGGCAACGTCGTCGGCACCCGCCTCCTGGGGCCCGATGAGCGAAGTCGGTCCCCGGACCAGGACGAAGAGACCCGCTGCGCCGAACAACAACGAGAGCGCAACGACGCCACCCAGGATCGCCCGGCCCCAGGTCAGGTGGGGCAGCTTCCCCGACATGACGCTCCTTACTACGTCGGCGGGAGCGACCTCCCAGTCCGTGGGGACCTCGCCCGCCTCCTCCCGGGCCGTAGTCTGCGGCAGCGACTGGACCCAGCCGGTGGCCAGAACCACGAACATGCCGATCGCCAGGAGGATGAGGGCTACCGGACCGACCCACTCCGGTAGCTCCAGCAACCCCATGAGCGTCTCGATGATCTGCAGGACCACCCACGACACGCCCAGGTAGACCAGGAGGATCCGGACCAGGCGGGCGCGGCGGAGGCGGTCCCAAAGGGAGGGCTGGCTCATAGAAGACGAAGGTAGGGCGGGATCTGACTCAGGGAAATGGAATTCACCCCTCGCTGGACCCGTCGGCCATCCGCCACAGTCCGCGAGTCAGGACCAACCCACCGCGACCTGGAAGCCCCTTCAGCTCACCCATACGTCCCGGAAGTACCGCTCCCAATTGCCCCCAATGACCTTCGCGACGACTGCCTCGGAGTGACCGCGGGCCAGCATCGCATCGGCGATCTGCTCCATCCTGCGCGGCGTGTTGAGCTCCGGAACGAACAGCAGCTCGTACTCCCGTGGCGCCCCGATCCCCAGGCGCTGACGCTCCGCGGCGAACGCCTCCAGGCCCGCCCTGTATTCGGCGGTCGCTTCGGTGGGTGTGATCGAGTTGTCGCTCCCGATGCCGACGTGGTCCTCTCCGCACACGTTGAGCGCATGGTCGATGTGCTGCATGAGGTGTTCGGTGGTGGCTGGCCCCTCGGCGTTCAGGAACGGCATCAGGTACACGCCGAGCACCCCGCCGCCGTCGGCCATGGCCCGGAGCTCCTCGTCCCGTTTGCTCCGTGGGTGCTCGTACACCGCCTGGCACGCGCTGTGGGTGATGGCCACCGGCCGGGTCGAGACCTCGATGGCCTCGGCGGTGGTCCTCTGTCCGCAGTGGGAGGTGTCCACCGCGATCCCGAGCTCGTTCATGCGAGCGACCACGTTCCGCCCGAACTTGCTCAGGCCGCCGTTGCCCGTTTCGAGGCACCCGTCGCCGACTTCGTTTCGCAGGTTGTAGGTGAGCTGTATGACCTTGACGCCGAAGTCGTCGAACAGGTCGAGCCTACCCAGGTCCCCTTCCAGCATGGCCGTATCCTGGAAGCTGTAGATCAGCCCGACGCGGCCGGCTTCCTTCGCATGATGCAGGTCGGCCACCGTCCTCACCTGCATGAACAAGTCCGGGTGGCTCGCGACCTCGCGTTGGAAGTACGCGATGCCGGCCACCGTCGCGTCGAAGGCCGCATGACCGGCGCCTCCCTGGTTCAGCGTCACGCTCACGGCGGTGATCCCCGAGCCGCGGGCGTTCTCGACCATCTGGGCGGTCAGCGGCTGCCCCAGGCGGTCCATGACGTTGAACGGCCCCGGGCTGGCCAGGCAGTCGATCACCATAGCGCCGGCATAGCCGTCCCAGGCGACCGCGCCGTCGCGCTCCGCGGCATGACCCGGGGCTCCTGCCACGAACGCGTCTAGATCAGCCACGAGCGGGACAGCCGCCAGGACAGACGCGCGGCGAGCGAAGTCGCGGCGGCTCAGAGGCTCTGACATGGTGGGTGCTCCTTCTCCTGGGCGGGTGGGTGACGCGGATGTGCATCGTGATCCCCACGTCGGCGCTCTGCGATCGTGGCCATATTCCCGCCCCAACCGGGACGCAGACCATCAGTATGGTCTTGCGGGGGCCCAGGCGCGAGGATACAGGAGCACCGGCCCCGTATGTATAGCTATTGTGCAATAAAATATTGACACCATGCCTGATTCCGGGGCATATTACTGCACAGAAATTATACAACGAGTCCCGATGGACCCTCGACCGACCCGTCAGGAGCCACTCCATGCCCCCGCCAACCGATTCCACCGCCCCGGTTCTCGTCGCCGGCGCCAGCGGCTATGTGGGTGGTCGACTGATCACGGCCCTCCGCGAGGCCGGACACGCCGTGCGAGCCATGGCCCGGCGTCCCGAGGAGCTGGCGAGCCGAATCGAGGGTGACGTGCCGGTCATGCGGGGCGACGTGTTCGAGCCCGAAACGCTCCAGCAGGCGATGGACGGCGTCTCCGTGGCCTTCTACCTCATCCACTCCATGGGAGCCGACGAGGACTTCGAGGAGCGCGACAGGGTGGCGGCCAGCAACTTCGCCGCTGCGGCGGAGCGGGCCGGCGTCCGACGGATCGTCTACCTGGGTGGTCTCGGTACGGGCCCGGACCTCTCACCACATCTACGCAGCCGGCAGGAGGTAGGTCGAATCCTGCGGGAATCGCCCGTCGATACCATCGAGCTCAGGGCGTCGGTCATCATCGGGTCGGGGAGCCTTTCCCATGAGCTGATCCGGTCGCTCGTCGAGAGGCTCCCCGTGATGATCACGCCCCGGTGGGTCCGCGTGCCGACCCAGCCGATCGCCGTTGAGGATGTCATCGACTACCTGGTGGCGGCCGTCGACCTGGGAGGGACCGGGAGCCGCGTTTTCGAGATCGGTGGAGAAGACCGGGTATCGTACGGTGATCTCATGCGCGAGTACGCGCGGCAGCGGGGCCTCCGACGGCTCATGATCGAAGTGCCGGTCCTGACTCCCCGACTGTCCAGCCTCTGGTTGGGGCTGGTCACGCCGGTCTATGCTCATGTCGGACGCAAGCTCATCGACGGGCTGCGGAATCCCACCGTGGTGGAGGACACCGCGGCCTTGAGTGCATTCTCGATCCGCCCCCGCGGCGTGGGCGACGCCATCGCTCGGGCACTGCAGAACGAAGACGCCCGGATCGCTCGGACGCGTTGGTCCGACACCCGCTCGGTGCAGAAGCCGGCCAAGGGCTGGGGCGGTCGCCGGTTCGGAGCACGGATCGTGGACTCTCGGGCCCGGCGGGTCGACCTGAGCCCGTCCCGGGCGTTCGCCCCGATCCGACGCATCGGGGGAGAGACCGGTTGGCATTACGGGGATTGGCTCTGGCGCCTGCGGGGCTTCCTCGACCTGCTGGTCGGCGGCGCCGGACTCAGGCGGGGTCGCAGAGATCCCGAGCTCGTCCGGCCGGGCGACACGCTGGACTTCTGGCGCGTCGAGGCGTTCGAGCCCGATCGGCTGCTACGCCTCCGGGCGGAGATGCGGCTGCCGGGGAGGGCATGGCTGCAGTTCGAGGTGAGCCCGGAGGGCGACGGAAGCGAGGTCCGCCAGACGGCGATTTTCGATCCGCTCGGCCTGGCGGGTCTGGCCTATTGGTACGCGCTCTATCCGCTTCATCACCTGGTCTTCGAGGGGATGCTGCGGGGGATCTGCGCTGTACCGGAGAGCGCCGACCATGCCTGAGGGGCGCGTCGTCGTCGGCGGCGCCGGCCTCGCGGCGCTGTCTTGCGCTCGACACCTGACGCTGGCCGGCCGGGAGGTCACGCTGCTCGAAGCCTCGGATGACGTCGGCGGCCGTGTCCGTACCGACCGGGTGGCGACGCCCGTGGCCGGGCCCACATCGACTTCCCCCCTGCGATCCTGAGCCGACGGCCGGAGTCCTCCACCGATGGCGGCGCCGCCGGCGACCGCTGCTAGGAACCAGCCCGATTGCCCCCTGCCGGCTGGCTT
>JBDHLD010000071.1:0-15914 GCA_039586035.1 Gemmatimonadota bacterium | reverse complement strand
TCGACTTCCAGCGGACGCTCCGCATCCCGGACGACGGCAAGAGCTACGCGCTCCCACCGGGCCTGGGTCGATTCCCGATTCGTCATGTGGACGACTTCGCGGAGCGGGTGCCGGAGGCCTGGCGACGACACGGTGGCGTCATGCTTCCCATGTACCAGGCCGAGGCGCTGTGGCTGCACTTCGGTGGCGGCGGTGGCGTCTTCTACGGGCCTGGAGGCTATCCCTTCGCCGTGAAGGTGGCGACGGGAAAGATCAACGCGGTCAATGGCGAGGCGTGGGCCGATGGGCTCAACCGGGACCCCCAGGACTACATGGTCGCGCCCAACCAGCCCTGGCTCGATGGCTACTGCGTCGAGAAGGGCCTGATCCGGCAGTTCGTGGCCATGCCGTTGGGCGCCGGCTACAGCGCCGAGGAGCAGCTCACGGGAGAGGCGGAGTTCGGGGGGATCCAGGTCGTGGCATACCCCATGAAGCGAGAGGCATACGAGCGGAAGGTGCTCACGTCGGAACGACACAGGGGGACGGCGCTCTATGCCACGGACACGATTGCCCTGGGCATGGCGCCTGCCTCAGCCGACATGGGTCTCGCCCCCGGCGGGCGCATGCGCCAGGAGATCTACGACGACCCGTACGAGCTGTCGGACTGGGATCTGCGGCACGGGAGCCGGTGCTTCGTCCACCTGGCCAACGCCCTGGTGTGGCGGGCGATCACCGGAGAGGATCCGCCGACGACACCTCCGACCGCCGCCGAGTACACGCGGGCCGGGCTACCCTGGTTCGAGTACTACGGCGGCGATCAGGGGGCCCTCGACGGAGCAGGCCCGCTGAAGAGCCTCCTCTCGGTGCTCCAGATGGGAAAGAAGAAGGGCGACGTCCCTCTGCCCGAGAACACCTCGGTGGGTCCGACCAACGTGGTCAAGCTGGGCAAGACGGGGGTGGTGAGGGAGGGGACGTTCTAGGGAACTCGGCGACCGACGGCCGCCGCACGAGGAGGTGGCACGAGCCGCGCCTATCGCGCCTCCGCGCCTCTGCGCACCCGCGCACCCGGGCTTCCGGGTGGATCGGTCGTCTCCCACGGTCGGACACGCCTCGCCCAAGAGCCCTCGCCATCCTGGGCGAGGGCTGCGCGATTTCGGGTAGATCTCCCGATTGCCAGCGCCGGCGTGGCGGGACAACGTTGGTCATGCGTTCCGAAACCGCCCCGACGGGCGTCACTGCACTGAACCACACCGCGGACGTGGGAATCATGGTCGAGGCGCCGACCCGGGAGGAGCTCTTCCTCCGGGCGGCCGCCGGCATGACGTGGCTCCTCGAGGGTGGAGAAGAACGGGGTGACCCGTGGGCGGGTGGCGACGAGGGGGCGGAGGCGGCGTCAGGTGAGGCTGACGGTGGGCGTCGGGAGTCGGGCCGGTCTTCCAGCGTATCTTCAGCCACGCCCGCGGAGTCCCGGGAATTGTCCGCGTCGGCGCCCGACCCGCCGGCGCTCCTCCGGGAATGGTTGCGAGAGCTGCTCTTCTGGTACGAGGTCGAGGGGCTCGCGTTCGACGGCGCCCGCTTCGAGGAGCTGTCGGGCACGGCGCTGAAGGCTCGGGTCGACCTCCTGGCCGCCCCGGAGGAGCCCATCCGTGAGATCAAAGGTGTGACCCTCCACGGGCTGGTCGCCGAGCGGCACGGAGAGGCCTGGATAGGACGGGTGATCTTCGACGTGTGAGAAATCACCAGCCGGCGTCGCGACCCGGATGCCTGGGGCGCTGGACCGGAGCGGGTCATCGCTCACCCCCAGGCAACGACGCGCGCTTCGCCCCAAACTCATGCGGACGATACCGGTTGTGACGGAAGGAGGGACCAGCTCATGAGCAAGGCGTCGCCCCGACTCGAAGTCCGCCGACTGGACGAATACCGCTGGCTCATCCCCCGGCAGGGGAAGATGCGCGTCGAGGGCCTGATCTTCGCCGACGAGCACCTGATGCGCGACATCCGGGGCGACGAGGCGGTCCAGCAGGTCGCCAACGTGGCCATGCTGCCCGGCATCGTCGGCCGCTCCATCGGCATGCCCGATATCCACTGGGGGTACGGGTTCGCCATCGGCGGCGTGGCGGCCTTCGATCAGGAGGAGGGCGGTGTCATCTCTCCGGGAGGGGTCGGGTACGACATCAACTGCGGCGTCCGCCTCCTTCGTTCCGACCTGGTCGTGGACGACGCGCGGAGCCGAGTCCCCGCGTTGATGGACGAGCTGATGCGGAGCATTCCAGCGGGAGTCGGTCGGGGCTATAAGAAGTTCGTGCTCGGGCACGACGACATCCGGAAGATCCTGACCCGGGGCGCGGGATGGGCCATCGACGAGGGTTTCGGCCGCACCGAGGATCTCGAGCGGATCGAGAGCGGCGGTGTGCTGGAGGGCGCCGACCCGGGCCAGGTGAGCCAGCGGGCCATCCAACGGGGGCGGGATCAGGTGGGGACCGTGGGGAGCGGCAACCACTTCATCGAAGTGGGCTACGTGGACGAGACGTATGACGACTCCGCGGCCCACGTGCTGGGGCTGGATCCCGGCACGGTCACGATCTTCATCCATTCCGGCTCCCGGGGACTGGGCTACCAGGTCTGCGACGACTACCTGGGCGTGATGATGAAGGCCGCCCAGCGCTATGGGATCGAGCTTCCCGACCGGCAGCTCGTCTGCGCACCTTTGGACTCGCCCGAAGCCAAGCGATACCTGGGTGCCATGCGCGCCGCCGCCAACTACGCGTTCGCCAATCGCCAGATGATGGCGCACCGGGTGCGCACGGCCTTCGAGCTGATCTTCGGGCGATCCGAATCGAAGTTGGGGATGGAGCTCGTCTACGACGTATCCCACAACAACGCCAAGTTCGAGCGCCACTCCGTCGGCGGAAGAGAGCGGGAGCTCTGCGTGCACCGGAAAGGCGCTACGCGCGCCTTCCCGCCCGGTCACCCCGATCTGGGAGCGCGCTTTCAGGAGCTGGGCCAGCCCGTCCTGATCCCGGGGGACATGGGACGGTACTCGTTCGTGCTCCTCGGGACCCAGGGCGCCTACGACGAGACGTTCGGCTCCACGTGTCACGGGGCCGGACGCCGCATGAGCCGGCGCCAGGCCAAGCGCGAGACACGGGGCCGCAACCTGAAGCAGGAGTTCAGGGAGCAGGGCATCGAGGTCCGGGCCTCCTCGGGCGCCACCGTCGCCGAGGAGGTCCCGGAGGCCTACAAAGACGTGGCCGACGTGGTGGGCGTCGTGGACCGAGCCGGAATCGGCCGAAAGGTGGCGCGCCTCAGGCCCCTTGGAGTGCTGAAGGGCTGACGACCGGTCCGCAGGCCAGGGCCACCGCACGTACGTGCCGGTGGTCCGTGCCGCAGCACCCGCCGATCACGTTCAGGTGCGGAAAGGCGTCCACCAGCCTCCCGTGCCGCACGCCGAAGTCCACCGGATCGCCGTCGTCCAGCTCTTCGGCCTCGTCCAGCTCGGCGTGGCTGAGCGTCGATGCGTTGGCCCGGAGCGCCCGGATCCGCTCCCGCCAGGCTCCGCCCGAATGGAGGGCTTCTTCGAAGTGGGTGGGGTGTGCGCAGTTGATCATGTAATACGCCGGTGCCCCGTCGGTGGCGGAGTCCACTGCCTCGATGGCGGAGCCCAGGGCCTCGCCGGACGGCAGGCGCCCGTCGGTCTCCGTGGTGAACGAGATCACCACGGGAAGACCCGCCTCGCGGGCAGCCCGGCTCACGCCGATGGCCTCGTCCGTGTACGTCATGGTCACGGCCGTCACCATGTCCGCCTCGGAGTCGGCGAAGATCCCGATCTGACGTGCGTGGTACGCCTCGGCCTCGTCGGCCGTCATCTTCGCTTGGATGCTGTAGCCGTCGCCTCTGGGGCCCACGCAGCCGCTGATGACCATGGGCGACCGAGCGGTCGCGAACTCTCGACGGAGCTCGGTCATGAGGTCGATGGCCCGGTGATTGGCCTCGGCCAGTGCGTCCGTGGAATAGCCCAGCTTCTTCCCCCAGTCGGGGCTGGCTCGCCAGGTGGCGCTCTCGAGCACGAAGCCCACACCGTGGTCGCGGGCGATGGCGACGTACCTCCTGAAGTAGCGGAGGAGCCCATCCCGGCCCTCGTGACTCCTGAGCAGATCGAAGGCGGCGAACTCCGGTAGGTCGAACCCGTCGTGAAAGATCAACGAGGTCTCGATGCCCCCGTCCGTCAGGAAGAGGTCACCGTCCAGCTGGGGCAGGCGATCGCGGTACTGAGGCATGGGTCCTCCGTAGCTGTCTCGGCGGCCCCGGGCGCTCGCCAGGGCCGTCGTCATGTCGCGGTTTCGTCAGATCGTCCAGATATGCGCAGGAGGGACGACGAACCGGACATGGCGCTCCTGGGCGTGGCCTCGGGGTCCTGCACCAGGGAGGGACGACGCTCGGAGGGACTCGGATATGCTCCCACGACTCCACCGACCCGCGATTCGCCTCGGATCAGGACTTCGATCACGCGGAGCACCGACACGACGACGGCGAAGATCACCGGGACGACGAGCGTGAGGCCCACGGACAGCGTCAGACCGGCTCGGAACAGGGTGGGGACCACCGGGTGCGGGCTTGGAGGAGCCGGGAGCGGCGCCCATTCTGGCAGGACCGGAGGTTGACGGGTATCGTCCTGAAAGGCTCCCGACAGCGAGTGCCGTACCCGCTCCGACGCAACGCGGCCCGCTCGCGTGGCTTGGTATCGGCCGTCTCGTTCCCACAGTCGTCCGCCGGATCGTCAGGAGGAACCCATGCGCCCATCGAAACACCGTTCGCTGTCCTCGCGGGGCGCGGCGACAGCCGTCTTCGTCGCGTTTGCTCACGTGCCCGCTCCGGTCGTCGGGCAGGCGCCGGATCTCACCCAGGAGTTGGAGGTCGTCGAGGGCTTGCTGGGGTCGCCGCGAATAGGAGACGCGTTCGAGTATCTCGCCGGCGCCGAGCCCGAGACCGTCCAGGAGTGGCTGAGCATCTGCAACGCCTATGGGCCATCCGGCGACGAGGGTGCGCGGTCCCGACTGCTGTACAAGCTGTTCCGGATCTACGGCCTCCGGGACGTCCGCATCGACGACGCATTCAACGTGATCGGGGTGCGCCCCGGGGTGGGCGACGGTCCCACCGTGGTACTGAATGCCCACCACGACAACGTGGCGCTCTGGCCCACCGACCAGGCCGTGGAGGCATTCGTGGCCGACGGTCGGGTGTGGTGCCCCGCCGCATTCGACGACCTCATGGGCGTGACCCAGATGCTCACCGTGCTCCGGGCCATGAACGCCGCCGACATCCAGACGGCGGGGGACCTCTGGTTCGTAGGGCTCACCGGTGAGGAAGCGCCCCACGGTCCCAGCCATCCCGACGCGAGCCCCGGCGCCGAGCAGCTCGTGCGGGCCAACTACCCGCGCAACCTGGACTGGCGGAACGGGGACATCCTGGTGCAGTTCCACGGGCGCGGCGGCGAGGGCGTCGCCACCGGCAGCACGCCGGTTCGGAACCGGACCATCCTGCGGGTCTTCGGGCCGTCCGCCAACGGGTTGCGCTGGGCGCCCCACGGCGTGGACGCGCTGGCGCGAATCATCACGCGGGTGGGCTCCGCAGTGCGGGACCCCAGGGCCACGGACGTGCCGTTCGAGAGCACCATGGCGGAGCCGCTCCCCGACGACGTGCTGTTCATGAACATGGGCATGGTGGGCTCGAGCGACATCATCGGCCGGCCCGGCAGCGAGACGTGGGTGCGGTTCGACATGCGGGCGCCGACCCAGGCCCGCCTGGACATGGCTCACGACGTCATCGAGGGGATCGCCGGTGAGGTCACCAGCGCCATGGGTGACGGCTTCTCGTACGTCTACGAGATCAACAGCAAGAACGGGGTGGAGGAGGGGATCCCCGGCTGGGACAAGGTCGACAACGCGGCGGCCCGAATGGCGGCCGCTGCTTCGGTGGCCCTGTACGGGACCGAGCCTCTCATCGATCCGGACAACGGCTGCGGGGACTGCGTGCGAGCCTACAAGACGGGCATGCCCGCGTTTTCGCTGAGGGGCAACGTCGTGGACCGCCAGGACGGGCGGGTGGAGGTGGACGCGGGTAGCGAGCTGGTCTCTCCGGTCCGGCGCATGACCGCCACCCACGACGTCACCGAAAGCGCGGAGATCGTGCGGCTGTGGGCCGGGGTGAAGCACGGGCTGGTGTTCGCGGTGGCGTACGCGGGGCTGGCAAACTGACGGCTTGGGGAGCCGGTTCGGACTGATCGTGCCCCTTCAAAAGCGGTCCGGAGAGCCCCCCGCTTTCAGCACGGTGCGTTCGCCAGAGGCTTCTCGCGAGGGCCGAAGAGCACAGATCAGTTGAAGACCGCCGGCTCATGCACGGGATGACATCCCACGCACCGGTCGGTCATGGGCTCGAGGTGCCCCAGGGGTCCGTCCGGGCCTCGGGGGGCCGGAGGGTTCCAGGAGGAGAGGCGCGCTCCACCGTGGCAGGAGCGACACAGAACGTCCGAGTCGGAGGCCGCCAGGCGCGTCGGCCCCACGCTGCCATGAAGTTGGTGGCAATCCGAGCAGGTGCTACTGCTGTGGCTGGGCGTCACGTAGGCAGCGGGCTCATGACACGCCGAACAGAGCATCTGCTGGCCGTCCGCATCGTTGATCTCCGGATTCGGCGTATGGGGGTCGTGGCAGCTCATGCACTGCACGTTGGCGGCGTTGGGCGCGAACATGAGCCCTGAGGATGCAGGTCGAGAGTAGCGCAGGGAGTTGAGGCGGTCCTCCATCGCCGCGCCGGACCCTCCCGAGCGTGTTCCGACGAAGTGGTCGTCCGACAAATCCAGCCCGAGATAGGTGTTGGGCCCCGGTGAAGGGTTGCCCTGCCAGTTTCCGCGCATGTGTCGAGTGCGCTCCGCCGTATTCGTATGGCAGGCGAGGCACTTCGCGGTCGAATCGTCCAGGCCTCCCTGCATGTCGAGGGCCCCGAACGTTCCCGGTCCGTGATCGACGTGGCACATCTGGCAGCTGCCCGGCGCCTGGGTGAGCGTGCTCCCCCCGGGGTGTTGCCCCATGACGGACGCTGGGACGAGAAGGAAGACCGTTACGAGCGCCGGAACGCATCGAGCGGGCAGCGGTGCGGATCGCCGAGCCACGTCAGAAGCTCCGGCTCAAGCGAAACAAGACCCGGTCCTCGGTGCGGGGGTTGAGGTTCTCCCAGACCAGGCGTTCATAGCTGGCCTCCACCGCGACCAGCCTGGGCGTCCACGTCACCCTGAACTCACCGCCCAGAAAGTTCTCGAGGCGTGCGGGCTCCCGCCATTTCCAATAGACCAGCTGGCCGTCGAGGCTGAGGTCCTGCAGCAAGGACCATTCGATACCGCCGCGGGCCTCGGTAAGGACCAAGGAGACGATGCCCTCTGCCCATTGGGTTGTGTGGGCCCCTGAGAGGCGCCCACGCACCTGGTTTGCCAACCAGAAGCTCCAGCTGCCGTTGAAGCGGAAGCTGTCGTTGTTGAAGGTGTCGGTTTTCCGACGGGCGTATTCACCCCCCAACCCGCCGTTCCCGAGCGGAGTGCCCACTTCGAAAGAGACACCGGCCGTCAGGAAATCGTAATTGCGCAGCGCCGGAAGCGTGCCCGGGATCACGTCGTCGGTGGCGGTCTGCAGCGAACGCCTGTGATAGAGCCGGACGACGCTTCCGATGAGCAGTGCCAGGTCCAGATCGGTTACCCAGGCGTTGGAAAAGGCTCCCGCCATGAGCGTGTGTCGGTAGTCGACGCGAACCGAAGTGCCCGGCGGCATACGCCCCCCCGGAAGGCTCAGGATCTCCACGAACGGCCCCGCGACCAGAGCCCTGTAGTCGAAGTCCTCCTGAAAGACCTCCGTCCCGTCCTCGCTGCTGATGACGATGCTCGAAGGATCGGCAAAGGCACGGTCGAGCTGAAAGCGGCCGGACGGTGACACTACGTGTGGCTCGTCCACGACGTCGATGCTGCCCTCGAGTTTGGGATCCTGTCCATGCCATTCGTAGCCCAGGGTACCACTGCCTCGGAGCAAGAGGCCCAGCGGCAGCGGCGTCGTCAGATTGACACCCGGACCGACTCGGGAGTACCGCAAGCTGCCGAGGGGCAAGTCGCGACCCTGCGTGTAGGCTCTAACGTCGAGATTCAGGCCGGGGAGGGCTTGGAAGGCCAAAGAGGCGGCTCCGGTCGTCTCGCTGGCACGCGCCGTCGGTGTCGACTCTCCTGCTCGCTGAAACCACATCTCCGACGAGACCCTCCGAGTGTGCTGGATCCGGACGGTCTCTCGCCACGACAGTCTGCGGAAGGGACTGGTACCCCTTCGTCGCCTGCTCGAAAGCTCCGATAGCAGTTGGCTGCCATCGCCCCAGGTCAGCCTGTGTGACAGGACGGCATTTGTTCGACGGTAGCTGCGCTCGGTCAGGCGGTCCAAGAAGGAGACCTGATCCAGCGCCAGCCTCAGCCTCCGGTTCATTGCCCTGAAGCGCCCCGTCCGGATACGCGTCGCGATGCGGAAGCTGGAAGGCGTCGTGCCCGACTCGAAGAACTGGCTCCGATCGTCTTGCACGAAGGTCAGCTCCATGGGCAGGTAGCGGTTGCGATGATTGAGCGTGGCTCGCAGCCGGGTCGCGTCAATCTCCGTGTAGGCGCCCAGTCGGGCTCGCTGGTCGGCGTCGATCCTCGAGCCCTGGAGGTGTAGAGAGACCAGCGACGACGACAGCACGTTTACGTTGGCCGTGCCCACGAAGCCCTGGCGGCCGCCATCCTGCGAGGCGGGCTCGCCGAAGAAGGCGGTCTGGGAGAAGCTCGGACGGAGGTCGAGTGAGAAACGCAAGAAGCGTGGGTCCAGCACGGCCCCCCGCATCTTTATCCTGATCCACTCGTGAAACGTTCGCAGACCCCTGTCCGCCCGGGCCGGGACGCTGGAACGGTTGGCGTCCAGGCCGACCCCGACCTCGCCGGCCGGGCGAGTCACCGCGAAAGTCTGTTGGCCAGCCACCGGGATCGCCGTGGCGGCGACCACGCCAAAGGCCAGTACCCCGACGGATGACGCCCGCGTGATCATTGCGTTCGGACGGTGATATGGCAGCGGTGACACTGTTCGATGCCCGCATCGAAGGCCACAACGCCCTGATGGCACGCTCCGCAGCCCGCGCGTCCGTGAGCTTCATCCTGGGTCAGATCCAGGGCTCCACGCAGAGGCTCGAAGAGACCGTCATGGCAAGCCTTGCACTTGTAGCGGATCCTGTGCGCCCAGTGCGGGAACCGAGAGGGGGGATAAAGGTCGCCCGACAAGGCCGTCAGATCGGGTCCTTCTTCTGCCAGGGCCGAGTCCGCGACTACGGGCTCGGTTCTGATGAGCACGTAGTCCGGCTCCAGGTCTGCCCGGACCCGGTTCGCCGGTAGATCGGGCGCCTCGTGGCAGCGCTCGCACGCTTGAATCGGGAAGGCTACGGGTCCATGACACCTTCCGCACGACGCCTCGCTGTGGATCACGTCGCCGGACACGTCCGCGTCGCTTCGCCGGTAGATGCCCGGATGACATGTCTCGCAGGTGATCTGGTCCGCGTGGGTCGAGTGCGGGAAGGACGCTTCGGGCCCGTCTCCCGATTGCATGAAGAAGTCGAACGGGAACTCGGTGACCTGGCCGTCCTCCTCGCCCGGTAGCGCGTCGCGCGGCCGCACGATGCCCTGGCGTTCGGCAGCAACCCAATCCACGTTCCCGGCCCGGTCACGAGGCAGCAGCGCGAGGACGCTATCCGGATGCATGACCGCCTCGATGGGTGGCGGCGGCTCCTCGACCTCCACCACGAGTCCAGCTCCGGATCCGGCCGTGCCTGCGACGGGCTCGGGCGGACCCTCCACGGGCGGCGGCAAATTCAAGAGAATCTGCGCCGCCTGTGCGCATCCCAGCGTGAGGAGCGCGCCGAGAAAGATCGGGGGCAGGGTCCGCTTGCTAGGGCTGCCCCTCGGTCTGGGCCACCTGCCGGGGCTCGACGAAGCCATAGACGTTCAGTCTGTCTGGACCGTACTGGTTCGTGACGAAGATGAGGTACTTGAGCTCGAACGAGTCGTGCACCAGGGGGCGGAAGTACTCCAGATTGTCGTAGTCGACGATCACCTTGGCGGGCAGCCACATGTCTCCCGGCCCCTGGTACGGTCCGCCGAAGAACATGAGCAGCTCGCCTGCTTCGTTGAACACCTGGACGTTTTCGAAGCCAGCGTCCACGACGTAGACGTTGCCGTCGCGGTCCACGGCGACTCCCTTGGGACGGGTGAACTGGCCCATTCCGGAGCCGTAGCTTCCGAGCCGATGCAGGAACTGGCCCTCGAGCGAATAGGCTTTGACGCTGAAGTCGCCGAAGTCACTCACGTAGACCCTGTCACCCTGGACCCAGAGGTTCGTCGGCTGGCGAAGGGCCCCGTTCGACTCTCTGTCGGGGAAGGACCGGACATGACGGCGGGTGGACTTGTCATAGACGTGAACGGCTCGCCCCTCCAGGTCCGCGACCCAGAGGTTCTGGCGGCCCACGAACACGTCCGTCGGTCGTAGCCCCCGATCCTCACCGAAGGCGTCCTTGTAGGCCCCGGACGAGTCGAACATCACGACCTGACGCCGATCTGAATCAGCGACGTACAGATCGCCGGTATCTCCATCTATACTGCAGTTGATGGGCTTCCTGAGCTCCCCGGGACCCTGCGGTACGAAGTATTCGAAGGTCTTCGCCTTCAGGTCCAGGACATCGAGGCCCGGGAGCATGGAGTCGCAGACATAGATGACACCGTCGTGGATGGCGACTCCGTAGGGCTTGTTGAAGGCCTTGAAGTCTTCCTCTTCTTCGGAGCCGATCAGGGCATCCAGAAACGACCGACCCCTCTCCTCGACAACGTCCCGCTCATCGGAATAGGCGGCCAGGAACTGGATGCGCGGGGGGTCCGGCGGCAGGGGGTATACGATCAGCAGGTCTTCAGGAGAGGGAGGGCTGCTGTCACTCTGCCCGGTTGCGCACGCAGCTGCCGCAAGCAGCAGCCCGGTGGCTACGATTTGCTTTGCGGCTCGGGCTCGGCCGCCGCTTTCCATGGTCATCGCTCGAACCTTCTGGACCGTTCTGTGGAGGAGGGGCAGGCATCGGGCCTGCCCCTCGGTGTGGGTTCACGACGCGCAGCGATTACGCCACGTACGGTCGAGGCGGCCCTCCTTACTTGTTGTGGCAGGTCAGACAGAACTGGCTGTTCGTGTTCTCGATCAGCAACAGCGCTGTGTTCCCGCTGTTATGGACGTCGTGGCACGAGGCGCACTCCAGGTTGTCGCCGAAGAGCAGGTCTTCCTGGATGGTGCCGCCCAGCAACGTGTTCTGGTTCTCGGGGTCATGGAGCTCCCCGTCATTCGAGGCCAACGTTGCCGTGTACGCGAACGAAACCGGGTGATCGTCCGAAAGGTCTGTTCCGACCAGACGGTTGGCCGGGATGAAGTTGGTGCCACCCGTGTTGCCGTTGAAGTTGTCCAGCGCCACGGTTCCGTCGTGACAGCTCAGACAGAGCTTCGACTGGTTGTTGGGCTGGCCAGGGGCCGACTGCATCTCGGTGCTGGAGTAGGGCGTGAAGCTGCTGACTCCAGTGACCTCGTGATTCCAGAGCGGCGCCGTAAGCACCGTCTGGTCGCCGTTGTGAGGCGTGTGGCAAACCTGACAGATCTCACCGCCGGCCGTGCCGGGGCCCGGATTCCATGCGTCGTCGCTGAAGTCATGGGCCGAGCCGATAATACTAGCTTGTCCAAAAGCTGGCGTCGCCCACAGTGCCGTGAGCAGCGCTGCTGAAACAAGTGTGGCTGTGCGTTTCATCTACTCCTCCTTTGACAGAGAGGATTCCCCGGGGTTTGCACAACCCGTCCGGAGTCCTTGCTCCGAACTTTCTCCAAAGCTACAGGAAGGAGCTAAGGGGCGGCGTAGGGAGAGAATAGGTGCGTGCGAGGGGAGCTATCCGGCCCTCGTGTCGGGGCATTCCCTACAACGAATCGTTACGCCACGCTCAAGGCACCGTATCCGGTGCCGGTGGGCGTGGATCGAAGGGCTCGTCACGCAGCTCCTCGTGGCACGCGAGACACACGGAACGGGTCCACCAGGGCTCGGCCGCAGGAAACGTCGTGTGACACACCGAGCCCGTGCAGGTGGCGTGGACCAAATCCTCCTCATGCGCCCAGCTCGGCGGCGTGTTGTGGCACGCCGCGCACTCGGTCTCGGACTCATGATGCTCCACGTGACAGCTCACGCAGTCCACCTCGTCGGCGTTCATGGCCCGCTCAACTTCGTGGCACTGGGCGCACCCCGCCTCCATATGCGTGGTGTGGGGGAAGGAGACGCTTCGAACGTCCGCGCCGCCCGGAAGACCGAAGATCACGAGGCGTTCAGGCTCGGGCATTTCCGAAGTCACGTGACAGGACTCGCAGCTGTCCGCTGATCGGCCGGCGTGGTGGCACGCGTTGCACCACGCGGCGTCCGTCGCGGGGGGCGCGCCCCCGGACTGGTGGCACCTCAGGCAGTTGACACGGCGATGCGCGTTGTGATTGAACGCTCCGCTGCCGTCGGGAGGGGGCACGCTCGGGTCCACCTGCTGCGCGCCTGCGGAGGCTCCCGGAAGGGGCTGGAGTCCCGCGGCGGCTTGAAGGGACGCCATGATGGGTGCGACCAGGATCACGGGAAAGACCCCCGCCGCCCCGGACAAGGCAGCTCCTCCCGGTAGTAGTCTGGCAGTCTCGGCATCTCCCCAGACGCCCGGCTCACCGAGTGGGTCGGGAGGGAGAGCTTCGACCGACGGCGACAGTCCCACGCGAGGTTCCCTCAGGATCTCGCTGTGACAGCTCAGGCAATCGTCTTCTTCGACGCGGAAATCGTGCTGCTCATGGCACTGACTACAGTTGTCCACGTCGATACCGGCCCAGACGTGATGCTTGACGGGCAGCGTATCGACCATGGTGTGACAGCCGATCTCCGCACAAGACTGGCCGGCGTCGCGGGAGCGCACCTGGTCGTGGGGGTTGTGACAAGTGCTGCACTCACCTCCGTGTGGCTCATCCTCGGGGAAGATGCCCACGATCTCACGCATCTCGTGACAGGCCAGGCAGGCATCGTGTCCGGGGCGCAGGGTGTTGAGCGCCAGCGCCGCCGCGCCGTCATGGGCGCCGAAGTCGCCCTCCGGCGGGCTGCTCCAGAGCTCGGACTCCGGGTCCCGCAGCTCTGCGTTGAACTGGTGGCAGGTCACGCAATGGATGCCCAGGCCCTCCATGCGGCTCAGGGCCACGCGGATCTCGTCGTGGCATCCCGACTGGCCGCAGGTCCGGTCCGTGGGCGCGAACTCGTGAATCGAGACGGAATGGCACTCCACGCACTGCAGCCCCCGCAGCGTACGGTCCTCGGAGTCGAGGTGTACCTTGTGCCCCGCGGTGTTGCCTACCAGAGCCCACTGCTCCGGGTCGCCTTCCACATGGCATGCGGCGCACTTCTCGTTCTCGACCTCCGCGTGTGCGCCGATTTGCTCCGGGCCGTAGAGGATCTGCTCGATGCCCATCCGAGCTCGCTGGTACGTCGTGGGGTGGTGGCACGCCTTGCACGAGAGGTCCTTGTGGGCGCTCACCTGGAACAGCTCGAACGGTTCTGCCATGAGGTGGCAGCTCGTGCAGAAATCGTTGTCGTGCTGCACGTAGTCGTAGGTGCCGTAGGCGAGCATGCCGAACCCGCCCACGGCGAGCGAGACCAGAAGTATCAGCGCCACGCCGGCGCCTCTCGGTAACGCGCGGAGCCGCGCGACCAGCCGACGTGTCCACTGTGGACGTCTCATGAGGCGATCGCGGTCCTTCTATCGAGACACGGTCCTTGCCACCCCGCCACCCCAACTCGGCCGCGCGAAGCAAGATACACCCACTCGCAGTATCTGAGACGGGAAGAACACCATGTATCGGGCGAAGTCTGGGTCGGCGGGTGGGGAATCGCCCCTGGTTCCAGTGGGGAATCCCCCTCGGGGTCGTGGAGGTCGGGTCGCGCCACGCGGCACATGAATCGCCCCCTCTTCCCGGAGGGCCTGCGTGGCCTCGCCAGCCACGGGCTCGGTGTGCGGCGGCTTACGCTTGCGGCGTCGGCCGTCCGACTCCAGGGCTGGAGCGCCGACGTACTCAGGAGTGAGATGTACCTCGGCCTAGGCACCAACGGTCGCACCCGACCTCCCGGTCGCAGGGGCCCGCTCGAGGTAGGGGCTCCGGCTCTCCCCGAGCTCGATGGGCAGCGCCACCCGCACGAGCACGGTGAACACGAATAGACCGAAGGCCCAAATGCCCGCGGTGACCGCGAACTCGACCCACGTCGGCCGGTACTCGACGATCTCGCCCAGTGGCGACGGCACGAAGCCCGGGATGACCAGCCCCATGCCCTTGTCCATCCAGATGGCGATGAACATCACCAGGCAGGTCGCGGCCAGCCACCGCGGATCCCTCCGCAAGGGGTGGATCATGAGCACGCCGGTGGCCAGCACGTTGAGCAGGATCGAGACCCGGATCCACCCGACCAGCGCATCGTGTCCATGCAGTCCGAAGAACAGGTACTGCGCGCTGAGGCTGTGGTGCGTCGGGAAGTAGAATTCCTTGAAGATCTCGGACCCGATCATCACCAGGTTCACTTGTGCAGCCACGGTGGCGATCATGGCCAGCTTGGAGATGGCCGCGTCCTCGACGTGGTAGGGGGTCTTGGACCGAACCACGAGCAGCATGAGGATGATGAAGCAGGGGCCCGCCGCGAACGCCGAAGCCAGGAAGCGCGGACCCAGGAGCGAGCTGTTCCAGAACGGCCTGGCCGGCAGCCCGGCGAGGAGAAACGCGGTGACCATGTGGATGCTCACCGCCCAGAAGACCGAGAGGTACACGAAGGGGACGTACCGCCTGGGGTTCGGCTTCCGGCCCATGTAGTGGGTGAAGAGGATGTAGAGCGGGATTCCCAGGTTCAGCGCCAGGTACCCGTTGAGCACCACGACGTCCCACGCCAGGAGTGACCTCGGGAAGTTCAGAAAACCGATGCCGGGCGCGAGGTGCCAGGATCGCATCGGGCTCCCCAGATCGACGACGACGAAGCCCAGGCACATGGTCAGGGCCGCGACGGCGAGCCCCTCGCCGATGAGCACGGCCTTGCTGAAATCCACGTCCTTCAGGACGTAGGCGGGCAGCACCAGCATGACCGCTGCGGCCGCCATCCCCACCAGAAAGGTGAAGTTCGAGATGTACAGGCCCCAGCTGACGTGGTCCGTCATCCCGGTGACCTGCAGGCCGTCACGCAGTTGGATGAAGTACGCGTATCCGCCGAAGACGATGACCGCCGACAGGCATCCCATCCAGATGTGATAGAGACGCCCGCCGCTCGTGGCGGAGTCCAAAGCGGACAACAGGAAGGCCCTGACGTGTTTCATCGGCGTATCGAGCGCGTCAATCCATGAAGTACCAGAAGCGGGGCTCTGTCCCGAGATCCTCCTTGAGACGGAAGATCTTCTTGTTCTCCAGGACCCACCGGATCTCTGAGTTCGGGTCGAGGACGTTGCCGAAGATGCGGGCGCCGGTGGGACAAGCCTCGGCGCACGCCGGCATCCGGCCTTTCCTGGTTCGCTGAATGCAGTAGGTGCACTTCTCGACGCATCCCTTTCGGCGCAGCCGATTGCCGAGATAGTGCTGGTTCGGGTTCACGTCATCGGCCGGGACCTCCGGCTCCGCCCAGTTGAATCGGCGCGCCCAATAGGGGCACGCGGCAATGCAGTACCGACACCCGATGCACCAGTCATAGTCGATCACTACGATGCCGTCGGGCTCCTGCCACGTGGCCGCGACCGGGCACACTTCGACGCACGGCGGGTTCGCGCACTGGAAGCACTG
>JBDHLD010000315.1:0-2043 GCA_039586035.1 Gemmatimonadota bacterium | reverse complement strand
CCACGAGCGTCGTGAACACGAGATGGGCCGTCCCGCGACCGGGAATCACCACTCGCTGCCGCAAGCTCATGATGGGATCCAAAACAATCCCGGCCCTGTTCGAAAGGGGCTCCCCATCGACCACGGCCAGCGGCGTCCGAATCCCGCGGCCGCGGCCCAGGAAGCGTGCGCGGTCGCTCTCGTATTGCGGGGTGTCGTACGCCTCCCCGTCGAGTGCGATCAGATGGGCGAGCCAGACGCGGGGCTCGTCCGCCGACCGCGGGCGCCGTGAAGCCAGCAGGGTTCCGAGCTCGGGAACGAATTCCGTCTCCACGAAGAGCTTCGAAAACGCGGGATGGGCCTCGTCGACGCCCTGCGGAGCGGCGTAGGACGTGACATCGATCTCACGGTCCCTGTCTTCCAAATTGGTGACCGTCAGCCGGCGGAGCTCGGCGTCGTCCTCAGGGGAGACCACGATCTCGAGGGTGGTCGACACCGACCGATGCCGCTGCATGATCTTGGCCCGGTCCTCGGAGTAGACGACGTCGTAGGTGTCCGCTTCGGTTCCGCTGGGCTGGAAGCCGGCGGACCACACGTCACCGGTATCTGCGTCCCGCAGGAAGATGAACGAGCCCCAGTCGTCACAAATCGCATCCTCTCGCCAACGGGTGACGGCAAAATCGCCCCATCGTGAGAAGCCGGCGCCAGAGGCCGTGATCATCACCGTGTAGCGGCCGTTCGACAGCAGATGGGTGCGGGGCGTGATGTCATGCGGCGATTCAAATCGGCGCAGAGTCGGGGGAAGGAGGTCGCGGACGAGGGCGGTCACCCGCACCTCCTCGGCCCGGGGCCGCGCCACCGCCACCGCGCGCGGCGTCCGCTCCTGCAGGAGGAGCTCCGCCGCCTGGACCAGGGGATGGGCGTGAAAGCGCCGCCGGGTCGCGCCGTCGTGAACCACGTTCCCCAGGGCGACGATGGTCATTCCCTGGTGATGGGACATATATGCGCGCACCACGGCCACCTGATCGTCTTCCGGAAGCCTCGACGGGGTGTAGTCGAGCGCTTCATAAAAGCCGTATGCGCCTCGGACCGAGGCGGGCGAAATTCTTCACCGCGGCACTCGGGTCGACCATCGCCGCGAGGGCGGTGGCATAGGGAGCCACAACCACGTCCTCGCCCAGCCCGCGCTTGAACCCCAGGCCGGGGATGCCGAAATCCGAGTACTGATACGTGAGGTGCACGTCGCGAACGTTGTAGGCTGACTCGGAGACCCCCCACGGGACCTTCCGGTCCGAGCCATACCGGATCTGAAGCCCCACCACCAGCCGGCAGGTGAGGTCGAGAAGGCTGTGGGCTGGCTGCCGCATGACCAAAAGCGGCATCAGGTACTCGAACATCGACCCCGACCAGGAAACGAGGGCTGCCCCTCGGCCCACCGGCGTCAGGGCCCGGCCGAGACGGAACCAGTGCCGGGGTGAAACGTCGCCCTTGGCGATCGCCACGAAGCTCGCCAGCCTGGCCTCGGAGGCCAGGAGGTCGTAGCAGCTGGGATCGAGCATGTTGTCGGCCACGCGGTAACCGATGGAAAAGATTTTACGCGAGGGATCGAGAAGGAACCGGAAGTCCATCGCCTGGACCATCGCTTCGGCGCGGAGTGCGAGGTCGGAGAGGCGGTGGCCGAGGCCGGTCTCCGCCCTCTGGGGCGCATCCAGACTCTCGAAAAGCACGGCCGTTTTGATGTCCCGAGCGTGGCTCCAGATGGAGTCCCGAACCGCCGTCGCCCAGACGAAGACCTCCGACGTAGAGCCGTCGTCGATGTTGCCGGAGAGGGTGCGTGCGATATCCAGGAGCTGCTCCGCCTGGGCCCCGAGCTCCTCGAGACGTTGGGCCCATTCGGAAACAGCCGCCGGCGGATCCTCCAGAGCCGCCACCATCCCTTGCGCGGCCTCGCGCAGCTGTTCTGCCGTGACCGTTTGCGTGCGCTGCGGATGCTCGGCCTGTTCCGCCGAATCGAGAACCAGATCGAGAGCGTCCCTGACACCCTCCAGGACCTGTGGGCCGAAG
>JBDHLD010000214.1:3994-6681 GCA_039586035.1 Gemmatimonadota bacterium | reverse complement strand
ACGTCTTCCCGTCGGTCACCCGCGACCCGTCGGCCAGGGTCAGGGGGTCCGGCAGGGTGTAGGTCGGCACCAGAGCCTCGTCGTAGTTGGGCTGGAAAGGGGATTCGACAGATGGTGGCGGCGCGTCGCCGGGCGTGCCCGGGGCAGCCTGACCGTCGCCCGCGGCGTCCTGGCAGGCGGCGAGGATCAGGGTCAGGCCGAGAGCCAGGACGGTGATTCGAACGCCGATTCGAGGCAATGCCGTTGTGACACTCATCTGCGGGAGCTATGTCCTGAATCCGTCGCGGCGATTTGTCTCCGGAGCGGCGACACGAGCTGGGGTGAACGGCCTACATTCGCCAAAGAGATGCTCGTGGACTGCCGCGACCTACATCCGCCGCGGCGTTTCCTGGTACGACGCCGACATCCAACGACCGTCCACGCGGACATAGACGGCCGCCGAGATGACGTGCTCGTCCAACGGCTCGCCGTCGCACACGGCGTCCTGCTCGGACTCGTACGAGAGGATCAGCGCGTCCTCGGATAGCCGGTGAAGCGCGAAGTTGGACAACGCGAAGGACTCGACCTGACACACGTCGCCCTCCATCGCGGGAATGACCTGCGCTCTGCCAGCCGTGATGCCGCCGCCGCCGATTTGCACGTGGTTGTCGACGATGTGCTCCCGGAATGCCGTCGCGTCCCGATCCGCCCAGCCTTGCCACAGGCTCTGCTCGATCGCCGAGACGGTCTCGAGCAGATCTTCCTGGGCGGCGAGACGTTGTGCCGGGGGCAGCGTAGCTGTAAGGGCCAGGAGCAGCGCAAGCGAGCCGACTCGAAACATGGCAGGACCTCCGGGTAAGCCGGGGAACGGTGCGGTCTGAACACAGGAGGAGCCGGCTGGTCGCGTGTCGGCGGTGTAACGAGAGACCCTCCGGCAAACCAACCGATCTCTCCACTACGGTACGATCGGCGCAGGCCATTTCGCCAGGCCGCGGCGGTCATGGCCCGCCCGTCCAGATCTCTGGAGGGTGTCCCCCCACCCACCGACGCGGGACCTTCCCCATGGCCCGAGCGCGGTCCTGCGCTCACGTTGTCCGCTCTCATCCCTCGAGCGTGGAGCGGACCCATGTCGCGAATCAGGTTGGGCAGGGGACGCGCGGCGACCGCGCGGCCGACCTCCAGCGGGCTGATCACGAGCCTGGCCCTCGTCTTCCTCTCACTCGCCATTGCCGTCCCGGCCTCGTCCCAGGTGCCCCATCCGAGGGACGTCTTCGGCTTCACTCCTGGCGACGACTACCAGCTGGCGGACTACGGCCAGATGCTGGAGTACTACGACCTCCTCGACGCCGCGAGCGACCGCGTGCAGAAGATCGAGTTCGGGCACAGCGTCCTGGGCAAGCCCATGGTTCTGCTGTTCATCTCGAGCGAGGAGAACCTGGCCCAGCTGGATCGTTGGCGAGAGACCGCGGCGACGCTGGCCCGCGCTCGAATCAGCGAGGACGAGGCCCGCGAGCTGGCCGCGGGCGGCAAGGCCGTCGTCTGGATCGACGGCGGCATGCACGCCACAGAGCGGGCCCACGCCCAGATGACGTCGCTGTTGGCTTACAGGGTGGCGACGGAAGAGTCGCCCGAAATGCAACGCATCCGGGACGACGTGATCCTGCTCCTCAACCCCGTCATCAACCCGGACGGCCTGGACATCTCGACCAGCTGGTATCGACAGAACCGGGGAACGGCGTTCGAGACCACGGGTCCGCCGATCCTCTACCACCACTACGTCGGGCACGACAACAACCGGGACTGGTTCATGATTCTCCAGCCCGAGACCCGGGCCGTGTCACGGATGCTCTACCACGAGTGGTATCCCCAGATCGTGTACAACCACCACCAGACAGGGCCGCCGTGGGCCCGCATGTTCATCCCGCCCTTCGCCGATCCCGTAAACCCCAACATCCAGCCTGGCGTGATCACGGGCGTGAACCTGGTGGGCGCGGCCATGCATCAGCGTTTCTCCGAAGAGGAGAAGCCCGGCGTGATCTCCCGGGTGCTCTTCTCGATGTGGTGGAACGGTGGCGGCCGGACGGCGCCCTACTACCACAACATGATCGGGATCCTGTCCGAGACGAGTCACTCCACGCCCACGCCGCGCTACTACGATCCTGCCGAGCTACCGGACCCGCTGAACCCGTACGGGGGTCGGCGCGAGGCGTCCGTTCCCACGTCCCGACCCACCATCTGGTATCCCGATCCGTGGGAGGGCGGCTGGTCCCACTTCAGCGACGCGGTGGATTACATGATCACCGGGTCCATGGCGGTGCTGGACATCGCGTCTCGGCGGCGGGAGCAGTGGCTGTACAACATCTACGACATGGGCCGTGACGCCATCGAGGCCGGGGAGGCAGGTGGGCCGTACGCCTACGTGGTCCCGCCGGACCAGTGGGATCCGGCGGAGACCGTCGAGATGATCAACGCGCTGCGGCGGGGAGGCGTCGAGGTCCACCGGGCCCGGTCCAGCTTCCAGGCCGGTGGCAACGACTACGCGGCGGGCAGCTACGTGCTCTTCGCCGGCCAGGCGTTCCGGCCATACCTGATGGATCTGATGGAGCCGCAGAAATACCCCGACCGCCGGCGATACGCCGGGGGGCCGCCGGATCCACCGTACGACCTGGCAGGTTGGACGCTCCCCATCCAGATGGGCGTAGCGGTCG
>JBDHLD010000214.1:0-3973 GCA_039586035.1 Gemmatimonadota bacterium | reverse complement strand
GCGTCGCCGCCGGCTCCGTGTCGGGAAGCGGATCTTGGGGCTTCGCCCTCTCGCGCCGGCCGAACGCGTCGGCCGTGGCCGTCAACCGGCTTCTGGCCGACGGCGCAGCCGTGCACTGGACGGCGGATGCGTTCACCGCCGACGGCCAGAGCTTCGAAGCCGGCACGGTGGTGATCGAATCGGATGGCGCCACGGGCTCGGTCGAGAGCCTCGCCTCAGATTACGGCCTCGACTTCATTCGCCTGGCGAGTCACCCGGACGTGGCCCTGGAGGCGCTGCGCACGCCTCGCATCGCCATGTACAAGTCGTGGATGCCCAACATGGACGAGGGCTGGACCCGGTGGGTGCTCGAGCAGTACGGCTTCCCCGTCGACACGCTTCACGACGCGGACCTGCAGACAACGGACCTTTCGACCTACGACGCGGTCATCCTGCCGTCCCAGGACGCGCCGGACATCCTCAACGGCCACGGGTCTGGAACGATGCCCGAGGGCCTCACGGGCGGCGTGGGCCTGGAGGGCGCCGCGGCGCTGCGGAGCTTCGTGGAGGGAGGCGGCACGCTGGTGGCCCTGGATCATGCGGGTGACTTCGCGATCCAGCAGTTCGGCCTGCCGGTCCGCAACGTCCTGGCAGAAGTCGGCGACGACCAGTTCTTCATTCCCGGTTCTCTGATCGCCATTGACGTGGATACCGACCACCCGGTGGCCCACGGAATGCAGGAAGACGCGGCCGCCTTCTTCGTGCGGAGCTCGGCCTACGAGCCCGTGGCCCTGTCGGGCATGGGCGAAGGCGGGCGGGAGGAGCTGGACCAGCCGGCGCCGGAGCCAGACGTGGAGATGTTCGCCCGCTACGCCGAGGAAGACCTGCTGTTGAGCGGGTGGGCCATGGGTGAAGAGCAGTACCTGGCCGGGAATGGGGCCGCGGCTACCGTGGGGCTCGGCGATGGCGAGGTGATCCTTCTCGGATTCCGCACCCAGTTCCGCGGGCAGCCGCGAGGCACGTTCAAGCTTCTGTTCAACGCGCTCCAGGGCGCGGCCAGGGAGGAGGCCAGGCAGCCGGTCACGGACGGTCTCTAGAAGCGCCGCGGCCCCGGCGGCTCTGGTCGGTGCTCTTGGGCCGAGCTGCTTCTGGCTCGGAGTCTTCTGCTCGTCGCGTCGCCGGGCCGAGCCCTGAGCCCCGAGCAGATCGACCCGGCGCAATCCGGCGATGAACGGCGCCTGAGAGGGCGGGGCGTTTCCGCGGAAACGCCCCGCTGGGCCGCTCGAGGCGCGAGCGCCCTACCGCGCCGACCCCAGCAGCACCGCGTTGATGAACAGCAGCTGCGTGGCCTCGGCGTAGGCCCGGTAGTTGGGATCCTCCGCGAAGGCCACGAGGCGGCCTCGCCCCACCGGCTGGTGGATCAGGTACGGCTTGTTGGCCAGCTGCGGGCTGGCCTCGTCCCACACGATGCCGCTGGCCCTGAGTGACTCCTCCGGCGCGTAGACACCCACGTTCTGGCCGTTGTCCAGGGTCATGGGGCTGAAGATGCGCGTTCCCTCGACCAACGCGCCCACCCGTCCGTCCGTCCCCGCGCTGAGCCAGTGCTCCGGATCCAGGTCGACGTTGAGGATGGCACCCGGCGTCTGCTCGGGGGGCTCCTGCTCCGGCGCGATGGCCTCCAGGTAGTCGATGGGCTGCTGTGGCGCTTCGTCGGCCCCACGCCCCTCGTCCTCCGCTGAGGCTGGAGCGCCACCGCGAAGCTCGGGCGTGGTCTCCAGGAGTCCCACGTCCTCATGGCTGGCCCAGCGGGTGGACTCGGCCATGGTGATCAGCGTGCCACCGTTTCGCATCCAGCTACGGAGGCGTCCGACCAGTCCGGCGTCGATGGCGGATGCGTAGTTCCCGCTGGGTAGCACGATCACGTCATACTCCGCCAGCTTGGCCCGACCCAGCGATGAGGCGCGCACCGCCGTCACCCGCTGCCCGTAGCGACGTTCCAGCACGTAGCGTGCCCACCCGGTCGAGTAGGTGGATCCCGGACGGTCGTAGAGCAGCATGACGCGGGGCTCCCGGATGGCCCGGGTCCGGTTGCTCCCCAGCGACGTGCCCGATTCCACGTAGGCGCTGTTCACGGGCACCGCCTCGGCGCCGTGGCGTGCGACGATCGACCCCAGGACGGCGCCCAGCTCTTCACCGTTGTCCGCGGTGCGCACTAGGGCCGTGCCGATGCCGTACTCCCGGCCGCCCAGCGCGAACGCGCCGCCCACCGTGCGGACCAGGATCCCGGCCCGGGCGGCCTCGGCCACCACCGCGGCGGTGGTGGAGCCCCAGGGCAGGAGGTAGCCGACCTGTGCGGGGGGCAGGGTAAGGGCGCCCATGGGCGTTTCGTCGGCCGAGACCGGCGAGGCCGCCGCGCCGGTAGGCCGGTCGGCCACGTGCATCTCCACGTCCCAAAGGAGCGGCATGCTCCACGCCGTGACGTCGTAGATCTGGTCCGGCTGCCGGTTGGCCCTTCGCTCGATCTGGAGCTGCACGAAGTCTTGGTCCATGGGCGTGTTGGGATCCAGGAGGTTCCGAACCAGGCGTCCCGCGGGCTGGGCCAGGGGCACGATGTACGTCGTCTGGGCAGGCAGCGTCCGTCCGGCCACGTTCACGGGCTCGTTGGCCCTGAGCACCTCGATGCCGTTCCGGGCCAGCGTCCTTGCCAGGCGGGCAGCCAGGCCCGGGTCGTGGGGGGAGTGCAGCACGTACTCTCGGGCGCCGGATTCGCCCAGCGCCACCGCGCTCCTACGGAACTCCACGAACTCCCGGAGCAGGTTGTCCCGGTTCCGGGCCGCCGTGTGGGCGGTCGTGATGGCCGCCGTGAAGTGGTGCAGCACCCCGTCCCCGTAGGTCAGGTCCGTGCCGTCATTCCTCCTCAAGACCAGCCCGCGAGCCGAGGCCTGCTCGAAGGTCTGGCCGATGGCGCCGTGGGACAGCGGCCACGACGCCCCGTAGCCCGGGTAGAACGAATCGAAGACCTCGCGGATGAAGTACGCGAAGCCGCGACCGTCGAAGGCGCTGGCGTTGGCACGGCCGAACATGTCCAACGAGGTGTTCTGAGCCTCCGTGGTCCACGGATTGCCCGGCACGGCGGGCGGAGGGAAGTAGTAGGTCGAGTTCCCGCCCATCTCGTGCAGGTCCACCATGACGTGGGGCATGTAGGTCAGCGCCATGGCCACGCGGCCGCGGCTTTCCGGCTGGGATTGGAGGAACCAGTCCCGGTTGAGGTCGAAGAGGTAGTGATTCACCCGGCCCCCGGGCCACGGTTCGTCGTGCTCTGCGCTCAGGGGATCGGAGTCGGGCTCCATGGCGCGACCCATGCGGGTCTGGAAGACGAAGCGAGCGCGTCCGTCGGGGTTCTGCATGGGATCGATGAGCACCAGCGATTCGCCCAGGATCTCTTCGACCCTGGGATCGTTGGTGGCGGCGAGCAGGTGGTAGGCCTCGGCCATGGCCGCCCCGCTGGAGCTGATCTCGTTCCCGTGGACCCCGTGGAGCAGGGCCGTGACCACGGGAAGCTCGGCGATGAGCGCGTCGATGTCGGCCTGCGAGAGGCCCCGGGGATCGGCTAGCCGCCTCAGGTCTGCGGCCACCGCATCGAGGCGAGCCATGCGGTCGGACGAGCCGATGACCAGTGCGACGAGCTCTCGCCCCTCCCAGCTCGTCGCGTAATGGATAAGATGAGTGCGGTCAGGTGCCGCTTCGGCAAGCGCTTCCATGTAGGCGACGACCTGCGCAGGAGGTGTCACCTCGTCGTCGAAGTCGTGCCCGACGGCCTGCTCGAGCGTCGGGATCTGCGGGTCGTACTCGGTGCCAGGCGAGAGCACGTCGGTGAAGGGACCCTCCTGGGGCAGCAGGAGAGCGAGAGCCAGCAGCAGCTTCATGTTCGGGGCCTCCGGATGAGTATCGAGGCCCGCGAATATCGGGTGCGATCGGTCACGCCGCCAGCGTC
>JBDHLD010000021.1:0-52874 GCA_039586035.1 Gemmatimonadota bacterium | reverse complement strand
AAAGCCTGCTTCGCTCGAGGTTGCGGCCCGGTGCCCAGTACCGGAAGCTGCGCTCCGATTCGTCCCGGGCCGTGAGGAGATGTGCGGGTAGAAGCCTCTCGACTCCCGTGAGCGCGCATCGATCGGGAGCGCTCCCGCGTCCGTAGAAGATGTCCTCGAGCATCTCCGCGTCGGGCGAGTAGCTGATCTGCGCGCCGGCCACCACCTGCTTGGCCTCGGCGCCGACATGGACGCCTCGGCGATCGGCGCGGAAGAACAGGGGGCGGGAGCCCAGCTGGTCACGGAACGCCCAGAGGGTCCGGCCATCGGTGACGAGGACCTGATACGCCCCCCGGAGCCTCTGGGGAGTGTCGGTTCCGAAGGCCACCCACGATGCCCCGATGACTTGGGCAGGCGTGCGCGCTGGGGACCCATGTCCTTCTGCCCGGAGCGCTCCGCTCAGCTCGTCCAGATTGTCCAGATTGTCCAGGAAGCCGGAGAAGGCCACGACGAGGCCCTGGTCCTCATACAGATCCGAGACCCCGACGCCGTCACCTTCGGCGACTCCGAGCACGGCCCGTCCGAGGACGGCGACACGGGTGTTCCCGCCTCGGTGGGGAGACGCAGCCAGCATGGCCTTCACCCGGGCGGAGGTGACCTCGGAGTCCCTGAACAGTATACCGGCCGCGCACCCCATTTGAATTCAGCCCGGCGACCGGAACCGCCCAGGCGGTCCGACCCACATCCCGCCGTGCCGACGGCGAGGCCATTTCGGGGCACATGCGAACGAGGGCCCTGGGACGAATGCCAGTGCGGATATTGCGCTGAACGAACGGGTTACTTCGACCCGCAGCCCGGCCAATCCGCGTCGCTTCCGCCTGACATCTCGCAGAACTTGTCGTAATGCCAGGTGGCCCCGCCGCCCTTCTCGTTCCCACCAGGAGTGGTCCACGTGTTGTCGGCGATGGAGCCTAGCTCCTTGACGAACGGCTTTTCGTAGTCCACGAAAGCCTCCTCTCGAGGATGGTGACGCGTCACTGACACAAGGAAGGCTTGCAAGCATCGTACCCGGAGCATTGCATGGCTGCAAGCCCCTCCACCGTGCGTTTTCGTGCCCCGTCAGGGGCTCCGGGTGTTGCATTCGCTCACCGAACGTGACGTACATCAGCGACGCCCCCGGATCCTCGGTGCCGACGGTGTCATTCGACGAAATCGACCAATCCGAGCTCTGCCAGATGTTGGCAGAGCTCGATCACGTCGGTCGCCACGACCTCGGGTTCCGCGCCGTACTGGGCGACGATCGCGTCTCGTACTTCCGCGATCAGGCGCGGCTCACCGATGAGCTCCCAGATGCTCGCGCCCACGTTCTGGAGCGAGTAGTAGCCGCCCGAGCGCAAGCTCAGGATCACGATCTCGTCGTCCAGCCTCGTGGAAACCTGGTCAGGCGCCGCGACAACCTTGGTCGACAGGCCCGCTGCGGGCTTGGTATCTCCAGAATTCACGACTTGACAGGCCTCTCCCGGGGGGCCGACGTGGCCCGTGGGCTTCTCGTCGCTTGTCGTTCGGGATCACGGACCACAGCGGCAGGTTCCGTGCCATCGGAGGGTGGTTCGGCCTGATCACGACCCCGCCAGAGCTGCTTTAGGCGGCTTGGATGCCCCAGGTAACGGCTTCCGAGTCGTACCCAGCGGAGGGCCGGATACAGGAACGACAGTCCTGCGGGCAGTGACACCGCGTCGAGGTCCTGGTTGGTCGGGGTGAACAGCCGTCGACCGAGGTACCGCAGCCGATCCCGTCGGCGCTCCCGGACCGATACGTCGAACGAGACGCGCTCGGCGAATGCGGGAGCGGGACGGGAGTCGAACAGGAGCCACTGTTCCACCCGCACGGCGAGTCGGCGAGCGGCGGGATCGTCGTCGAGCGTCCGAGCGACCGCTGTTGGCACGGCAGCGTCCAGCACACGCTCAGCCAGAGCCACGCCAAGGAGCAGCATCCGCAGCACACCGAGCTGCCGAGCGAGAGCCAGAGCCTCCCGCCAGTCCTCGGGTGAGGTAACCGCGGCGACGCCTGCCATGTCGGCGATCCACTTGATCCTGGGCCACGGATACGGCCCGTGCTTCGCACCGTGTACCGCCAGCACGATGGGGGTCAGCGCGGGCGGAAGGAGCAGCGCCTCTCTCCGTTGGAGCTTTCCCGTCACCGCGCGGCTCCACACCAGCTCCTCGTCCAGATCGGCGGCGAAGAACTTTCGCGCGAACGCCCAGTGGAGGTCCACGCTCATGCGGTCTGTCGCCCGGGAGAACGGGAGGGCGTACTCCAGATCCTTCGCGGCGCGCTGCCGCGCCTCGGAGGGCTCGTACCACGGCCTGTATCCTCGGTCCTGCAGGATTCCGGAAGCTCGATCCACATGCTCTGGCCGGATCAGAATGTCCAGGTCCGAGAACTCGCGAAGCGCCAGGTTGCCGTACACCTGTTCGGCGAGGACGGGACCCTTGAACGGGATGGCCGGCACGCCCCCGTCGCCGAGCTCCTTCAGGAGCCCGATCAGCTCCACGATCTGGTACAGGTTGCGGCGCGCGAGCTCACCGAAACGACCGCGCAAAGAGGTCATCAGCGCGCTGGGGACCTTTTCCGGCGCAGCCACCCTCAGGCCGTTGTACAGGAGCGGTACGGTGCCGTGACGGCGGGCCAGCTCCACGAGCCGGTCCCAATCGACCTCCTCGTCGAGAAGCCCCGACACGAGACGGGAGCGCGCCTCATCCATATGGGCCCGCGCACAGTGGAGGAGCAGCGCCACCTCCAGGGGGCGATCAGGCGGCCGGGATGCCAGTCCCCGAGCGTCCGTTCCCGCCGTCGTGCTTCGAGCGTGAGCGGCCACGCCGTCCCTCAGTTCGTGGATCAAGTTGACCTCCTCTGGGCGCGCCCTCCCGAAGGCGGCGACCGTCGGAACGTCGGCGACCGACCCCTCGAGCCACGCCCTGGCCCCCCGAAACCGTAGCAAGCGCCATGCCGGGCGTTACACGATGACTAGCGCAGCGACGCTTCGAGCGACAGCAGGGTTCCTTCGCTATGCCTGCGAGGGGGGTCCGCGATCGCGCTGGCACGGATCGGATCGCACCGCCACCTCCTCGTGCGACGCTCCTACCAGGCTCTATCTTGACGGAAGGGCAACGCCCGCCCCCCCCGAAAGCCGGGGCGCTGTCCTCTTCCGCACGGAAGGGACCGAGGGCCCGGTCACCAGCAGCGAGGAGATCGCTTGAGCGCAGACACCGAGGTACGCATCGGCGACCAGGGAGTGGCTATCCACGGAGGCGTGGGGACGCTCGCTCGGGCGGAGATGACCCCGAGCCTGGAGGGGGAGTACCGGGACGCGCTGACCCGCTCACTCCAAGCCGGCAGCGAGGCGCTCGGGGCCGGAGGCACCGCCATCGACGCAGTCTGCGCCGCCGTTCGGGTCATGGAGGATTCGCCGTTGTTCAACGCCGGTCGCGGATCCAACTTCGACGAGCGTGGCGTCGTCACCATGGATGCCTCCATCATGGACGGTAGCACCCTGGACGCCGGCGCCGTGGCCGACGTCACGGACGTGCGCTACCCCGTGGATCTGGCGCGGCTGGTGATGGAGCGATCCGAGCACCTCATGCTGACGGGACCAGGCGCCGAGGCGTTCGCCCGTGCCAGCGGCGTGGAGGCCACGGAGGCGTCGTTCTTCCACACGGAGCGCCGCTGGACGGATCTGCAGCGAGCCAAGGAGAACCGAGGCGCGCGACCGAACGTGATCGGATCCACCGATCCCACGGAGCGCGCCGGCACCGTGGGCGCCGTGGCCCGGGACCGGGCGGGGCGTCTGGCGGCCGCGACCTCCACCGGCGGGATGGCCAACAAGACCTGGGGGCGCGTGGGAGACTCGCCGATCATCGGCGCCGGCACGTATGCGAGCCGGCTGTGCGCCGTCTCCTGCACTGGCTGGGGCGAGTTCTTCATACGACATGCGGTGGCCCACGACGTCCACGCCCGCATGGCGCACGGCGGGGTCGGCCTCACCCCGGCCGTGCACGGGGTCATCTGGGACACGCTGGAGGCCCAGGTACCGGGCGCGGGAGGTCTCGTGGCCATCGACGGGGATGGCAACGTGGAGCTGTGCTTCAACACGCCCGGTATGTATCGCGGCTGGATCGACGGGGACGGGGCGCACCACGTGGCCATCTACCGGGAAGATTGAGCATGGGGCGGGCTCGTCGGTGGGTGCTGATCGCGGGCGGCGTGGTGGGGCTGGGGGGATGCGAGAGGCAGCGGGAGGTCACGCCGTCATCACCGACGGGGGAGCGACCAGCCCTGGCTCACGTACGGGTCGAGCCGGCCAGCGTCCAGCTGGCGTCACTCGGCGAAACGACACGGCTCACCGCGACGCCGCTCGACGTCGCCGGCGTGGCCGTGGAAGAAGCGTCCGTCACGTGGGCCTCCTCGAGCACGGCCGTTGCGGGGGTGGGCCCTTCGGGACTGGTGACGGCACGGAGCAACGGCTTCGTCACCATCGCGGTCTCGGCCACCGCCCGTGGAGGGCACGCCGTCGGCACCGCGCTCGTCTTCGTGGCCCAGCAGGCAGCCGTCGTAGCGGTCTCTCCCGTCAACGGCTCGGTGGCACGGGGGGGAACCGTCAGGCTCGAGGCAGCGGTGGCCGACGCCCGCGGCAACCCCATCGCCGCACCCAACCTGATCTGGAGCACGACTGATCCGTCCGTCGCCATGGTGGACGAGCGCGGGCTCGTGACGGGGCTGAGGGAGGGGCGGGTGACCATCATCGCGGGCAGCGGGAGCGCGTCCGCTACCGCCTCGGTGACCGTGGTGCCGTAGGGTCGCACGCCGCCGCACTGAGGACGCCGCGCCCGGGGTGGCAGATCCCCGACGCGGGGCCGGGGGGCCGAAGCCACCTCCGCCTAGGGCGCGTCCGGCAGCGGGAGCCCGGGCCGCCAGCCGCCGTCGTGCAGCGCCTCCACGAGTCGGAGCACGGCGTCCCGCTGGGCCTGTGACGAAAGCAGCACCAGGTCGCCGGATCGGCACCACTCGAGCAACGCCCGGGCCGCGGACACCTCGTCGTCGTGGACGGACAACGACGCCTCCGACGCCCCGATCCGAGCGAGCTCCGACCGGATGAGCTCGGGCACCTCACCCTTCGCTCGGCCACGCAGGTACTGCCCGAGCTCCTTCACGGCCACCCGCTCCGGCCCCAGGGCCCAGGCGGCTCGAGCCAGGTCCCGGATCGCCTCGTCGTCCCGGTCGCCGGCGTGACCCACCATGAGACCGACCCGCCGGGGAGCCAGCGCTCGGACGAGCTGCCCGACGGCGTGGAATCCGTGGGGGTTGTGGACGTAATCCACGAGGACCCACAGGTCTCCCACCTCGAACAGGTTGGTGCGTCCTGGGCTCCGCTCCGGTGTCGGGTCGAAGGTCACGAGCCCCTGCCGGATGGCGTGGTCGTCCATGCCCAGCGCGCGGGCGAGCGCGGCCGCGCCGAGAGCGTTGGCCACGTTGTAGGCGGCCAGGCCCCCGAGGGCGGCCGGGACCATGGTTACCTCCAGCAGGGGCGCGGTGGCCCCTGGCTCCTTCCGGACCAGCCAGCCGTCCCGCACGACCCAGGCCACCTCGTCCGGGGCGACCCACGACGGCAGGCCCTGCCGGCCCGAGCTGGCCGCGGGGTGCGCCCCGTCCGCCGAGATCCACGTGATGGACCGGCCCAGGGCCCGCGCGGCGGGCGCCAGCACGGGATCTTCGGCGTTGACGACCAGCGGCGCACCGTGCTGCACCGCTCTGGCCACCACGAGCTTCGCGGTGGCGACGTCGGCCACCGTGGCCACGCCCCACTCGCCCAGATGGTCCTCCGCCACGTTGGTCACCAGAGCCGCGTGGGCCCGGTCCAACGCCAGCCCCCGCCGCAGCATGCCCCCCCGGGCCGTTTCCAACACGGCCACCTCGACCCGCGGGTCGCGCAAGAGCGCGCGGGCACCACCCGGACCCGACCAATCACCGCCATCGGCCAGGACGCCGTCCACGTAGATGCCGTCCGTGCAGGTGAACCCGACCTGCCTTCCGGCCGCCGCCGCGATCTCGGCCACCATGCGCACGGTGGTGGTCTTTCCGTTGGTCCCGGTCACGAGCACGCGGGGGATGTCGTGGAGCTCGGGCCAAGGCACCTGCACCGGGTCGGGCAGGTCGGCCACGGCCCAGACCCGGCTTCCCGTGCCCGTCCCGACCGAAGCGTGGTCGTCGTCGGACAGGAAGGTCAGACCTCGCTCGGCGGCGGCCGCTCGCAGGCGTAGCAAGGCCGGGTTCCGCTCCCGGTCGATCAGAGACTCGAGGCGTGCCGTGACATCGTCCAGAGGCTCCGCCGATGGTCCGTGACCGACCTCCGCGGCGGCGGCCGCCCAGGCCCATTCGTTGACCTCGGTGGCGGCATACAACGCATCCACCGGAGCCGAATGAAAGACGGTGACGCCCAGCGGATAGGTGCGCGTGGCGAGCTCCTCGTCCCCCCAACTCACGGCTCGGAGGACGCGGGCGGCGTGGGTCCGCCATGCCTCGACGAACGCGTCCCGCACGGTCTCCTCGACCCGGCCGTCGATGACCGCACCGGCGCTGTCGGACAGGAGGTTGGGGCCGGTCAGGCGCCTGGAGTCCTCGAGCTCGACGATGGCCATGGCGACGGACCCAGGATCAGTCGGACTGTTCGGGCGCCAGGGATATCCCGCGCTCGTCCCGGATCAGGCGACCCGCCAACGCCACCGAGTGCTGGGGCAGCTTCGGCAGCGCCGCCGCCGGGGCCTCGTGCTCCGGGGCCTCCGCCTCGGCCGAAGGCGCCGCGTCCGGGTGGAACTGGGTGATCTGATTCCAGGTGCGCTGGAGTGAATCCCCGAAGATCAAGATCAGGTCGTCCCGCCGCCCCATTCTCAGCGCGGCGTCAACGGCGTCGGCTTCCGACGGGATCGTGTCCACCCGGTCGGCAGGGACGCCTTCGTCCAGCAACGTCTCGGCCAGCATGCGGGGCACTTCGTCGGGCTGTCTTCCCCGGAGCGCGTCGTCCCGACGACAGATGTAGTGGTCGAAGTGTCCGGCGACGTTCTTCGCCACCTGTCGGATGTCCTGGTCCCGGCGGTCCCCCGGGGCCGCCACGACCACGAGCTTCCGGTTCGAGACGCCGAGCTGATCCACGAGGTGGCACATGGCGGCGACCGCGTCGGGGTTGTGGGCGTAGTCCAGGATCACGCGGAAGGGATGCTCCTCGAAGACGTTCATCCGTCCGGGCGCCTGGAAGAACGAGGAATCGAACGTCCGCAGCCCGTGCCGGATGTCCTCGAGCTTCACACCCCCGCAATACGCCATGGCGGCCGCGAACATGGCGTTCTGAACGTTGTGCAGCGCCCGACCGTCGAGGGTCGCGGGCACCAGATGCGTCCACAGCAGCGGGATGTGCCCACCCCGGTCGTACAGCGTGATCATGTGGCCGTTGATGCCCTCCTCCAGGCCGATGGCCCGCCCGCCGGCGCGGACGTGCTCCCGCACCAGCTCGTGCCCGGGATTGGTGGTGACGTAGAGGATGTGCTCGGCCTCCGTGTGACCGGACATCTGCAGGCACAACGGGTCGTCCGCGTTGAGGACGGCCGTGCCCTTGGCCGCTTCGATGACCACGCGCTTCACCTCGGCGAGCTGCTCTACGGTCTCGACGCCGCGCAGGCCCAGGTGATCCTCTCGAACGTTGATGCACGCGCCCACGTCTGCCCGCCGGTACCCGAGCCCGGACCGGAGCAGTCCGCCACGGGCCGTCTCGAGGACGGCGACGTCGACGGAGGGATCCCGGAGGATCATGCGGGCCGACCGGGGCCCCGTCATGTCTCCGGGCAGCGTCAGCTGACCGTCGATGTACACCCCGTCGGTGGTGGCGAGCCCGACCTTGTGCCCCGCCAGCTTGTAGATGTGGGCGAGCATGCGGGCGGTCGTCGTCTTCCCGTTCGTGCCCGTGACGGCCAGGATGGGGATGCGTGAGGGCGTGCCCGGGGGGAACAGCATGTCCAGGACCGGCCCGGCCACGTCCCGCGGGATGCCCTCGGCCGGGTTCGTGTGCATGCGGAATCCGGGCGCCGCATTGACCTCACAGATGATGCCGTCGCCGCCCTTGTACGACTCCGAGATGTCCTCGGTGATGAAGTCGATCCCCGCCACGTCCAGACCGATGGCTCCGGCCGCCCGTCTCGCCATCTCGGCGTTGTCCGGATGGATCACATCGGTGAGGTCCACGGCGGTGCCGCCCGTCGACAGGTTACCGGTCGACCGCAGATACACGACCTCGCCGGCGGCGGGAACCGTGTCGGGCGTGTAGTGCAAAAGGTCCAGAAGTCGCCTGGCCTGGTAGTCGAGCTCGATGCGCGTGAGCACCTTCTCGTGGCCGATCCCCCGGCGGGGATCCCGGTTCACCTCCTCGACGAGCTCGGTGATCGTGCTCTCGCCGTCTCCTACCACGTGGCCGGGCACCCGCTTGGAGACGGCCACGACTTCGCCGTCGATGACGAGGATTCGGTGGTCGAATCCCCGGGCGAAGCCCTCGACCAACACGCCCCGGGAGTGTTCCCGGGCCTTCTCGAAGGCGACGCTGACGTGTTCCGGGTCGGCGATGTCCAGCGACACGCCCCGACCGTGGTTCGCGTTGAACGGCTTGACCACGACCGGATAGCCGATCCGCTCCGCGGCCCGTATCGCGTCCCTTTCGCCGTAGACGAGCTGCTGCTCCGGAACGGGCAGTCCGAGATCGGCCAGGATCTGGTTCGTCTCCTCCTTGTCGGAGGCGATCTCCACCGCGATGTGCGGCGTGTTGGACGTGACTGTCGCCTGGATGCGCTGCTGCCACCGACCATGGCCGAACTGGACCAGCGAGTAGTCGTTGAGGCGCAGCCAGGGGATGCCACGGGCCTCCGCCGCGTGGACCAATGCGGCGGTGCTCGGGCCGAAGGCCTTCCGTTGGACGAACTTGATGAACGAATCCCGCTCGGACTCCCAGTCCAGGTCGGCCGGAACGTCGCTCACCCCCTCCCGGGCATCTTCCGGGAGCAGGCCCAGGAGCAGCCGGCGGGCCAGGCGCCCCGCGGCGAGCCCCACCTTCTCGGCACGGTATTCGTATACGACGTCGTACTGTCCGGGCTCGCCGTTGCCGCGCGTCTTGCCGAAGGTCACGTCCTGGCCGGCGACGTTCTGGAGCTCGATGGCCACGTGCTCGAGAACGTGGCCCAGCCACGTGCCCTCGTCTTCATGGAGCCTGCGCACGAAGCCGCCAGGCTCACCGTACGAGCACCCGTGCTCGCGCAGCCCGGGTAAGGTCTCCAGGAGGCGGTCGGTGAAGTCGGGTCCGAGCCGTACCGAAGGCCACGCCTCCAGCGGCCCCAGGTCCACACGGAATCGGATGACGGGGAAGGAAGCGTAGATGCTCGGGCCGACGTAGACGGCCTGCTCGACGATCTTCATCAGACTGGTGTCCATCTCGCCGCCCGGCCCACCAGGGACCTAGGCGGGCAGAATGTGCTCGTGCGAGGCCTCTCGCGTGTTCAGATCGAAGGACCAGCCGTCGATCAGGAAGTGGATGCGTACGTTGACCACGCACACGGGCTCGCCCTCCGAGCGCGCGTAGAGGTTGGAGTACTCCATGTCGGCGGGGTCCACCACGGTGATGCTGCCGCTGCCCACGACCTCGAGGCGGTCGTCGGGACCGATGAAGGCGGCGGTGTCCTCACCGAGACCCAGGCCAACCGCGAAGGGGTTGAGGCCCAAAGCAGTCATCAGGCGCCCGAGGCGCGCCCGTCGCACGAAGTGGTGGTCCACCACCACGCGGTTGGTGAGCCCCAGCCCCGGCGCCATGGTAACGAGCCCGCCCCGGGGCAGGAGTCCCTCGCCCCCGAAGGCGATCATGTGCTCGGACATGAAGCCGGCTCCTGCGGAGGTCCCGGCCACGTGGGCACCGCGCGCGCTGGCGGCGCGGATCGCGTGGGCGGCGGGCGTGCCCCCGAGGATCGTGGAGAGACGAAGCTGGTTGCCTCCGGTCATGAAGATGCCATCGGCTTCCTGCAAGACGCGGATCCATTCGGCGCGCTCGCAGTCCTCCCGGCGGGTGAACGGGAGCGCTCGAGCCTCCATGACGCCCAGGTCGTGGAAGATCTGCTCGTAGCCCGAGCCCGTGTCGTCCAGCTCGGACGCGGTGGGGATGATGGCGATCCTGGCTTCGACGCCGCCGCAAAGGTCGGCGAAGCGGGAGAGGATCTTGGGATCCCGGAACTTCTCCTCTGCTCCGCCAATGGGCACGATGAACCCCTCGCGAGTGCCGTCACGCGTGCGCGCCGCCGAGGGATGACGCTCTGTGGACTGGGTGCTCCCCAAGATGAACGGGCCTCCGAATCCGCCGAATGTTGACCCCGCGCGACGGGCGCGTTCCACCCGGTCCCTCACCGCTCCGGGGGGAAGATATCCATTTTCCGGGGTCAGGTAAGGGGAGCGTCGGGGGTGCCGCGTTTCCGGACGCGCCAGGCTGCCTCGGGGCTGGCGGGTGGCGTGCGCCGCTCCCCGCCCGATCCTATCTTCTCCCCTGCACCGCCTCTCCAGCACCCGAGGGCACCATGACGCTGACCGCAGCTTCGGCTTCGACCACGGACCCGATCGCGAACTTCGTGGATGGCCGCTGGGTGAATGCCGCGGCCACGGGCTACCTGCCGGTCACGGACCCGGCCACCGGAGAACGCCTGGGACAGGTACCGCTCTCCGACGCCGCCGACGTCGACGCCGCAGTGGCCGCCGCGCGGCGTGCGTTCCCGGCGTGGCGGCAGACGCCCGCCGTGGAGCGGGCTCGGGTGCTGTTCCGCCTGAAGGGCCTGCTCGACGACCACAAGGAGGAGCTGGGCCGGAGCCTCAGCCGGGAGCACGGCAAGATCCTGGCCGAGTGCCTCGGAGAGGTGCAGCGGGGGATCGAGAACGTGGAGCACGCATGCGGGATCCCCACGCTCATGATGGGCGAGGCCCTCGAGGACATCGCGCCCGGGATCGACTGCTCCACCGTGCGCCAACCGCTCGGGGTGTTCGCCGCCATCACCCCGTACAATTTTCCCGTGATGATCCCGCTCTGGTTCTGGCCGTACGCGGTGGCCACGGGAAACACGGTGGTGCTGAAGCCCAGCGAGCAGGATCCCCTGACGCACCAACGGATCGTGGATCTGGCGGCGGAGGCGGGCCTGCCACCGGGCGTACTCAACGTGGTTCACGGCGCCCGGGACGCCGTGACCCGGATCCTCGAGCACCCCGACATCGCGGGCGTGTCCTTCGTGGGCTCCAGCGCGACGGCCCGCCACGTGTACGGCGTCGCCGCAGCCCACGGCAAGCGCGTACAGGCGCTGGGAGGTGCGAAGAACCACATGCTCGTGCTGCCGGACGCCGACTACGACGTAGCCACGCAGGCCTTGATGGGGTCGATCTTCGGATCGGCAGGACAGCGTTGCCTCGCCGGCAGCGTGGTCGTGGGCGTCGGCGAGGCCTACGGGCCCATCCGGGAACGGCTACTCGACGGTGCCCGGGCGCTGCGGCTCGGTCGGGGCCTGGACGAGGGGGTGGACGTGGGCCCCGTGATCTCCTCGTCCCACCGCGACCGGGTCCGAGGCTTCGTCGACGAGGGCGTCGGGGGCGGCGCGACGCTCGCCCTCGACGGGCGAGACGTGACGGTCGAAGATCTGCCGGATGGTCACTGGTTCGGTCCCACCGTATTCGAGGACGTATCCCCCGACATGAGGATCGGGCGGGAGGAGATCTTCGGGCCGGTGGCGGGCCTCACCCGGGTCTCGTCGCTGGACGAGGCCGTCGCCCGGGTTCACGAAAACCACTACGGCAACGCGGTCTCCATCTTCACCACCAGTGGGAAAGCGGCCCGGGAGTTCCGCTACCGGGCCGGCATCAGCATGATGGGTGTCAACATCGGCGTCGCGGCCCCCATGGCGTTCTTCCCGTTCGGGGGATCCCGGGCCTCTTTCTACGGTGACCTGAAGGCCCAGGGCACGGACGCCATACAGTTCTACACGGACCGGCGGGTCGTCATCTCCCGCTGGTAGCACGAGGGAAGGCTCATGCATCAGACCGACCAAGCCACACCGAGCGGCGGCGCCGCGGTCGTCCACCGCAGCGCCGACCTTCAACAGGCCGAACGCGACCATCTGTATTGCCTCATGCACTACTACGAGGATCCGGTGGTCGTCGACCACGGCCTGGGTGCCTGGCTCACCGACGTGGACGGCCGCAGGTACCTCGACTTCTTCAGTGGGATCCTCACCACCTCGTTGGGGCACTGTCACCCCCGCCTCGTGGACCGGATCCGGGATCAGGCCGGCCGTCTGGGTCACACGTCCACGCTGTACGTCACCGAGCCTCAGATCGAGGCTGCCCGGCGACTGGGCGATCTCGCGCCCGGCCGGCTCAGCCATTCGTTCTTCACGAACAGCGGGACCGAGGCCATCGAGACGGCGATCACGCTGGCCCGCATCGCCACGGGTCGCCATGAGGTGGTGGCGCTCCGGCAGGCGTATCACGGTCGCAGCTCCATGGCCACGGCGCTGACGGCCCACGCAGGCTGGAGGCCCCTGGCCGCCTCGGTGACCGGCATCACCCATACGCTGTCACCGGACCCGTACCGCTGTCCGTTCCGGCAGCCATGCGACGAGACGTGCGTGGACCGTCTGGCGGAAGACCTGATCCAGGTGATCGAGACGACGACCAACGGCCGGCCCGCGGCGCTCATCGCCGAGACCATCCAGGGCGTGGGCGGCTACGTGGTTCCCCCGGATGGATACTTCCAGCGCATGGCCGAGGTCATCCGCTCGTACGGCGGGCTCCTCATCATCGACGAGGTCCAGGCCGGCTTCGGCCGCACCGGCGCGCACTGGTTCGGGATCGAGCACTGGGGCGTCGAGCCGGACATCATGGTCGTGGCCAAGGGCATCGCCGGAGGCATGCCGGTCGCCGCAACCATCACCCGGCCGGATATCGCCGAGAGCTGGACCGGAAAGACCATCTCCACGTTCGGCGGAAACCCGATCTGCATGGCAGCCATGGACGAAACGCTGCGGGTCATGATCGACGAAGACGTGCCGTCGAACGCAGCGACCCGCGGTGAGCAGCTCAGGGAGGGCCTGGAGGCGCTCGCCGGGGAGCACGTCTGGATCGGAGACGTCCGGGGGATGGGCTTGATGCAGGCCATGGATCTCATCGAAGATCCAGCCACCAAGGAGCCGAGCCCCGCCAAGGCCAGGGCGCTCATGGAGGCCACGCGGGATCAGGGACTACTCCTGGGACTGGGCGGGCTGCACGGCCACGTGGTACGCATCGGTCCCTACCTGCTGGTGACCGAGGCCGAGGTGGACGACGCTCTGGGGCGCCTGCGCCGGGCGTGCGCAGCCGTCGACGCGTGAGCGACACGCCTTGATCGCCGGCCTGCCCCTCCAGTCCTGGATTCTCATCCTCGCCTCGGTGGGGTTGGGACTCGGCCTCGAGGTCTGGTTCTACCGATCGTATCGCCGGCGGGGGAAGGCGCGCCCTCCGGGCCCCCCGGGCGGAGCCTCCGCTACGACGCCACCACGGCTCTGACGACCGTTGCGTTCCGCCACCATCGTCGGCGTCCTGGTCGCGTACCTCATCGTCCTGCTGGCGATTGGCGTGTGGGGCGGTCGGGAGTCGAAGAGCGTCGCCGGGTACTTCGTCGCCGGCAAGAAGCTCCCCGCGTGGGTGATCGCCTTCAGCTCCAACGCCACCGGAGAGAGCGCCTGGCTGCTCCTGGGCCTCACCGGAATGGGCTACCTCGTGGGGGTCCACGCCTTCTGGATCGTGCTGGGCGAGGTACTGGGCGTGGCCATGGCCTGGGTGTTCGTCGCCCTGCCCTTCAAGGAATACTCCGACCGCTACGACGCGATCACGGTTCCCGACTATCTGGAGGAGCGCTTCCGGGACACCGGTCACCTGCTCCGCTTCATCGGGGTCTTCATCATCATCACGATGGTCATGGCCTACACGGCCGCTCAGCTCACCGCGTCGGGCAAGGCCTTCGACTCGTTCCTCGGCACGAGTTATGTGGGCGGCGTGCTCATCGGTGCGGCGGTGATCCTCTACTACACGACCGTGGGCGGCTTCAAGGCCGTGGCGTACAGCGACTTCCTGCAGGGCGTGCTGATGCTCGGGTGCCTTGTCACCCTGCCCATCGTGGGCATCGCGGCAGCCGGCGGATGGACCGAGCTCATGGCGGGCCTGGGGGCCGAGGACCCGGCCCTGCTCCGTCCCATGGGCGCTCTGGGCTTCACCGTCCCTGGCGTTGTCAGCGCCGCCGGATTCGTGGCGGTAGGCGTGGCCTTCCTGGGCTCTCCCCAGCTCCTGACCCGGTTCATCGCGGCCCGCGACCAGGAGCAGATCGTCCGGGGGGGGTTCTGGGCGGTCCTGTGCATGATCGGCTTCGACGTCGGTGCGGTCCTCGCGGGCATGAGCGGCCGCTACCTGTTCCCGGGGCTCGAGGACCCCGAGACCATCCTGCCGGTCATGAGCGAGGCGCTCTTCCCGGCGTTCTTCACCGGGATCTTCCTGGTCGTGGTGCTCGCGGCCATCATGTCCACGGTGGATTCGCTCCTGATCCTGGCCTCTTCGGCGGTGGTGCGGGACGTCGTCCAGCAGGTGTTCCACCCACACGTGTCCGAGCGCAGGCTCTCGGTGTACGGCAAGCTCGTCACAGTCGTCATCGGCGCAGGCGCCCTGGTCATGGCGTTGGGCGAGGTCCGGGTCATCTTCTGGTTCGTCCTGTTCGCCTGGTCGGGTCTCTCGTGCGGGTTCACGCCCGTGGTGCTCTGCTCGCTGTTCTGGAAGGGCACCACCCGGGCGGGGGCCGCCGCGGGTATGGCGGGCGGCTTCGTTGTCACGGTCCTGTGGGTGATCTTCCTGAAGGCCGCGACCTACGACCTCTACGAGATGATCCCGGGGTTCGCGGCGGGGCTGGTTCTCACCGTGGGGGTGAGCCTCGTGACGCGACCGCCCGAGGGGGCGGCGGCGGAGCTGGAGTCCGTCTGGAGGGCGGTGGGACGACCGTGAGTGCGAGGCCGTGGCTGCCCAGGGAGCTCCGCCGAGCATCCGAACGCTCGAGGCCCGGAGCGGGGTGCCGGCTGGGGGGCGGCCTTGGTCGGTGAGGGACGCGGCTTCGTGAGCGAAACCCGCAGCGGCGATGACGGACCCGGCCATCGGCCCGAGCACAGGTCCACGGGCCGGTTCTCGGCGTGGGACGCGCTTCTGGTCGTGCCGGTGGCGGTATCGCTGCTGCCCCTGCTGCGTGGCTGGCCCCGTGGCCACGACTGGCGGTACGAGCTCGTCAAGATCGCTGAGTTCGGGCATGCGGTAGGATCCGGCCAACTTCCCCCGCACTGGGCCGAGAACCTCTACGGTGGGCTCGGCTCGACGATCTTCCTCTTCTACGCCCCCGTGTACGCCGCCGTGGCCAGCGCCGCTGGCGCGGCAGTGGGATCGTTGCCACGAGGTGGGATCCTGGCCCTGGTCGGCTTCACCGTCTTCGGTGCCTACGCCGTGTACCGCACGGCCGCGCACATGGCCGGCGGTCAGGCCCGGGCCGGGCGCATCGCGGCGGCGGTTTTCATCCTCCACCCCTACCTGATCGGGGACGTTCTGCTGCGGAACGCCACCTCCGAGTTCTCGGCCCTGTGCGTCGTGCCCCTGGCCCTCTGGGGCGTCGTCGAGCTTCGCGATCGGCCGCGCAGGGGCGCCGCCCTGATCGCCGGCGGCCTCGGGCTGACCGTGATCACCCACAACATCACGGCCCTGGTCATGTTCGCGATCGTGGCCGCGGCGGGAGCCTGGTTGTATCGCGGTCGGGGTGAGCGGTCGGCGTGGCCATGGCTCGCCGTGGGCCTCGGGCTGGCGCTGGGCATGTCGGCCTTCTTCTGGCTGCCCGCCCTGGCGCTGCGGGATCTGGTGCAGACCGACTCCATGATCACGGGCCGCTTCGACTTTCGTGAGAACTTTCCGGCCTTCGGCTCCTTGTTCGGGTACTCCCGGTTCTTCGGCGCGGGCTGGCTGGCCGCGCTGATCCTGGTTGCCAGCCTCGCCAGCGCCCTCCGGTGGCGCGGGGAGCCGTCGGAGCGGCTGTCGCGTTTTCTGGTCGTGGTGGCACTGGCCCTGGTCGCCCTGATGACGCCCCTCACCACCGTCGTCTGGGAGCACACACCCCTGCTGCCGTATCTCCAGTTCCCATGGCGGCTCCAGGGACCGTTGGCGGCCGTCACCGCCTTGCTGGCGGGATGTCTCTTGGGGGTGGGAAGCCAGGGTTGGTCGTCGGGGCGACGCCGGGGGGTCGAGGTGGCGGTGGTTACGCTGGCCATCGCGAACGCCCTGCCCCACCTCCTCGCCGGGCAGCCGCTCACCGCTGAGGAGGCGGCCTGGGCAGACGTTGGCCTCACGGCCGAAGCGCTGAGCTCCGGGGTCTACAGGGCCTCGGTCCTCGACGAGTATCTACCTGTCTCGGCCGATCCCGGCGCCCTGGCCGAGCGATCCGGCCGTGGCTCTCCGGTGCTCACACCCCCGGACGCGGTGCATACGGTCCACCAGGACACCGGCTCCCGGATCACGCTCGACGTGGTCACGGAATCGGGGGCGTGGCTCACCCTGCAGCGGTGGGACTTCCCGGGCTGGGAGGCCCGGGTCGGGAGTGAGCTCGCCCCCACCCGGGTCGATCCCCTGGGGCGGCTGCAGGTCCAGGTCGAGGCCGGCTCCGTCAGGGTGGAGCTCCGCAAGCGCGCTCCCGGTGTCCGTCGTGCCGCGCTGTCGCTCAGCGCGATCGCATTGCTGCTCTGGATCGGTCTCCTGTCGATTGCCCCACGCCGGGAGCCGACCCACACATAGGACGCCAATTCCCCTGAATCACGGCCCCACGTACGTTGGCTTGAACCACGCCACCTTCCCCACCTGAACGGGAGGCACTCATGTCCGAAGTCACGAGGGGCGAGTTTCTGGGGATCGGGGCCGCGCTCGCCGGCGGTTTCGCGTTCGGCTGCGCACCCGGCAACGGGCCCGAGGCACGAGCCCAGGCAACGGGCAGCGCGGATCTGGTCGTCATGGACGCCCGGGTCATCACCGTCGACGACGAGCAGCCCGCCGCAGAGGCGTTCGCCGTGAAGGACGGGCGGTTCATGGCGGTGGGCTCCAGCGCTGACATCCGGAACCTCGTAGCTGCGGGCACGGAGGTCGTGGACGCGGGCGGCATGACGGTCACGCCCGGCTTCATCGACGCGCACTCCCATCCGGCCGGGGCCGGGGTGAACGAGCTGGTCCACGTCAACGTGGACCTCAGGAGCGTGGAGGCCATCCAGGAAGCGTTGGCCGCCCGAGCCCGGGAGACGCCGCCCGGCGAGTGGGTCATCGGCTTCAAGTACGACGACACGAAGCTCGCCGAAGGGCGGCCCGTCAACCGACGTGACCTGGACCAGGTGAGCACCCGACACCCCGTGGTCGTCCGCCACCGCGGAGGACACACCGCCGTGTACAACAGCATGGCGTTCGAGCTGGCCGGGGTAACCGTGGAGACGCCGGACCCGCCCGGTGGCGCCTTCTACCGTGAGAGCGGAGAGCTGACGGGTAAGGTCGCCGAGCGAGCCCGGGCGGCGTGGGACGGACTGATCCCGTCGGGCTCCACCCGGGAGCAGCGTCAAGCCGGTGTGGCGCTGATCTCGGAGCTGATGACGGCGGCGGGCCTCACGACCGTCCACCACACGGGATGCAGCCCCGATGACATGGTGGCGTACCAGGACGCGCTGGGCGCCGGCGAGCTCCGCTTCCGGACGTACGCGTTCCCCCGGGGCTCCACGTACCGTAGCCTGGCGCAGGCGGGCATCCGGACCGGCTTCGGGAACGATTGGCTCCGGATCGGCGCGGTGAAGTTCGCCGCGGACGGATCTGCCTCCGAGCGCACGATGGCCATGAGCACGCCGTACGTGGGCCGGCCCGACGACTTCGGGATCCTGACCATGTCGCAAGACGAGATCCACGAGGTGGTGGAGGAAGCGCATCGGGATGGGTGGCAGATCGGCATCCACGCCAACGGGGACGTGGCCATCGACATGGTCCTCAATGCATACGAGCGGGTCCAGGAGCTCTGGCCCCGCCCGGACCCCCGGCACCGGATCGAGCACTGCAGCCTCGTGAACGACGACCTGCTCCGCCGGATCAAGGCCGCCGGAGTGGTGCCGGCGCCTTTCTATACCTACGTCCACTACCACGGCAACAAGTGGGTCGACTACGGCGAGGAGAAGATGCGCTCCATGTTCGCGCACCGATCCTTCCTCGATCACGACATCCCCGTCGCGCCCGCCTCGGACTACACGCCCGGCCCCTTCGAGCCCCTTATGGCGATCCAGAGCATGGTCACGCGGAAGGATTTCGAAGGGCGGGTGTGGGGTGAGAACCAGCGGGTCACCGTCGACGAGGCGCTGCGGATCTGCACGCTCAACGGAGCCCACGCTTCGTTCGAGGAAAGCCTCAAGGGCTCCATCACCGCGGGCAAGCTGGCCGACTTCGTGGTCCTCGCCCAGGACCCGCATGCCGTGGACCCGGACGCCATCAAGGACATCGAGGTGGCGCGCACCGTGGTCGGCGGGAAGACCATGCACCAGGCCTGAGAGCTCCGGGACGAGCTCGCCACCCGCTGGCCTCCGAGCCCAGGGCACCCGTATCTTTGCGGACCCTCAAACTGACTGGAGACGTCGCATGGGAAAGACAGGCACCCTTCTGGCCTCGTTGGGCCTCGTAGCTGCGGGCTGTACGGCAGAGGCACAGGTGCCGGACGCCGAGGGCCAGCTGGCCTCCGCGCTGCTCGCGGCGCCGGAGGACCGCCGGGCGGGCGCTACCGTGATCGGGTTCGACGGGGAGGGGAAGGCGGTGACGCTCCGTGAGGGCGACAACGACCTCGTCTGCCTCTCCGACTATCCGTTGGATGACGGCTGGAGCACGTCGTGCTACCACGAATCGCTGGATCCGTACATGGCTCGCGGCCGGCAGCTGCGGGAGGAAGGCGTGGACGGTCAGGCCCGGCTGCAGCAGCGTTGGGACGAGATCGAGGCGGGCACGCTGGCGTACCCAGAAGCCCCCACGACCCTATACGTTCTCCACGGTGAGGGGTACGATGCGGCCTCGGGTCAGGTGGTCGAGCCCTACCTCCGGTGGGTCATCTACACCCCGTTCGCGACCCCCGAGTCCACGGGCCTTCAGACCGCCCCGGCCCCCAACGCTCCATGGCTCATGTTCCCTGGGACGGTGGGTGCCCACATCATGATCACGCCACCCCGACCGGGGAGCTGAGTCGGGCATTCGAGCCGCCCGCTCGGGGTCGGGTGCGACCAGCTCACCGCCCGTCTGGGCAGCACGCTCATGAGCTGAAAAGGAACGAGGCCCCGGCGAAGCGCGTTCGCCGGGGCCTCGTCTCCTTCCGCGTAGCCCCCACCGAAACCACGACGCGGAGCGTCGTCCTCAAAGCTCCTTCAGCAGGCCCACCTTCAAGGCGAAACGCACCAGCTCGGATCGATGGCTGAGACCCAGCTTCTCCATGATGCGAGATCGATACGTGTCCACGGTCTTGGGGGAGATGAACAGTTTCTTGCCGATCTCACGTGAGCTGAAGCCCTCGGCGGTCAGCGCCAGCACCTCCCTTTCCCGGGAGCTCAGCTCCTTCAACCGCGACGGCTCGTCGTCGTCCTCGGCCTTCTTGTATTGGCGGAGCAGCAGGGTGGTCGCCTTCGGCGGTAGGTATACCTGCCCCCTCGACACGACCTTCAACGCCTCGATCAGGTCCGTATCAGCGCTGGTCTTCGTCAAATAGCCGCTTGCGCCCGCTTCGACGACGGGCACCAGGTACTCCTCCTCGGCGTGAACCGTCAGGACCAGGACACGAGTGTCCAGTCCAAGCGCCGCGATCCGTCGGGTCGCCTCGAGGCCATTGGTACCGGGCATCGACAGGTCCATGACCACGATGTCCGGCTTCAGGGCACGGGACAGGTCCACGGCTTCCTCGCCGGTGGAGGCCTCTCCAACGACCTCGAAACGGGGCTCCGACTCCAGCAATGCTGCCAGGCCCGCGCGGAACATCGCGTGGTCATCGGCAAGGACGATGCGGACCGGTTCACCCATGCGTGGCTTCCTCGGCGGCTATTGGAATCTCGATCACGACGCGAGTCCCACTCCCCGGTTGACTTTCGATGTGTACGTTGCCGCCTACGGACGACGCCCGCTCGGCCATCCCCGTGAGACCCAGCCCCTGGCCGCTGGCGAGGTGCTCGGGTCTGAAGCCGGAGCCGTCGTCGTCGACGACGGCGACGACGCGACCGTTCCGTCGACAGATCTGTATTGTAACCGTCGCAGCGTCGGCGTGCCGCACCGAATTGGACAGCGCCTCCTGAACGATGCGGTACAGGACGAGCTTGGCCTCCGAGCCCAGGACCTCGCCCAGCTGCTCCGCCTCGACGTCGACACGCAGGTCCGCCGCTTGCGCCACCGTCCGAGCGTGGGTCTCGATGGCAGCCACGACGCCGACGTCGTCGAGGGCCGGTGGCCGCAGCCCCCGGGCGATGCGGCGCACCCCGTCCGCACAGCTCTGGATCGCCTCCCGCAGCTCGTCGAGGTGCCGACCCATGGCCTCCGGGTCCGTCGAAGCCCGGGCCACCTTGAGCTTCAAGAGCAGCGCCGACAGCTCTTGCGCCGTATCGTCGTGAAGCTCCTGCGCCAGCAGGAGGCGTTCGCTCTCCGCTGCGCGCAGGGTGCTGGTGCTGAAGTTACGAAGGCGACGGCGAGCGGTGACGTCTCGCACTGCGCACACTACGTATGCGCCACTGGCCGTGCGCAGGGGGCTCAGGCTGATCTCGACGGGGAAGCAACTCCCGTCGTGACGCTGTCCCTCCAGCTCCAGCCCCTCTCCCATGGCCCGGGACCTCGGAGCCTCGGAAAACCGTCCACGGACCCGGCGATGCGCGTCACGCGCGGAGTTGGGGATCAGATCCTCCACCGGCCGTCCCACGAGCTCCTCTTTCCGATACCCGAACATGAGCTCGGTCCGAGGGTTTGCGTCGAGAATCAGCCCCGCCTCGTCAACGATCACGATCCCGTCGGGGGCGGACTCGAAAACGATCCGGTATCCCTGACCGTCCAGCACGCTTCCGACAGAGCTCTGTCCTGCGCTCAAGCCTTCCGTCACTTGTCCTCCGCCCCCTCAGCCGCGGGCATCCAGATGAGACTCATGCCAACGAGGTCTGTACAGATTTCTCCCACACCGCGTCGACCCCTTGCCCGACGCAGGCGTCCGCAACTTCCCCACAGACCCCCAAACCCCGACGAGACAATTTAGTATCGCCGGCCCCTGTGGCGAGGGTGTCTGTACGATTCCTGCGGAACCTCGCCCTTCAACCCCTCCGAAGGAGGGAGCCATGAGTCGTCACGTGATGGTGCCGCTGGACGGATCGCGCTTCGCGGAAACCGCGATCCCTGCCGCCCTCAGACTGACCGAGGCCACCGGATGCTGCCTGGAACTCGTCATGGTCCAGGAGTTGGGGCCGGTCTTCGCCATGGAGGCGTGGGAGGCCGCCTATCCGGAGGCGGCCCGAACGTACTTGAACGACGTGGTGGCCCGCCTGAGCAACGGGAGCCAGCGGGACATCAAGACCACAGTGCTGGTGGGACGCCCGGCGTCCGAGCTCGACGAGCGATCGCGAGAGTCGACGGCGGATCTGATCGTCATGGCGACGCATGGCCGCGGGCCGCTGAGCCGTGTGTGGCTCGGCAGCGTGGCAGACGAGTTGATGCGTCATACGCGGACGCCGATTCTGCTGGTCCGACCCGAGGACAAGGACAAGGTGGATCTCACCGATCGGCCGAGCTTCCAGCACGTCCTCGTTCCCCTGGACGGATCGGAGCGCGCCGAAGCGGTCGTGGCCCAGGCGGTGACCCTGGCCCGGGGGCCGGAAGGGCAATACACCCTGCTCAGGGTGGTCCGGTACCCTGACGAGTTGGTGAGCGCGTACGTCCCCGGCACCATTCAGATGAGCCAGCAGGTCGTGGACGAAGGGATTCGCGAGGCCAATATCTACCTCGACGGCATCGCTACCCGTATGAGACAAGACGGGCTCGAGGTCGAGACACGCGTACTGGTGGATTCGCGGCCCGCCTCGGCGATCCTCAGCTATGCCGATGACCACGAAGTCGACCTGATCGCCATGGCCACTCACGGGCGCGGCGGAGTCCCCCGGGCCGTGATGGGCAGCGTCACCGACAAAGTCGTACGAGGCGCCCATCGACCGGTCCTGGTCGTCCGACCGGCAGAGGAAGCCGAATCCTGACCCGACCGGCGGGGGCCTGGTGCCGGGCCCTCGACGAGACTCGACTACACGAGAGGAACCACCGATGACCACGCTTCTTCAGACCCGGGTCCGCGACCTGATGCAGACCAACCTCGTGACCGTGTCGCCCGACGCCACGGTCCGGTCCTTGACCCGACTCCTGTCCGATCACCAGATCAGCGGTGCCCCGGTCGTGGACCACGCCGGCCAGGTCGTCGGCGTCGTCTCCGCCACCGACATCCTGCGGCTCGCCGCTGACGAGACGGACGTGCGCGTCGGGGCGTTCCCTCCGATCTCGCCTGGGCCGTCCGACGAGCCCTCGGGCGACGACGAGCTGGACCTGGTCGGCTACTTCGCGTCCATGGACGCCACCGTGGTGGCGCCCGAGGGCATCGACTGGATCTCGGAGGACGCCTTCAACGAGAGGACCGTCCGTGACATCATGACGGGCATCCACTTCAGCGTGAACCCGGACGCGTCCCTCGCCGAGCTGGCCGACCTCATGGTCAGGGGCCGGATCCACCGGGCGCTGGTGGTCGAGGGCGGCGAGCTCCAGGGCATCGTGACGACCTTCGACGTGCTGAAAGCCGTGTCCGGTGCGTGACGACCCGCTTCCCACGCAGTCACTTCCGCGGCGGGCCGAGGTCGCGGTCGTCGGGGGCGGCATCGCCGGTACCTCGGCGGCATACCACATCGCCAAGGCCGGGCTGGACGTGACGCTGCTCGAGCGCAAGCACGTGGGCGAGGGCGCCACCGGCGCTGCCGTGGGGATTCTCGCCCCTCCACTGCGCCAGCCCTTCCACGAAACGGCCCGCTTTCTCGGGGCTGAGGCGGCCGCCGAGATCTGGCGATTCGCCCTCCGATCGGTGGCCGGCCTGGCGGAGCTCCTCGAGGAGCGGGACGAGGCCGCGCGGACCGGCCTCGATCTTCGCGGCGGATACGTTCTGGCGGAGCCCCACACGCAGCACGACCTCGAACGTGCCTGCCAGGCGCTCGTGGAGGCGTCCCTGCCGGTGGAGTGCCTCTCGGCCGACCAGGTGCGGGCGGTGACCCGGGGTCGCGGCTTCACCGGCGGCTTTCGCATCGACGGACTGGGCGCGTTGCGGCCCGAGACGACCGCCAGGGCCCTCGCCCGTGCGGCGGCCGACCTGGGAGCCACCATCGTCCAGGAAGCCGCCGTGCAGGGGGTCGGGAAGAACGGCGACCTCTTCGACGTGGCGACGACCGGCGGCAGCCTCGAAGCGCAGCACGTCGTCTATGCCGCTCACATCGACTCGGGGCGACTGGCGCCTCATCTGGCCAGGGAGGTCGTTCCCGTACGTGGGCAAGGCTTCATCACCGCCCCCATGCCGATCCGCTTTCGGGGAGCGTTCGCAACCCACTGGAAGCTCAACGTATGGAGGCAGGACCCTGCAGGCCGACTGCTCGTCTCGGGGTGGCGGCATGACGCGTGGGAGCGCTCCTACCGGGAAACCGCGGAGCACGTGGACACGCATCTGCAGGGCGATCTCCGACGCTGGTTCGAAGCGGCTTTCCCCGACCTCGCGCCCCTGGAGATCGAGCACCGATGGAGTGGCGTGTTCGGCTGGACAGCGGACTTCCTGCCCATCGTCGGCCGCCTGCCGGGCAGCGCCAGCGAGCTCGCGATCACCGGCTTCAGTGGAGGAGGCCTGCCCTTCGCGTTCGAGAGCGGACGGATCGTGGCTCACACCCTGGCCGGTCTCGAACCGGTCGCGGGAGCCGCGCTCTTCGACCCCGCCCGCTTCTCTCAACGCCAGGAGTGATCGAGGAAGGAGATGAGTACGATGTTCAAGACGATCCTCGTTCCTCTGGATGGCTCGCCCTTCAGCGAGATGGCGATCCCGCCGGCGCTGAGCCTGTCCCGACGCTGCGGAGCCAGCGTGCACCTCGCGAACGTCCGGGAAGCGGTCCCGACGCTGGCCAGCGGAGAATGGGAGCCCGCCGCGGAGCTGTGGTCGAATACCTACCTCGCCGACGTCCAGCGGCGGATCCTCGAGGCCACGGGCCAGGAGGTCTCCACCGCGGTCCTGGAGGGCGAGCCGGCCGCGGCCCTCGACCTGCACTCGTTCGCCATCGGGGCGGATCTCGTCATCATGAGCAGCCACGGCCGTGGCGCCGCGAGTCGCTTCTGGCTCGGGAGCGTCGCCGATGCCGTCCTGCGTCACGTGCAGGAGCCGATTCTGATGGTTCGCCCGGGCGAGAACGGAGAGGACCTCGACCTTGCCGCCGATGTCGAGCTCACGCGGCTTCTGGTGACCCTCGACGGCTCCAATGCGTCGGAAGCCATCCTGTGGCCCGCTGCGCGCCTGGCGCGAGCCTGGGAAGCGGTTGTTACGGTGCTCAGAATCGTGCCGTATCCCGACGAGATCGCCTCCGCATACCTGCCCCACACCGTGCAGATGAACCTGGACGCGCTGGAAGAGGGCAGGAAGTCGGCGGCCCTCTACGTGGCTGACATCGTACAACAGCTCTGCGAGCAAGGTGTGGAAGCGACCGGGAAGGTCGAAGTGGACACCTCACCGTCAGCGGGCATCCTGCGGCAGGTGTCGGCAACCGCATCCGGGGCGGTGGCACTGGCGACGCACGGATACGGGGGCATCCGCCGGGTCCTCCTGGGTAGCGTCGCGGACAAGGTCGTGCGGGGGACCGAGGGAATGGCGCTTCTGGTGCGACCGACGGACGACTAGCGAGGCGAGCGGCCCCCGCACCGTCGGCCTCAACGAGATCGGAAGTCCCGATGGGCGGATTTTGGCACTGGAGTCGGTGGACGCGCTTCGTTGCCATGGGGGCATTCCTGGCGGTGTCGCCGGGCCAGGCCCCCGGGCAGATCCCCGAGACACCCCGCGAGATCGTCGACTACGTGGATCGGCTCCTGCGCGGCGAGTCCAGCGCGGGCCGGATCACCATGAACATCGAGACCGAGAACTGGTCTCGTCGCCTTCAGCTGGAGGTATGGTCCCGAGGCAGGGACCACGCGATCATCCGCGTCCTCTCGCCCCGTAGCGAGGCCGGCACCGCGACGCTGATGGCGGAAGACCAGGTTTGGAACTACCTGCCGCGGGCCGACCGCACCATCAAGATCCCTCCCTCGCTCATGATGGGTACCTGGATGGGCTCTCACTTCACCAACGACGACCTCGTCAAGGAAAGCCAGCTCATCGAAGACTACGACATCTCCCTCGGCTACGAGGGGGACCGAGACGGCATCGATGTCTGGGAGTTCCACCTCACGCCCAAGCCCGAGGCAGCCGTGGTCTGGGGCCGGATCGAATACCAGGTGCGAAAGGGCGACATGATGCCCACGTGGGCCCGGTACGTCGACGAGGATGGAGAAGTCGCCCGCACCATGACGTTCTCGGACTACACGGTGATGGGCGGACGTCTCGTTCCGGCCGTCATGTCGATCGTGCCGACCGACAAGCCAGGCGAATCGACGACCGTCATCTACGAGGACGTGGAGTTCGACATCGAGCTCACCGACGACTTCTTCTCACTGCGCAATCTGCGCAGCGGACGGTAGGGAATCATGGGCGGGAGCGTGTGGTGGCGAATCGGCTGGCGCAACGTGTGGAGGAACCGTCGTCGCACGGCCATCACCGTCGGAGCCCTGGCCCTGGGCTTCGTGTCGTCGACGATCATGATCGGACTGTCCCAGGGCATCGTGGCCCAGATGATCGAGAACGGCACGGACTTGCTCACCGGACAGATCCAGATCCACCAGGAGGGGTTCAAGCCGGAGCGGAGCCTGTACACGACAGTGGGCGGCCGCGAAGGCGCCGACCTCGAGCAGCTTCTGGCGCTGGTCCGTCGGCACCCGGGCGTTCGAAGCGCCGCGCCTCGGGTCTATGCCGGGGGCCTCGTGAGCTCCGGAGAGGAGACGAGCGCCGGGATCTTCATGGGAGTGGATCCGGACCTCGAACGACACGTGAGCCGGATCCTCGAGGCCCTCGAGGACGGCACGATGCCGGCCGCTGGCGCCCGCGAGCTGCTGTTGGGCGCGGAGATGGCCGAGAAGCTCGGCGCCGACGTGGGCGACGAGGTGGTCGTCGTCGCACCCGCTGCGGACGGCTCCATGGGGAACGACGTGTACCAGGTGGCCGGGATCTTCCGGACCGGCGCTGCCGACCTCGACAGCTCGTACACGTTGCTGCTGCTCGAAACCCTTCAGTCCCTCATCGCCATGGAGCCCGACCGGGTCCACGAGGTGGCGGTCGCGGTCACCGACGTGTGGGCGGGCCCGGACATCGCCGCTTCCCTCGAGGAGCAGATCCGGGCCTCGGGGCTCGAGGTCCAGGCGGAGGCGTGGACCGACTTCCGCTCGGACCTCGCCGAATACGCGCAGCTCGCTGCGTCCTTCAACTGGGTGATCGTGCTCATCGTGTTCATCATGGCCATCTTCGGCGTGGCCAACACCATGCTCATGGCGACCTGGGAGCGCCGCCGCGAGTTCGCCGTGGTTCGGGCCCTGGGGTCGCCCTCCACCGGCGTGATCCGCACGGTGGTGTTCGAGACGATCGTCCTCGGCATCGTTTCTCTGGGCCTCGGCGCGGTCGTGGTCCTGCCCCTGGTCGCATGGTGGAGCACGGCGCCCCCGGATCTGAGCTGGATGGTCGGGGACTTCACCATGGCGGGCTCGCTGGTGCGAGCCAACCTACGGGTCGAACCGTCGTTGGAGGGCCCCCTTATCAGCGCCATCGGCCTCCTCGTCACCGTGTTCGTGGCGGGGCTCTACCCGGCCGTCCGGTCGGCGCGGCAACGACCCGCCGACATACTCGCCGGAGCCGACTGAGCCGTGGACGCCGAACCTTCCGTCTCGTCCGAAGGCTTGTCCGTCGGCCTGCTGATTCGGCTCGCGTTTCGCAACGTTCGGAAGTCCGCCCGGAGAAGCGTGCTGACGGCCTCGGCCATGGTGTTGGGTCTGGCGCTTCTGATCCTGTCGCGGACGCTGGCCGACGGCGCCCACGAGAGTTGGATCGACCAGGGCGTCCGCTTGGCTTCCGGTCATGTGGCCATCCAGGGTGCCGGCTACCAACAGAGCCGGTCCCTCGACGACCTCCTGCGCGCGGCGGACCTGGAGCGCACGCGTGACCTGCTGACCTCCCCTGACCTGTCCGCCGGTCTGGTCTCTACGGCCCCCCGGTTGGGTGTGGAGGGACTGGCGAGCTCGGCCGGCTCGTCCGCACCGGTCCTCCTGATGGGCGTGGACCCGTCCACGGAGCCACCGTTCTCGCTCCTGGACGACAACCTGGTCGAGGGTCGGTACCTGGAGCCCGACGACCGCCTCGCCGCATTTGTGGGCCAGGGCTTGCTCGATCGGCTGGGGCTGCGGCTCGGATCCAGGTTCGTCGTGACCGCGGCCGACGCCAGCGGTGAGATCCAGGGACAGCTCCTCCGGGTCCGAGGCGTCTACCGGACCGGCGTGGCCGATCTCGATCAGTCCCTGATCCACCTCCCGCTCTCCACGGCCCAGTCCTGGCTCGGGGCCGAAGGCGGCGTCACGGCGCTCGCCGTCCTCCTGGACTCGAGCCGCGACACGAGGCGGGTCATCCGGACGCTCCAGGATCGGCTCGATCCCGCCGCGGCGGAGGTGCTGTCGTGGAGGGAGGCCTCGCCCGAGCTGGATGCGGCCGTCAAGATCGACGACCTGGGCGACTGGGTCTTCCACCTGATCACGCTGGCCATCGTGGCTCTTGCCATCTTGAACGCCGTCCTGATGTCGGTCATGCACCGTCAGCGAGAGTTCGGGGTGCTGCGAGCGCTGGGCCTCACCGCCAAGGAGACGGGCCGGGTGGTCCTTGCCGAAGGGATCATGTTGTCCCTGGCCAGTGGCCTGCTCGGGATCCTGGTGGGCCTGGCCATCGTGTTCGGATTCTGGCGTGACGGCCTGGACCTTTCGTTCTTGATGGACAGCGAGCTGGAGTTCTCCGGAACGCTGTTCGATCCCGTGATGGTGCCCGCCTTCCGGCTGGCTCAGGTGGGATGGAGCCTGTTCTTCATCCTGCTCATCGGGATCACGGCGTCCCTCTACCCCGCGCACCAGGCCACCCGCATCGACGTGGCCGAAGCCATGAAGTTCGAGCGATGAGCGACCACACAGCCACGGCGGAACCCCGAAGCGCCGGCGACGCGGGCGTCCTTCCACCGTCCGTTCGCACCGTGGACGTGTGGAAGACGTTCCCGCAGGAGCCCGACCCCATCCACGCCGTCCAGGGGATCTCCCTCACGGTCGAGCGGGGAGAGTTCACGGCCATCGCCGGGCCCTCCGGGTGCGGCAAGACCACCCTCCTGAACATGCTGGGCGGACTGACGCGCGCCACACGCGGTGAGGTCTGGATCGCGGGGCAGGAGCTGGGCACGCTCACCGACCACGACCTGGCCCGGCTGCGCCTACGCAGCATCGGCTTCGTCTTCCAGGCGTACAACCTGCTTCCCGTACTCACGGCACTCGAGAACGCGGAGTTCACGCTCTTGCTCAGAGGCGTGGGCGCCGACGAGCGCCGCCGGCGGGTCTCCGAGCTCTTCGCCAAGATCGGCATGTCGGGCATGGAGGACCGGCTCCCCCGCCGGCTCTCGGGAGGACAGCAACAGCGCGTCGCGGTGGTGCGTGCCGTCGTGGGGCAACCCGCGCTGGTGCTCGCGGACGAGCCGACGGCGAATCTGGACTCGCACGCGAGCGACGACCTCCTGGCGATGATGGAGGCGCTCAACGACGACCTGGGCACGACCTTCATCTTCGCCACCCACGACCCCATGGTCATGGGAAGGGCACACCGCCTCATCCACCTGGTGGATGGACAGATCGACTCCGACGATCTCCGGGAGCCGCCCGCCTCGGGTGATGGGGCCTGAAGGCCTCGGCTCACCGGCCCGCTCGGCGCGACACCGGTCCCGGAGACCGGGCGGAGCTCGATGGTCCGCTCTCCTCCGGGTCGGATGCGGGATGTGCGTCGCGCTCGCGCCCGGCGAGGCAGTGGCCCAGCTCGGGCCTGTCCGTGGCTACTCCCTGAGCGTCGGCACCGCCTCGGAAGCCAGCGCCTTGGCGGACGCGGACGTGGGCCTCTTCCAGCGCCTCCGGCTGATGGTCGCCCCCCGGGCCGGTCCCGTGGACTTCGACGTGGCCTACGAGCACGGCCTTCAGCTGCGGGGGAGCGCCGGCGGCCTCTCCTCGCCGCTGGGTACGCCCACGGCCACCACCTGGATGGACCTGGAGTGGACCCTCGTCGAGGAAGAGAACGTCACATGGTCCCATCGCTTCGACCGCCTGACGGTGTCCACAGGAGGCTCCCGGTGGGAGGCCACGGTGGGCCGGCAAGCCGTTTCCTGGGCCACCACCCTGTTCCTCACGCCCGCAGACCCGTTCGCTCCGTTCGATCCGTCCGATCCGTTCAGGGAATACAGGGCCGGCGTCGACGCTGCCCGCATCCGGTACTACCCGAGCGCGCTGAGCGAGCTCGATCTGATCGTTCGACCCTCGGATACGCCTGGCGGCACGACGCTCACGGCCCTGGTGCGAGGTCAGACGACGCTGTCCGCCGCCGCGGTGTCGGCGTGGGCCGGCATCGTACACGACGAGCTGGGCGCGGCCGTCGGAGCGTCCCGGAGCGTGGGCGACTTCGAGATCCGGGGCGAAGCATCGCTCCGAGAGGACCCTGGAGCCTCGGGCCCCGCCCTCCGCCTCGCGACAGGCGTCGATCGGCGGTTCACGGTCGCCCGGCGGGACCTCTATGTGGTCCTGGAGTACCAGCACGACGACTTCGGCGCGGCGAGCGCGGAGGATCTCGTCGAGGTGATCCTGTCGGCACCGTTCTCCCGAGGAGAGCTGACCGTGCTGGGTCGGGACGAGCTGGCGCTGTCGGGCGCCTATCAGATACATCCGCTGTGGAGCACCGACCTGATCCTGTTGCTCAATCTGCGGGACGGAAGCTGGCTCGTGGGACCTGCCGGTTCCTGGTCCGCGAGCGGCGAGCTGATCGCCCGAGGCGGGGTGTTCCTTTCGGTGGGCGACCGCGCTTTCGACGTCGAGGAGGGATTGGGATCGGAGTACGGCGCCGTGCCTACCTCGGCCTACCTGTCCCTCACGTGGTTCTTCTAGATCTGGGGTCAGGGACGGACGGACTGGCGGTCTCGACGCTAGCGGTGGGACTCTCGGGGCTCCCGCGCCGCCGCCTCGCCCACCGTCGTGGGCCATCCCTCATCGGCCGGCAACGTACTGTACGGCCCCGCCCAGCAGAAGCTGCACGCCGATGGCCACCAGGATCAGCCCCATCAAGCGCAGGTAGGTGCCATACCCGCCGTCGGTAAGGCGGGAGAGGCGGTGCGCCGAGAGGAGGGACATCAGCAGGATCAGGGCCACCACGGCCACAGCGAGGAGCACCACGACCACGTGGCCCATCCCCTCGCCCCTCGCGGTCATGGCGATCACCGTCGCGATGGCTCCGGGGCCAGCTACCAGGGGGAGGGCGAAGGGCACGAGGAGCGGGTCGGCGTCGGGCCCCTTCGGTCTCAGCTCCTGCTCGGGATCGCGTTGCACCCGCGTGGGGCTCCCGAGCAGCATCTCCAGGCCCATGATGGTGATCACCAGGCCGCCGGCGGCTCGAAACGCCGCCAGCTCGATGCCGAGGGTGCGGAGGAGCCAGCCACCCGCCAGGGCACACACGGCGAGGATGATGTACACGACCAGGGTGGCGCGCACCGCCCCGTTGCGGCGCTCCACCTCGGTCAACCCCTCGGTCAGGCGGGTGAAGACCGGTGCGGCGCCTACCGGATCCATCACCGCGACGAGCGCGACCACTGCCTGGAGCAGGTATTGACTGGTCATGACACACGATACCGCCTGTAGAACCGACCGGCACGTCCATCACGGCGGCAAAGAACCCGGCCGTTCCGGACTCGACGAGCCGGCCGGGGAGTCTCCCGTGAGGCAGTCGCGCCGGGGCAGCCGCGGCTTATTCGGCTCGAAGAGCGCTGATGGGATCCACCCCGCCCGCTCCGCGGGCAGGTAGGTAGGCGGCGGTCAGCGCCGTGCCCAGAAGCAGGGCGCATCCGGCCACGAGCGTCGCCGGATCCGAGGGCTCGACGCCGTAAAGGAGGCCCCGGACCAGACCGGCGGCGGCGAAGGACACCCCTAGCCCGACGGCGAGACCCACCATGACCGGGCCCAGAGCCTGCCGGACCACCATCCGATTGATCTCCCCGCTCTTGGCGCCGAGCGCCTTGCGGACGCCGATCTCACGGGTGCGACGGCTCACGCCCAACCGGACGACGCTGAAGACGCCGAGGGACGCGAGCACGAGGCCCAACACCGCCATCGCCGCGAACAGCTCGGCGTTCATCCGCTGCGCATACAGAGAGCCTCGCACCACCTCGAGGTACGGCAGGGCGTTCACGATGGCCATATGCGGTTCGAAGTCCCTCAGCCAACGCTCCATCAGAGGAACGGCTGCGTACGGGTCCACGTTCACGGACAACACCAACGCGCTCCCAGTGGGGTAGCGCTGCTGACGGTAGGACAAGTAGACGGCCGGCTCGGGCTCGGCCAGGAAGCTCCGCACCCGCGTGGGGCCCACTACGCCCACCACCTCCAGGACCCTCTCGCCGTCGTCCATCTGCCACCAGAGGCGCCGCCCGACGGGGCTACGGTCGGGGAAATAGCGCGCTGCCAGAGGCTCGTTGATCACCGCCACATCCGGCCCGCCGAGCGTATCGAACGGGGTGAAGGCCCGGCCCGCGAGGATCTCCACGCCCATGGTCTCGAAGAAGCCCGCATGGACCGGGGCGACGAGCGACGGCACGGGCTCCGGCTGGTCCTCGAGGCGGAAGGTGCCGGCCGCGTGCGAGGAGAGGGGAGCGTTGCCTGACACCGTGGCGGATCGAACCCACGGCTCACGCTCGATCTGCTCGGCCAGGGTATGGAACCACGCCTCCCGTTCCTCCGGTGTGACCGATGTGCTGCTCGTCGAGACGTGACTCGCCACCAGGGACTCGTACGCGAAGCCAGGGTCGATACGCCCGGCCGACTCCAGGGTCCGCAGCACGAGACCCGCCACGACGAGCAGCACGACGCACAGGGCGACCTGGGCGGCGACCAGCGCGTCGCGGGCGCGGATGGGACCACTGCGTCCGGCCGCCCCTCCCGGCACGCCTCCGCCTTTCAGGACGCTCAGCAGGTCCGTGCGCGACGCGCGTATGGCCGGGAGCAGCGCCGCCGCCAGCCCGGTGAGCAAGGAGATCCCGAGCGCGAACAGCACCACTCTGCCGTCGACGGCGAGGTCACGGCTGACGTTCGCTCCCCAGACGCTCGGGCGGGCGAAGTACGATCCCAATCGCGTGCTCAGGGGCAGGGCCAGGAACAACGCGACGCCGCCCGCCAAGCCCGCCAGGATCACGTTCTCCGTGACGACCTGACTGAATCGCCGGCGGCCCGACGCGCCCAGCGCCGCCTGAAGAGCCAACTCCTGCCCGCGACCGCCGAACACCGACAAGAGAAGGTTGGCCACGTTGGCGCACACCAGGAAGAGAAACCCGGCCGCTGCGCCGACCATCACTCGGTTGGTGGACTGTTCCGCGAGCCGGTCCCGGGGATCGATCCACGTGGCGGGCGCCAGTCGGACACGACGTGGCTGCTCCCGAGCCGGGTACGCCACATCCAGGCTCCTGGCGACGGCTGCGAGCTGCTCCTCGGCGCCAGCTCCGGAAACGCCGTCCGCCAAGCGGGCATATACCCGGACCAGCGGCACGTCTCGATCCCTGGCCTGACGGTCCCAACCGGTGTAGCGATCCCGAAACGGGGCGATGGGAATCCACACGTGGGGCCGGAAGTCGGACGTCGACCCCAGGTAATCCGGCGACGCGACGCCCACCACGGTGAACGGGCGGTAGTTCAGGAACACCGTACTCCCCAGGACGTCCGGATCCCCGTGGAACCGCTGCTGCCACCACCCGTGAGAGATGACGGCTGCCGACTCGGCTCCAGACCGGTCATCGTCGGGCAGAAGGCCGCGCCCCAGGGCGATCGGGACCTCGAGAAGACCGAAGTAGTTGCCCGTCACCGCCTCGAGGAACGCGACCTCGGTCATGTTCTCGTGCCGGACGCTGGCGGCGTGGTAGGGTCGGACGGCGGCCACGTCCCGGAATGACGTGCCGGACGCCTGATAGTCGAGAAAATCCAGGAAGGAGAGGTCCAGGTAGGGGTCATCCTCCTCCCAGGCGAAGATCCGCACGAGCCCGGCGGTCTCCACGCCGGGAAACGGCCGGCTGAACCCGTTGACGTACGTGAACACCGCAATGCTTGCCGAGAGGCCGAGCGCCAGGATGACCACGGCCACGGTGGGGTATTGAGGGCGGCGCACGAGGCGACGCACGGTTTGGCGGACGTCGTCCACCACCCCCCCCATCAGCCCTGCCCCGCCGATCCGCGGCCTGGGGCTCCGGCGGGAGTGCGACGCTAGCCGTTCCATTGCCCCGGGCCGACGCGGGCCTGCGCCGTCACTCGTCCCTGAGCACCGTGACCGGATCCACCCGAAGCGCCGCCCGGGCCGGGACCCAACACGCCAGCAGGGCCGACAGAGCCAGGACCCCTCCGGTGGCCGCGTAGGTGACGAAGTCCGCGGCTCCCACGCCGAACAAGAGGGAGCCAAGAACCCGGCTCAGACCCAACGAGACCAAGAGGCCGACGCCGATGCCCGCCGCCGCGGGGACCATCCCCTGGCGGATCACCAGCCCCAACACGTCCGGCGAGGTCGCGCCCAGGGCCACCCGTACCCCCAGCTCCTGGGACCGCTGGCTCACGGAGTCGGCGATCACGCCGTAGAGGCCGGCCAGAGCCAGCACCAACGCCACCGCGGCGAACACGGTCAGCAAGATCATGGTGAACCGCCGAGACGCGGTCGAGCTATGCACCATTTCGTCCATCGTGCGGGCTCTGGACATGGGCAGGTCCGCGTCGATCTGGGCCAGGATGGCGCGGAGGGGCTGGAGCGCGGCCCGGGGCTCTCCGGTCGTGTGCACGACGAAGTGGACCGGCGACCAGCCGGCCAGGTCGTACGTGAGATAGACGGCACGCGTCTCGTCCTGGCCAGGTCCCCGCTCCCGCATGTCCTCCACGACGCCGACGACGGTCCCCACCCGTTCCGGTGTGACCCAGAGCTGGGCTTGCTTGCCGACGGCGCTTTCGCCAGGCCAGATCGCATCGGCCAGGCTCTGGGAGATGACCACCTCCATGGGGCCACCCATGCCCTGGTCGCCCCCGGCCGGAATCTCGTGGCTCAGGTCACGGCCCTCCACCAGGGACAGCCCCAGCGACCGGAAGTAGTCGTCGCTGATCAAGCGCCAATCCGCGGCGATGGCACCGCCGAACGTCTCGATGGTCTCTCCCACCGGAATGAGGCTCATGACCGTGTTGCCCCCGTCGACCGGCCGCATGTGCACCGCTGCCGCCGACTCCACCGTGGGCAGCGCCCGGGTCCGGGACAGAAACTCCTCCCGAAAGGCCCGACTCCCGGCCCGGGTGTACGAGTCGGGCAGATTCACCTCGAAGGTGAGGCGGTTGTCCGCGTCGAACCCGGTGTCTACGGTCTGGACGGCGATCAGGCTCCGAATGAGCAGGCCGGCTCCCACCAGGAGCACGAGCGACAGGGCCGTCTCCGCGGCCACGAGCCAGCTGCGCAGTCGGGCCTGCGACCTGCCACCCACGCCTCCTCGGCCACCGTCGCGTAGCGTCGCGCCGAGGCCGCGGAATGGCACGCGTACCGCCGGCAGCAGGCCGCCGATCACGCCGGTGGCCAGCGCCACGACGAGGGTGAACAGAAGGACCGGTCCGTTGATGCGCACGGCCTCCAGGCGTGGAATCTCCCCCGGCTCAAGAGCCACGAGGGCATCCAACCCCAGCTGGGCCACGCCGATCCCCAACAGTGCTCCCGCGAGCCCCAGCACGGCCGATTCGGTGAGGAGCTGCCGGATAACGCGACCCCGGCCGGCACCCAGAGCCACGCACATGGCCACCTGGCGGCGGCGTCCCGCCACGCGGGCCAGCAACAGGTTGGCGAGGTTGAGGCACGCGATCAGGAGCAGGAAGCCCACCGCGCCCATGAACACCCACAGCGAGCGTCTCAGGTCATCGGTGGCAGCCCAGGTGCTGGACGGCTCCAGTTGGAAGCCCATGCCCTCGTCGATGGGCGCGTTCCGTGCGGTCAGCCGACGGGCCAACGGTGTGAGCTCTGCCTGCGCCGCTTCGATGTTGACGTCGTCGCGCAGGCGAGCGACCACGGCCAGGAAGTGATTGTCCCGGTCGCTCTCGGGGTTCAGCGACAGGGGCGCATACAGCTCGTTGCGGAGCCATGGCTCGGCCTCGGGCAGCACGCCCACGACCTCGTAGCCCTCTCCGTCCAATTGGATGACGCGGCCCTCTATGGCGGGATCGGAGCCGAACCGGCTCCGCCACGTGTCTTCGGACACCATCACGACCCGACGCCTGTCCCATCCGTCCAGGTCCGACGCGCGGAAGGCCCGACCCAGCACCGGCTTCAGGCCGAGCATCTGGACGAAGCCGGGCGTGATCGAGCTCACTCCGATCCGTGCCGGTGGACCGTCTCCGGTCAGGTTCACGGTACCGCCTGCTATCGCACCGATGGCCTCGAAGGACGTGCTGCTCTCCATGAGGTCCAGCAGGTTCATCTGGGAGAAGGAGAAGTGGTCCCAGCCCTGGGCCATGTGGGTCTCGAACACCTGTACGAGCCGGGCCGGCTCGTGGCCCGGCAACGGCCGCAGGAGTACCGCGTTGATCACGCTGAAGATCGCGGTGTTGGCACCGATGCCGAGAGCCAGCATGGCCAGAGCCACCACCGTGAAGCCGGGCGTTCGCCGCAGGCTGCGAAGCGCCAGGCGCACGTCCCACCAGAAGTCCTCCACCACCCGTCCCCCCCTTGCCCAGCGGGCCTCTTCCTTGAAGCGCTCCACGCCTCCGAACTTGAGAAGCGCGGCGCGGCGCGCCTCTTCGGGCTTCATGCCGGCACGGAGGTTGTCCTCGGTCTCCATGTCCACATGAAACCGCATCTCCTCGTCCATCTCACGCTCGACGCTGTCCTTCTCGAGCAGGATGCGCAGCATGCGCCGCAGTCGCCCTGACATGGCCCCGCCTTTTCCAGGTGTGGTGCGCGCTACCCGGGTTCGGCCGCTTCAATCCGGCCGATGCCCAACACGCGGTCCACCGCCGCAGAGAACTCCCGCCAATGCCGATCCTCCAGGGCCAGCTGTCGCCCACCGGCCGGGAGGAGCCGGTAGAACTTGGCCCTGCGACCGGACGGAGAAACGCCCCATTCCGCCTCGATCCAGCCGCGCTTCTCGAGCCGATAGAGTGCAGGATAGAGAGACCCCTGGTTCACCTCCAGGACGTTGTCCGAGATCTGGCGGATGTGCTTCGAGATGGCCCAGCCGTGCATCCGTCCGCGATCCAGCATCCGGAGGATGAGCAGATCCAGGGTGCCGTGTAGCAGGTCGGGCTTGGCCTTCTTCATGGACGCCTCGGGTCACGAGTCGGCGCCGTAGCCGCAGCTTCTGCTGCCGATCGGCCGATACTTTGCTAATCTACACCACGGCACCGTAAGCTCAACCGGTTGTTGTCGATTGTCAAGGCATTGGATCGCGGAACTCCGAACGCCTGCGGGGAGCCGGCCCGGACACTTCCCCGACGCCGATTACGAGCGCCCGGGGACGTGCTTCGCGCCCGTTCGGTCAGCCGGAATCCTTGGCCCGGAGCGCGCTACTCCGCCGACAGGGCCACGATGGGATCGACCCGCCCCGCGCGCCGAGCAGGCAGGTAGCTCGCCCCCAGTGCCACCGCGGTCAATCCGGCCGCGACGACGAGGTAGGTCAGGGGATCCGTCACGCCAACGCCGAACAGCAGACCAGCCATGAAGCGGGTGAGTCCCGCCGCCAGCACGACACCGATCGCCACTCCGGCCAGGGAGAGCAGCAACCCCTGCCGGAGCACCATCCGCTTGATGTCCTCGGCTCGCGCGCCCAGGGCCAGACGGACCCCGAGCTCCCTCGTACGTTGGCTCACGGCGTAGGAGATGACGCCGTACACGCCGATGAGACCGAGGAGTAGAGCCGCCGCGGAGGCCACGGTAAGCAGCACCATCGTGAATGAAGTCTGGGCGACGGATTGGGCCATGAGGTCGGAGAGCGGCCGCACACGCCGGACGGGAGAGTTTGGTGCCACCTCCCAGATTGCCTCCCGCACGTCGTCAACGAGCCCCGGCGTGCCGACCCGTCCGCTGCGGATGGCGTAGCCCATGCCCCGCCACGTCTGAACCGAATCGGGCGCCCATCCTTCCCAGAAGGCGCGGGTCACCTGGGGCCAGTACACCATGAGCGGGGGATCCTGGTTCACTCCCTGGTAGCGCACGTCTGCCGCCACGCCCACGACCTCATGCCAGCGCGGAGGGTCCGGTCGAGCCGCCACACGGCCGCCGATGGCCGCTTGGGGGGACCCCCAATACTCCCGCGCCAGGCTCTCGGAGACGATCGCGCCGGGAAAGCGGCTGTGAATCTCGTCCCAGGAGAAGCTCCGACCGGCCAGGAGGGGGATGCCCAGACCCTCGAAGTAGCCCTCGCCGATCCAATTGTGACGGCGGGACGGCGAGCCCCCGCCGGGCGCCGGGATGCCGTCCACGTAGAAGGGGTTCACGTTGCCGGATCCGTCCATGGGGATGCGCGTCGCCATGGCCACCGAGGTCACGCCCGGGACTTCTTCCAGCCGGCGAGCGATGCGCTCGAAGGCGAGAGCCGTTTCTTCCAGGTCCCCGATCTCGGAGCCTGGAATGGAGATGCGGAGGGCCAGGACCTCTTCGGGGGTGACGAACCCCGGATCGACGTCCCTGAGAGATTGCATGCTCCGCAGCATGAGACCCGAGGCCACCAGGAGGACGAGCGCCAACGCCATCTGGCCGATGGCCAAGATGTTCCTGGCTCGGTTCTGCGCCGGCCCTCCCAGGCCCCGCGTGCCGCCCTGCTTGAGCGCGTTCACGAGCCCGCCGCGGCCGTGCCTGAGCCCCGGCACCAGCCCGAAAAGCAGGCCCGTCCCCACCGATACGACCGCCGTGAACAACAGGACCGTCGAGCTCAGGGACAGGTTCTGGAGACGCGGGAGCTCTGCCGGACCCGTGGCGACCAGTATCCGTAGGCCCCCAAACGCGAGTGCCAAACCCGCCGCTCCACCCAAGACCCCCAGAAGGAGGCTCTCCCTCATGTACTCCCACCCGATGCGATAGCGGCTGGCGCCCATGGCCGTCCGAACCGCCATCTCCGTCTCTTTGCCCTCGGCCCGAACGAGGAAGAGGTTGGCCACGTTGGCGCACGCGATGAGCAGGACCACGCCCACGCCCCCGAGGAGAATCCACAGGAGGTTCGCCACCGAGCCTACGAGACGGTCCTTCAGGGGCTCCAGGACGGCCGTGTATGCCGCCGGATCGCTGGAGCTCGAGACGGGCCCCCCCGGGAACTTCTCCCAGGCCAGGGGCAACATGCGGGCGAGATCGGCCTGAGCCTGCTCCAGGGTGACGCCCTCGTCGAGTCGCGCCACCGCGCCGAAGCCGATGTTGCCCACGAAGACCGTGGAGCGGTCGAAGCGGAGCGGGAGAATCAGCGACGGGGCCTGCTCGAGCCCGGCCAGCTCCGGGGGCAGCACGCCGACGACTTCCCGCGTCACCCCATTCACGCGCAGCGTCTGGCCGATGACCGCCGGGTCCGCCCCGAACCGCGTCTCCCAGTACCCGGCGCTCAGAAGGACCACCTGGGGTGCCCCGGGCGCCTCGTCCTCACGGGTGAAGCCGCGACCCACCACCGGCTCGAGCCGGAGAGCCCGGAAGACGCCGCTCGTAGCGAACAAGGCGCGCAGGGAGGCCGGATCGCCCACGCCGGTCACGGCGACCGAGCCGGACGAGTACATTCCGACCTCTTCGAACACCCGGTTCTCGTCCTCGTAGGTGAGGTGCCAAGCCGCACATTGGCCGACGTCGTCCAGCCCGCGGCCCGGCGCGGCGTGACTGATCGAGACGAGCCTCTCGGCGTCGTCGAACGGGAGAGGACGAAGCACGATGGCGTCCGCCAGCGTGAAGATGGCCGTCGTGGCACCGATGCCCAGCGCGAGCACCACGATCACGATCCCGGCGAAGAGCGGTCGCTGCCCGATGGCTCGACAGGCGAGGCGGAGATCGCGCAGCGCGTCGGCCAAGACGGTCAGGCGGCCACCTCCGCGGCGAGCCACGTCCTCTCGACCTTCGATCCACTGGCTCGCCCGTGCGCCCGGCTCCAGAGGCTGAGAGCGACTCAGCTCGCTGGCGGCGGCGTCCATGTCCCCCAGCTCGTGGAGCACCAGGGCCTCCGCCTCCTCGGGGGTGGCGCCGCGGATGAGGGCCTCGTCGTAGAGATCCGCCAGATGGTCGGCGAGCTCGTTCAGCATGCGCTCGTCCCGGTGACGCCGCACGCCTTCGAGGTTCAGCCGCTCCCGTAGAAAACCCTTCCAGTCACGCATGGCTGACTCCGATCACCTCGTTCACCACCGCGGTGAAGGACGCCCACTCCTGACGCCGCAAAGACAAGATGTCCTTGCCTTTGGCGGTCAGGGTGTAGTAGCAACGCCTCCGCTGCCCCGTCTTCTCCACCCACCGTCCCTTGATCCACCCCTTGCTCTCCATTCGGTAAAGCGCCGAATAGAGCGTGGAGACCTTGAATTCCAGCTTTCCCCCGGACCTGAGCTCGATCAGCTTGCCGATCTCGTATCCGTGACGCGTCTCTCCGTCCAGCACGGACAGGACCAACAGCGCCATGCTACCCCGTTTCAGGTCGGCACTGAACACGTTCGGGCTCGTCATTCGCTCGGGTGTCCTCCCTCCAATGCTTCGCCACGCGATACTTCGCGTAACGAAGTATAGGAAACAGGTAGCCGATGGGCCAGTGCCACGGCGATGGAATGGCCGTTGAAGCTTCGGGCTCGGGCCCCGCCTACTCCTGGCGGAGCGTGCGCATCGGATCGATGCGTGTGGCGCGACGGGCAGGAATCACACTGGCCAGCAAAGCAGCCAGGAGCAGCACACCCAACCCCGCCCCAAAGGCCAGCGGGTCGAGGGGACTCACGCCGGCCAACACGCTTCGCACGGCGCGGGCCGCGGGTAGCGCGATCAGGACGCCCAGCGCGAGCCCCAGCAGTGCGAGCGTCATTCCCTCCCGGACGATGACGCGCAGGACCTGCCCACGCTCCGCGCCGATGGCCATGCGGACCGCCATCTCACGGGTCCTTTGGGTGACGGCGACCGAGACGATGCCGTAGATCCCGATCACCGCCAGGAAGAGCCCGAACGCTCCTCCCCACGTGAGCAGGCGGGAGGCGACCCGGAGATGCACGAACTGGATCGACAGCTGACTGGCGTAGGTCGAGGGAGGAAGGAGCTGCACCTGGTCGATGTCCGAGACCACGTGTTCCCGGAGCACCGGGATCATCGCTTCAGCGCTCTCGACGCCCTTCACCGACACCGCCACCGTCGAGGCGTAGTCTTGATACAGGGAGGTCCAGAAGTACGGCGTCGGCGCCTCGTCGAAGTCCCCGTACTTGCCGTCGGCGGCGACGCCCACGACCTGGAAGGTCCGGGGCTCGTGCGCGAGACCGTGGCGCGCGGCGCTGGGGTCGGCGACCTCGAACTGCCGGCCGAGAGGGTCTTCCCCGGGCCAGAAGCGTTCCGCCAGAGTCTGGTTCACCACCGCCACCAGAGGCGCCTCCAGGCCATCGCTCTCCTGGAACGACCTCCCGCGAAGAAGCGGGATGCCCAGCATCCTCATGTATCCGGGAGTGACGGTATTGCGAAAGTACGTCTCTTCCCGGTCCGGACTCGGATCCGTGCCGTCGACCGTCACCTCTACTCGGGCCCCGACGAGGAGCAATGTCAGCTCCAGGCTCCGGGACAGCTGGACGTCCTCTACACCCGGCACGGCAGCCAAGCGGGAGCGGAGGTCCTTGTAGTATTGGATGCCCTGCTCGGGTCCATGCTCCTCGAGGGCGAGCGTCTGCGTCGCCACGGCGACCCGTTCGGGGTCGACGCCGAGCTCGGTCCGCGTCGCGCTGCCCAGCGCACGCACGAACAGCGTCGCCCCCACGAGCAGCACCAACGATGCCGCGCACTGGACGACGACGAGGGCGTCCCGAGCGCGCATACGCCCCTTCCGACGGACCCGTCCGTCGCCCTTCAGCGCCTGAAGGATGTCCGGCCGCGAGCCGTGAAGCGCGGGGAGCAGGCCGAATATCAGGCTGGCGCCTAGGGCCGTGGCAGCGGCGAAGCCGAGAACCCGGCCGTCGAGATCGATGGAAAGGCGGACCGGGAGGTTCATCGGGAGCGATGCGCCCGCCACGAGACCCACGATCCAGGCCGCGACCAGCAACCCCACGAGGCCTGCGGCAGCTCCCGGAATCAGGGCCTCCGTCAGAAGCATGGCGATGAGCCGGCCGCGGCCTGCCCCCAGAGCGGCGCGTACGCCCATTTCCCGGCTCCTTCGATTGGCCCGCGCCAGAAACAGGCTCGTCACGTTGGAGCAAGCGATCAGGAGGATGAGGCCGGTGGTCCCGACGAAGAAGACGCCGATGCCGCCCAGTAGGGCCTGGGTCCCCGGCTTCAGACGCGAGTCCCTCTCCGACATGGCGGTGAGCACCCGCCCGCGCCCCCTTGAATCCGTCCAGTCGCCAGGATACTCCTCGGCCAGCCGATCCTCCAGCACGGTGGCCTGAGCGCGGAGGTTGGGGAGTGAGGCACCAGGGCGCAGGCGGGCCAGAATCAAGAACCGCCGTTCGCCACGATCCCGGAGACCGGCGTTCCGGGGGCTCTCGGGGCCTTCCACGCTGCCCAGCGGCACCCAGACGTCGGGTTCCAGCGGGGCCCGTCGACTCACGACGCCGTCGGGGGCGACGCCTACGACCGTGTGTTCACGTCCATTGAGCCGAACGGTGCCGCCCACGACGCCCGAGTCGGCACCGAACTGCTGGACCCACAGATCGTGCCCCAGCACTGCGACCGGCTGGGCGGCGCCCGGCTGCCCCTCCCCCACTGCGAACGCCCGCCCGATCACGGGCCGGATCCCCGTGACGGCGAAGTAGTTGGCCGTGACCTCCTCGGCCAGCAGGGCCCTGGGCTCGAGGGTTCCGCCGAGGTCGAGGCTGCGGATCGCGATCGCCGCGGCACCTTCCAACGACTCGAGCTCCCGCGCAACGTCTTCGTAGTCAGGGAACGAAGAGAGGCCGTACGCGTCGCCGCCGTCCTCGCTCGTGTAGAGCGTGACGAGTCGGTCTGGCTGAGACAGGCCCACCGGAGCACGGAACAGTAGCGAGTTGACGACCGCGTACGCCGCGGTGACGGCTCCGATCCCCAATCCCAGGGAGAGGACGGTGATGGTCAGAGCCAGCGGTGCCCTGCGAAGGCTCCGAAACCCGACGCGCAGATCGCCCAGGAAGGTCACGACGGCGTTACCCCTCTGACGCGCGATCCCGTGCCGGTCCTCCGCCGAGCCGGCCTCCACTCGCTGCTTCCGCCGCGTGTCCCCTCCGGGCAGCCAGCGCGAGAATGCCGCCATGCGGGAGCGGAGGCCGGGGAGCACCGACCGAAGCACCTGTCGTCGGTACCATGAACGGGCCGACCGGGCGCCGTCGCGGGCCACCCGCTGCTCGAGCTCCTCTTCCAGGTCGGCCAGCGCGAAGCGGCGATCCGGCGCAGGAAGCACGACCGACAGGAGCGCTCGGGCGATTCGGGGCGGCGGCGTGGAGAGGTCTGGTCCTGCGCTCACGTCGTCCCTCCCGCATCACCGGCCAGCCGCAGCCCCTCCATCATCCGCCCGAGCATCTCCGCGGAGTGGGCGACCGCGTCTTCGCCGGCCGCGGTCAACCGGCAGTACTTGCGTGGTCGACCGCGTCGACCGGGCTCGGGATCCGCCTTCTGCGTCAGCAGGTAGCCCTTGGCTTCCAAGCGCCCCAGCGCGGCGTAGAGCGCGCCGATGGAGACCGGCCGACCCGTCCGGCCCTCGATCTCCTGGCGCACCGAGGCTCCGTAGGCACCGTCACCGAGGCGCGCGACCGCGAGCATCACGTACAACTCGAACTCAGGAAGGAATCGACCAGGCACGTGCTCACCGAAGGGTAGAGGGTCATTTATTCTACAAATGAATAAAAACCTCACCGGCACGCGGGTCAACCCTCCGACCCGTAAGGGCAGGCCGGGGACCGGTGCGATCGCATGGGCGCGGTGTGGATCCCCTGAGGTGACCGTCCTCCGGCGTCCCGCCGGAGGGGTCCGGGGTCAGCCGGCAGGCGCCTCGGCGGTCCTCTTGCCGAGCTGCCGCCCGAGGATGGCTCCCGCCACCGCGTTCGCCGCCAGGACGCCTACGAGCCCGGGCGTCGTAACCGGGGGCCAGACGAGCACGAAAGCCGCGAACAGGACAATCGTGCAGACCGTGAGGCCGAAGACCATGCCGGTGATGGGGTTCGCCGGGATCTTATAGCGGGCGAACAGCTTGGCGGCTACCACACCCAGGACGGCGAATACCAGGAAGTGGAAGCCCGTGTAGGCCACCAGCCGGAACAGGGCCGTGGCCACCGCGGTCAGGCGGGTGCCGCTCGACTCCGACAGGCCCAGCCCCGGACCGCCAATACCGAACAGGACCCGCGAGAATTCCATGGGCGTGGCCAGGGGGCTCATGGTCACGACGTCGTAGACGAAGAAGAGCACGATGACGGAGAGCCCCGCCATGAGTCCCGCGCCGGCCCCATCCAGGGCCGTGTGCTTACGTTTCATCAGTGCCTCCTCGTTGGATGCCCCCCAGGACGGCCGGGCCGATCAGGGAGGTGACCAGGACCAGGACCCAAAGCCGGCCCTCGAACACGTTGTAGTCCGACAGAAGCACGGACCAGGGTACCCCGAGTACGTAGTGCTGGAAGAGGAACTCGAAGCTGGCGGTGAGCGCCACCCAGAACACGCCGATGCGCACGAGCGACCGGCGATCCAGCGCCGGGCACATCCACGCGACGGTTCGCCAGATCAACCAGACGAACACGGCGAGAAAGGCCAGGGTGCCCCAGACGTGGGCCGCTCGGCTCCCCAGCGTGGGGAGGAGCCACGCCGTCCGCAGCGCTCCCATGGCGAACGCCGCCAGAAGTGTCAGCAACCAGACGGAAAGCGCTTTGGCGTACATGGCGCTATCTCTTCGAATCCTCCGGACTTAGAAGTCCTTCTTGGCGAACAGCCGTGCCCCCACGGCCAGCGGCGCCACCACCCACGCCGTGAGAGCGGTCACGGCTACGGCGGCTCCCACCGGGCCACCGAAGAAGTCCTGGAACACGGCTCCCGTGTAGCCCATGAGGGCGGCCACGTCGAAGTTCATCAGGAGAACGACGCGGGCAAGATCGATGGGGTTCAGCAGCATCATGCCCAGGACCGGCTTCTCGAGGGGGTACGCGGAAAAGGCGTTCACCGCCATGAGCACGGCCGCGTCGTACAGGACAGCCAGAACCAACCAGAGCACCAGCGCCGTGGCCAAGCCCCTGACGCGATCCTCCAGGCGCACGGCGATCACGAACGCGAGAGCCACGAAGATGAAGGTCAGGAAGGCGCCAGCTCCGGCCAGAAGTGTCAGAGTCCCGCTCACCTCGGGCACCCGCAGGGCTCCGTGCCAGACGGCGGGGAGGAGGATCCCGACCAGGACGGCAACGGAGAGGGGCACGGCCAACCCCAGGTAGAGACCGCCGAACAGCTCCCGGCGGCCCACCGGGTGCGAGAGCAGGAGCTCGTTGAATTCTCTGGAGTTGTAGACGTATACGGTCCCCAGGATCACGCTGACGAGGGGGACGAGGAACAGGATGACGCTGACCATGCTCAGGAGCGCCCTGGGACCCACACCGCTGAAGCGGAACAGTGCCTCCGTGGCGAGCAGGAGAAACAGCCCGTAGGCCGCGACGGCGCGTGCCCTGGCCACGTCCCGCAACTCGTACTTGAAGACCTTGGCGAGCGAGCTCACGGCGCGCCTCCTTCCATCATCAAGCGAGCCACCGCCTCCTCCAGGTCCTCTCCCCCGGCGTGGGTCAGCAACTCCGCGACCGGACCCTGGAACCGGACCTTGCCGTCCAAGAGGAAGACGATGTCGTCCGACAGGTCCTCGAGCTCCGCCATGATGTGGGAAGTCAGGATGAAGGTGCGGCCTGCGTCCCGCTCCCGCCGGATCTTGTCCTTGAGAATCCGGGCAGCCACTGGATCCAGTCCGGCAGTGGGCTCGTCCAGGATCAGGAGCTGGGCGCCGAAGCGAAACGCGATCGCCGCGTTGAGCTTCTGGCGCGTGCCCCCCGACAGCGTCCGGAAGGGCTTGCCGAGCTCCTTCTCGAGCTGGAACTGCTCGACCAGCTCACCGTCCTGCTCCGGTGGCGCGTTCCGAAGGTCCGCGAGCATGTTCAGGAGCTCCCGGCCGCTCAGATTCTCCGGGAAACGGACGATCTGAGGCATGTAGCCGATGCGCCTCCGGTACGCCGAGTCACCGTTGAGGGCGTGCCCGGCGAAAGAGATCACGCCCCCGTCCGGCTTGACCAACCCGAGCAGGGCCTTGATGAGCGTGGTCTTGCCCGATCCGTTCGGGCCCACGATGGCCGTCACTCGTCCGGGGCGTACGTCGACGTCGACCCCGTCCAGCACCTCCAGGGCCCCGAAGCGCTTGTGGAGGCCACGGATCTCGATCATTGGATTCTCCGCATGCTCGGCCGCTCGTCGACGAGGGTTTCCGGCGTCAGCGCCGGGACCACACGCTCCGCGGCGTCCAGCAGTGTCACGAGAAAGCTACGTAGGAGGACCAGGGCCGGCTCGTTCTGTTCCACGATGAGGGAGAATAGCCGCACGGGCCGGAACGGCACGTCACCCACACCGTCACGATCCAGGTCATAGCCGCGGTAGTCGTCCCAGTAGTTGCCCTCGAACGTGCTGTAGGAGCGACGGCTGTTGGTCGCGACATCGAAGGAATTACCCACGAAGTTGTTGCGTGTGAACACGTTGTCCAGCGAGTTCGCCATGATCTTGACGGCCCACCCGTTCTGGACGAAGTCGTTGTCCAACACCTGCAGTCGGTTCGACCCCTCCGCGAGGATCCCGATCGAGTTCCGGCGGAAGGTGTTGCCGACGAGCTCGGAGTCGCGGATGTCCTTCATGAGGATGCCGAAGGACGCGTTGCCCCAGTTGTGGTCGAACAGGTTGTTCCGCATGGATACGTGTTCGGTGTACATGACGGCGACGCCCGCGCCGTTCTCCGCGAACACGTTGTCCGAGTACGAGCAGCGGTCCGAGAACATGAAGTGCAGGCCGTACCGCAGGTTGCCTATGCTTTCGTTGCCCTCGATCGTGCTGTCCTCCACGAACTCGAAGTAGATCCCATCTCGGTGACCGGTGATCCGATTCCCTCGGACCGTCACGTCCCGCGAGTACCAGAGGTGGATGCCGTTGCCCGACTGACTCTCCCGGACCGCCCGCGCTGACAGCTCGTTGTCCAGGATCTCGCACGATCCGCTGTTGGCCAGGTAGATACCGAAGAAGGCGTCTTCGAAGCGGTTGTCCGCGATCCGACAGCCGAGGCTGTCCTCGACGCGGACCGCCGCTCGGTCCTCCACGAACGACACGCCCACGTCCCTGAAAACGAAACCGGACACGGACACGTCGTCCGCCAGGATGGTCATCAGCTGACGTTCCCCCTGCCCGTCGAGTACTGGTCGCCCCTCGCCCACGATGGCCACCGACTTGTCCACGGTCAGCGTGGGCTCCCGGTAGATACCGGACCTGACGAGTATGCGGTCTCCGCTCCGGGCCAGCTCCAGGGCCCGCGTGATCGTGGAAAGGTCCGTACCCGGCGCTACGACCCACTCCGCGCTCCCTGCCTCGGCATCTGCCTTCGCAGGATCCTGATCGGTCGCCTCGGCCGGCGCGGAGGACGGAGCGACGCCCGACGCCGCCCTTCCCGTCGGCGGGACGAGGGCGCCCGCGGCATCGGAGGCCAGGTCGCGCGGGAGGGGAGCGGCCGCCGCCAGCGTCTCGTGACGCAACGTGTCGATCGAGGTACCCCGGCCTGGCACGGCCAACGCGAGTCCGCCCAGGATCAGGATCAACGCCGCGAAGGGGTGGCGACGGAGGGTGGGCTTATTGGGGAGACGTAGTCTCATGGCTCGCCCCTGCGGCTTGTGCGCCGGTCGAGCATGCCCATTCGGGCATGCTATGGGAGCGCCCGGCTCATCCGGGGCTTGACGTGAGGCCCACCCTCGGGCCACTGGGACCGCACGTGCTCGACCACCTGATCCCACGAGAAGAGGTCGCCGCCGAAGGAGTCCAGAACCGCCCGGGAGCGGATGCTCTCCTCACCGAACGCGGTGAGACCCAGGCCCATGGGACTCTTCAGGTTGTCGCTTCTCAGGAAGAACGCCTCGGCCACGGAGATCAGCGTCGGAGGATCGGCGAAGTCGGTGACCCAGACGGAGTGGACCTCCTCCGGCTCAGCCTCGTGCAGAAGGTACGCGACCATGCATTCCACCGAGTCGAAGGTGTGGATCTTGCCGGTCCGCGTGACGATTTCGCTCCCCCACCTCTCGTCGGCGATGCCCATGAGACAGGTCTCGCAGGCGTCGTCCCCGTACGCGATGGGTTGGGGCTGCGGGCTGCAGGCCCAGACGGCCAGCAGACCAAGGGTCACCATGAGGCGTCGTAGGGCCCTTCTCGTGATCGGATGCATGCGAATCAAGCCGCGTTTCGTTCCTTGCGGACGTGCCGGAACTCGGTGAAGGCCACGATCAAGCCGAGGCCGCAGGAGAAGGCCGCCGCCCACCCGCCCGGCCCAGGCCAGGAAGACGCCACGAAGTTGAGGATCTGCTTCGACCCGATGAGGGGCGGCTGATACGACATCCCTGGGATCTTGATGGCCGCTGTCGGGTCGAGACTGTGCCCGTAGTCATATCCCCAGACGTAGTAATCCACCATTCCCGCCACCGCCAAGAGCAAGAAGGCAACGACCCATACGTAGAGCAGCTTGCGGTTGCCCACCAGCGCCACCAGCAGCCCCGAGATCATCAGGGCCCCGATGATCCAGGGCATGACCCGCAGCTCCGGAATCGACTCCGGGTGGATTTCCTTCATGCCGATGTAGTGGTTGAGCCCATTGATGTTCTTGAGGTCATTGGGCTTCTCGCCACGGATGTCGTTCACCCAGATCTGCATCCCGATTCCCTCGGGATACTGGGGGGCCTCCAGAGCGATTTTCCACAGAGGCTGAACGTATACCAATCCCAATGCGAGGGCGGCGAGGGCCACCAACACTCGGGAACGTGTACTCAATTTGTTGTCCGGTTTCCGGCGCCCGGTAACGTCAGGCGGTATCGCATCAGGACCTCGTCCAGCGGGCGCTTCGATGAGCGGGACCTCCAGGTCGGGTGCGACCGGGGCCGGGACATCCATGCTGGCCTTCATGCGTGACGCTCCAGGTCCTGTTGGCGAAGTCCGGGAGGGGCAGCATCAGGCCGCCCCTCCCTCGCTCCGTCTCAGGCGTTCAGTTGTCGGCGGAAGTCCAGCTGCCGCCGGTGCCCCACCGGAGTGGGACGTTCGAGCCCCGGGGCGACACGCGGGCGTATCCCTGCATCTCCTGGTGCAAGGCCGAGCAGAAGTCTGTGCAATAGAAGGGGTACACGCCTGGTTGAGCCGGTTCCCAGATGATGGTCTTCGTGTCTCCGGGCATGACCAGCAGCTCGGAGGTGTTGGCGCCGATGGCCGCGAAGCCGTGGGGAACGTCCCAATCCTGCTCGAGGTTGGTGACGTGGAAGAAGACCCGGTCGCCCACCTGGATGCCCTCGATGTTGTCGGGCGCGAAGTGGGTTCGGATCGTCGTCATGCGTACGTGCACGTCGTTCCCGTCACGCTCGACACCCGTCTCGGCTTCGCTTCTTACGCCGTAGGGGTGGTTGTTGTCTTCCAGCGCGTAGAACTGCACCTGGTTGTCCAGAAGCAGCTCCGCAGCGATGCCCTGCGCGTAGTGCGGCTCACCCATGGTGGGGAAGTCCAGCAGCATGCGCATTCTGTCGCCACTGATGTCGATCAACTGCGCGGCGTGGGCGAGCTCGGGCCCGGTGGGCAGATAGCGGTCCTTGGTGATCTTGTTCAGCGCCACCAGGTACTTGCCCCAGGGCTGCCGGCTGTCGCCGCCCGGAATCATCAGGTGACCCACCGAGTAGTAGACCGGGATCCGGTCCACGACCTGCCAGGTGCCCAGCTCCCACTTCACGATCTCGGAGCTGATGAAGGCGGTGGTGTACGCGTAGCCGTTGCCGTCGAACTCGGTGTGGAGCGGTCCCAGACCCGGGTTTTCGACCTCACCGGCGATCACGCTCTCGTAGGTGAGCACCGGAATCCCGTCGATGACCTGCTCGAAGTCCTCCGCCGCGATCGCGGCGATCATGTTCTCGAACGAGTGGACGGGAATCACGGTCGCGAGCTTGCCGCCACCCACGATGTACTGACCCGTCGGATCCACGTCCACGCCGTGAGGCGATTTGGGCGTGGGCAGGAAGTACACCAGGTTCGCGCAGTCGGCGGGCGTGATGACGGTCACGCTCTCCTTCACCTCGGAAACGGCGCCGCGGGTGTCGTGGTCCATGTAGTTGTGGTAGTACCGGGCCGGCATCTGTTCGGCGGTACCGCCGGCCACGCATTCCTCGGCGCGGCGGATGTCGACGGCCGCGATGAAGTCCTTGTCGCGCTGTGAGGCGTTCACTTCCAGCAACGTGTGGGCCTCTTCCGTGTTGTACGACGTGAAGAACATCCAGCCCTCTGACGGGCCCTTGCCTGAGTGCGCGAGGTCGTAGTTGTAGCCCGGCATGATCACCTGGAAGGCCACGTCCATCTCACCCGGCGTATCGGCGCGGACGAACGAGAGCATGCCCTTGAAGTTTCCGGCATACTCCTCGATGGGCATGTCACGCTGCGGCACCGGAACGCTGAACCGCGTGGTGGCCACGATGTACTCGGAATTGGGCGTGATGAACGGTGAGCCGTGGTTCCCTGCCGAGTTGGGGATCTCCACGATCTCCTCGGTCTCGAAGGTGCTCAAGCTCACCCGCGCCACCCGAGGGGTGTTGTTGGCATTGATGAAGATCCAGCGACCATCGGGAATGCCGTCGGTCTGGGACAGCTCGGGATGGTGCGAGTCGTCCCAAGGGACGAACCCGTACGAGGTCATGAGCATGCCCTTGGTCTCTTCCGAGTACCCCCAGCCGTTTTCGGGGTGCTGGGAATACACCGGTACCGTCTTCAGCAAGCGGCCGGAGGGCAGACCCATGACGGTGATCTGTCCCGAGTAGCCACCGGACATGAAGGCATAGAACTCGTCGTATTCGCCGGGCGGCACGTAGACCGCCTGGGCCGCGTCGGCGATCCCGCCGGCACCGGCCTGGGGAGCTTGCTGGCACGCGAAGGCCAGTACACTCGCCACGGCCAGGGCCGCGGCGCCGATGGCCCATCGACTCAGCTTGTTCGCGAACATGGTCGCCTCTCCATGATTGGGTTCGCTCGGGGCCTGCTCCCCGAGCCGGGGTGTAATGGATCAGGAGCCGGCCGGCGTCTCGGCGGCCTCACGCCTCAGGTATTCGAGGACCGCGCGAGCGTCGTCCTCCGTCAGATTCTGGTTCGCCATGGGAACGGCGTATTGGGCGAGCAGAGCCCGGACCTCGGGATGCTCGGCCACCATGCCCTCAGGATTGAGGATCATGTTCATGACGAACTCGGGGGTTCGGCGCTGCGTCACGTCACGAAGCGGCGGCCCGACATAGCGGTCGTCCATCTTGTGGCATGCCGAGCACTTGACGATGAACGTCTCTTCACCTGTGGCGGCGAGCTCCGGATCGAGGGCCGCCAGCTCCAGGTTGGTGATCGGCCCCACGCCCTTCTCGAGCTGCTCGGGAGTGAGACCTTCAGAGGCGGCGGGTCCCGCAGCAGCGCCCGCGGCGGCCTCGCTGGCGCTCCCGTCTCCTTCACCGCCGCCACAGGACGCGAGCGTGGGAAGGGTCAGAACCAACGCGAGCGTGAAAAACCCTTTGAATACAGGCATTCTCCGTGCCGTTGTCATATTTTTCACATCCAGATGAGGAATTGTTCGTGCCCTAACAGGATAGGATGAAGCGCAACAGCGGGGTGTCGGGCATTGAATGCCCGGGGATGTCGGGGATAGGTGGATGGCCCGGTGGGGAATTACCCTACGTGTGGAAGGTCCCGAATCAGGCCGTGAGCGAGCCCCCGAGGAACCAGCTCGTGGGAGCCTCTCTGCCCCGCCGTCGGGACTCAGTCGACCAGGTCGACGGCTCTCAGGACCGCCATAGCGGCCGTCACCACCTCGGACGGCTCGCCGGAAGCGTCGACCGTAGCCCGCGTCCGCTCCGTCGCGGCGGACGGGTCCTCCCACCGCTCGGCCAACCGCCGATAGATGGCCCAGTCGGCATCCGAGGGCCCGGCCGTCCGCGCCTGCAGCCGCGCCTTCACCGCCTCCGGCTCCGCCACCAGCTGCAGAAGCAGCGTGCGGATGCCCCACCGGATGCCGGCGTCGAGGAACGGGCTCCGGCGTGCCTCCTGCCAGAATGTGGCGTCCACCACCACACGCCCCCCCTGAAACAGGATCTCCTCGGCCTGGTCGAGGCAAGCGGCGTAGGTCCGCTCGGTCCACGCCGGGGTGTAGATGCCCTCGTCCAGCCCGGCGGCGGCGGGAGCATCCGGAGGCAGGCCCGCCAGGCCCTTTCGCACCGCATCGGCTCGGATCACGTGGAGTCCGGCTGCCTCCGCGAGACCCCTGGCCACAGTGGACTTCCCCGTCCCCGGCAAACCGGCCACGAGTACAAGACAGGGCCGCCGTGCGGGCTGCTCCAGCTCCGCCAGCGCCATGAGCCAGTGGCCGCGAGCACGCTGCACGGCGGCGTCGCGCTCCGCCACGGACACTTCCGGCTCCTGGGCCAGCATGCCGTCGACCTTGGCCCGGACGGCCGCGCGATAGGAGCGATAGAAGGGGAGGAGTCGCCGGCCCGAAGCGTCCTCCGCGAAGGCGAAATAGGCGTCCACCCATACCCGGGCGAGGTCGCGGCGGCCGTGATAGGCCAGATCCATGGCCAGGAATGCCACGTCCGAGATCGGATCGGCGTAGCGGAAGCGCTCGTTGAACTCGATGCAATCCACCACCACCAGATCTTCGGGGGGCTCCCGGTCCGGAAAGAAGTAGACGTGGTCCAGGTGCAGGTCACCGTGGCTGTCCCGGGTCACGTGGTCCCGAGCGCGGGATTCGATCAGGGTACGGAGCTCCTCCAGGCGTTCCTCGACGAGTGCCCCGATCCTGTCGAAGACGGCGGCGCTCACCGTCCCGCCCCTGTGCCCC